>CAYXQO010000047.1:0-11288 GCA_964467475.1 uncultured Syntrophomonadaceae bacterium
TGAATACACTTCCGGCACGGATAATATAAAAAAGCCGCTTTAAAATTATTTAATCGGTTATTGCTTTGCCCTCACTTATATCAATAAAAGCCCGGGTTATTCCCGGGCAAACTTTTCACCAGGCAAATTTGCGTTTTTACGTTTTGCAGAATAAGACGATCCGGTTGCTGTTGGTCCCGGCTTTATTGTTTTTTACTCCCCAAATATTAGAGGTCTTGGTAAATTCCTGGCGGTTGATAATTACCCCCGCGCAGGTGAAACCGCTTGCAACGCCTAAGGGAATCACAACTTCTTCTAAATTTACCCGTCCCCCTTTTACTTCACCGACTTCAAAGGCGACCCAACCACCTGGCCTGGTAATTCGGTAAAGCTCTGTGAATACCTTGCCCATTACGGCAGACCAGTCCTCCAGCCTGGAGGCCATGGTTAAGCGCTCTTCTACGCTTTTCATATCAATATCGTTAAACCAGGCACGCAGCCAGTTGTCGCCGGAATATTGCACTACATCAAGGAACGGCGGGGAAGTTACCGTTAAAGCCACGCTTTCATCGCTGATTTCTTCAGTCCGGGAGGCGTCTTTTTCAAGGAAAACGGCTGTTTTTGCTGCCCGGCTGAGGGACTTAAGCTGTTCGGCAGACAAGTTACGCAAAAGTTTTTTGCTTTTCTTTGAGATAAGTTCTCCCACATTGCGGTAATCGGGTTTTTGGTTGCGTTTGCGGTTGATGATCACCTGGCGTTCAGCTGAAACAGCCTGGTTTGGCGGCATTGTGTATACAGAAAAAAACCCCCTGGAATGACCGGAGAGACGGTTGGTGGCTACCATCCTGATCCAGCGATCAATTTTATCTTCTCTGCCGCTTTCCTTTCGATTCTTTAAGTATTTTTTTAGCGAGAGCAGTTCCTCTTCAGTTTTGGGGTGGTAAAACATGGACAAATCGCGCTCGCGCTTTAGTGGATCCTGGAAAGATATTTCGGCAAGACGGCTTTTTACTTCTTCCGGTGTAGGAATTGACAATCTTGGTTCGGCCATGATTCTGCTCAAAGGATTAATATCGTTAGATACCACACGGCGCCCTAATAATGCAGCCTCAACGGGAGTAGTTCCCCTGCCGGCAAAGGGGTCGTAGACTATATCGCCTGGGCCGGTGAGCAGTTCGATAAAAAAACGGGGTAGCTGTGGTTTAAAGCATGCCCGGTAAGAGATCTCGTGAATAGAAGAGGACTGCCTCTGGCGGGCAGTCCAGAATTCGTTGATAAAAAAAGTGACGGGAATTCCCCCCGGGCTCAGTTTATCGACCAGGGTAATATTTTCTGTAGATGCGAACAAGGATACCTGTTCTTCTTCTTGCAAGCTATAATTTTTCAGGTATTCGGTTATGGTCTCGATAGCAGACAATTTTCTTCACCCGGGACTTCTAGTTAACTGGAATATGTTTCTTGCGCACAGGATTTACAGCGGCCGTAAAAAGTAATCCGGTGTTCTTCCACTTCATGTTCCGTCGAGGCATTTACATTTTGAACAAGTTCATTCATAACCGGTTGATCAATGTCGTGAACGGAACCGCAATCCCGGCAGATGAAATGATAGTGTGGATCAATGTTGGCATCGAAGCGATCGAAACTGCTGCCTGCTTCAATTTTTGTAATCAGGTTTTGTTCCATTAAAATGTTGATGTTTCGGTAAACCGTACCCATGCTCAGGTTTTTGAATTCCTTTTTTAATTGGTCATAAATCCAACTTGCGGTCGGGTGTGTGTCAGTATTTCGCAGGGTGCTTAAGATATGTTCTCTCTGCCTGCTGCGCTTATATTTTTGTTTGTTCATGAGGTTACCATCCCTTGTTGTTATTCACGATAATCATACCTATTATTTGCTGGTTGGTCAAGTGATTCTGTAGAATTATGTGAACCGCCTGGCCAATGAAATTTACAGCCAGGCAATAAACAAGATCCCCACTACTGTCCCAATAAAAATGCCGAAAATGGAAAGGTGGGCCCCGGCGCTCTCGTAAGCGTCCGGGATCAGTTCATCACAGACGATGTAAAGCATTGCCCCGGCAGCAAAACCCATGGATATCCCCAATATCAGGGGAGAAATGCTCCCGATCAGGGCGCCGAGGAAAGCACCCAGGCCCATGGGCACACCGGTGAGGGCGGTAATCGCGAACACTTTGCGGTAGCTGTAGCCGCCCTGGCTAAGCGGTGCAGCAACAGCCATTCCTTCCGGGATATTGTGCAGCCCGATTAAAATGGCCAGGGTGGTGCCGAGTTCGGTGGATCCGATAAAACCGGTGCCGATAGCCATGCCTTCCGGGAAATTGTGCAGGCCAATACCAAGGGCCAGCATGGTACCTTTCTTGAGATGCCCGCCCAGGTGGGTTTGTTCAACAGTAATACTGTGGTGGTGTGGAAGGAACGTATCAATCAAATACAGAACCAGCATGCCCAGGGTTAAGCCCAGAATAGCTGCACTATATCCGCTAAAATCAATTGCTTCTTCGATTAATTCCAAAAAGACGATTACCAGCATGATCCCGGCAGCGAAGGCCAGGATGGTCCCGGTTAAGCGGGGTGTCGGTTTTTTTACGACCACTGAAAGCAGGCCTCCGGCGCCGGTGCCGATTACCCCGGCAAGCATTCCTAATATGCCTATTTCAAGCCAGCCCATGAAGAACCCCCTTTTCTGTTATTTTACATTTTTTGTTGCTATTGAAACCGGGTTGCATTTTAAATTGTTGCCGGCCCATTGCGGGCACGATCTATAAGGTTTGTTTTTAGGCCTTGCCCCGGAAAAAAGCCGGAGGGGATTACCTTACCCGCCCCGGCTTGTAGAGGGACTATCAATAAAGTGTTTCTATTCTAGCAGTGCTGCTTTTTTATTGCAGTTCTACTTTCTTGGAGTTATCCCACAGGCCATGGATGTTGCAGTAACTAAGAGCGATTAGTTCACCCGTTTTTTCCAGGGTAACCGTGGCATTTACCTGTGGTTCGCATTTGGCGCTTCCCGCGTTAGCGCCCTCTACCGATTCGCCGTGTGCTTCGAACTGGTAGGTTCCCAGGTGGATAATGAACTTTTCCCCTTCCGGTTTGAAAAATAGTTTGATGTAACGGATGTGATGTTCGGTAGTGTGAGGATGGGGGATTTCTGCGCCCACACTTAAAGAAACTGTAAAAGCCTCTCCCTTTTTAGCCGGGTCCTTCACTTCAATCACGGGAACATGTTTTTCCGCTTTCCAGTCGGCAGACTGAATATGATTACCGATAACGCTCATATAATAATCCTCCTTAGTTAGTGTATATTTTTTCGCTAGAGTATTCTCCACAGAAGAACGATCTTCCTTTTAATAAACAAAGATTATTTTGTTAAATCATAACGATTCCGGAAAACTGGGGGTACCTTTTCTGGAAAGCTTTAGGGCAAATTTTGCCGGTCAAAGTTTAAAATGCTAAAATATGAATGTTGGGAACCAGTAAGGAAAAAGTGAGCCTGGAGTTTTTGCTGTTGATCTAGTTGATGTAAAAGAAATTAAACCAAGTTTAGAGGTGAGACAGTTGTACACGTCACAGGTTATCGATCACTTTACCAATCCCCGCAATGCCGGGCAAATTCCCGGTGCCGACGGTATGGGCACCATCGGCGATCCCGACTGCGGAGATTTTGTAAGGATTTACATCAAGGTTCGGGCGGACCGCATCCGCGATATCGCCTTCGAAATATGCGGTTGCCCGGCTTCTATAGCTACCACCAGCGTCTTAACCGAGATTGCCTCTGGCAAGCGTCTCGATGAAGCGGTGGCAATTACTGAAGATGAAGTGGTAGAAATGCTAAAGGGCCTTCCTGAAGCAAAAGTCCATTGCTCCAATTTAGGAGTGGCTGCCCTCAGGCAGGCAGTTGTTGATTACTTGCAGCGCAACAAAAAGAAAAAGCAAGCTTGATTAGATCTTGCCTGGTTTATTAACGAATGTAACTATTACTGGCAGAAAAATATTTGCCGAAGCAAGGAGGTGTTATTACATGGCCGTCAAATGTGCAAGGTGCCAGGTAGAAATAGCAGGTGATGATATTTATCCTCACCATGGGCAAGACCTCTGTGAAGATTGTTATATAGAAGCTTTGCAGCGGCCAAAAACCTGTGATCCCACAGCTACCCAGCTTGCCAAGAAACATCGTCAGGCCACCGGGCAAAGAGGAACCGAGGGCCTGCTGGAAATACAAAAGAATATTTATGAATATTTACAAAGAAACAGCAAAGCTACACGGGAAGAGTTGATCAAAGAGTTCGACCTCTCCGAGGAGGAGTTAAATAAACAGATCGCTATCTTAAGGCACTGTGAACTGGTAAAAGGCCGTAAGGAAAAAGATCAGGTTTACCTGGTTCCCTTTGACTCCTGATTTTGTCTGGCAATAATTGTCGTGGTTTTCCTGCTTAAAGGCAGGATCAGCGCCATGATCATGATACCGGAAAAGAGAAAAGCTGTATCCAGGCCGGGGCCCTGGGCAGCGGCGCCAAAAACCATGGCGCTTAATGCAAAGAATATGTCGATAGTATTTTCCTGCAGGCTCATGGTGGTAGCCCGCAGTTCCGGTTTGCTCACATCAATCAGCCAGGCCGCAAATACCAGGGAGCTCCCCTGGATGCCCAAGCCCAGGATTATTCCGCAGATAACCATTAAAGCCGGCAAAAAGGGGAGAAAGGAAAAGGCGATTGCCCCGATGCCTACGATTGCAAGGATGGGCCAGGCAACATTCCCGCGGCCAAAACGGTCCGACAATGCGCCTGCGCCCAGGCAGCCGGCAATGCCGGCAATACCGTGTATGATAAAAAAGTAAGCCGCCTCAATCCCCGGGGCGGCTGTTTCTATGTGGACAGCCGCAAAGGAAACCACCCCGCTATAGGTAAAAGAATAAAGGGCGATTCCGGCCATGACCGGGTAAACCTGCTTTTCGGCCAGTGCCCTGGTGATTTGGCCAAAAGAGGTAATTACCTGTTCTGCCCTGGCTTTAACCACGGGGGTTTTCACTGCAGCCAGCAAGGCCAGGGAAAAGGCACTGGTCAGGGCGCTGACCAGGAACCAGTTGGTGTACCCGAAATGGTCGACAATTAAGAGGGCACCGGAAGGCCCGGCCAAAAGCCCCAGGTTAATAAATATCCGGGAGGCGCCCAGGTAAGTGCCGATTTTGCCTTCAGGGGCCATTTCAGCGGCTAAAGTTGAAACCCCGGGTAGGTACACGGCCAAACCCACGGATTGATAAACCCTGGCAGCCAACAGCATTTCATAAGAGGGGCTTAAAAGTAAAAGCAATGGTGTAGTGGCAAAAGTAAAAGCCCCGGCCAGCATCAGCGGGTGGGGCCCCCTTTTATCCATGACCGGGCCGAGGAATAAGCGCAAGATTACTGCTGCGACTCCAAAAGTGGTATTTTGCAAACCGGCCAAAAAAGGACTTGCCCCAATGGCCAGGCTGTAACCGGGAAAGATAGAGATAGCGGCAAAGAGGTTGGCTACAAAGAAAAAGACGGATCCGAAAAATAAGACCCAGTTAAGAGGGGTGCTGTAGAAATGATCACCCTGTTGAGAATGGTACTGCCTGATCTGCATTGCTTAATCAACCTAACTATAGATATATCGTATGTTTCTGTTAAGCGGTGTTGCTTTTGGGCTGGTGACGGCTCATCTAAGGGCAATAGCTGTTTTAGTTAAGCCGCAGGCTTTCGCTCAGGTTGCCCTTAGGAAGCAATACCCCCGTCCCCCTGCTTCCCTCATGAACCGGGTTTTAAGCGCTCGGCCAGCTCTTTGCCCGTGATTGCTGCTACGTCGGCTGCTACATAGTGCCCGGCTGCGGCGTCAAACAACATGGTGGCCCAGGCTGCGTCGCCGTTTCCAGGCAGGCGGTAACAAAGGCAAGCCGGTAGACGGGGCAGGATACGCCATTCAAAGGCAAGGTCGCCGGGGCCGGGCAATTCCCATCCGCCAGTTTCCCGGCACTTATGTCTTAACCCTTCTAAGTTTGAGCCCCAGGCTGCCGCAAGTTCATCGCCGCAGTAACCCTGGAAAGCTTGCTGGTAGAAAAGGCCGCCGATTTCGCTCAGGTTAACCCAGCGCCTGGTCAATGGTTCTCCGTCTGCCCGGTCTAAGTAGTGGAGCCACAGGGCTTCTTTTTGCAAAGAAATCGTTTTGCCGCTGCCGCTGGTCACAGCAAGCTCCGGCCAGCTGATATAATATGTTTCGAGGAAATGTTCCCCGCAGAGAACCGGGTTCCCGTCCGGCCCATGGGTTATGCTCATGGCAGCTAAACGGGCTACTTCCTGGGGATCGCGTTCTTTTAATATTTCCCTGTATTTGCTGCACAGATCCCGCATGGCCTGGTTTCTTTGCTCCTCGTTTGCTTCATTGTCGAGTCCATGAAACTCACTTTCCTGTTTGTCCGGGCTCATTTATTCACCTCGCTGGTTTATATGCTGCGCTCATTATAGCGATATATGGTGCCGGCAGTCAACTTTGTAAAAGATTTGCTCTTAAGAAATGCAATCAGTGATCGTCTTTTAAAAGGAAAATTTTAATTGACATCGAATCATATATGTTCAAAGGAGCTGAACAGAGATGAAAATTGGCATTGCCGGTTACGGTAAGATGGGACGCTTGATCAGGGAACTGGCCATGACCAGGGGGCATGAGGTGCCGGTGGTTATAGATCCCGCAAGCGACGACCCGGATGTGACGCACCGGAAATTATCTTCCACATCATTGCCCCTTGATGTTATAATTGATTTCACTACCCCGGAGACGGTCCCGGAAAATATCAAGAAATACGGCAGGCTTAAAGTACCGGCGGTAATTGGCACTACCGGTTGGTATACTCATATGGAAGAGGTGGCCCGGGTAGTCAAGGACAGCGGAATCGGGTTGATCTGGTCGGGGAACTTTTCCCTGGGGGTTAATCTTTTCTTCCAGCTGGTAAAAATGGCGGGAAACCTGATCAATCGTTTCCCCGAGTACGATCCTTTGGTCCATGAATTTCATCACCGCCAGAAAGCGGACAGTCCCTCGGGCACGGCCCAGATGATTGCTGATATCCTGGTGGATCAATTGGACAACAAGGGTGCCCCCCTAAGCGGGTTCCCCCGGGGCAGGATTAAAGATAACGAACTGCATGTGTCTTCAAGCCGGGGAGGATCGATCCCGGGGACTCACCAGGTGATTTTCGACAGCGAGGTAGACTCAATTATGCTGGAACATTGCGCCAGGAACCGGACCGGTTTTGCCCGGGGAGCGGTTATGGCCGCAGAATGGATCCGTGGCCGCAAAGGCCTTTTTAATATTGATGATATGATGCAGTCTATTATTAAAGGTGAATAACAACAGGGAGTGATGGTTCATGGAAAACATTTTTAGAGGCGTGCACACCGCCTTAATAACCCCTTTTACTTCAACCGGCGCGGTTGATATCGGGGCGTTTAAAAGGCTGGTCGAGTACCAAATTGAATCAGGCATAGACGGGTTGGTGCCCTGCGGGACTACCGGGGAAAGCTCCACACTTTCGCACGACGAGCATGACCGGGTTATTGCCCTGACCGTGCAGTATGCTGACGGGCGGGTGCCGGTTATCGCAGGCACGGGCAGCAATGCTACCCAAGAGGCGATCCAGCTATCCCAACATGCCGAGCAGTCGGGAGTCGACGCTGTTCTTTTGGTCAACCCCTACTACGTGAAACCGACGCAAAAAGGTCTTTACCATCACTTCAAGGCGATTGCAGAATCGGTTTCCATCCCCTGTATCCCTTATAACATCAAGGGCCGCAGCGGGGTTAACCTGGAAAATGAGACCCTGCACCGACTGATGAGCGAGCATGATAATATCGTCGGGGTCAAGGAAGCCTCCGGCGACCTGGAACAGATTAAAAGTCTGATCGGCCTGCGCCATGAGCAGTTTTATCTTTTATGCGGGGAAGACACCATGACCGTGGATTTAATTGAAGCGGGCGGCAACGGTGTTGTTTCGGTGGCGGCCAATTTAATTCCCCACCGGATGAAAGAAATGGTCCACAGCGCTCTCAATGGAGATTTGGCCAGGGCCCGGGAGCTCGAAGAAGAGTTAATGCCTTTCTTTAAAGCTTGTTTTGTAGAAACCAACCCGATCCCGATTAAAACGGCTATGGCCATGAAAGGCTGGTGCCAGGAAGTTTTCCGTCTGCCTATGTGCACGGTTTCCAGTGAAGAAAATTACGCCGTGATCCGGGAAGCGGTTTCCGCTTTGGCTAAACTGTAGCATTGGCCCTCCATGGCTCAGGTCTTGGCGAGCTGTTTTCAGGCAAGCCGAACAGTTAACTTATTTTATTAACAGAGCAGGTGAGATCATCAATGGCAAAAATCAACGCAAATTACCGCAAGTTAAAGGCAGGTTATCTCTTTCCGGAAATCGGCAGGCGCGTCCGCCTCTTCCAGGAGCAAAACCCGCAGGCAGTAGTTCACCGTCTGGGCATCGGCAATACTACAGAACCGCTTACCCCCACCGTGGTCGCAGGGCTCAGGGAAGGGGCTGAGCGCCTTGGTTCTGCTGAAACCTACACCGGCTACGGTGATGAGCAGGGTGAAGAGGAATTACGTGCCGCCCTGGCCCGGTTTTACGAGCGCCGCGGTGTTTTTTTAGACCCCGGTGAAATATTTGTCAGTGACGGGGCCAAGCCAGATGCCGGCAACATCCAATCGATTTTTGGCACCGAAAACCGGGTCGCGTTCCAGGATCCGGCTTACCCGGTTTACGTGGATACCAATGTTATTGCCGGACGCTCGGGGGAGTACGATTCTAAGGCAGGCAACTACTCGGGCTTTGTTTACATGCCCTGCAGCCAGGAAAATAATTTTATACCTGTCCCCCCCGATGAACCGGTCGGTTTAATTTACTTATGCAGCCCGAACAACCCTACGGGAGCGGTTGCGAGCCACCGTGAATTGAAAAAGTTTGTCGATTACGCAAGGGCCAACCGGTCCGTGATCATTTTTGATGCGGCTTATGCAGAATATATTTCCGATCCGGAGCTTCCCAGATCAATTTACGAAGTTGAAGGGGCCAGGGAATGCGCCATTGAAATAAACAGTTTTTCCAAGTTTGCCGGGTTTACCGGGGTGCGCCTGGGCTGGTCAATCGTGCCTCAAGCCCTGGTGGTTGAAGACAGCGAACCCGGCGAGCTCAACCGCCTCTGGTTCAGGCGCCAGACCACCTTCTTTAACGGGGCTTCCAACATTTCGCAAAAAGGGGGGCTGGCGGTACTGTCGGAAAAAGGCCTGGCAGAATGCCGCGAGCTTATTGATTTTTACATGGAAAATGCCCGGATCATCAGGGAAGGGTTAAATTCCCTCGGGCTTACCGTATTCGGCGGGGTGAACGCTCCCTATCTCTGGCTTAAAACCCCTGGTGGACTTTCTTCCTGGGAATTTTTTGATAAACTGCTCCATGAGACCGGTGCGGTCGGCACCCCCGGCTCCGGGTTCGGGCCATCGGGTGAAGGCTATTTCAGGCTGAGCGCTTTCGGGCACCGCGGTGATATCAAAAAAGCGGTGGCAAGCATTAAGGAAGGTTTGCAAATATAAGCTTGTATGCTCAGCTGTCCTGCCTCCTAAACTGGTGCCGGCTTGTCTAAAAAAAATGGCTTTTTTTCGTCTTATTAGTGAGGAGACTGTTTTAGATTTGTGCTGCAGTTAACAAATTGCCCCGCTCGATCAGCCTCGAAGGGCATTAATCTGGAGGGAACTATGAGCGAGAAAAAAATACCCCTGGCTAAAGAGGAGCTAGAAAAGATTGCCGCAAGATACCCCACACCTTTTCACCTGTATGACGAAAAACAGATCCGGGATAACGCCCGCAGCTTTCAACGCGCTTTTTCCTGGGCACCCGACTTCAAAAACCATTTTGCCGTCAAAGCCTGTCCTAACCCTGCTATTTTGAAAATCCTCAAGGAAGAGGGAATGGGGGTTGACTGCAGCTCGCTGCCGGAGCTGGTTCTTTCTGAAAAAACCGGCTTCAGCGGAGAAGAAATAATGTTTACCTCTAATGATACTCCCCCGGAAGAATTTATCGAAGCATCCCGCCTGGGCGCGGTGATTAATTTAGATGACCTCTTGCACTTAGAAGCCCTGGAAAAATGCGCCGGAATCCCGGAAATGATCTCTTTTCGCTATAACCCGGGAGACCTGCGCAGCGGCAACGTTTTAATTGGCGATCCCAGGGAAGCCAAGTACGGGGTGCCCAGAGATCAAATTATCGAGGCTTACAAACTGGCAAAAGACAAGGGCGCCCGCCGGTTCGGCCTGCATACCATGGTCGCTTCCAATGAATTAGACGACCACTATTTCATAGAAACTGCCCGGATGCTTTTTGACCTGGCTGCCAGGCTCAAGGAGGAAACAGGCATCAGGGTTGAGCTGATCAACATGGGCGGGGGAATCGGGATCCCCTACCGGCCGGAAGACCGGGCCGTGGATTTAAACTACGTTTCAGCGGAAATGGAAAAACTCTACCGCAAGATTATCGCCCCGGCAGGGCTCGACCCGCTAAATATCGTGTTTGAGTGCGGCCGTCTAATTACCGGGCCATATGGTTACCTGATCAGCCGGGTGCGCCATGTGACCAGGAAATACAAGGATTATGCCGGTCTCGATGCTTGCATGGCCCACCTGATGCGGCCGGCTATCTACGGCGCCTATCATCATATTACCGTGCCCGGTAAGGAAGATTTACCTGCTGATCATAAATATGATGTAACCGGATCGCTTTGTGAAAACAGCGATAAGTTTGCCATAGACCGCAACTTGCCTGCATTAGAGCCCGGCGACCTGGTGGTGATCTGCGATACCGGGGCCCACGGTTACGCGATGGGGTTTAACTATAATGCTAAACTGCGTTCGTCCGAGCTCCTGCTTAAAGAAGATGGATCGGTACAGCTAATCCGGCGGGCGGAAACTATAGATGATTATTTTGCCACCTTACGTTTTCCGGGAGCGCCGGTTAATGTATAATGGTAAAAAAGATAGTTTGCCTGTTATGTTCGGATAGCATGCGCTAACGTTACAATACTGCTTCAAGGAGCGTGATTTTAATGATTAGAAGCGATATCAGGGCTTATATTAATATCGGGGCCCTGGTTGTGGTTTTATTGATGAATTTCCTTTCCAATGCTCTCCCGCTTAATGACATGACCCAGCAGCAGCTTTCTGCAGAGAACCCGGTACTGATTACTCCGGCGCCTTACGTGTTTTCGATCTGGGGCTTGATTTACCTGGGGCTGATCGCTT
>CAYXQO010000048.1:0-10854 GCA_964467475.1 uncultured Syntrophomonadaceae bacterium
GCGGAAAAATTCCTTTGCTAAAATTGAAGGTGGCAAGACAATGCCCGGCACCGGGTTAGCCAAAAACTTTAACCCCTGTCTCTGCGTTTCTTCCCCGAAGCCCGCTAGGGAATCTTTAAACCCTTCCTGGCTTCCAATTATTCCCTTTAAAGGTGCCCTTCTGAAATAATTACCATTCCAAACATATTATCATGGTCAGTTGAGTGCCCCGGGAGGATTAACCGGCTAAGGGTCGAAATATACTTTATAATTTGAATTCTAAATTTTCATAACTGGTCAGAAAATAAAAGGTTAAAAGGGGAGGTAATGGCGATGGCCGGCAGGGCTCTTGATCGGGAGGTGCGGCAAACGGGCAGGTGGGCATATCTGGGGTGGGGCAGTTTGAAACTTATATTCCTCCTAAGCTTAATTCTTTTTAGTAGCGGCTTACTTTTATGTGCGGGCGTGGGTGAGGCGACCGGGACGGGGTTGGAAGGTGGTTTTAATGCGGGAGGCAGGCCTGCTGAAATCACCGGAGCTGAAACGGTAGTAAATTCTGCAGTGGTGAATATCCCGGATGAAGAACTGGAGCTGGCCATCCGCAATGAGCTGGGGAAACTAACCGGTGATCTAACCGTGGCGGATATGGAGTCGTTTAATCATTTATATGTCAGCCTAAGCGGCATTGAAGATTTAACCGGGCTTGAATATGCCATTTCTTTGGAGACGCTATATATTGAAAATAGCCGGGTTGAAGATCTATCGCCGTTATCGGGGCTGGTGAGCTTAAACACCCTTAGTTTGCGGGGCAACCGGATCAGCTGCCTGGAACCGCTGTCTTCTTTAAGCGGTTTAAAGAATCTTACGCTCAGTTCAAATGTAATTAGCGAGCTTGAGCCGTTGGCCGGGCTAGCCCAGCTGGACAGGTTGTTGCTAAATGGCAACAAGATTAGTGACCTGGAGCCGCTCTCGGGCTTGTACAACTTAACCTACCTTCTGCTGGGCGGTAACCAGATTAGTGATCTCGGGCCGCTTGCAGGCTTAACCGGGCTGGATCATCTCCAGTTTGAAAGTAACCAGGTCAGAAGCCTGGCGCCTTTGGCAAACCTGACTGAACTAGATTACCTCCAGGCTTCTATTAATGAAATCAGCGACCTCAGGCCGCTTGAAGGTTTACACAGGATCCGCATTCTTGATCTCAATTACAACAAGATCAGCGATATCAGTCCTTTGGCAAATGTCTTTAATGAAAGGCTTAGCAATGTGGGCATCGCTTTTAACTTTATCGATATAACCCCCGGCAGTGCGGCGATGGATCTAATTACTTTTTTCCAGGGCAGTGGCATAGGCGTATTATACGAGCCGCAGTCAGGTGTGCCCGAAGATCTAGCTTACCGGGTAGGCTACATCCCGGTGCAATACAAGGACGATGGTATTCCGACGCTGCCGGACCGCTCTCCGGACCGCTCCATGGCGGAGTTGGAGGAAAGGGCGGAAATGGTCGAACAGTATTTCTTTGACCAATCATACGGCAGCGTTGAGATTGTCTCAGAATTCTTGGCTGATGAAAGAATAGAGCTTGATTACGCCTGGCATGAATACTGTATCGAAGAACCCGATAACTGGCGTTATTATGTTATTCGCGATGCCCTGGACAAGGCGGGGGTGCTTCCCCTTCATTTAAAGGATAGGGAACCGACGAACTGGACGGAACCGGTTGAAGGGTACGGAGCAATTTTGGTTTTGGTCCCCGATGCTAACAGCTCCGCTTTTGCCATGCCGGCCACCCCGGTTTCTGAAAATTACCCGGAAATATTAAACCTGGCTTACTTAGAAGATCAGCACCCTTATGCGACCTGGGCCCATGAGATCGGTCATGCCATGTTTAAATGGTTTGATTACTATACCAGCGAGGATTATATCTGGACCAGGGGAAGAACTACCCGGTGGGGGTTGATGGGCGGTGGGATAACCATGAACCCGGCGGCCCAGGTTATGTCATACAATAAGGTAGAGGCGGGATGGTTGGAGTTTACTGATTTAGAAAGTGACCAGTACGGGACCTACCAGGTAGACTATTTGCATGAATTGGGCCTGGGCGGGACTGTTTACCGGTACAGCCCTAAACAAAGCGCTTCAGATTTGGCAAAAGTAGATCACTTCATTATCGAGGGCAGGAACCCAGACTTAGAAAGCGATAACTTAGGGATAGACCCACACAGAAGTAAGAGTGAATTATCCCCGGAACATGGAATAACCCTTTATTACCAGTTAGGCAGATCAAGGACGATTAATGGTTATGATGTTTCGGGAGACTACCTTTACAAGGCGCCTTCCCAGCTGACCGGGATCGCCTCTTCCTCGGTATATGAGAGTTACCGGAGGGTGACCCTGCCACCTGGGAATAATTACCAGTGTGACCTCAATGAAGTGGAGTTCTCGGTTGAAGAAAATGGCGGTGGATTAGAGCTTGAAGTGTTGCCGTACAGCCCTGCAAACAGGCAGGTAATAGCTTTACTTGGTGCCTTCGCAGACTGGTTGCACTTGCATGATAGCGCGTCCCTTGATTATGAACTGGAGCAAGAGTTTGATCTCGACTTAAGGGTTAAGACGGCAGATGGTAAAATAGTCGGGATGTGCTACCAGTCAGGGGATTATGTTTCAGAAATAGCGGGCGCGCGGGCCAGCGGTAACGTGGGCGGAGGCGGCCCTGAATGGATCTCCCTGCCGGAGGGCTATGATTTTGAGTATGAAATAGACACTTTGCCCGTGGAAGGGTGGTTAGATGAACTGGTGCAGCGCGGGATGGTTGATGCAGACAAGCTGGCAGAAATTGACCTGGACTTGGAAGTGGATGTGGCTGAAATAACCTACTGTGATGCAGGGGAGAGAGAGGTAGTAAAAGAAACCATAACAGTTAGGGTTGACTATGCTCCGGTGGCGAGCCGTCTTTACGGTGAAGATCGCTACCAGACCGCTATTGCGATTTCTAAGGACAGCTACCCGGATGATAGAGAAGCCGATGCGGTAGTGCTTGCCCGTGCAGACGATTTCGCCGATGCCCTGCCCGGGGGAGTGCTTGCCTACAAGGAAGGCGGCCCCTTACTGATTACTGCAAGCGATGAATTACACGCAGACGTAGAAGCTGAAATTGTAAGGGTGCTTAAAGAAGATGGCATTATTTACATCTTGGGCGGGGAGGCCGCTGTGGCAGGGGAGGTAAAAGAAGAGCTGGAAAAACTCGGCGATTACAGGGTTGAGCGCCTTTCAGGTGAAAACAGGGAGGAAACCGCTTACGAGATTGCCGGGGCGGTGGGTGATTTCTCCGGTAAGGCGATCGTGGCCTATTCAAGAAACTTTCCCGATGCGCTGGCCATTTCTTCTTATGCCGCCAGAGAAAAAATCCCCATTTTGACCAGCGGCAACGGTAGTTTGAACGATCATGCTAAAGAATACCTCGAAGAGAATGATATCGAGCAGGTTTACGTGGTTGGTGGTACCGGTGTTATCTCCGGGGCAGTTTTTGCCGAGATCGAAGCCCTGGTGAGTGAGGTGACCAGGCTGGGTGGGAAGAATCGTTATGAAACTGCTAAGCTCATAGCAGAGACCTTTTTCCCGGCCCCGGAAAAAGCAGCCTTAGCTTTCGGCGGCAATTTCCCTGACGCTTTGGCCGGCGGAGTTAACGCAGCTATGCACAGTGCGCCGGTGCTTTTAGTGCAGACAGGGGAAGTTCCGGTTGAAATAGAAAGCTACCTGACAGCAAAGAATGACACCCTGGAAGCACTTATCGTTTATGGCGGCCCTGCTGTGGTCAGCCACACGGCGGTGAGCGATGCATCTTTATTGGTCCGTTAGTTAAAGGGTGAAACGCCGGGACGGTTCCGCGTTTCACCCTGTTTTCGCGGAAAAAATCCTTTGCTGAATTGAAGGTGACAAGGCAATGCCCGGCACCGGGTTCGCCAAAAACTTTAAAGCCTGTCCCTGCGTTTTGTACCTGAAGCCCGCCGGGAACTTTCTATCCCTGGCGGGTTTGCTAGTTTGGCCGGGAGTTCCTCCAGGGCTTTTTCCTTCCAGAAACTTTGGGTGCGCCCCTGTTTTCTTTGAAAAGTTCGTGTTGCTTTATAAATAAATCATTCTAAAATACAATCCGGGATCTAGATCCTTCCTTCATCAGTCATCAGTTACAAAGGCGCTGAAGGATTATTCCACTTTATTTTTCCAAATTAAACTTATGCGCGGATTAAAAAGTGGTGGCCTCTTTTTGCGCGTGCCGCTTGGAAGCCGGCAAGAGGCTTTATATCCAGGCTTTTCCCCGGGTGAAACGCGGAACCGTCCCCGCGTTTTATTTTCTGACAACAACGATGCCTGAAATATGCTACAATACAACCACGTGAATTAAGTTATGTTTACAACCGGGAGGCGGTTTGGTGACCGGTTGTTAGATTTTTTTTCGATGCCTGGAGGTGCAGTATACCCTGTGAAAAAATTAGCTTATTTTAACAAAATGTTTCTTTTACCGGTAGCCCTGGTAGTGGTTGTGTTAACCGTGGCTTTACTTGCGGTAACCGGAGAGGTTTTACCAGGCACCCTGGCCCAGGAGTCCCCTGAGGAAAGGGTGATCCGGCATGCCGGGGATGACCGCTATGAAACCTCTGCAAAGGTGGCCCTGGAAGCCTATCCTGACGGAGCCCCGGAGGTGATTATTGCCAGGGGTGACGATGATGGTGAGTGGGCCGACGGCTTGGCGGCAAGCTACATGGCAGGTTTGCTCGATGCGCCTGTGCTTTTGTCCAGGCCTGAGGGACTGCCGGGGGTGATCAAGGAAACTATCGCCATGCTTGAGCCCGATTTTGTTTACGTGCTTGGCGGTCGTGATGCCCTTTCCAGCCAGGTGGACAGTGATGTGATTGAACTGGGTTTCGAGCCAGGTGATCAGGCTGCCCGTGTCCGGGGCGAGGATCGCTATGATACCGCGGCGACGATTGCTTTTCACGGTAAGAACCTGTGGGATAACGTCACCGACCGGGCTTTTATCACCGGCGGTTACGCGCCGGCCGATTCAATGGTTGCCGGTGCAGTGTCCCACCGGTTGCAGGACCCGGTCTTACTGGTTAACCGCGACTTCGTGCCTGAGACGACTAAAGAGATGCTTGGTGAGCTGGGTATCGAACGTCTCTACGTGGTCGGCGGGGAAAGTGTGGTTAGCGCGGAAGTTTACGATCAGCTGGCCGGGATGGTCGATCAGATCGACCGTCTTGCCGGTAAGGACCGTTTCCTGACCAGCCTGGAGCTGGCGCGTGAATTTGCTGAAGATGATTCTTTTTCCATCGTAGGCGGCTATAATTTGGCCGATGCCGTGGGCGCGGCATCTTTTGAAAAGCCAATCCTTTACATGGACTCTGACAAAGTGCCCACAGAATTAGAAGAATATATCAGGGACCGGGCAGGCGATAATACTGTTTTTTCTATTTTTGGTGGTAATCTGGCGGTGCCTGAAATTGTGGAAAACGATTTGCTTGCCATTTTAGAAGATAAGTTACAGCAGAAGCCGGTCATAGAAACGGTTGAAGTGATCAACCGTAAGGAAGTGGAGATAAGCTTCAACCAGCCCATGGACGAGGCGACTGCTTTAGATCCGCAGAACTATATTTTCACCCGGATGCAAAAAGATAACCTGAAAGGGCCCGCTGCGGCGGCATCTTTTGCCGGCGATGACAGGACAACGGTGCGCCTTGCTACCGCCGGGACGGGTGAAAAAGACCGGTTCAGCGCTTTGGACAGCGTAGCCGGCTTGCAAATCAGCGGGGTTTATACCGAGGAAGGCTCCTATTACTACCAGAGCCCGCCGGAGCTCGAAACACTGGGACCGGTGCCTGAAGATGCAGGTGACCCGGCAGTGGAAAAAGTGGTCCCCCTTGGCGAGCGGCACTTTAAGCTAGTTTTTAGCGAGGCTGTAATTGCCGGCGCAGAGAGCAGCGCTCACAGCGCCTTGAACCCGCAAAGTTACCGCGTTGACGAAAAGCAGCTTTCCGGCAGCGGTGACCGCGAAGTGGTAATCAGCAACCCTTCAAAAGATTTGCGTACCTTCTTGTTTGCCTTCCCCGAAACAGCAGGCGATATAGTGCCCCTGCAAGGGGACGTGCAGGTAGAGGTTAATCAAGCGGTTACCGGTGATGAGGAGATCAGGGATTTTGCCGGAAACCCGGTGGCCGAATTTTCTCAAACTAAAGAGTTCAGCGCTGACGAAGTCAGACCGGAGGTAGATAAGGTTACCGTGGTGGACCGCCAGCAGGTGCTGCTTGAATTCAGCGAGTTAATCGACGAAGAAGAGCTTGCAGAAGAAAAGATAAAGTGGGGAAGAGACGATTACGAAGCGGCTGAGGGGAGCGCTGCTGGTTTAAGCTACCTGTCCGGCAACCTTTACCGCCTTAAGTTCGAAAAAGAAGAGGCTTTGCCGGAAGAAGGCGACTACAGGCTGTGGATCCCGCAGTCAGAAGTAGTTGACTTTTCCGGTAACCAGATGGCAGAAGACTATGAAAAAACGCTCAGCGGCCGGGAAAACCCTGAGATGATCATTTCCTTCGACCCCGCTTTATCAGCTCCTGACCGGCTAAGCTTTAATTTTTCCAGGGACTTAGCTACCGGTGCGGTAAATACTGCCAGGGATAAGTACCGCTTAAACGGTGAATCTCTCGGCACAGGCGACCAGGTGAGCCTGGAAGGAAGCAGGAAGGTGGTTATTGACTTAGAAGAAGATCTTTCCTACGGGGAAAACGAGGTTTCTTTCCGCGAGCTCGAAGATGTCTTTGCAGAAGTGATTCCCAATCAAAGGGTGCGCTTTAGAACAGTCGACCCTGATAAGCCGGTAGTTGAAAACGCCTGGTATGCCGGTGAAATATATGATGTGGCTGCGGAAGAGAAAAAAGCGGTGCTCATCTTGGAGTTTGATAAGAAGATGCCTGCAGGTGATGCCAGTGGCAGTATAGAGGCGCGCGATCATTACCGCCTGGCCCAAGAAGAAGGCGGGGAAAAAGAAACCCTGCCTGCCGGTGCGGAGCTTGCTGCTTTCTCAGAAGATGCCCGGGTAAAAATCTCCTGGCCTTTAGAGGAGCAAAGCTTAGAAGCAGATGATCTGCTGTATGCCGGCTATACTGAGGCCGGTTCTTACCGGGGGATCACCGATTTGGCCGGCAACCCCTTCGGCCTTGATGCAGTGACCGGTTTCGATGCCCGGGAGGAGCTTAACTTTGCGGAAGCGGCCGGGCAAATTGTTGATGAAAGCACTGTCATTTTAGATATAGACGGCATCAGAAACGGCTTTGGCCGGGTTGATTCTGCTGATTTCAGCGCCCTGCGCAATGAAACAAACGAGGTTACCGTAAAGCAGGCTTCCTTAAGCGATCAGCGCGGTGACGGGATATACGACCGGCTGACTTTAAACTTTCCCACCGGCACTTTTGAAGCCGGCGATACTGTAGAAATAAACTTAGAGGAGAGTGCCGGTAGCACCGATTTGTTTGGGGCAGCCCTCGGGGAAGCCACCAACCTGGTTACCGAAAACCCCATTCAAGTTCAGTTGATAAGGGCCAGCCTGGTCGATCAAGAGACCGTGCGCTTTATCTTTAACCACGAGATCGCCTACCTCAATGAAACCGACTTCAAGCTGGAGTATGAAGATAATGAATACCGGCTGGAAGTGGGCTCGGCACAAGTTTACGGTGAAAACAAGGCGATCCAGGATGTTACCGTGCAAGAGTCTTTGCCTGTATACGCCGAACCGGTAATCGGCCCGGCGGTCCCTGAAGACATGCTCCAGACAGAAGATGTGGATGGGCAGAAGCTAAAGATGCCCGTGGAAGTGGAAACCGACAACTTCAGGGTTTACGAGATAGACTGGTACCACTTAGGGGATAACGATGAAGTTCTTGATGGCGACCGGTTGACGATTACCTTTCACGGTGCCGTCGATCCGGAAAGTATTTTTACCGGATGGGACGGGAATGTGGATCAAACCCTAAGCGCCGGTGATGATTTCGGTTTCGAGAGTGAAGCTTCTTCAGGGGATAATGACGCCATTGTCTTTCGAGGTGATGCATCTAACCTGGGGATGCTTGATTTAGGATCAACAGACGTGGTGGAAGGGACAGTTGCCCCGGATGAGGATGCCGTGCTGTCGCTTTCCGGTGACGGCAAAACGGTGAGCGTAGATTTTGGCGATGAAAGTGAGAACGAGGAACTAACAGCCGGTGAAATCGACCTGCTCCGGTATGAGCCTACCAGCCATATAACCGATGAGGCAGGGAGGCGTTACCTGAACGCGTCGCACCGGCCCACCCGGATCAGCGGGTTTGCCGGGATGCTTTATTTGCCAGAGCTTGAATAGGGTTTTTACGGGAGATTGTAGAATCTATGCTAGAGGGTTCGGGAATCCTGGTGTGCAGTGCAGCCACCGAAATATGGCCCGGTTTACGAATTTATGTAAAACGGCTTAAAACGGCTGCACTGTACTCTTTTCTCCGGAAAAGAGGTGAGTTTGCCGTTGAGTGACGATCAGATCAAAGAGTTGCTTGTTCCTGCTGCTGCCGGTGACGCGCAGGCCAGGGAAAAAGTGATTGAACATTATCGCCCCTTTGTTTTGAAAGAAGCACAAAGGGTCTGCCGTCGTTTCCTGGACTGGAGCAATGACGAAGAACTGAGCGTAGCCCTGATCGCCTTTAACGAGGCCATAGATGCCCATGACCATGAAAAGGGCAGTTCTTTTGAATATTTTGCCCGCATGGTGATTAAGCGGCGCCTGGTCGACTATTTCCGCCAGAAAAACAGCGGCACCGAAGAAAGCTTGCCGGGGGATGAGGTAATCGCCCTTTCTCCGGTAGAAGAAGACTGGGACCGCAGTGCCAGAGCAGAAGAAGTGGGCAAGTACAAGCGCCTTTTACAAAAATATGATCTCGACTTTAAGAAAGTAGCCCGGCTGCAGCCACGGCATGAAAAAACACGGGAAGACTTGCAGCGGGCAGCAAAGGTGCTGGCGGGAAATAAAGAAATGATGCATACACTTATTGATAGCGGCAAACTGCCCAAGAAAAAATTATGTGAAGAGGCGGGCGTGACTTCACGCATGCTTGACCGGGGCCGGGCTTACGTGATTGCGCTGGCCCTGCTGCTGGCCGGTGACGAACTGCCTCACCTGAAAGATTACGCCTGGCAGCTGACCGGCAAAGGGGAAGGGGGGCAGCGGTAATGGAAAAGATCGAAGGTTTGGTTTTAGAAGTGGAGCAAAACGAGCTGGTCCTTTTTACCCCGGCCGGTGAGTTTTATACCGTGGCCCATCCCGGTGGAGAAATTCAGCCGGGCGACGAGGTGGAGTGCCCTCTGCCGAAATCACCCTCTCCGCCCGGCCGGCCGAAATATTTTGCGATAGCCGGTTTTGTGGCCGCAGCCGTGTTCCTGCTTTTTATGTTCCTGCCTCCCGGCATGTTGCCCTGGGCCGAAGAACCTGCTTCCGGTTACCTCGTCTTTGACGTCAACCCCAGCTTCGAGCTGGCCTACGACCGGGAGCTTACAGTAATAGAGTACCGGGCTTTAGATCCTACAGCCGAGCTGCTGTTGGAGGACTGCCCGGAAGGAGAAGATCTTTTTGACGTTTTGCCCCTTTTGATGCGGGGTTTAATCGATCACAATTACCTCGCACCGGACCGTCCGGGTAACCTGGTGATGATCACCATGGTTGCCGGGAACGCGGAAGTTGACCTGGACCCGGAACAGCTGGCCGCCTTCATCAGGGAGCAGCTGCACCTGTTTAACGTTTATGCCGCGGTCGGGATTTTTGAAAGCGACTTACAGAGGCGTAATACTGCCGAAGAAGCGGGTATCTCGCTGAACCGCTACCTCCTGGAAGAAAGCATGCGCCGCCAGGGCAAAGAAGTTACAGAAGAACTGAGTATTGAAGAGATGGTCAGAGAAATCGAAGACGACCCTCCCGAAGAGTTAAAGGTGAAACCGGAGCCGGAAGACTCGCTGCTGCCCGACTTAGACAAAGAGGATGATCACGAGGAGTGCCCTGAGACCGCGGACGAATTAGAAAGGCCGGACCACCGGGAACCGGAAGAAGAAAAGGCGGAAGAAGAGGAGGAGCAGTTGAAGCTGCCCGATTTAGAAGATGAAGAGGAAAAAGAGCAGGTGGAGTCAAAAGATCCCGGTGATACCAGGGAACCCGAAGAACCTGCACTGCCTGATTTGCAGGAGGAAGAAGAAAAACCCGGGGAAAAAGACTCAGACGATGAACTGCCCGATTTGGAGCCGGACCCGGAACCGGAGTCTGAACCAGAACCTGCGCCGGAACCCGAGCCGGAGCCCGAACCCGAGCCTGAACCTGAACCGGAACCCGAGCCGGAGCCCGAACCGGAACTCCCCGATCTAAACGGTGACGACGACCCACCTGAGGACGATGGTGGAGACGAGTTGCCCGATCTTTAAGGTGAATACGTAAAAAACCCGGGAGATTGTTCCCGGGTTTTTGATATCTCTTTTTTGTTTGTTAAAGCCGTTTTTTACTCCTCCTCGTAGACTTCATCCTGGGGCGCTTCATCACCGTTACAGCCGGTAATGGAAAAAGAAATTGCCCCGACAAACAACATTGCTAACAATAAAAGCAAAACCTTCTTCATTGGTCACACCTCTTTTCTGGTATCTTCTCTTTTAAAAACCCTTGCAAATAATTCACTGTAAAACTTCTTTTTCCTGCCCCTAAAATTGGCTTAAACAAAATTTAATTAGTTTGACTGTTTGCTTAACTTTGCGCTGATAAAAAGATTTGACGACCTTGCCGAAGCAAGTTATATTTGTATAGTCTGGCAGGATAACCTTATGAAAATG
>CAYXQO010000049.1:0-5373 GCA_964467475.1 uncultured Syntrophomonadaceae bacterium
CCATCACATTGGTCCCAAAAGAGCGGCCTTCCATTTCAGGCGTAGTGGTGATTAATGTTTTCAAGCCGCGCTCCCGCAAGAATTCCAGGTCATCTTTGGTGACCGTATTGGTAACAATGATCTTCTTAGGCAACTCTTCCGGCATATAGCGATGAATGTAGTGGAAATCGCCGGCGATAATGTCGCATTCATGGAAATAGCGTGTATAACGAGGCTTGTTGATCGACTGTTTGCTGCCAGTGGGATAAACCATGGAAAAAGGAAGTTGTCCCACCAGGGGAGCCAGGACGCGGGCGACTGCTGCCAGGCTTTTCAAAGAATAAAGTGGTACCGGCAAACCCAGGACGTAAAGCAGGTCCCCGTAAATCATTTTGCAGCCTGCCTTCTCAAAAGCCTGGGCCATGCCAAGCCGGTCCATAGCAGACATCAATAATACTTTTTTTTGTTCGTCGAACAAATCGGTTTCCTGGTGGAGCTGTTCTATAGATCTTCGCTCTAAGGTATTTTTTAACCCCGACCCGTCAACAATCGGGGTTTTTTCCGCCGCCCGAAATATTCTACGAGAATCCCTGAATTCATAACGCCGATCGACAGCATAAATATAAAGATCCATCCCGCCCAGGCCGAATGCATCCACCACGCCGTCAAGTTCCTTGATGATCTCGATCATCTTATTCATATCACCGTCGGTCCCGATACGCTCTATTTTGTACTGCTCGCCCTTTAGTTCCACGGTAACGACATGGTTCCTTTTTGAGGAACCGAGGCTAATTCCGACTATGTGTTTCAACTCTACCGGTCTCCTTTCGCATTTTTACCCAGCACCGCATCCAGCACGCTTTTTAACTGTTCTGAGTCAAGATAGCGATCTTCCTGGATTGGGGTGGGGCCTAAATCAATATAAATTATCTGGATATCGAGCAAAGCTTCAGCCAGGTGATACCACTTCTCCGAAGAAATCATCACCAGGGTGTCATACTCGCGCAGGCGGGCAATCATCTCAAATATTTGGTTAAAAAAATCAAGGGCCTGCTCATCTTTAACCATACTCCAGCGCTGCCGGTTATCAAGCACCAGGACAAAGTCTAACCCGTAAGAGTTGCAGAGGTCGGTCAGTTCACCTGAGTTGGCCAGGGGAAAACCAATTACCGCAAGCTTACTGCCCTTGCGCACCTCGCCGGCAGCTTCAATTCTTGACACAAAACTGCGATCAAGATTAAGGCGCCTGGCTGCTTCC
The DNA here is from genome assembly GCA_964467475.1 of uncultured Syntrophomonadaceae bacterium. Classification (GTDB taxonomy): domain Bacteria; phylum Bacillota; class Dethiobacteria; order DTU022; family DTU022; genus B1SED10-74M. The sequence continues at coordinate 1,238 of CAYXQO010000049.1, forward strand.
TGCTGGGAAAAACCCTGTTCGCGCAATTTTAGGGTTCTTTCAATCAAGCGGGTAGCTTTGTCAAGGCTGACTAATTTTTCGCCGACGCGAAACATACGCTCATTTGCCAATAAACTTCCTCCATCTCGGGCGTGCACAAAAATGTGACCGCTATCATTTTACTATTAATGCAAACTTGTAGCAATAACTTATATGTCGCCCGGGAGGCCAGGGTTTATGGTTGTTCTTTTTTTTCGGAAAGGACTTTTCGCACGTACAAGGAATACTCCTTAAGGAGGTTTTCCATTGCTTCCCGGGACTCTGCCTGGACCAACTTTCTCCTGGCGGAAGCAGCTCCCGGAAAACTTTTTATATACCAGACGGCATGTGAGCGCATTTCCCTGACCGCCGCAGGCTCACCTTTTAATTCAGTGAGCAGGGACAAATGCTTGATTGCCATCTCAACCACTTGATCAATCCCGGGAGCCTCCGGCGGGCGTGAACCCTCGAGCCGGGCTTTAACCGCCTTAAAAATCCAGGGATTTCCCTGGGCGGCCCGGGCGATCATCACTCCATCGCAGCGGCAAGAGGAAAGCATTGCTTCCGCAGAATCAGGACATACAACATCACCGTTGCCGATTACCGGGATGGAGACAGACTCTTTGATGCGCCGGATTATATCCCAATCCGCATGACCGCTATAGCCCTGCTTTACCGTACGCCCGTGGACGGCAATTGCTTTTAACCCCGCAGCTTCCGCCCGGGCGGCAATCTCAAAAACACTGATCTCTCCTTCATCCCAACCTTTTCGCACTTTTACGGTTACCGGGCAGGAAACGGCTTCAGCAACCGCTTTAAATATTTCTCCAGCCAGCTCAGGTGTGCGAAGAAGAGCGCCACCGTCCCCGTTGCGGACTACTTTCGGGGTGGGGCAGCCCAGGTTGAGGTCGATAAAGTCCGGGCCCAACTCTTCAAGTTTACGCGCCGCTGTCGCCATTATACCGGGGTCTGAGCCGAAAAGCTGAAAGCCAATCGGCCTCTCTGCTTCGGTAAAATGCAGCAAGAATCGCTGCCTGCCGGGATTGTAATAAAGCCCCTTGGCGCTGATCATCTCTGAATATACCAGGGGGCAACCCTGCTCCTTCGCCAGGAGGCGAAAGGGTTGATCTGTAATTCCGGCCATCGGGGCCAGGGCCAACCCCGGGCAAACATTAATTGGCCCTATTTTAAGCTGCAACCTGGATTTCACTCCATTTTAATATTTTTTTAGGAAATAAATGAAAAAAGGCGCTTAAAAAAAGCAGGAGGCAATAATATGAGCCGCAAGCGCTTGTTCACTCAAGCCAGTCGGGCACTTGCCCTGACATCCCCCGAGCGGCGCTGCTGCATTAAGTCGACGAAAGCTTCAAGCCTGGTCTGCACTCCCGTCGCACCGGTATGTTCGTCAATAAATAAGGTCAAAACCGGGATCCCGTACTCCTGACTTAAGCGGGGGACCAGGCTCTTGGCGACAATTTCGGGGATACAGGAAAAGGGAGCGAGCTGCACTACCCCGTCATAGCCCATCTTGGAATAGCGAATAATGTCACCCACGCTGTTTTGCCCGTGCCCACCAATCTTTTGAGCAAGATAAGGCATGGCCAGGTTGCGACTGCCCATATCGCCTTTGGTAGATAAAACATCATGGCGGGTATAGCTGGTTAAATAAATGCTACGTCTTACTTCTACCCCCAGGTGCCCCAGCTGCTCTTCCACGTAAAAGTTGGCAAACGGTTCAAGCTGCACGTAAATCTCACCAATTACCCCTACCTTAAGAGGCTTCCTGGCCTCATCGACCGGAACTTCCTCTAAAACCCGGCGGGCTTCTTCACCGGCTTCTTCAATAGCAGATTCGGTTTTTGCCGGGCGCATTATTTCCATGGCCCTTGCAAAGGCCTTAGAGATAGAACCATGGTTGATTTCACGCGGCCGCTTGGACTGGGCCAGCAATTCCAAGTCATCGTAGATTTTGAGTTTGGAATAGCCTTTTTTAACGGTGCGCCAAAGGTGGCTCCAGGAATGCTTCCCTTTGAGTTTTTGCAGCTGGCAGATAAAATGGCCTGGTTTTCGCAAAGGCGGCCAAAAAAAGATAAAGTCAAAATCATAACCCAGGTCCCGCAAAATGCGCCTGTGCAGTTCACCGTACAAACCGGCCCTGCAGGGGCCGTAACCACCGCCGCTCATAAGCAAATCGGCACCTTTTTCCAGGCCTTCTAAGTAGGTGCCCAGAACAATTTTAAAGGGAATACAGGCAAATTCAGGAGCGTACTTGGCCCCCATGGTAAGGGTCCGCCGGGTCGGCCGGTGCGGGGTAATCGCTTCATGGCCGAGATCTTCGACCAGCAACTCTATAATCGGGGTAAGTGTGCCCATGTGCGCAAATGTTGCCTTCATCCTCGCCACACCCTCCACTAGTTACCATTAAAAAACTTAGCTGACTTCTTTAACCAGGTGACAGGAAACATAATGGTCCGTGCCCACTTTTTTTAAGGAAGGAACTTCATTCCGGCAATTTTCCTCAACCCAGGGGCAGCGAGTGTGAAAAGTGCAGCCGGACGGCGGGTTCGCCGGGCTGGGCACGTCACCTTTTAAAATAATGCGATCTTTTTTCACTTTAGGCTCCATCGTCGGAACTGCGGAAAGAAGAGCCTGGGAATAAGGATGCTTAGGCGAGCTGTAAAGCTCTTTTTTAGGTGCATCTTCAACAATACGCCCTAAGTACATTACCCCTAGCCGGTCTGAAATATGTTTAACCACACTTAAATCGTGGGAAATAAACAGGAAGGTCAGGCCGTACTTTTCCTGTAAGCGTTCGAGCAAGTTGATAATCTGGGACTGGATTGAAACATCAAGGGCAGAAACCGGTTCATCTGCCACAATAAACTCAGGTTCCAGAACCAAAGCGCGGGCTATGCCGATACGCTGGCGCTGTCCCCCGGAAAATTCATGGGGATAACGGCGAAAGTGGTGCTCATCAAGGCCGCATTCTTTCAGCACCGATATAACCCGATCCCTTCGTTCCTTCCCGGTAGCTATACCGTGAACCTCTAAGGATTCCCCGATTGCTTCACCCACACTCATCCGGGGATTAAGCGAGCTGTACGGGTCCTGGAAAATAATCTGCATTTCCCGGCGCATTTTACGCATTTCATCTTCACCCATGGCAACAATATCATGTCCCTTGTAAACAACTTTACCGGCAGTAGGGTTGATCAGTTTCAAAACAGACATGCCGGCCGTTGACTTACCACAGCCTGATTCGCCAACTAAACCGTAGGCTTCCCCCGATCTGACATTAAAATCAATCCCGTCAACCGCTTTAACATAGCCGGTTACCCGGGAAAATACCCCGGCCCTGATTGGAAAATACTTCTTTAAGCCCTCGACAGTGATCACTTGCTCAGGGGTTTCCATTTATTTCACCCCTTCCCCTGTTGCCTTCTGCTTTTGATACAACCAACATCTAACCTGGTGGCCGGGTTTTGTTTCAACCAGCTCCGGCATTTCCTGCTGGCAAACTTCCATCACTTCCCGGCAGCGGGGGTGGAAAGCACACCCCCGGGGCATAGCCATTGGGTTGGGCACATTACCCGGTATATAATCCAACACTTCTTTTTCCTCTTCGAGCCTTGGCTTGGAATTGATCAAGCCGGCAGTGTAAGGATGGAGAGGGTTATTAAAAATTGATTCTACGTCAGCTTGTTCAACTACTTTGCCGGTATACATGACCACCACGTACTGGGCCATCTCGGCAATCACACCCAGGTCGTGGGTAATAAATACGATGGCCGTGTTTATCTTCTCTTTCAAATCCCTCATCAATTCAAGGATCTGCGCCTGGATAGTTACATCCAGGGCGGTGGTCGGCTCATCGGCAATTAAAAGTTTCGGATTGCAGGAAAGGGCCATTGCAATCATCGCCCGCTGACGCATACCGCCGCTTAACTGGTGGGGATAGTTATCAAGGATTTCATTGGGCCTGGGGATACCCACCAGGTCAAGCATCCTGCCTGCTTCCTTCCAGGCATCAGATTTTTCAAGACCCTGGTGGAGACGAATCGCTTCACCAACCTGGTCGCCTATCTTGTAAACCGGGTTTAGGGAGGTCATCGGCTCCT
>CAYXQO010000049.1:5473-10324 GCA_964467475.1 uncultured Syntrophomonadaceae bacterium
TCACCAACCTGGTCGCCTATCTTGTAAACCGGGTTTAGGGAGGTCATCGGCTCCTGGAAGATCATAGCAATTTCATTGCCCCTGATATTGCGCATTTCACTTTCACTGAGCGTTAAAAGATTCCGATCTTCTAAATAGATTTTGCCGCCTTCAATCTTCCCGGGAGGATAATGAATCAACCTCATAATACTTAAGGAAGCTACACTTTTCCCACAGCCGGATTCGCCGACCAATCCTATAACCTCGCCCGGTTTAACACTGAATGAAACATCGTCAACAGCGCGAATGACAGCTTCGTCAGTATAAAATGTGGTCTGTAAATTTTCCACTCTCAAAAGTTCTTCCATTTAGTTACCGTCCTTTACTAAAACCCCGGAGAAATTTTTGTTTCAGATAGATAAATATACTATTTTCTTGCCGGCAAGCAGCATCCCTTTAGCGCTTATACTAAGATCCTTTAACCATATCTGCGGGAACGGGGGTCCAGGGCATCACGCAAACCATCCCCAATCAGGTTAAACCCGAGCACCAGTAAAAATATTGCCATTCCGGGAAAAGTAGTTAAATATGGCGCGGCCCGCATATATTCGCGTCCGCGGCTTAACATTGCCCCCCACTCGGGATCGGGCGGCTGAGCGCCAAGACCTAAGAAACCAAGTCCTGCAGCCCAGAGAATCGATGTAGCAATCCGAAATGTGGACATCACGATAATCGGGCCAAGACAGTTAGGCAAAATATGGCGAACAACTATACGGGCATCACCGATACCTAACCCCCTGGCTGCGGTGATATAGCCCTCTTCTTTAACCGAAAGGACTGAACCCCGCACCAAACGGGTATATATCGGTATCGTTGATATACCTACCGCAATCATTACTTGCTCCACCCCGACGCCTAATATTGCCACCACCACTATCGCTAACAGGATCCCGGGGAAAGCAAGCATAATATCGATCAACCGCTGGACAAATAAATCAAGTTTACCTCCAAAGTAACCGGACAGGGTGCCCACCGGTATACCTACTCCCAAACCAATGATCACGGTAATAAAACCGATGGCCAGTGAAATCCGCCCCCCGTGAAGTATCCGGGAAAAAACGTCCCGCCCCTGCCAGTCAGTTCCCATTAAATTCTCACTGGAGGGAGGTTGCACGGCGTTAATCAAATCAAGCTTCACCGGATCATGAGGGGTCAGGTAAGGGGCAAATATTGACGTGATCAAAAATATAAACAGGATCGCCAGACCGATCATGGCCATGCGGTTTTTGCGCAAGTGCCGCCATACCTGGCGAATTTCCGAATCACTTTTCGGAGTGTCAAGCTGACTTATCTGATCCACTTTTTCTTTCCGCAAAATCAGTCCCCCTCTTGCGTGCCATAAGTGATCCGGGGATCGAGCAAGGCGTAAATAATATCTACCACCAGGTTAATTAAGACAAAGAATAAGGCCAGAACTAAGACAGCGCCCTGCACAACCGGATAATCACGGGCGAGAATTGAATCAACCAGGAGCCTCCCCACACCGGGCCAGGAAAATACAGATTCGGTCAAAACGGCCCCGCCGAGCAAAATCCCAAACTGCAACCCCATAACAGTAACCACCGGGATCAGGGCATTTTTTAAAGCATGCTTGTAAACTACGATCCGCTCAACCAGCCCTTTCGCACGGGCCGTGTTGATGTAGTCCTGGCCCAGGACATCGAGCATACTCGAGCGGGTAATCCTGGCAATCAGGGCAGTCGTAGCCAGGCCCAGGGTGAGCGCCGGCAGGATCAAATGACGCCAGGTATCCATACCACTCGATGGCAGCCAGCCCAGGTTTACTGAAAACAAGAGCTGTAACATCAACCCCAGCCAAAAAACCGGGATTGCAATGCCCGCTAAGGCCAAAAGCATTACAAAATTGTCAAACAAGGAATAACGCTTAGTAGCAGAAATTATGCCGGCACTCATGCCAAGAACTGTAGCTATACCCAAAGCCGCTACAGTAAGAATCAGGGTGTTGGGAAAACGCTCGTACAGTTCAACTGCTACCGGCCTGCGGGTAAAGGCAGACCTGCCCATATCACCCTGGAGAAGATTACCCATGTAAACAAAGTACTGTGTGTGCAAGGGTTCGTCTAAAAGCATCTCTCTGCGAACCCTCTCAACAGCAGATTGGGGGGCTTGAACCCCGGCTATTACCCTGGCGGGATCACCAGGAATAAACCGAACAATGGAAAAGACAAGGATAGATACGCCGATTAATACAGGAACGGCTAACAATAGCCTTCTGACTATGTAGGCATACACTTATAAGTTAACCCCCAAACTAAGTATCTCCAAAAACCGGTCTTAATCATTATAATCGATAAGAAAGAATAAATAAATACTAAAATTCCCTCTGTGAAAAAATAACTTTAAAAATATTGGCGCCAGTTATTTTAAAGGGGCAGGGTAATTGCGACACTCAAGCTGTTCCACCCTGCCCCTAGCCTGTTACTAGCTGTACTCCGGAATGATTTTCCGGGCTATCTTTCGTTTACTCAACTATTACTCAACTATGCGCGCATCCCAGACAGAGATGTTTTCCAGCGGATGGTGAATTAAGCCTTCGACCCGGTCAAGTTCAGCGTTAACCTGGACCTGGTCATAAAGGAACAACCACGGTGCATCTTCCCAGATGATCTCTTGTGCTTCAGCATAAATTTCCTCACGCACATCCGGATCCATTTCTCTTCTTGCTTCTTCCAGCAGGGCATCTACTTCTTCATTAGCGTAGTAGGAACGGTTGCTGGACGGCGGCCACTCTTCAGAGTGGAACAGGGGAAAGAGACCGTAGTCGGCATCCCAGGTTACAGTGCCCCAGCCGAGCATGTAGGCATCATCTTCACGATCGGCAGGATCTTCCTGGCCGACCATATCAAGGTAAGTGCCCCAGTCATAGGTGGTCAGGTTAGCCTCAATGCCAACTTCTGCAAGCATGCCCTGGATGGTTTCTGCTACCGTCTCGTCTCTCGGATAGCGGCCTACCGGGTGGAAAAGCTCCATTTCAAAACCATCCTCATAACCGGCTTCGGCCATCAGTTCCTGCGCCCTTTCCGGGTCGTACTCGTACGGTCCTACTTCTTCATAACCAAATACAGGCGGCAGGATCGGTGCGGTTGCCGGTTCATATGCTCCCTCAAAGATAGCATCAACAATGCCCTGTTTGTCAACCGCATAGTTCAATGCCTGACGCAGTTCCTTGTTATCCTTAAAAAGCTCACTTTCAACGTTCAAACCGATATAGACACAGCGAACACTTTCTTCATAAACTACGTTAATGCCTTCTTCTCCTTCGAGCCTTTCGATTTCAGCAAACGGAACATCCATTAACGCGTCAACTTCCCCGGTTTCAAGCATAATCACCCGGGAACTGCCTTCGGGAACGAACTTAAAGGTTACTTCTTCAATCTCAGGCACGTCGCCCCAGTAGTCCTCGTTCCTTTCCATGACAATCTGCTCACCGCGATCCCAGCCGGCGTACTTATAGGGACCGGTACCCACGGGAGCTTCCACTTCTTCGCCTTCATCCAGCGCTTCTAAAGCTGCCGGACTGTGCATGGCGATAAAGGAATGGGAAAGATGGGTGATCAACGGCGCAAAACGTTCTTCCATGTGAATCCTGATCTGGTATTCATCGACTACTTCCACTTCGTCGACTTCACCAAGCAGGAATGCAAAGTCAGCCTGGTCTACGCCTTCAAATTCGCCTTTGCCCATGAAGCGGTCCAGGTTGTACTTGACAGCTTCAGCGTTAAAGGGCTCTCCGTCGTGGAAGGTGACCCCTTCACGCAGATCAATTAAGTAAGACATCCCGTCATCTTCAATTTCCCAATCTGTAGCCAGGGCAGGATCAAGCTCACCGTCTTCGGTCAAATAAATCAAGTTTTCTGCCATGTGCTCCGATACGGTAGCTGCCGGAGCTGAACTCATTCTTAACGGGTCAAGGCTTTCCGGCTCTGCACCAATGGCTACCGATACTGCCTGCTCAACCGGTTCGGGTTCGGGTTCTTCATCAACCGGTTCTTCGGGTTCTTCATCAACCGGTTCTTCCACCGGCTCTTCAGGTTCACAACCGGTAATCATGAACCCGAGCAGCAAAGCTGGAATAATCAACAAAACCAACCATTTTTTCATTACTAAAATACCCCCTTTGTGTTTTTAAAACCAAGTATGCCTTTTCAAACATACTTACTTGCTCCGCTGCACTCATCTACCACCACCTTTAATTTTAAATATTCCAAGTACTCTAGGTGTTTCTATTTTATTATATCAACAGCTGTTCAGCAATAGTTAAATAATAAAAGCATAATCTACTAATATTGGAAAAATGGAAGCCTGCTTATTATTTATATATTAAACCGAAAATTCCTGCCGTAAACAGGAGATATTTTAAAGAAAAAAGCCTTAATCCCCTGCAGTTAACTTTCCGGAAGCAGCAGCTTCCGCAGTCAAGTTATCCCACTTGCCACAGCGGCCGCCCCAGCGAGCCAAAAGTTCTCCATTAAGGTAAAGGTTAACAATTTCGCAGATATTAGGACATCCGTCGCATTCAAAAGTACCGGCCTGGTACTCCAATTCGCTGATAGAAAACCCGCGAAAAGAGGTTTCTTGTTTTTCTTTCATCGCCAGCCTGGCCAGGATGCCTGCGCCAACCGCGCCCATAACATGAAAATGTTCCGGGATAATCACTTCCAGTTCCAATGCCTTTTCGAAAGCAGTCCTGATACCTTCGTTTGCAGCCACACCTCCCTGGAATACCACCGGTGCGAGAATTTCTTTACCCTTGCCAACATTGTTTAAATAATTGCGGACCAGGGCATCAGA
>CAYXQO010000050.1:0-9846 GCA_964467475.1 uncultured Syntrophomonadaceae bacterium
AAAATCTCAAAGAGGCTTACGAAGAAGCGCGGGGCAGTTACCCGAGCAGCAAGACAATCTACCGGGCCATCCACCGGCTGAACAAATTGTTCGACCCGCTTGCTTATGGCGAAACCCCTGAGCCGGGAGAAGACCCGGGGGGAGAGGATGAACCCTGCGAAGATGAGCCGGGCAAAGTGCCGCCCCTGATAGAATCCAAGCGTACTACCGGAGGCACCCGTTACCTTTTTACCGGGGACTTTCCCAGCACCACCGTGGATGCAAACCAGGCCCTGCTGATGACCTTAGGTCTTTATACCCAGCAAAGAGGCATTTTAAAAGAACATTTCGAAACAGTAATCCAAACCCTTCTGCGCGATCTTTTAGACAAGATCAACCTTTACCAGGACGCATTTAAAGAGATCGAGGAACACATCCACGTCTCCGGGCACGAGCCGGCCGACCCGGGCAAAAACGTGGATAAGATCAAGAAAATCTTAGAGGCCATCCGCGGCCGGAAACGGCTAACCATGCGTTACCTGCGCTCCTACGACGGGAGCATCACCAGGCGCGAATGTGAACCGTACGGCTTAATTAGCCGGTTAAACAGCTGGTATTTAGTCGCACAGTGCGTAGAACGGCAAAAACGGCGCATCTTTTTACTGGACCACATCAAAGAATTAGAAATTTTGGAAGGGAGCAGTTTCAGGTGGCCCGAGGGCTTTTCGATCCATGATGTTTACAGCAAAGCATGGGGTGTGTGGAATATCGATGAAGAAGATTCGGCAGAGCCCGAAACTGTACGGATAAAAGTTTTTCAGGGGATCGCCGAACGCTTCAACCTGGTCTGCTACCACGACTCCCAGGAGGTAAAAATGCTGCCAGGCGGTGATGCGGAGGTCACCTTCAAGGTAACCGGCGCCGCGGAAATGCTCCCCTGGTTGATGAGCTGGGGCACAGCAGTGCAGGTTTTAGAGCCGCAGTGGCTTAAAGAGCAGCTGCTGGAAAACCTAAAAAAAGTGTCCGCGCTTTATGAAAGTCAGCAGCATAGCTAAGCAGTAATTGAAAGCATAGAAGCCGGTTAAAGCAGCCGGCAACTATACCTCCCGGCTGAAAAACCGGCAATTAAAGCGTAAAATAGAAGATCGCGCCTTCCCCGGGCCTGCTTTCCGCCCAGATTTCTCCCCCATGTCTTTTGATCACGCTTGATACAATACTTAAGCCAACCCCTGTCCCGTCATAATCAGGGTTTGAATGAAGACGCTGAAAGGGGGCAAACAATTTGCCTGCATACTCCATGTTAAAACCGATTCCATTATCTGCAATATAGAAAGTCCTTTGTCCTTTTTCCTCCGTTACCCCGAATTCTATACTGGTCGGGTTGGAGTTAACCGTATACTTCCAGGCATTGTCAAGTAAATTAGTGACAGCCAGGCGCAAAAGGGCGGTGTCCCCGGTGACCACCTGATCGGGAGCGATGACTGTTTCTACAGGACGCTCGGGCTCTTTTGCACAGAGTTGGCCTAAATATGCCTTGACCAGGAGGCTTAAATCAACCGGCTCCCGCGCAAGCTCCTGGCGGGTTACCCGGGAAAGCTTGAGCAAATCATCGATCAAATTGTTCATTTGCAAAGCAGAGGTGCTCATTCGATTGATATACTCAACAGCCTGCTGATCAAGCTCTGCAGTAAAATCTTCCTGCAAGATCCGGGCAAACCCGATAATATGGCGCAGGGGCGCCCGCAGGTCATGTGAAACCGAATAAGTAAAAGCATCAAGCTCCCTGCTAGCCTGCTCCAGTTCGGCGGTCCTTTCTTTGACCCTTTTTTCAAGCTCAGCCTGCATATTCTTCAGTTCCATTTCAAACTGCTTGCGCTCAGTAATATCCTGCACTATGCCGATCGAGCGGATCACCGTTCCCTGCCGGTTGCGTTCGTGGGTGCATTTTTCGTGCACGAAGCGAACTTCGCCGCTGTGCCTGCGCACGATCCTGTGCTCGATTTCATAACTCTCTTTTCCCTCTTTAAACGACCCTTGATAAGCCCGGTCCACTTTCCTGCGGTCATCGGGATGCACTGCCTCCAGGAAAGCTTCGTAGGTTGCTTTGAATTCCCCCGGATGCAACCCGAAAATACGGTAAACTTCATCGGACCAGGTTAAGCGGTTGTCCTCAACTTCTAAAATCCAGCTGCCCACATGGGCAATCTCCTGCGATTTAGCCAGCAGCTTATTGCTGTCCTGAAGCGCCTTTTCCGCCTGCTTGTAGTCGGTCACATCGTGCACCACAGCCAGCAACAATTCATTTTCTTCGTAACGCAGTTTCCCGGTGGAAATATGCACCGCAAAGATGGTCCCATCTTTGCGCTGATGCTCTGACTCAACAGAATACCTCTCCCCGGGCTCCCACTGCTTCCACAACCGCAGAATTTCATCCCGGGGCAAATTGATTGTATCCGCTCTCTCGGGGTGCAAATCGAACACCGTCAGGGAAAGCAGTTCTTCCCGGGAATAGCCGACCTGTTCGCAGGCCTGCTGGTTTACTTCAACGATATTGCCCTCTAAATCGTGCAGGTAAAGGCCGGTAACCGATTGGTCAAACATAGCCCGGTACTTTTCTTCGCTTTTGCGAAGACTTTTACTTGATTCCCTGGGTAAAGTAATATCCCGAACAATTATTCCGAAATACCCCGGCTGACTGCTGTAAACAGTTACCGCGTACCAACTTTCCATGAAGGAGGAGTACTCTTCAAAGCTGGTGCTGCCGCCCTCAAGCGCCACCTTACCGCAGGTGCCAATCCAGTCAAAATCTTCTTCACTGATAAAAGGAAAAACCTCGCTGGCCCGCTTATCAATAATCTTTTCCCGTTTTAAACCGGTGATTTGTTCAAAAACTTCATTAACTTCTAAAATAATATAATCAACAGGAGTACCACTATCATCCGTAACAATACGGTGATAGGCAAACCCGTCCGCTAACATTTCAGCCGGAACGAGATAACCCTTTTTTTCATATCGCATCGCACCACCACCTACCCGTTTCCCAAAACAAAAGAAGATATATAAAAAATTCAATTTTTCGTTTCTAATTCCTTCTCTTATCTATTAATCTCTATTAAAAGTAGGGGTTAACAAATTAAAAGAGGCTAGGGCCTCACAACTTCTCTGAGAAGAATTTTAGCGGAGGAATTAGATTTAAAGATCGAGGGTGAAGCAACCCCTAGCGATTAGACACCCGCTTATGCCTGTGGTAGTATTGCTGTAGCCTTTAACAACTACTGCAGGGAGAAAAAACATGCCAAAAATAGCGATGGTAGGCGCAGGCAGTGTGGTGTTTGCCAACAACCTGTTAGGCGATCTTTTAACCTACCCGGAGTTAAAAGACAACCTCGAATTTGCCCTGATGGATATCGATCCAGAGCGTCTGCGGGTATCTGAGCAGTACGCCCAAAGACGCCTGGAGAAAGAAGGAGCAAAATCAAGGATTACTGCCACCGGGAATTTAAGCGAAGCGCTGGAAAGCGCCGATTACGTGATCAACATGGTCCAGGTGGGCGGCCTCGAAGCGACTAAAGAGGATTTTTACATTCCGGCAAAATACGGCCTGAAACAGACCATTGCCGACACCCACGGGATCGGCGGGATCTTCCGGGCCCTGCGCACCATCCCGGTAGTGCTCGAGATATGCCGCAAAATGGAAAACCGCTGCCCGGGGGCACTTTTGATCAATTACTCCAACCCGATGGCCATGAACCTCTGGGCCGCTTACCGGGCCACGCCGGTAAATATCGTGGGACTTTGCCACAGCATCCAGCTAACCGCAGCCATGCTGGCCAATTACGCAGACATACCTTTCCCCGAGATGCGCTACCGCGCCGCCGGAATCAACCACCTCTGCTGGTTCTTAGAACTCTCCCACCGGGGGAAAAACCTCTACCCGGCGCTTTTTGAAGCGATAAAAGCCCCGCAGGTTTACTCCGCCGACCGGGTCCGCTTTGAAATAATGAAATACTTCGGCTATTTCGTCTCCGAATCAAGCGAACACATGGCTGAATACGTTCCCTATTTCATCCCCAGAGAAGAGCTAATTGAAAAGCTTAAGATCCCGGTAAATGAATATATCAGGCGGAGCGAAGAACAAAACGATGAATTCAAGCGGAACAGGGAAATTGCCGGCGGCAGGCGCGAAATCCCTGCGCATTTCCGCACCTTTGAATATGCCGCCCCGATTATCCGGGCCATGGAAACAAACGAACCTGTCTGCATCTACGGCAACGTGGAAAACAGCAGCCTTATCGATAACCTGCCGGCGGGTTGCTGCGTGGAAGTGCCCTGCATGGTCGATGCTAACGGCATTCAACCCACTTATGCCGGCGCGCTGCCCCCGCAGTTAGCAGCGCTCAACCGGGCCCATATAAGCGTGCAGGAACTTGCGGTCAAGGCAGTCCTGGAACAAAAACCCGACTACGTTTATTATGCCTGCCGGCTCGACCCCCTGGCTGCTTCCCTGTTAAGCCTGGAAGAAATCGATGCCATGGTGAACGAACTGTGGCAGGCCCATCAAAGATACCTGGAATATTTAAAATAAGTTAAGCGGGAGGTCTTTTGATGATTTTAGTTACAGGCGGCGCCGGCTACATCGGCAGCCACGTGGTAAGAGATTTGCTGGAAAAAAGCTATGAGGTAGCGGTCCTTGATAATTTAAGCACCGGTCACCGCTACACTCTGCCGCAAAACGTCCCCTTCTACGAGGTAGACTTGCTGGATCAAGAAGCGTTAACCCGGGCCGTAAAAGAAACCGCCCCTGAAGCAGTCCTTCATTTTGCCGCTAAAAGCATCGTGCCTGCATCAATCAAGGATCCCCTGAATACTTTCTACCCCAACTTGACCGGCACGATGCACTTATTGAAGGCAATGGAGGAAGCGGGCACCAAAGCCCTGGTCTTTTCTTCAACCGCAGCAGTATACGGTGAACCCCGGGCCGTGCCAATCATGGAAAGCCACCCCACCGAGCCTACCAACCCCTACGGCGAATCAAAACTTTTTATCGAAAAAATTCTTGCCCGCCTGGCCGGTGATGAAGGAAGCGGCAACCTGCGCTACATTTCTCTCAGGTACTTCAACGCCGCCGGGGCCTACCCGGACGGCAGCCTGGGTGAGGATCACACACCTGAAACCCACCTGATCCCTAAGATATTAAATGCAGCTTCCGGGAAAGAAGAACTTAACGTCTACGGTAGCGACTACCCCACCACTGACGGCACCCCGATGCGCGACTACATCCATGTCTGCGATCTCGCTTCCGCCCATACCCTCGCCCTGGAAACTTTGCTTAAGGGACATAAAAAGCAGGCCCTCTACAACCTGGGCAACGAGCAGGGCTACACGGTGCTCGAGGTAATCAAAAGGGCAGAAGAGATCACCGGAAAGAAAATTTCCTACCGCATCGGGCCGCGCCGGGCAGGAGACCCCTCGGTGCTGGTGGCGGGATCTGAGCTGATTAAAAGAGAGCTTGGTTGGTCGCCGAACTATTCAAACCTGGAGACAATCATCGAAAGTGCCTGGAGGTGGCACAACAGAAAGCACAGGCAGTAAGCCTGGTGTTTGGTTTTATCGCTACTCGAGGCCGCACTGCATCCCCGATCCCGAGGTTGGCGCCGGCTCATCATAGGACAATTGCTGCAGCTTGAGCTGCACTGCAGGCTTTCGCTTTGGCCAGCCTTTAGCCATTCGCCATCTAAGGCTTTAGGCCTGGCCTCGGGCGGTCTGCCTGCATGCAGGCAGACCAGTTAGGAAGCACTACCCCCGTCCCCGTGCTTCCCTGCGATGCAGCCTGCGGCGGGGATAGTGGTGTAGATATGTGGTTCTTTTTCCAGTAAGCCTTTGGTTTCAGCGGCAATCCTGGCCTGCAGCCCCGGCAGGTGTTCTTTTTCAACCAGGGCCACCAGGCAACCACCGAAGCCGGCCCCGGTCATCCGCGCGCCCCACACCCCGGCGGAATCCCGGGCGATACTTGCCAGCAAGTCAAGCTCCCGGCAGCTCACCTCGAAATAATCGCGCAGACCGGCATGGGACTGGTTAAACAGGCGCCCCGCCAGGGCCAGGTCATTTTTACAGAAAGCCTCCACCGCCTCTAAGACCCGCCGGTTTTCCTCCACCACGAACAGACTGCGCCGGTAAAGTTTCTCCGGTAAAAATATACGGGCTCGTTCCAGAACATCCGGGGTTAGTTCACGCAGGGAAGCGTAGTTGCTGCCGCTTTTTTTATTGATCAAATCCAGGGCTTCCCGGCACTCTTCCCGGCGCCGGTTGTACTCTGATGCGGCCAGGCTTCGCTTGACCCGGCTATCGATGATTGCCAGGATCTGGCCCTCCAGGGAGAGGGGGACATAATCATATTCCAGGGAGCGGCAATCGAGCAGGAGGGCATGGCCTTGCCGTGAAAGCATGGAGGCAAACTGGTCCATTATCCCGCACTGCACGCCTACGTAGTAATTCTCTGCCTTCTGGCACAGCAGGGCCAACTCCCTGCCGGAAAGGTTAAGCTTAAAAAGCCGGTCGAGAGCTGCAGCGGTAGCTGTTTCCAGGGCGGCGGAAGAACTCAAGCCCGAGCCCACCGGGATATCGCCTCCAAAGCTAAGCTCGGCCCCGGAAAGCGGGTAACCTGCTTCCCTCAAAGCCCAGAAAACACCGGCCGGGTAATCGAGCCAGCCACCCTGCCTGTTCTCAGGGGTAAGAGTGGCAAGCGAAAAAGAACCCTTTTCTGCCAGGTCGCCAGCGTAAACCTTGACCTGGTCATCTTTGCGGGACGCTGCCTTTAAAGATATGCCCATGCCGGTTGCTACCGGCAGGACCCAGCCCAGGTTATAGTCAGTGTGTTCGCCAATCAGGTTAACCCTGCCCGGCGCTCTTGAATGAACAATCAGCAAAATATCCCTGCCTTTTTTGGTTTAAATATCATGCCTTTCCCCTGCTTCTTCCTTCAAACGGGCCGATTCAGCAAGCACTCTTTTTTCCTTGTAAAGATATAAAAAGACCAGGCTGAGAATACAAAAGGCCACCCCGGCCAGGCTGGTCAACCTGACTCCCAGGTCGTCGCCCACATCCCTGCCAAAAACAAGCAGGGAGGTAAACACCAGCATCGCGATCATCTGGCCCAGTTTCATCATGAAATTGCGGGCCCCAAAGTAGATCGCTTCCCGGTGGCTGCCGGTGCGCAGGGAGTCGTTTTCGGCAAGATCGGCTACAATAGCGTTGGGCAGGATCCCGTAAGCAGCCAGGGGGAAAAAGGCAAGAAAGACCAGGACATACCCCTGCATGGCCAGCGGCAGGGGAATCCAGTCCAGGCCGGCCTGGGTAGTCAGCAGCAGGGCCAGGGAAAAAAGAGCCAGGGAAAAAAGCAGCACCGGTTTTTTCCCGGTTTTCTTGGCCACCAGGTTAACCAGCGGGTAGCAAATAAAAGAACCGCCCATCATCAAGATAAACAAGAAGGAATAAAAGTCCTCGGGCTGGCGCAGCAGCACCGTCACGTAATAAATCAGGCCTGTCTGCAAAATAGTCATAAAAATCCAGTAAACCAGGTCAGAAAGGGCAAAAATGACAAACTGACGGCTGCGAAAAGTTAACCTTAAGGATTCAAGCAGGGGAGTAGAAGAGGGTTCCCCGGCGCTGTACTTATTCTCATCGACTAAAAACACCGGCACATATAGACAGACCAGGGCCACAAGCCCGAGCAAGCCGAAGGTGGTCTGCACTGCCTCTACCCTGGAAAGGCCAAACATATCTTCAACGATGCCGAAAAGCACCGGTGCCTGAGCCGCGATCACCGTGCCCAAAAAATAGGTCACCGAAATATAGGTGCAGAGGTTCAGCCTTTCCTGTGGATTATGGCCCAGCTCCGCCACCAGGGCGGTATAGGGCACATTGTAGGAGGTAAAGGCTATGTAAAAGAGCAAAACGCTTACACTAAGCCAGACCAGGTTAAAAGAAATCGATTCCGCGTGAGGCGGGTTGAACACCAGGAACATGAGTACGACCATGGGCAGTCCCCCTGCAGCCATAAACGCCTTACGCCGGCCCATGCGAGCACCGGACCGGTCGGAAAGACTGGCTATCCAGGGGTCGGTAACAGCATCAAGCAGCCGCCCGCCCATGGTAATCAACCCAATGATGGAGATAAAGCCGAAAAAGTAAACTTCGGGGATTAAACGGGGCAGTCCCGCTCCACCCGGGGGCAGGTAGAAGTAAACCAGGTAGTTGATTATAATCCCGATTACCAGCGCCCATCCAAGCTGCCCGGTAGCATATGCTATCGCCCTTTTTAGCGGCAATTTTGGCTTCATCGTTTGCTTCTTTTCCTTTCTGCCATTATTAGTTGACCTGGTGGCTTTTAAACCGGTGGCACCGAAGTTTAATTAATAACAATACCCTTAATAGTTTACACCAAAATGAGGGCGTTGACGAGATGAAAAAAGCAGGGAGTTAAAGCTTCCCCGCAAAAAGAAAGCGGCCCCGGTAGTGGAGGACCGGGGCCACTTTCATAAACTAACTAACATCTAATCTTGAAGGAGGGATGTAGTTAGCGTATCCCATTTCTCCAGGCGGCACTTAAAGTACCTCCGCTGTAGCTGACACTAATCGATTGATCGCTGTAACTTTCCACTACATGCGAGGTCGTGGGAAATTCTCCAAAATAACCGAAGGTCAAATCAACAGGAACCCAGCCAAGGCCATCGACGTAAAATTCAGCCCAGCTGTGCCTGGCCCCGGCCAGTGAACCCGGGGTCATCGGACCCCGTTCCGGACGGGCAAAGCCAATTACTTCCCTGGCTTCAACACCAAGCTCCCTGCTCCTGCTAACAAAACCAAGGGCCAATTCCCGGCAGTTACCGCTGCCCGCATATTCTTCAAATGCCTGGCGGGCTTTTTCAACTGTTTCATTCGTCCCGTTAAGCGAAACCTGGCGCACCGTTATATCAAAATCAGCTACCACGGTTTTTGTTTCCCCGGGGTTGATCACGCCAAGCTCAAATGTATGCATCCTGCCAGAGTTATCTACCAGGTCATAATTGACTGAGCGCAGAGAAGTTTCCTGGTACGGCGACCTGTTTTCCAGGAAGGGTACGGACACAGTAACGTTATTTGCCGCATCCCCGCCTTCATTGCTAATTTCTACTTCCATCCTGAAGGTATAACTGCTGGAGGATCCCCAGGAATATGAAGGTGCTGCAACTTCCGGTTCAGGCTCTTCCTCAGGTTCAGGCTCTTCTGTTGCGGTGCTTTCTTCAGCCGTTGCTTCAGGCGCGGTAGCCGGTGCTTCACTGCCGCTGTCAACTGAACCACTTTCAGCTTCCTTTGTTTCACTGCTCTCTTCAACTTTGGCCTGCAGCTCTTTACTCGAATCAGCTTCCGCTTCAGGCTGCTCGTCTGTTTCGGCAGCTTTAGCTTCAGCTGTCTCACCCGGTTCCGCTTCTTTCCTGTTTTCTTCAGCTTCTTTATCTTCTACTTCGCTTTCCGGAGCTTTTTCGTCACTATTTTTTTCAGTTTCTTTAACTGCTGTTTCCTTCTTTTCAGCAGAACTTTCTGCAACTGCTTCAACCGGTTCATCTACCTTGCTTTCTGCTGATAAGTCTTCATTTTGCCTGCTTTCTGCAGCAGCATCTTTACTTTGCTCATCTTGAGCAGCCTCCACTATACTGCTCTCAGAAACAGCTTCCTCTTCACCGGTAAACAGGTAAAACCCTGCCCCTACCATTAACAATAAAGCAACTAAACTGATGGCAATACTTTTTACTACTCCACTTTTCTTATACATCAAAAAGTCCCTCCTTCATGAGGGACCGACAAAGTGAAACATATAAAAAACCCGTT
>CAYXQO010000051.1:0-9190 GCA_964467475.1 uncultured Syntrophomonadaceae bacterium
AGCTTTACCTCCTCCTCCCTTTCCACTCAAGGCAGGCTACACTGCACACAGCTTCGTACCGCATGCAGGTTCTTCCCAAGCCGTAGCCTTTTGTTTTACAACAATCCGCCACGGACATTGGGTCTCCGCGAAGGCAGGGTCAACGCCTACATGCCTTTGTAGATCGCCCCGTCCTTCTTAACTCCCAGCAGCAGCTCCCGACTGGGCTTCGGCAGCCGCCACCAGGAACTTCATCGATGTGCCCTTAACGGATTTTTAGGCCCGTTTTCGGAAAGGGGCGCCAACTAGAATACTGCACCACTTATGCCGTCTTCGCAAATATATAATAGCATAAGCTTTTCAGACAGACAACTGGGGTTTTTATCACAGCAGACTACTTCTGCTGCATGCCTATTTTAACACTTATTTTGTTTGCTAAAGTCCGTGCCGCATCTAGAATTGGTGCCTGCTTATTTTTTCCGGTAGACCATCTTACCGGCAAGCCCGGTCAGCAATTCCGTAGATTTACCCAGTCTCTTAAGGGAGGCAAGCGCCTGCTCGTGTAAAGTTTCTGCCCGTCGCCTGGCTTCTTGAATACCAAGTATTCCGGGGTAATTGGGCTTAAAACGTTCCCGGTCAGCCCCGGTGGGTTTACCGATCTCGTTTGCACTGCTTTCGTGATCAAGTAGATCATCAACGATCTGGAAGGCTGTCCCAATACAAAGAGCGTATTCTGTAAGTATTTTTTCTTCATCTTCAGTAGCACCAGCTGCTATCGCCCCGCTGATTACAGAAGCTTTCAAAAGCGCTCCTGTTTTCATGCTCGACATTTCTTCCAATTCTGTTTCGCTGATCCTTTTTCCTTCAGATTCAAGATCAAGGTTTTGCCCGCCAATCATACCGTTAACCCCGGCCGCCCTGGAAAGTTCGGCAGTTATTTTAAGCGCTTTATCCGGAGAACTCACCTTTTCGCCATAACCGGCGAGCATCTCAAAAGCCAGGGTTAACAGGGCATCACCGGCCAACACAGCAATACCGTCACCGTATACACGGTGGCAGGTGGGTTTGCCTCGCCGCAGGTCGCTGTTATCCATTGCCGGTAAATCATCATGGATCAGTGAGTAAGTATGAACCAGTTCCATGGCGCAGGCTACATCCATTACAGAGCTATCTTCATGTTCCAGGGTTTCTGCCACCGCCAGGGTCAATATCGGCCTAAGCCTCTTGCCTCCCGCTTTCAGGCTGTAGTTCATCGCTTCTCTCACAGCAGACGGCCTGTTTTTGGGAAGACAGTCTTCCAGGGCCCGGTTGATTAGATCCCGTTTTTCACTCAAGTATTGATCGATCTCATTCATGTTCTACCCCACCGTTATTCTCGCTGTGTTTACTTAATTCCTCGTTTTCTATATCTTCAAGGGATTGTTGCTGTTCTTCTTTTAAGAGATATTCTACCCGGTATTCGATTTCGGCCAGCTTTTCCCGGCAGTACCTTGACAGGGCAATTCCTTCCTGGAAAGATGAAAGTGATTCTTCCAGCGGTATTTCAGCATTCTCCAAACGCTGCACGATTTCCTCCAGTTTTTTCACCGCCTCTTCATAGGTCATATCCTCAATTTTTTTGTTATTGGTCAACACTACCGCCCTCCTCTTTGTTTTCCGCGCGACAATCGGCTCTGCCATCCTTGAAACTGAGCTTTAAGAGTTGGCCGATGCGGATATCTTTTACTGAACGTATAATATTGCCTTCTTCATCACGACAAAAACTGTAGCCGCGGCTCATCACTTTCAGGGGGCTGTAGCTTTCCATTTTATCAACCAGGGCATTGAGCTTCATCCCTTTAACCTGGAGCAAGCGCACAACTTCCCGCTTCAGCTCGTATTCGAGCCTGCCTAGTTTTTCTTTTGCCTGTTCAATCCGCTCACCAGGATGCCTGAAAAAACGTTCGCTGACAGTATGATCCAGGCGCTGTTTTTCCTGCTGAACCCTGTTTTTCAAGGCTAGAGCCGCTCTTTCCTGCAACTGCCTGATGTTTTCTAATAAATCCTGTTTCACCGGCACCGCTGCAGCAGCGGCTTCAGTCGGGGTATGAGCTCTGTAATCCGCAGTAAAATCGGCTATAGTAAAATCTGTTTCGTGACCGACAGCAGAGATGACCGGAATTTCTGAATTAAAAATCGCCCTGGCCACAATTTCTTCGTTAAAGGGCCACAAGTCTTCCAAAGAGCCGCCTCCACGGGTCAAGATGATTAGATCGATATCATTTTTGTTATTTAAAAGTTTGAGTGAACGGACGATATCAGTGGCCGCACCTGCCCCTTGGACCAGGCTTTCCACCACTAATAGATGAACATGAGGAAAGCGTTTTTTAATAGTCAGCATAATATCCTGCAAGGCCGCGCCACTGGGAGAAGTAACCAGGCCGATTTTGCGGGGAACCCGGGGTAATTCTTTTTTGTGAGTAGTATTGAACAGTCCTTCTTCCCCGAGTTTTTTCTTTAGTTGTTCAAAGGCAACAAACAAAGAGCCCATTCCGGCCGGCTCCATTTCCCGGACATAAAGCTGGTAAGCTCCGGCCGGCTCGTACACCGATAGATTGCCGTGCAGGATAACTTCCATTCCGTCTTCCGGGTTAAAGGGGCAGCGCAGATTTTCCCGGCGAAAAAAAACACAGCGTAGTGAAGAATATTCGTCTTTTACAGTGAAATACATGTGACCGGAGCGGTGATGTTTGAAATTGGAGATCTCTCCGGTAACCCACAGGTCCCGCAGGCCGGGGTCTCCCTGGATCAATCCCTTTACGTAGCGGTTGATTTCAGAAACTTTTAAAACGGTTACTTGTTTATCCATATTATTTAAGATAGTACCCGACTGCCTGAATAGTTCAACGAATTTCAGTCAGTCGGGTACTTTTTTCTACCTCCCGGCTTTCAAGGCCTATTCTCAAAGGTTATCCCGAAGAGAACTCTCCTTTAACCGGCCTCAATACTTTGCATTTCCTCCCTAACATCTTCAAGGGAAGTGTAACTCCATTTTTCACCCATTGCTTCAGCCAGGTCGCAGATCAGTTTCCAGTCTTCGACCACATTACTGCCGTTTTGCAAAGCGTTTTCATTTACATGGGTGTAACCCGAAGAGTTGGTGAATAATCCTCGTTTGCGAGCAACCGGCAGTGCAGGTAAAACCATATCGCTTTGTTCAGGTGCTTCTTTCTTTTCCTGGCAGGATACTGCAAGGAATTCAAGGCCCCCTGGTTTTTTGGCGACGGACAATTCTCCGAAAGTGAGCATCCCTTTAACTTTACCTTCGTTTGCAGCGTCCATGATTTTATCTCGATCCATACCTGCTTCTCCATTCAGGGCCACAAATCCGGGGCCGAAGGAGGGCGAACCGCCCAACACTATTGTGCCGGCAGCATTGCTGAATTCAGATAACAGCAGTAAATCACTCTTGCCCAGGGCAAGTTGCCCGCCGGCCCTGGCCATTTCGAGCAAGGCTTCAATGAATTGATCGTCGGCTGCTTCCAGGCAAGCCGGGCTGACTACTGTGCAGCTGCTGATCTTGGAAATCTCAGCCGCCGCTTTTTTCAATTCTTCAGCGGATACTCCTGCTTCCTTGGCTGCTCCGCCGGGATCTTCGCCTTTAAGGGCTGCAGTTATTCCTTTCAGCACGGCCGTTTCCGCGCCCGATTTAGGCCTGAGATCAAGTTCGTCCCAGGTTTTCGGCTTTTCTTCGCCGGCAGCAATACGCACGATCGTTGATTTGCCGAAACGTCCGGCTTGCTGCAGGGCCATTGCCGCAACCGGATGGCTTTCTTCAAGCCCGGGACCGATCACGGTAATCGCTTCACAATCCTGCATTGTAGCAGGAGTGGGACATTCTACACCGGGCCCGGTCACTTCCCGCAAACCGCGGTAAGCTTTCGCCCAGTTTTTGCCCACACCTAAATCGACATTGGCAGTGCCAAGAGCAGAGCGGGCCAGTTTTTGCAAGAGATAGCTTTCTTCGTTGCTTTGTTTGCCTGAAGCAAGGACTGCTACCGCTCCGGGACCCGACTGTTTTTTCATATCAAGTAAGGTTTGAGCGGTCTTTTTTACCGCCTCGTGGTAATCCATTTCCCTGTATTCTTTGCCCTCCAGGGCAAGCGGGTTTTCTTGCGGTTTCGGGTCAAACTCGTTTACCCCAAACTTGCCTTTCTGGCAGAGCCAGCTTACTTTTTCGCCTTCCCTGGGAACGGTTACCCTGATCAGGTCTTCCTTGTAAGCCTGCCTTTCAACGGTGCAACCAAGTGAGCATTCCACACAGACACCGGGGACCTGGGTCAATTCCCACTCCCTGCCGCCGGCGCTCCTACCTTTTTCAGTCAGGGCGGCTACCGGGCAGACATCGACGCACTGACCACAGAATATGCAGCCAGCCTCTTCTAAGGATACATCTTTACCTTCATTGTAAGGGACTACCCGGGTATTGACACCGTTTCCGACCAGTTCGTAGACATCAGCGCCCACTTCTTTGCGGCATACCTGGACACAGCGCCCGCAAAGAATACACTTTTCTTCATCGCGGACGATATAGGGGTTATCTTCTGTCTTTTCGGTCGGAACATCACGATCAAGCTGTTCGGGCAGTTCAACCTGCAAACTGTAGGCTTGTTCCTGCAATTCACAGGTCCCGGTTCTTTCACAAGTTAGGCAGTCTTCATAAGGATGTGTCGCCAGAGACATGATTAGGATTTGATTGCGTTTTTCCTGTATCTCAGGCGTATTAGTAACCACTACCATTCCGTCGGCGACCGGGTTATCACAGGAAGTCACCGGCTTTTCGATCCCTTCAACATCGACAATGCAGATGCGACAGTGGCCAAGTGGTGCTAACCGGGGGTGGTAGCAAAGAGTGGGAATATCGATTCCGTTTTGCCGGGCCGCCTCCAGAATAGTTGTGCCCTCTTCTGCAAATATTTTTTTGCCATCAATTTGTAAACTTACGGTTTTCATGATTATTTATACCCTCCCCTCGGTTATAAGATGGCCATACCCAAGCGCAAACACTTAATGCAGCGTTCCGCTTCGTTGACTACTTCACAAGGATATTTAAAGCCCAGCTCTGCTTCATCAAAGCCCTGGATCCGCTCTTTCACAGGGAGGGCTTCTTCTTCCAGGCGGGCTCTTCCTCCGATCATTTCCGGAGCGACCTCTTCTTTATAGACTCCCGTGTCTTCTATATGCTTTTCATTTACTTTTTGTTCGCTCAACTTGCTTTCGCCGGTGCGGATATAGTGGTCGATAGCTTCTGCGGCGCGGTTTGCCGAAGCAATCGCTTCAATAACCGTAGCCGCACCAAGAACAACGTCACCGCCGGCAAAAACACCGGGTGTATCGGTTTCCATAGTCTGAGAATCGGCATTCAAGGTACCTTTTTTGGTTACTTCAAGGCCACACTCAGGGGTAACATAGCAAAAATCGGCTACTTGCCCGATGGCCGGGATTACCGTATCGACCTCTAAAACATGCTCTGTGCCTTCGACCGGCTGGGGCCGGCGGCGTCCGCTTTCGTCAGGCTCACCCAGTCTCATCTGGATACACTCTAACCCGCTGACACAACTATTTTCTTCTTTAATGCAGGTCGGATTGGCCAACAAGTGGAAAATAACACCTTCTTCTTCGGCGGCATCCACTTCCGCTTCGTTAGCCGGCATTTCCGCCCTGCTGCGGCGATAAATCAGGTGAACTTCTTTTACCCCGAGCCTGAGTGCCGAGCGGGCACAGTCCATGGCAACGTTACCGCCCCCGATAACCGCGATTTTTTCACCGATATCGACTTTTTCACCGAGGTTAACCTTGCGCAGGTATTCTACCCCTGGCATGTACCCCTTGTATCCGGCATCTTCACCTTTACAACCCATCTTGGCGCTGTCATGTAAGCCGTTTGCCACAAAAATTGCCTTGTAACCTTCATCCCACAGCTGTTCCATAGTGATATCCACACCAACCTCAGTGTTATACTTTATTTCTACACCGAGGCTTTCCACTACTTCGACTTCCGCGTTAAGGATATCCCTGGGTAGACGATAACTGGGGATGCCAACCGCCAGCATTCCTCCGGCTACAGGCAACGACTCATAAATAGTCACCGCATAACCCTTCTGGGCCAACTGGTAAGCGCAGTTTAAACCGGCCGGGCCGGCTCCGACTACGGCTACTTTGGTGGCATCCGCGGGAGGTTTGGCAGGTTGGAGATTTTGATCGTAATTGTTTTTGGCTCCGAAATCCGCAGCAAACCGCTTCAAAAGCCGGATCGAAAGTGATTGATCGTACGGCTGGCGGTTACAGTTTTCTTCACAAGGATGTACACAGACCCTGCCAAGAGTTCCCACCAGCGGAGTCTTCTCCCGGTTTACTGCCAGCGCTTCTTCAAAATCGCCTTCCTTAATACATTCTATATACCTGGGGATGTTGATGTGGGCCGGACAGCCGTTACGGCAAGGTGCTGTTAACATGGGACGATAAGTCAGACCATTGCCTGACGGCGACCGATTTTCCTCTAAATATGCAGTGAATTCGTCTTCGAAGTATTCCAGGGCATGCAGCAACGGTACCGGGGAAGACATCCCGAGTTCGCAAAGCGAGCTTTCCTTGATTAACCCGCTGATTTCTTTTAAGAAGGCCAGGTCTTCCTTGCTGCCCTTGCCGCTAAGCAGTTTTTCCAACCGGTCAACAATAACTTTGCTCCCGGCGCGGCAGGGAATACAACGGCCGCAGGATTCATTCTGCATACTCTGGTAGTACTCTTTCAGTGCTTTGACAACCTCTACTTCTGGATCGATCATAATTATGCCCGCCCAGCCAATGAAAGCTTTTAAATCTTTGCCATCAAGCTGGGGAGGTTGATCCAAATCCTGCAAGTCCATCCGTTCCTCTAGGTTCTTGTTTCTTTCATCGTTTAATTTTCCATTCCAGCTGCTAAAAAATACCTTGGACATTTTTCCCTCTCTCCCTAAAGAAAATTACTTAAACCTACCTCCTCGTTCAATGTTCGTGATACTTTTCACTCATCCTCCTTCCACTTAGATTAAAATATTTACGGCTAAGGCATTGCCTTTAAAGTATCAATAACCATAATCTACTTCGCCACAATTTGAGAAAATCCTTTTAGAGTTTTAAAAGCAACAAATTTTAAAGAGTAGTCACCGCTTACTCTTTGAAGAAGCGCGCAGCTTGTACCGCTAAACCGGCGGCGTTATCCGCGGCATATTCAGGGGCGGCAAAAAATATCTTTTGCCCCGGGAGTTTCGCTGACAGGCGTTTACGGATGAATTGGTTTGCCGTCACTCCACCTACTGCCAGTATCCCGTTATAACTATTGATTCCATGCTTTAAAGCAGTGACTGCTTTCACCAGCGAGTCGGTAATACATTTTTCCACTGCCCGGGCCAGGTCTTCTTTGCGAAAGCCTTTGGCAAGCAGTCTTTCTGCATGGCTTGCCGGCCCAGAAAAACTGATTTCACTTCCCTTTACAGCCAGGGGCAGCTCGAGATTTGCATCAATGCTATTTTGGGCAAGCTTTTCGAGGGCAGGGCCGGCCGGAAAATCCAATCCTGCCTGCTTGCCGAAACGGTCGATAAATTGCCCGGCGTTAAGATCGCAGCTGCCGCCCAGCATAGTCAAATCCAGGCATCCGGGGCTTGATTCTACGGCAAAAATTATTTCCGTAGTCCCACCTGAGAGATGGGTTACCAGGTAGCGTCCGGACGGCAATCCTGCCGACCACAACCCGGCCATAACGTGGCCCTCCTGGTGAGTAGAGGGCAAAAAATTAAGGCCCATGGTTTTGGCCAGGAACAAACCAAAGGCCTCGCTTACCTTGAATACCGGCATATAGGACCCCTCTACCGGGCGGGGGGCAGTAGCTGCAGCTACTGCGATAATCTTTCCCTTCTGCGGGATTAACTCTTCCTTATTAATTAAAAAAGGCAGCTGGTTGAGATGGGCAAATACTGCTTCGGACTGGCGTAGCCCCAGGCTGCCTTCCTCCACCGGCAGAGTTTTCCTTTCTTCAAAAACCAGATGTTCCTCCCGGTCCACAATGGCCAGGGAAGAGGTGTATGCCGAGGTATCGATCCCCAGGTAATAACCCTGTTTAGGATTCTTTTTCAAAGGCCTCTCCCACTGCGCGATCGAGCACGCCGTTAATAAAACCCACTGCTTCTGCGGTGCTTCCATATTTTTTGGCCAGCTCGAGAGCTTCGTTGATTGATACTGCATGAGGAATGTCATCGCGGTAAAATATTTCATACATAGCCAAACGCAGCAAATTGCGGTCGACTGCAGAAAGGCGTTTTAACTCCCATTTCACCAGGTATTTAGTGATCATCTGGTCCAGTGTTGTCTGCCTGGCCACAGTATTGGAAACAAGGTCTTTGACAAACTCTTTTTCACCGGAACCCAGCCCTGCACCTTCAAAAGAATACTTCAAGGCCTGTTCCACCCGAGACTTGCCGATATCAACTTGAAAAAGAGCTTTAAATGCTACCTCTCGTGCCAACCGACGGGACAATAGATTAATTCCCTCCATGCTGCGCTGTTTGTTTATTAGTTGAACAAATATGTCTGGTTGTATATTGCCATGGCGCTTTTTTTATTCTTCTTTTGTAGAAAAGAGGCGCCTAAAAAAACCGCCTACGTCGTTAGTGGCATCCAGTTTCCAACCAATTAATAAACCGACTCCGATGCAAATGTAAATAAACAGGCTCCACCAGAAACCGTAATACAATACCAGCAAAGCAAAAATTAAGCCAAGCAGACCTCCCAGGATTTTTCCCCAGTGTTTGCTGATTATAAGCCACCAGTTCATTTCGGACAAAATATGTTCCTCCTTTATCCCTTGATCAGCGCTTATTTAGTGGACGGCGCCTGATCTACAACTATATTTTCAACATTAACTTTCACTTCATGGACTGTAATTCCGGTAATTTCCTCGACATATTCTTTAACCTTCGACTGCAGTTCACCGGTAACCCCCGGCATGGGGACATCGGGCATGACCCTGATTTTTACGTTGATTACCAGGCCGTCCTGGGTAAAAGAAACCTGCCTGCTGACCTCTTTGATTCCCTGGGTTTGTTGGATAACCCTTGAAATCATATTTTCAATCGCTGTAAGCGAAATGGCCACTTCGCCGTATTGGCTCCCTTTCATTACCGCATTAGCAGTTTTT
>CAYXQO010000052.1:0-9009 GCA_964467475.1 uncultured Syntrophomonadaceae bacterium
TGCAGGGTGATAGTAACATAATCGGGATGGCGCATTGGTTTCTTTAAGCCGTTGGCAATGGCAACCGTGATAATACGGAGCAGGTAGATCAGTTGGGCAATGATCAATTTAAAGGCCCCCTTTTGGAACGATTTTTATAGTTTTTAAGAATGGCCTGCGCCAACCGTTTCTTCCGCTGTGCTATCACTCTCGGCAGCTATATCCTCATCATCCTGGTAGATATCCAGGCAGAAATTTTCCGGGTATTTCGGGACCACGTCTTTGTAGTAATCTTTGACTATTTCCATATCCTTTTTAAAATCGCCGCTGGGCATAAAGGCAGGGCCGAATACGGCGAGCTTCTTGGAATAATCCAGGCAGGTTAACACAATGGGAACCTGCGCTTTCAGTGCCGTATAGTAGAAACCGGTTTTCCACTTGCAATTGCGTTTCCTGGTCCCCTCAGGGGTTACCATTAAAGCAATATCTTCCTCGGAATTCCTGATCATCTCAGCCATACTGTCAACCATTGTGCTTTTTTTGCCCCGGTCCACACTGACTGCCCCGGCAGCGATCAATATCTTGTTAAGCGGAAATATTTTCAACCATTCTTTTTTGATGAAAAATTTTAAGGGGAATCTCATCTTGTGAAAACCGCCCATGGAGATAATCAAATCCCAGTTGCTGGTATGCGGTGCTCCTAAAACAATCGACTTTTTTATCGTTTCGGAACTAACATTTTGCTTTAGTTCCCAGCCTTTTAACGTAAACATTAAGAAAGCAAACAATTTAAACATGCAGTGTCCTCCTCGTGACCTTAATTTGTGACAGTGTATCATTTTTTTTGCAAATTATAAAGGTCAAATACTCCCATAAATCTGTGGAAAAGGCGTTAAACCTGAGGTGGAATTAGCTTCAGGAAATTAAGTTTAATTCACGGGCCAGGGCTACTGCCCGGGTTCGATTTCTAACCCCTAATTTTCCGTAAATATTGGTGGTATGCCATTTTACCGTGCCAAGAGAAAGAAACATTTTTTCGGCAATCGCTTCATTGGACAAACCCTGGCTGATCAGTTCCAGGACTTCCATTTCCCGCTTGCTAAGGGGGTCCACCAGTTCCGGCGAGAGTTTCTTTTCGGCAGGGTTCTGTTGAAGAGGCAAATCTCTCGTAGAAATGGGTGGTATTGAGGCACCCATGGATCGTTCCAGGTAGTTTTCTGGAGTTGTTTCTTTTTCGGTTTCCATCTTACCTGGTGCTAGATCAGCAGAAAGCATCCGGTAGATTTTTTCCATGTAAGCCAAGAAATTGTCTTCATGCAGGAGATCCCCCTTGTCCTTTATTTGATTAATTATTCTTTCCAAAACAGGCCCAAGGGTTTTACCTTCATCAAGGAAGAACTGGAAGTATCCACAGGAAAACCCGGTTTCCAGGGCGGTTTTCAGTTGTTTTTCTGCGTCTTTTTGGTTGCCTGCCTGTTCTTCCAGCATGGCTCTTATGAGCATGATCTCCAGGACTATCTTTTTATTTTCTCCCCGGAGGGCCAGCTTTTCCACTTTGTTAATCAACTTGTTCAGGTTGATTATCTCGTAGCCGTTTTTTACCTGCAGTAAGCGGCAGAGGATTAAATAGGCACGTTCCAGTCCACCACTAATATCTTCTTCTTCTTTTGTAACCTCCAGCTGGGCGAGGCTTTCCCCTGCCCGGGAAATATCTCCGAGTTCTAATAAAATCCGCGATTTCCACGTAACCGCAGCAGTAGTTACAAAAAAGGGCAGTTTACTTTCCTGGTTAATGGTTTCGATACCGTTGATGCTATTTAAAGCGTTTAAATAATCGCGCTTGGAGAAAGAAACGGCCACTTTAAAAAGGCTGTTCCAACCCAGAGAAGGTTTTTCCGCTTCGCTGAAAAATAAGCTTTTTTCTACGCAGCGTTCCGCTTCTTCCAGGTTTCCTTTCTCCCGATACAGTTCTCCAAGCAATCCCCATAGCAATCCAGTTCGGGGAACCCTGGACAGGGCTGTGTCCCTGGTGGCCAGGAGGGTCCTTTCGATCACTTCTTTTGCCTCTTTAAGCCTTCCCAGGTAATAAAGGCAGGTGGCAATATTAAAAGCAATGGTCAATTCAAAAAATTTGTTTTGCATTTTTTCGCTGTTATGGTGTGCCTCCAGGTAAAATGGGTATGCTTCTTTAGGGTTGCCGGAAAATAGCCTTGCATCTCCCGAATAGATTGCTACATACATGCGCCAGTAATAATTGTGGGTGGGCAGCAGTGCAAGGGCCCTGTCTGCATGTTTAAGACCAAGTGGGAGCTGCTGGGAATAAATATAGTAGTAAGTTTTAACTGCATCGAGCATTCCAGTAAATTCTTTTTGCTCCAGGTTGCTTTCATATTCTAAATTTTCTGCTAAGTCAATGTAGGGTTTCGCATCCCTGCTGCTTTTGTAAATCAACTGATTTAAAGCTTTTTGCACTACCAGGCGGGGAAATTGTTTCAATAGCCCTGGAGGCAGGGCGTCCAGGCCACGGTTGAGTTGCCCCGGGTCTTCTGCATAAATCACCCGGTCGTACTTTTCATGCAGTATCCGGGCTGCTTCCTGGAAATCATCTGCTGCAAGGGCATGGTGAACTGCTTGCCCGTATTCGCCGGAATCAAAGAACCACCGCGAGGCTTTTTGATGAAGCTGATTTATTACTTCCGGGGGCTGTTCCTTTAAGTGGAAGAACAGCAAATCAGCAAACAAAGAGTGATAGCGGTACCAATTTCCCTGCTCATCAAGTGGAATCACGAACAAATTTTCCCGGTCCAGCCTGGCGAGAAGTTCCTCGCTGTTCTGTTTTTCGGTAACCTCATTACACAGGGAAGCGTTAAAACGGTTAAGAATTGAGGTTTTAAGTAAAAAATCACAGACCGGTTCCGGCTGCTGGGCAATAACTTCTTCGCTTAGGAAATGAAGGATGTGGCGGTGGTTCCCGGCAAAGTTTTTGATAAACTGGTCCTTATCCCGGCTAGAAGCAAGTGAAACTGCAGCCAACTGCAGCCCGGTAACCCAGCCTTCCGTTTTTTGATATAAAGCGCTTAGCTGTTTTTCTTTTAGCTGGAGGCCTTTAATCCCGGCAAATAATTCCCCGGCTTCTTTTTCTGAGAACTTCAGTTCTTCCAGGCGGATTTCGACTGTTTTACCTTTTACCCGCCATTTAGACAACGGCCAGGGAGGATCGGAGCGGGTTGTTGTTACCAGGTGGAGGGTTGGAGGTAAATTTTCGATAAAAAAGATTATATCTTCATGGATACGGGGATTGTTGATCAGGTGATAGTCATCCAGCACCAGGAATGCAGGGTGTTCCAGGGAAAACAAATCATTAAGCAAAGTGGTCAAAAAACTGATGCTATCTCTGTTGGAATTGGAAAGAAGATTGTGAGAGCGGAGAGATTCCCTCATTTCTCCGGCAATGTTATTGTCTATTACCTGGAGGGCTGTCATGAGGTATACCCAAAAACGTTCTGGTTCATTATCTTCTCCATCAAGTGAAAGCCAGGCAGTCCGGTCTTCTTTTCCGGACAACCACTTCCTGACCAGGGTAGTTTTACCAAATCCGGCTGGAGCTGAGAACAGGGTTAGCGGACGGGTAAATCCTTCAGCAGTCAATATTTCATCATTCAGGCGTCCGGCAAGTTGAGGCCTCGGCAGGATATTTTTACCGAGAGGTGGGATGGTCGTTTTTATTTTGAGGAGATTGCCAGTCATGTCCTATGCTCCTGGTTGTTTTCTTTTGTTTGAATTGTTATTTATTCGAGCTAGCAAGCAGCTATTCCTTTTTAAAAAAGGGAAGGAAAAAATTTTTATCAGGGCAAAACCAATTGTTAGCCTGACTAAAGTTAGGTTTTGCCCTCTAGCCTGATAACCCAACCTTTGGTGGGTCAAAACTTTATTAAAGCAGGTTAAGATTATAACCAGAAAAGGGGCCGGCAGTTTGTAAGATATTGAAGGACAATATTGAAGATGATTAATTATTAAATAAGAACGGAGTGATAGATATGCTTTTTACAGTAAGATTGCCAAGGCGTAGCCTGATTTTCCAGTTAACCATGGAAAGAAAAAATGGTAGTAATCGCGGCTTATATCTGGAAAAGGAACTGAAAAGGGAAGCAAGGTTGTACCAGGCGGAACGGGAAAAAGATAAATGTTTCATGAGATTTTCTCACTCCTGATTGTTTTAAAAATCTATTTCTTTGAGAGCTGGAAAGCTTATTTAGTTGCTTCAGAATATTAATTGCCCTCCACTTCCTGTGGAGGGTGTTTTGTTAATCTTTGGTTTAAGCCTTCCGGGTTTAGCTTTAAGTGTCATTTTCAAATAACCCAAAGTTTTCAAAAATAATTTATTGATTTGTCTTTTGTAAATAAGTATAATTATATATAGTCTTAAAATTTTTTAATTATGAATGTCAAAAAATGGAATAATACTTGGACAGGCTTTGACTTGTGGTTGCTTAACAGGCAGAGACGGGTTTTAGTAGCCAAAACAATCAGGGCAGGGGGGGATAAAGCTAACAACTTCTAGATCTGTATGTGCCGTTACTTAAGTAAAAAAAATGAGGAGGGCTTGTAATGGTAAAAAGAAGAAATTTGTACGGGTTTTTGTTGTTGGCAGTTTTTGTTTTGGGTTTATTTGCAGTAACTGCATGTCAAGATGAAGCAGCTGTACCTGAAGAACCAGCAGAAGTGGATGAACCTGAAGAAATAGGCGACCCCGATGTAACCCGCTTGAATCTTGGTTCCGGCTGGGTTACAGCAGTCTATTATCCCCTGGGTGGAGCAATGTCCCGGATTGCTCACCTTCACATGGATAATATTTCTTTGACTGTTGAATCATCCGGTGCCTCAGCGGTAAACGTAAAAATGATCGGTGCAGGTGACCTGGACCTGGCAATTGTCCAAAATGATGTGGCATATGATGCTTTTCATGGCGTATGGCGTGAAGATTTTGTAGCAGATCCAATTCCGAACATGCAGGGGATGTTTACCCTTCATCCGGAACCGGTTCAATTAGTAGCTGCCGCAGATGCCGGGATCGAGGGTCCTGAAGATCTGGCGGGCAAAGATGTTGCTCTTGGACCACTGGGTAGTGGTGCAGAGATTAATGCAATGCAAGTTTTAGAAGCAGCAGGCCTTACTGAAGACGATCTGGGTTCTGCGGAGCGGCTTGAAGCCCAGGAATCTGCAGATTTCCTTAGAGATGGCCGGATAGATGCTGCTTTTTACACTACTGGAATCGGGGCATCGGTTATTGACGAGCTTGCCCTGATGAGTGATGTGGTTCTGGTTAATATCGAGGGCGAGATAGCGGAGAAACTAATGGAAGAATATCCCTTCTATGCCACGGTAACTATTCCAGAAGGAACTTACGAAAATGTACCTGAAGCTAATACTATAACAGTTCTGGCCATGCTGGTATGCCGGGAAGACCTTCCTGAAGACCTGATTTATGATTTCATGACAGGGATTTTTGACAACATTGAATTAATTCACGAAGCTCATGATGCAGGAAAGAATGTCACTTTGGAATCCGCTTTAGACGGTATGTCGATTCCCCTGCACCCAGGTGCTGAAAAATTCTTTGAAGAACATGGGATGCAGTAATTTTTAATTGGGCACCAAAGGAATGGTACAGGGTATCATTTGCCCTGTACCACTCTTTAATTAATGGTTTATGTTAGAGGTGATAGCCTGTGAGCCTGGATGAAGCCATGAAGAGTAAAGATAACCAGGAATTAAAGAATTTAGTTGATGAAGGTAAAGTAAGGGTGCCCCCCGGGTCTTTGGGATGGGTGATTTTCATCATTGCAGTGCTCTGGTCTTTTTTTCATTTATACACTGCCGGGGCAGGACTGTTGACAGCAACCCTGCAACGTTCTGCGCACTTATCCGTGGGACTTTTTTTGTGCTTTATCTATTATCCATTAAGCAAAAAAGATGATAGCGCTTATAGCAGGCTTCCCTGGTATGATATCTTGCTTGCACTTGGTGGATTCATCTCAATTTTTTATGTTTATTACTTCTATGAAGATCTAATCTGGCGAGTTGGAGCACCTGCCACGATTGACCTGGTAATGGGCGGCATGGCGGTGATTTTAATTTTACTGGCGGCACACCGTGCTTTCGGGTATATTCTGCCTATAGTGACAATATTATTTCTGACTTACCCATTTATCGGGCCTTACTTGCCACCTCTGGTTGGGCATGGTGGTTACCGCTTTGTCCGGGTGATAAATGATTTATATTTGACTAATACGGGGATTTTTGGCATTCCTATCGGGGTAACTTCTACATTTGTGTTTGCTTTTGTTCTTTTTGGTTCATTTTTCCAGGCTTCTGGGGCCGGTTTGTACATTGTTAAACTGGCTTTTTCTGTGATGGGTCGGTACAGGGGAGGGCCGGCTAAGGCTTCAGTTATTGCCAGTGGTTTCATGGGCAGCATTACCGGTAGTTCGGTTGCCAACACAGTGGTCACCGGATCGATAACCATTCCGGTAATGAAAAGAGGAGGGTTTACTCCGGAAGTAGCCGGTGGGGTGGAAACGGCTTCATCCACGAACGGGCAATTTCTACCTCCGATCATGGGAGCAGCGGCTTTTATCATGGCTGAATACACCGGTATTCCCTACTGGCAAATATGTATTGCCGCAGCTCTTCCGGCGGTGATCAGTTATTTTGCTCTCCTGGCGATAGTGCATCTGCAGGCAGCTAAAACAGGGATGCAGGCTATGAAGCGATCAGAGATACCTCCTTTTCTATCCACCCTTGTCAGCGGTATCTTTTACTGGATTCCTATATGCATACTGATTTATTACCTGATTATTGTTCGCTTAACCCCCATTACTGCCGGGTTTTATGCTACTCTTACCATTATTGGCATTATGGTTGTTATGAGAATCGTTAAATTGATAGAACTCATTAGAGGCGGAAATGTTTCTTTAAGTGAAAGTTTTTTAGTTAATGTCAGGGGACTGGTGAGTGATTTTTTAGAAGGGCTAAATAGTGCGGCCAAAAGCATGTCCGGGATTGCTGTTGCTTGTGCCTGTGCAGGGATTATCGTCGGAGTAGTAACAATGACCGGGCTGGGACAGGCCATGATTCTGCTTCTTTCAGCCCTTGCCGGTGATAATTTGCTTGTTTTACTGATGATTTCTGCAGTTATCTCCATTATCCTTGGCACTGGCTTGCCTACAACAGCTAAGTATGTGGTTATGGCAACCCTGGTTGCTCCGGCAATTTCTACTATTGCTCCTCAAGTTCCGATTATTGCTATTCACCTTTTTATTCTTTATTTTGCGATCCTGGCTGATGATACCCCACCCGTTGGTGTTGCTGCATATGCTGCAGCGGCTATTGCCCGGTCGGAACCAATTAAAACAGGCCTTTTGGGATTCAAGTTTGATCTGGGCGCTTTTTTATTGCCATTTATGTTTGTTTATAACCCGGAATTCCTGCTTATTGATACCACCTGGTATCAAGCCTTACTGGTGGCTGCAACATCGTTATTTGGGATTTATTGTTTTTCGGCGGTAATTCAGCGCTGGTTGTTTACCAGGATGAAAATATGGGAACAGGTTATTCTTCTCGGGGTGGCTATTTCTATGATCTGGCCTACCTGGTACACCGATATTATTGGCATTACCCTATTTTTAACTATCTATCTACATCAAAGAGCTGTAAAAACCCGGGAAGATAAGGAGGCTATAGCCGGGGCCTAGCACAGTTTCATCTTAACTTTGCTTTAGGTTATTGGAAAGCATTTTTGGTGCCGGAAAACATTGAGAAATAAGATTTGCCATATTTTCGCTTCTTTCCGGGTGGTGAGGGCACTGGTGTTCAGGAATAAGAGCAGTCAATTAATGCTTAATTACGGTTACTGTTTTTTCGTAGTGTTGCTATTAGGGGTTTTGTTTATTCCAGCTTGCCGGAGTAATAAAACAGACTGGTGTTTGATTATTGAAGACCCCCGGTGTGAAACTGTCTTTTATAGCCTCCCCATCGACCCGGGGGATATTTTATCTTTAAGTTACAGGCATTCGGTTAGTCGCTCCATAGTTGAAGGTACTTTTATTCTAACCAGCACTGGAAAGATTGAGCCAGAAACTACTTCCTACACTGCTTATGGACCGGGGTTACCGGTTGAACGCTATGTTGACTGGAAAATTAAAGATGGGGTAATCACGGTTTATCATGAAGAAGAACCTCGAGATTCCATCAGGCTATGGGTTACGGATCTCACCGAGGAAACTATTCACCTTCATGATAAAAGTTATCCTCTGTTCACCTTATCAGAGACAAACCTTTTACTTGAGATATATTTAGCTGATGAAAACACCTGTGATGGTAGTGGTTAACAGTGTTTCCATGGTGCCGGTTTAGCTGAATACGTATGTGCAAATCACTCCTTCATTTATAAATCTGTTCCAATATCAAATAATGATATGTCTGCAATCAACCGGGCAATTAAAAATTTAAGGATGCCTGGCCTTTCACTGTTTTTCTGCGTTTTTTTCGATAAAAGAGAGTTTTGCAGTGTGGCTCTGGAGATATTTGGTCAGTGGTTTAGCGCTGCCCGGGGTAGAGGGGGGTTGTATGCTAGTAATACTTGTATTATAATCTGATTAAGCAAATCATTAATTGATTAAAGGATGCCTTAAAATGATTAATGAAGAAAGTTCCAAGATTACCAGAATTCTGCGGGCCCTGGGTGATGATACCCGCTTTCAGATAATCTGGCTGCTACTGGGAAGCGATCTCTGTGTGGGAGCATTAGCCCGCATTTTGCATACTTCCAAACCGGCGGTTTCCCAACATTTGAAAGTGCTGCGAGAAGCCGGCCTGGTAAAAGGAGAAAAGCGCGGGTATTTTACTCATTACATGGTAGAAAAGGATTTGCTGCATGAGGCAGCCTTCAAGCTCCAGGAACTGGCGGAGGGAAGCCGCGTTTCCGGGCAGGAAGGTGCTTTTGTTTGTTTGAGAAAACAGAATGACGGG
>CAYXQO010000053.1:0-8745 GCA_964467475.1 uncultured Syntrophomonadaceae bacterium
AGGAATAACCTG
Source organism: uncultured Syntrophomonadaceae bacterium (assembly GCA_964467475.1). Lineage (GTDB taxonomy): Bacteria > Bacillota > Dethiobacteria > DTU022 > DTU022 > B1SED10-74M. The sequence goes on from CAYXQO010000053.1 coordinate 13, forward strand.
GTTCCCAGCAGGTAAGTAGCGCTAAAGAATGCTACTGAAGCCCCAAACCATTTGAGCCCTCCGGCAACACCGGCAAGCATGATGCTGCACATAAATAAGAGGGCAAAAAATATGTAAGGTAAATAGAGGTATATGCCTCTAAAACTTTGCATGGTAGAAAGTGACTGCTCTATTTCTGCTGCAAAATCTTCGTTTTCCTCTTCAAGCAGTCGCTCGACATTAACCCGGTTCGGCAGGTCCATCTCGGCCATCATTTCGTCTACAAAAAGTTCAATTTCCCCTTCGGGTAGGTCCAGCCTTTCTTTCACAGGCGGCGGAAGGTTTTCTAACGAGGCAATTATTTTTTCCCTGATTTCCTGTTTGCTTTCCCTGAGATCGATGACCGCGGTAAATTGGTCCTGCTCTCCTTTGGCTACGGCGACAAAATCCTCGATTACTATAAGCAGTTGGTCTTCAAACCATTCTTCATCAAGGGTATCGGCAAGGGCTGAGGCGACCAGGTTAATCATATTTCGCATGATTTCTTTTTCCAGTTCGCTTATATCACCATCCAGTTCTTCTTCCATTTCTGCAGTAACTTCTTCAACGATCATTTCTTGCAAGGCTCCCTGCAGTTCGGCATGGATGGTGGAGGCCAGCCCGGTTTCGTCGATTAGTTCCTGGTAATATGAGCTATTTAAAACGGTTCTCTCCATACTCATTCCCGCCAGGTAAACCCAACCGGTAAATACTACAATAACAACGATTACCAGCAGGAGAAATATTTTTAATCCACGCACCTGACTCACCCACTTTTTGCCGTGTGCCCGGTTTTACCGGCAGTGGCCTAAAATCTTGACCGGACATGGGCTATAATATCATAATCCATCATAACATATTTTGATCTGCAGGGAATTAATAAACTTTTTTGCGAGCAGGCAATCTAAATTTCTGTAAAAAAGCAGGTTTACTCCGGGGCGATTCCTTTGAGGATAAATTCCCGGATCGTCTCGGCTTGTTTTTCATCGGGCATTTCCCCGGACCAGACCGGCCAGCGCATTCCGGTAAAAATACTGATCCCCATCAAGCAAAAAGCCAGCGCTTCCGGGTCCATTCTTTTTATGTCCCCTTTGTTCATGGCCTCCTCGAGCCTTTCTGAGTAACCCCGGCTAAAGTTAACGTAATGCCATTTAAAAATTTCAATATCCACGAATTCCGCTTCCCTGATCAGGGCATAAAGGTTGGGATGTTTTAGGCAATAGCTGAAAAATGCCCTGATTCCCTCAACCTCCATATCTTTCCTGTCGGGGAGGTCTTTCACGGCAAGTTGAATGTACTTGCGCACTTCATGGTGAATGTAGTAGATCAACTCACGAAATATATCTTTTTTTCCCCTGAAATAGAGGTAAAAAGTGCCCATGGCCACCCCGGCTCGTTCCGTGATGGCATAAACCGAAGTTTCATGATATCCTTTTTCACCGATAATTTCCTCGGCTGCCTTTAGGAGCCGGTTGAAGGTGGCCTGACCGCGTTTGGTTTTGGGCAGGTTAACCCCGTTATTTTGATTGTTTTTTGTTTCTTCCTCCAGGTCCATTTTGATCACCTAACCCCACTTCAGGATGGTCGATCCCCAGGTATAACCGGTTCCTGCGGCGAGCAGGGCTACGGTATTGCCTTCCTTTAAAAGGCCTGCTTTCTCGGCTTCAAGAAGCCCGATGATCTGGTCTGCCGCCTGCACATGACCGTAATTTTCCAGGTAAAAACTCTTGTTTTCGGTTAAGCCAAGTTCATTTAGCAGCTCGGTGTGCAGGGACCTTTTAAAGTGGATTGGGGCAAGAAAATCAAGGTCTTCCACCGTCTTTCCGCTTTTTTGCAGGGCCTTTTCAATTACACCTTTAAAGTGGGTGAAAGTGATTGGGTCTAAGTGTTCTTTCATTTCTTCAGGGTCGATTACCTCCAGGAGCCCTGAACCGTTGGTGCAAGGTTCCTGGCAGATGGGGGTGACCGAACCTCCTTCAAGCACCTTTACGTGCTTATTGAAAAAGCCGGCTGTGATATTGTGAGTTTCTAAGACCACATTTTTATCCAGCCCTTTTTGCAGGAGGGCAGCGGCGCCACCGTCACCGAAGTTATACATGAAACGGACCCGGGGGTTGCTGTAATCAATCAAAGAAGCTTCTTTGCTGGCCATGGCAAGCAAGACATTGTTCATAGAATCATCGGAGAGCATTAAACCCTTGGCCATGCGCAGGGCTACGGTGAAGCTTGCGCAAAGGGACATTATTTCTGTAGCAAAAGCCCGGGTTGCACCCAGTTCATACTGCAACTTGCAGGCGCAAGACCAGACGGGATAATCCTTGTGTTGGCTGCCGAAGTAAATTACTGCGTCCAGCTCCCCCGGATCGAATCCCTGCAGGGCATTTTTTGCTGCAGCCAGGGCCATGTCCGAAACATGTTTGTTTTTGGGGGCAATGTGTTTTTGTTTCAGACCCATTTTGCCCTCCACGATTTCCAGGGGGATCCCGGTTTTTTCTGCTATTACAGCGCTTGTTTCCACCTGTTCTGGGACGTATATTCCCAAACCTGCCAGGCCGATTGGTCGATCCTGGTTATGCAATGAACTGTTCATCTGGTTAACTCCTTGTATTTATAGAATCAAATAAGCTTTTCCTCGCTCTTATTCAGTTTTTCTGCGTTTTTGCCGGGACGCCAGCAACTGGTAATATGCTCCGATTACTCCCCTGGGCATGTACAGAACCACTAAAACATAGATGGCTCCGAAAAAGATCAGCCAGCGAGAGAATATTTCATGAACACCCCGCAGTTCAAGCAGGTAATTCTGGGCTAGCTGGACGAAGCCGGTCCCGATAATCGCCCCGTAAAGTGTTCCCGTGCCGCCTACAATAGTGTATAAAAGGGCATTGAGAGTGCTTTGCACAGTCAATAGTTCGGTATTGGCAAACCTGGTCAAAAGGGCGAACATGATTCCTGCCAGTGCAGACGCCATTCCTGCCACCACCAGGGCAATCAGCTTATACTTCTTGGTGTCGTAACCCAGGAAGCGGGCCCTTTGTTCATTATCACGGACAGCCTGCAGGACCCTGCCGGTAGGAGAATTAACAAACTGACGCAGGATGATGGTCATGATGATCATAAATAACAGGGCGTAATAGTACATCATGAGCCGGTCCTGGAATATTTCCGGTATCCTGAAAGTCAGGCCATCAGCGCCCTGGGTGAATTCACGAAAAGTTTCGGCTGTATGGCGGACAATTTCACCAAAGGCAAGGGTGATCATCGCACAGGCGATGACCCCGCTGAAACCGGTACCCCGGAAGGCAAACTGTCCCATTACGTAAGCAATTACAGCCGAGAAAGCAAGGGCGATTACGATAGCCAAAAGCAGGACATCAAGGGTGGGGCCAATCCTGTTAAAGAGGATCCCGGCAATGTAGGTGCCCCCGCCAAAAAACAGGGCATGACCCAGGTTGATGATCCCGGTATATCCCCGGAGGATATCATAGCTCATTCCAAAAATGGCCAGGATAAAAATCCTGCTGAAAAGAGTCACGGTAGTCATCCCTGAGAACGTGGGGACGATTAAAAGTGCAGCCAGCAGAATAAATAGCCCGGCAGCCTGGAGCGGACTGATTGTCGATTTTTTTTGTAAAATATTAGTCAGTACAGACATTAACTTCTCACCGCCGTTCCAAACAACCCTTCGGGTTTGAGTGATAAAACCAGGATTAAAAGCAGTACCGTGGAATAGACCGTCAGGGGCGGGTAAAACCAGGAAACCAGGGCTACAGTTAAGCCGATAATAATGCTGCCCACCGCTGAACCGTAAAACGAACCCATACCCCCGAGGATTACTACAATAAAGGCAAGGATCTGGTTGTGTATGCCCATCCCCGACCAGACACTGCCGACCAGGGGCACGTATAAAGCTCCTCCGAGGGCAGCGAGAGCTGCTCCACCGGCAAAGACCCCGGAGAAATAAACTTTAATATTGATGCCCATGGCCTGGACCATGTCCGGGGACTGGGTGCCTGCCCGCATGATCATGCCGATGCGGGTCCTGTTGATTAAATAATTGATCCCGATGGCTACCAGGATACCGACTACTATTAAAAATACCCGGTACTGGGAGATGATTACGCCTCCGGCGATCCAGGTGCCGTCCATGAATTCAGGGCGGTCGGCCGGGATGGGGTTGGGGCCCCATAGAAGGCGGACCATGTCGGTAAAGATGGTCATCAGGCCGAGGGTAATCAGGATCTGGGCGGTTACATTGCCGTAGACCGGACGGACAAATAATCGTTCAAAAACGAGGCCCATCAAGAATCCGGCTATTATGGCGGCGGCAAGGGCAATGAAAAAGTTGCCAAATAAGCTAAACACCCAGATGCTCACGTAGCCGCCCCAGATAAAAAGGGTTCCGTGAGTAAAATTCACTACTCCCAAAAGCCCTAAAATAATTGATAAACCGGCGGCCATTAAAAAGATCAGGGCACCTTCAGCCAGGCCGTTTATCAATAACATTGCAAGTATGTTCAAGGCTAAGTCATCCTCTCCGGGAGCTGATATGTATATTTATGCAGTAACGACTCCCAAGTATTTTCTTTGCAGCTCTTCATCATCATATAGTTCCTGGATAGGTCCGTTTAAGACGGTTCTACCTTCATTGATAATATAGAAACGGTCGCCTACGGAGCAGGCCATGTCAAAGTTTTGCTCCACCAGAATGATTGTAGTTTCATCCTTTAGCTTGAGCAGGGCGTCACGCACTTTTTCCACGATAATTGGAGCCAGCCCCTTGCTTGGCTCATCTATTAAAATCACCTTGTTTTCATTGACCAGGGCTCGGCCGATGGAAAGCATTTGCCGCTGCCCTCCACTTAAAGTGGCGGCCGGCCGTTTATATGATTCTTTCAAAGCGGGAAACAGGTCTAAAACTTTTTCTTTCCTGGCCAGAGTTTCTTTGTCATCTTTCCACATGGCAATAAGCAGGTTTTCCTCAACCGTGAGGAGATCAAAAATACCATAATCTTCGGGGACGTAGCCAATACCTTGTTTGACGGCCTTGTAGGGAGGCATCCCCATAAGGTTAATTCCGTCAAGGGTGATTGCTCCGCCGCTGGGTGGTTGTAGTCCTGCGATGCTGCGCAAAGTGGTGGTTTTACCTGCCCCGTTGCGGCCAAGGATTACTACCGCTTCCCCGGGGGAAACCTCAAGAGAAACTCCCTGGAGGATGTGAAAAGGTCCGATAAAAGTGGAAATGTCTTTTAGCTCAAGCAGTGGTTTCATTAACGATTCCCCCTCCCAGGTAGGCTTTGAGTACCTCAGGATTCTCAGAAACTTCTTTTGCTGTGCCCTGGGTGAGGACAGAGCCATTGACCAGCACAATTACCGTATCGGAGAGCTGGGTTACCAGGTCCATTTTGTGCTCGATTAAAAGGATGGTGTTGTCTTTTTCTTTTTTGGTTTTTGCTAGCAGCTCCAACATGGCCGGAACCTCTTCTAAAGCCATACCGGCAGTGGGCTCGTCTAAAAGCAGGACATCAGGCTGCAGGGCAAGGACCATGGCCAGTTCGAGTTTTCGCTGTTCGCCGTGGTTCAAGCTGCCTGCTATAAAGTTGGTCCGCTCATGCAAAAGGACATCTTCCAGAAGAGCGGTGGCCTCGGCTTCGAGGCCGGAAAAGCTTTTATACGAGGTGAAGATTTTATATCCTGTTTTAGCCTTGGACTGTAAGGCCAGGCGGACATTTTCGTGGACGGTCAGGGTAGGGAAAACATTGGTTAACTGAAAAGAACGGCCGATGCCCATGGCCACTCTTTGCATAGGGGACAGACGGGTGATGTCTGTCCCCTTGAACATAACCGTTCCTTCAGTTGGCTGTAACAGGCCGCTGATCAGGTTGAACAGGGTTGTTTTCCCGGCTCCGTTTGGTCCGATGATCGTCGTAAACAGTCCTTCTTCTACCGTAATGCTCACGTTGTTTACCGCTTTTAACCCGCCGAAATTAATGGTCAGGTTTTTTGTTTCGATCAGCGTTTCCGACATAACAGCAACTCCTATTCTTCGCAGTTAATCTTCAGGTTTACCTTTCAGCGTCAGCCGGTACTGTTACCGGTGGCGCTACCCTTTCGGCTGAAATAACCCGGACTAATTCGGGGACGGGGTGATCGTCACCCTCTTCAAGGGTTACTTCAAACAAGGGCTGCATTGCCTGGTGGTCTTCTTCCCTGAAATAGCGCTCACCGGTGGGCGAGTCGAATTCCATACCCCGCATTGTTTCAATCAGCACATCTGAATCGGTGTCGCCGCCGGTCTCTTCCAGGGCGGTGACAAGCGCGGAGGCGCAGGCCATCCCGCCGGAGGTGAAGATATCGGGAGGTGCGTCAAAGCGGGCAAAGTGTTCTTCCACCAGCCAGTCGTTCATCGGGTTTGCCGGGGGAACGCTGTGGTAGTAAACGGTGAAGCCGTGCATACCGACTACATCGTGCATCATTCGCAGGGCAGCAATTTCAGGTGCGCCTGTGGAAATAGTGATCCCGGCTCCCTGGACATCGAGTTCGGCCAGCTGACGCCAGGGGTTGTTGGCGCCTGCCCAGACGACGAAGAGGTAATCCGGTTCTGCTTCAATGATTCTCAGGATATAAGAGGTAAAGTCTGTTGCATCTGCCGGGGGGTATTCCTGGGCGACAATTTCAGCGCCTCTTGCCTCGGCCTGGGGAATAAAAGGTTCAATTCCTGCCCGGCCGAAAGCGGTATCAGGTGCAAGGGTGGCAATCTTTGCGTCTTCTGAAGCAATGACATCAGCCATGGCCACTGCATCTTGAGCAGTGTTGCGCCCGGTGCGAAATACGTAACGGTTCCAGAATTCACCGGTAATATTGTCGGCAGCAGCCGGTTCATAGATGACCACAGTTTCATATTCTTCAGCCAAAGGTGAAATTGCCAGGGCATCAGATGAAGAAGCTACACCGACTAAAAGATCAACTTCGTCTTCATCAAGCAGCTTGGTTGCGCGTTCCCTGGCTACATCCGGCACGGTAGTGGTATCTTCCCAGATGATTTCCAGGTCGTGTCCCGCCACCTGGTTGGTGCCATCAGTTAAGTACTCCAGGCCCAGTTCGAAACCATTTTTGAACTGGTTGCCATAATCTTCAAGTACACCGCTTAAAGAAGTAAGCGCACCTACCTTGATTACGCCTGCTGCTTCTTCTTCAGCAGGTTCTTCATCTTCTACTTCTTCGGCGTCCACTTCTACTTCTTCTTCCTCGACCACTGCTTCTTCTTCAGCGCAACCGCCAACAACAAAAAGAAGCCCTATAAGTACTACCAGTAAACTTAACTTAAAAAAATTAGCTTTCATGTTGTTCCTCCTCTAAAATTAATCAAAACCCTTTTCCTTCTAACCTGCCTGTTTTCTTGGTTTCTCTCCTCCCTTCCGGGTTTAAAGCTTATCAGTCGCAAACGAATCTGAGACAAAAAAACTGCCCTTAAAAAGGACAGCAGTAATAAATGAGAAGGGGAGAAGCATCATTAACACTATTGTGGCATAAGACAACCGGCAAGATTCGAACTGGTTAACTTTGCGCTGATTAACAGCAGGTGTGAAAGCAAACCTCTCGGAAGTCGGGCCAGGTTGGCGCCCCGCCAGGCCGAGGTTTCCGGGCGACGGTTTTCCCGGGCTTAGTTTAAACCGTGTTGTCAGCCAAGTGCTTATCATTAGCTGCCTCCCCTAGAGATGGGGTTTTTGATTTGCTTGGAGTTTGACGTATTGCTGTTTTAGATTGGTGTGTTAGCTTAATTTAAGTACAGCTTCATAAATTACCTAATAGTGGTAATTGCAATGAAACTAATACCTGAATCGCTTGTCAGGTATGATGAAGTAATAGTATCATGGCAATATTGAAAAAGTCAAGCATTTTTTTGCAGCGGCGATCTATTTTTGGTAAAGTGTAATTATGAAGGAGAATTCACAAGATTGTGCGCAAGAGGTTACCCCTTTTCATGCTGCTTTTTGGTAATAAATTTAACTGGAGGGATTAGTTGTGGATATTTTTAAAGACTCGGTCAAGCTAAAAAACTGCGGCCATAACCCGATTACTGATGCCGGTGAAAAACTGCTTGCAGAAATTACCGCTTTTGTTAAGGAAAATGCTTGACTTTCTTATAAGGGTGTAAAACACCGGGAAAGCGCAGGCCGGGAGGCGATTACCTTGCCTCCCGGTCTTTTTACTTTAAAAGATAGTGTCGATAATTGGCACAACGAAAGCAAACCCGGCAAAGAAGATGATCAGGAGTATGGGAATAACGATTCCCAGTGCTCCGAGGATTATTCCCACGGTAGCATAGTCCTGGCCTTCGTTCCTGGCGATAATGCCAAGAATTATTGCGGTTATTGCCAAAAGAAAGGCCAGCGGACCGCAGCAGGAGATACTTAAAAGTGAGGTTATCCCGGTAATCAGGGAAGCCAGGCCCAGGCTGCTGTTTTTCTTCTCCGTCACGATTACCTGGCCGGCCGGTTTTTCAACCGGTTCCCCGGTAGTTTTGTTTTGTTCATCCTGTCCGTTTTTTTCGTCGGTCATTATTTCATGCTCCTTTTCAAATCGTATTCGACCAGCCATTACAACCGCTTAACTTGATATGTCTTCAGTCCAAATGCAGCAAGGCTGGTATATTATTTCGCGGTATTGATTGAAATTCCTGCATGCCCGGTAATGATCAAAATCTAAAGGTTTTTT
>CAYXQO010000054.1:0-8526 GCA_964467475.1 uncultured Syntrophomonadaceae bacterium
CATCTGCTCCCTTTATAACATATACCCCTTAAATCATCAAGGAAGCAGGGGGACGAGGAAGCAGGGGGACGGGAAGGAAGCAGGGGGACGGGGGTTTTGCTTCCGAGGCCTAAGCCATAGATGACCCATGCTAAAGAGCAAACAGCACAAAAGCCTGGTGCTTGACGCAAAGCCTTTGTCCTTAGATGAGCCGGTACCAATTTAAAAATGTAGCACAGGCCCCTGGCAGACACAATGAAATAATGAATAAACTGTGTTACAATTGCCATATATCAAGTAATTTAGGGAGGCTCCAGCTATGAGACCGACAAGGATTGTTGTAGCGCTTGGCGGAAATGCCCTCTTAAGAAAAGGGGCCCCGGCCAGTGCCGAAGAACAGCTGGCAGTGGTTTATAAAACGGCCGAATATATTGCCGAAATGAGCTGCCGGGGCAATGAACTAGCTATCGTCCACGGTAACGGCCCCCAGATAGGCAACATCTTTCTGGCCAGCGAAAATTCTAGCGATATCGTGCCGGCTATGCCGCTCGATGTCTGCGGGGCCATGAGCCAGGGCTATATCGGCTACCACATCCAGCAGGCTCTGCGCTACCGCCTGCTTGAAAAATGCAGGGATATCCCGGTTGCCACGATCATTACCCAGGTAGTGATCGATGAAAACGACCCGGCCTTTGAAAACCCCACCAAGCCGATCGGCCCCTTTTACAGCAAAGAGGAGGCAGCAGAAATATCTAAGGAAAAGGGCTACCAGATGGCCGACGACTCAGGCAGGGGCTGGCGGAGGGTGGTTGCATCGCCAGCGCCCAAGCGGATCGTAGAGTTTTCCTGCCTGAAGGAACTCTGGGATACCACCATCGTAATCACTGCCGGAGGCGGCGGGATCCCGGTAGTGGAAAAAGAAGACGGTTCCCTGCAGGGCATCGCCGCGGTAATCGACAAGGACCTGGCCGCCGCCCGCCTGGCCAATGACATTGAAGCCGATATCCTGATGATCTTGACCGAGGTTGACAAAGTCGCCTTAAACTTTAATCAGCCCAATCAGCAAGACTTAGACCACATGAGCGTGGAAGAAGCAGAAAAATACATGGCAGAAGGCCATTTCGCTCCCGGCAGCATGCTGCCAAAAATCCAGGCCGCCATAAACTATGTCAAAGAAAACCCCGGCAAAAAGGCAATCATCACCTCCCTGTTCAATTCAATTAAGGCCTTAGACGAAAAAACAGGCACGGTAATCAGCGGATAACCGCTTTAACCTTACTTCAATCCCAGGCCGCTGCGCCGCTGGTTAATTGCAGCGAGCAGCTTATCCGCAGCCGCGTCCGGGTCGAGTTCAACGATAAAGTAACCGCCGGTGAGGTCACCGATTTTTGAAGTGAGCACTTCCGTTACCTGGGGACTGCCCAGGACGGGGAGCATAACTCCAACATGGGTGGGCAGGCCGGCGGCTACGGCATAAGTGCCGATGGAAACAGCTTTTTCCGATACCGCTTCCGCTGCCGAAGCCACTACGGGAAGCTTGTCAGTATCTACACCGAGCTTATTGGCCACCGCCACCGCTACGGCCACAGCCCGGGAATTATCCACGCACGAACCCATGTGCAAGACCGGTGGCAGCGGCCCACCTAATTCATTGGCTTCGCCAACCGCCTGGAGCACTTCCCTTAACCCGTCACCACAGAACTGATCGACATTATCCGGATCCATAAACCCGTGACGGGCCAGGGCGCCCGCACCGCAGCCCGTTGCCAAAAGCAGGACGTTTTGTTCAAGCAGCTTGCGGGCAACAGTGGTAAAACCGCTGTCCTGGGGCACTTTGACGTTATTGCACCCGGCCAGCAAACAGACCCCCCTGATATTACCACCGGCAATATTGTCAACCAGCGGCTTTAAGGGATCTTCGGCGTTAACCTTGCCCAGCGCCCCGACGATAGCCTCAGTCGAAAATCCGGCTACCACCTTCGATTTTTCCTGCGGAATATCCACCGGCTGTCCCTTCCGAGTTCTAAAACCTTCAATCGCCATACGCACCGCTTCGCGGGCATTTTCTTCTGCCGTTTCCTCGGCAAAGGGAAGATGCTCGGCGCCGGGGATTTTAGCCAGATCCATGGTGGTAATCAGTTTGGTGCCCATGCATTCGGCTACCCCGGCCATGGAGGGCATGATGCACTGGTAGTCGACGATCATGGCATCCACCGCGCCGGTCACCAGGGCCATTTCCTGGCTGACCGAGTGGGTGCAGGAAGGAATGCCGTGGCGCATCAAGATTTCATTACCCGTGCAGCAAATACCAGAAAGTTTGATCCCGGAGGCTCCTGCCTGGCGGGCTTCTTCTTCCATATCTTGTGCCACCCTGACAATAACCTCAGATAACACAGGATTATGCCCGTGCAGCACCAGGTTCACCGCATCTGGTTCTAAAACCCCGAGATTCACCTCGCTGACCACCGGCTGGGGAGTCCCAAAAAGGATATCCGATAAGTCTGTCGCCATGTAACAACCGGCCAGATCGGCCACCCCGCAGCGCACCCCGCTTAATAAAAGGTTGATTGGGTCGGCGTCCACCCCGTAAAGGGTGCGGTGCATGATCTCTGAAATCTCGTGATCGATGCCTTTGGGCACCACGCCCAAATCGGCTAAGGCCTTAACCCGGCCTTCGGTAACCGTGGTCGCCGCCCAGAGCACCGGGGTATCTTTTTCATGAAAGTCGGCCAGGCCCGCTTCCGCAACCGCAAGAGCCAGCTCCTTTTCGTCCTTGCCTTCTGTTTCAATGCCCAGGCGGCTGGCCACATTTTTTAGTTTGCCGGCGTCTTTAATACTGTAGCCGGTTGCTTCTCCCTGGGCCATCTTCTTCAGGGTATGGGCCAGGTGCTTGGCATGGCCGGAGTGGGCCGCCGTCCCGGCAGCAATGGCCCGGTCGATCCCGCGGGCGACCATGGTATCGGCAGTAGCGCCGCAGATGCCGCGCTGGGGCTCACCACCAAAAGGATCGATCCGGCAGGGCCCCTGCAGACAGTGCCGGCAACACAGGCCGGTGTCCCCAAACCCACACTGGGGAGACTGCTGTTCCAAACGATCCCAGATAGTTTCAATTTCCTTTTTTTCCGCTTTTTCGATCATCTTCTGCACGGCAGGGTCAGTGCTTTTACCGGCGAGATGTTCATTATCCATAATAATGCTTAACCCTCCTTATCATTTCAAGTTCACCCTCTTTATTTATGGATCCCCCGAGAAAGAGCAAACTTACCCTCAGGAAGTTCGGTAACCGTCCCTGCCACCCGGCGACGCCGGCAGCGCGGGCAGAGCAGCTGATCTGTTTCTTCTGCTTCTTCCCGGGCCTCATTTTCACTTAAAGCCTTTTCTTTATCTGACTGACCTTTCTTTCTACCTTCCCGTTCTACCCTAAAAGCTTCTCCAGCTTCCCTTAAACCGGGCTGCACTGCTTCCGGGGGAACTTCCGCCTGTTCTAACTGCTCGCCCAAATGAACCGCCAGCTCGCGCGTCGCCACTATGGCACCACAGTCGCTGCAGCTTAAAAGCTCCGACTCGCTGTGCCAGGGAGCAATAAAACGGCGCCCTTCTTCCTCGGTAACCTTCACCGCCCCCGTAGGGCAGACAAATGCGCAGGCCGTGCACCCGGTGCAATCTTCCGGCTTCCGCTCGAAAGGCGCACTTACCGTCCTCTCTGTCCCCCGAAAAGCAAAGCTGATCGCTTCTTTGCCGATGGCCTCGCGGCAAACCCGCACGCAGCGTCCGCACAAAATGCACTCTTCGCTAAAATCCCCGATTACGGGCAAACCGGTAACATCCGCCCACCAGCTGTGGGCCAACTCCTGGAGGCATTCCACTCCCGGGCAGCGGGCCAGCAGCAGGGCTAAGTTCATTTTCCTGGCCTGCAGGACAACCGGTGTGGCGGTGTGCACAAAAAGCCCGTCTTCTTCAACCGGATATGTGCAGGAAGCAGTCACCGTCCCCCGCTCACCGATCCCGCCGGCCACCTCAACCAGGCAGAGGCGACAGGACCCAAAAGGTTCCAGGGCTTCATGGTAACATAGAGTGGGGATAGCAAACCCGGCCTGACGGGCTGCCTCCAGGATAGTGCTTCCCCGGGGCACCCGGTAATCAAACCCGTCAATTGTGATTGTAACCATTTTTCTCACCTCTACTTCACTAATATAGCTGAATGGCGGCAAACGTCCCGGCAGGCCCCGCAGCGGGTGCACAGCTCGGGATCGAGTTCAGGAACCTGGTCCGCTTCCCCGGACAAAGCCCCCTCGGAACAGGCCTCCAGGCAAAGCCCGCAAACGTTGCAGGCATCTTCGTCGATGTAGTAACGGATCAGGTTCCGGCACACTCCGGCCGGGCACCGCCACTCCTCGAAGTGGGCCCGGTATTCATCTTCAAAATACTGCAAAGTAGTTAAAACCGGGTTGGGGGCCAGCTTGCCCAAAGCACACAGGCTGCTGTTTTGCATGGCTGTCGAGAGTTCCCAAATCATGTGCAGGTCTTCTTCTATCGCTACACCACGGACAAATTTTTCCAGCAGGGCCAGCATCTGCCTGCCGCCTTCCCGGCAGGGGGTGCACTTACCGCATGATTCGTCCACGGTGAAGGAGAAAAAGTAGTGGGCCACGTCGACCATGCAGGTAGTATCGTCCATTACAATCATTCCACCAGATCCCATGATCGAGCCGGCCTCGCTTAGTTTTTCATAATCGAGCGGTAAATCAAGCATGGACTCGGGCAGGCAGCCTCCCGCCGGTCCGCCGGTCTGCACGGCTTTAAACTTACCGTCACCGGGAATACCGCCGCCGATATCATAAATCAACTCCCGCAAACTCATCCCCATGGGCACCTCCACCAGGCCGGTATTATTGACCTTGCCGGTCAGGGAAAACACCATGGTCCCACGGCTTTGGCCGGTGCCGATCGCCGCGTGCCGGGCGCTGCCCTTGCTGATGATTTCGGGAACGGCAGCAAAAGTTTTTACGTTATTGATCAGGGTCGGCCGGCCAAACAGGCCTTTTTGAGTCGGGAAAGGTGGCCGGGGGCGCGGGTTTGGCTCCCCGGTAGTTCCTTCAATAGAGCTCAAAAGGGCGGTTTCTTCGCCGCAGACAAAAGCGCCGCCGCCCCGTTTAATCTTCACTTCAAACGAAAAACCGCTGGAAAGGATATCATCTCCCAAAAGGCCCCACCGGCCGGCTTGTTCCACGGCAGTAATAATATTTTTAAGCGCCAGGGGATACTCGTTGCGCACGTAAATATAGCCCCTGGAGGCGCCGGTGGCGTAAGCGGCGATGATCATTCCCTCCAGGACCAGGTGAGGATTTCCCTCAAGCAAACTGCGGTCCTGGAAACACCCGGGGTCGCCTTCGTCGGCGTTTAAAACCACGTATTTTTGCTCACCTAAAGCCTCCCGGCAGAGTTCCCACTTTTGACCGGTGGGAAATCCTCCGCCGCCCCGGCCCCGCAGGCCGGAAGCCTTAATTTCGTCAATTACCGCCTCCGGTTCCATTGCTTCCTTTAAAACCTTGCCCAGGCCTTGATAGCCGCCCACGGCCAGGTAATCTTCAATCCGGCCGGGATCGATCATCCCGTTGTAACCCATGATCAGGCGTTCCTGGCGCGCATAAAAAGGAACTTCCCTTTCCGAGTGATATTTCTTCCCGCTTAAAGGATCGCTGTATAACAGGCGTTCTACTACGCCTTCTCCCAGGACCGAGGTTTCGATAATTTCTTCAACATCCCCCGGTTTAACCCGGCAGTAGAGGAGGTTGCCGGGCTCTCCGGCATCAGCTGCATCATCCCGGGCGGCCTCTTTTGATCTTTCCACCACCACCAGGGGGCCCTGCTCGCAAAAGCCGTGACAGCCGGTTATCCTAAATTTCACCGGCACCGCGAAAGCTTTAGCGGCCAGGGCTTCTTCAAAGGCAGCGGCCACCTCCCGGGCACCGGATGCGCTGCACCCGGTGCCGCAGCATACAGCAACCGACCCGGTTTCAGACTTTTCGGCAGCGATAATTCCTGCACGTTTTTCTTCCAGTTCCGCTACACTTTTAAGCCTGCTCATAGTATTCCTCCAGTAGGCGCTCTGCCTTCAAAGGATCCAGGCGTCCGTGGTAACGGTCATTGACAACTACCAGCGGCCCCAGGGCGCAGGCCCCGACACAGTTCACCCGGTTCAAGGTAAACTTACCGTCGGCGGTAGTTTTACCCGGCCCCACGGCGAGTTTTTCACTGAGGCGGTCGAAAATACGGGCCCCGCCGCGCACATGGCAGGCCGTTCCCAGGCAGACGTGAATTTCATGCTCGCCGCGCGGCTCTAAGTTAAAGCTCCGGTAAAAAGAAGCGGTCCCGTAGAGCCTGCTCAAAGGAATGGCCAGTTCGTTAGAGACCCTTTCCAGGGCCCCTACGGGCAAATAACGCAGGGCGCTATTTATCTCGTTTAGGATCGCAACGAGGTCAATTTCCTCTTCTTTTCTATGCCGGTCGATAATTTGTTCTACCTGTTCATTCATAACTGTTCAGGCCGGCCGCGGGACTACTCTTCCCGCAAAAACTCGACCAAAAACTCCCTCCTCTTTGTGCGGGCTGTTTCTTCAACCGTGGACACCTCGAGCGCTCCCGTGGGGCACCCCTCTACACAGGCAGGCTGTTCGCCTTCCCGGGCCCGCTCATTGCAAAGGTCGCACTTGATCACCGCCTTGTCTTCGGGGCTTAAGGTAATCACCCCGAACGGACAGGCCAGGACACACCATTTACAGCCGATGCAGCGGTTCTCTTCAACAAAAACCACTTCTTCCATATTTTCTTTATAGAGGGCGTTGGTGGGACAGACCCTTACACAGGGAGCATCTTCACAGTGACGGCACTGCAGGGGAAGATTGGAGTTACCGTAGCATTCCACGTTTACCCGCTTCTGTGGCCGCGGGCTTTCATCAATTGCCGTGTAGAGATTTTTACTCAAGGAATGCTCGACGGCGCAGGCTATTTCGCAGCTGTGACAGCCGACGCACTTGGGGATATTCACCACAATATTACCTTTCACGGTGCACACTCCTTTGCCTTGATAAAATCAGCAAACAGGCCGGTAAATTAAGCAAAATAATCAGTAGCTACACAGCTGTTTTTTTTGCTTATAGATTAAACTACCTGAAAAAAGAAACTCTGCACTTCCGGAATTTTCTATTTCAGGCTGACCTTGAGGACAAAACAAAACAAGCTGTGCAATCACAACGGTGATTTTTCCAGGCTTATACACCTCCCGGCAGATGGTTAATTAATCCGCAGCTCTAGATAGATGATCAGGCCCGGAAAAGATAAAAATACCCGGGCTGCGGCGATAAATAAACTTTTTCTTGAGCAAAAAAATTCCTGGTTTAAACAGGGGAGAGGAAACAAAAATACGTTAACCTTTACCCCGGCAAACCCGGCGGCCTATTTATAAATACCACGCAGGTTCCGAGGAAAAGCCGTAAACATAGTTTTTTTTGTTTTTGAATCTTTCAGTCTCGCGTGAATCTAAGATAATTATAGCAATATTCAGCCATGAGTGTCAACGGAAGAGAACACGGTAGGCAATGCGAGTAAAAATCCACAAGAGGTAACCTATGGCATACATTTAATCTGTTTTTTAGAAACCAAGATTGATACCGGTTGAGAGTCCGGCAACGACCCAAACCGCAAGCATACCTGGGCGGTTATGCTCACTTATTTCCGGTTTGCTAGCTTGCTTTATAATCGGCGATTTAGATAATTACCGGGGTTTAAAATGCCAGGATGGATTAAACTAGCTTCCCTTAAAATTGGCCTTGCGCCGCTCCAAAAAAGACTGCACGCCCTCCCGGGCGTCGTCGCTTTCCATGATCGGCTGCAAATCAGGTAGCAGCCGGGCTACAGCCTGATCTGTTCCCTCGGCGGCGGCAGTGCGCGCTGAACGAAGCGAAGCCTGGACACCGAGCGGTGCCTGTTCGCTGATTAATCCTGCAAGCGCAAGGCCCCTGTCGAATTGTTCTCCCGGCGCGGTTAGCTCCTGGACTAATCCGAGGCGGAAAGCTTCTTCGGCCGGGATTTCATCGCCTGTAAGCAGGTAGCGCATGGCGTTACCCCAACCCAGCTCCGCGGGCAGGCGGATGGTGGCCCCACCGACGGGATAGATGCCGCGCTTCACTTCGATCTGGCCAAAACGCGCATCTTTAGCGGCCACCCGCACATCGGTGGCGAGCATCAATTCAAGGCCGATGGTGTAGCAGATACCCTGGACGGCCATAACCAGGGGCTTGGAAACCCGTTTATTTTCATCTAAACCCAGCGGATCGCACAGCCCTTCCGCCAGCTCGGGGAAGCTGCCGGAGCTAAAGACATCGATCCATTTACCCATATCGAGCCCGGAGGTAAAATGATCCCCTTTAGCATAAAGCAAACCACAGCGCAGGTCCTTTTCCTGCTCAAGCCTGCCCAGACCTTCAGCCAGTTCCATGTACATATCCACGTCGAAAGCGTTCATTTTATCGGGCCGGTTGAGGCCGA
>CAYXQO010000055.1:0-8405 GCA_964467475.1 uncultured Syntrophomonadaceae bacterium
TGATAAAACCGTAGCTAAATTCGTTTCAATCCACGCCCCCGCGTGGGGGGCGACCTTATTATTCACTTATTAGGCGATATTGAGACGGTGTTTCAATCCACGCCCCCGCGTGGGGGGCGACAGTCCACTTGCTAATGTCTTATCTAGTGGGGCTTCTCAAGCCTCGTTTGCGAATGTATTATTTCGTCTTCTATTGACATGCTAGTTTTTTACACCACCCTGCAAAATAATCTGTTATATTAAGGGTGCGAACATCTCGCGGATTCATGTTAGCTTATGGTTCGCACGCTATATTATCATGGCATCTTCCGGGTCATATGTTTGCTTTGTTCCCACATGTTCAACCCGCCTTTTCCAATTACTGCCAAGGTTGTAATAGCGTAAACTGTCTTCTTCTTCATTTATGATCTCTTTCAACTTACTTTTTAGCATGGTAAGTTGAGCCGGATCCAGCATACATTCAAAAACAGAATTTTGTACGCGTTGACCATGATTTACACATTGTTTGGCAACCAGTCTTAAACGTTTTTTCCCTTCTGCTGATGTAGTGCTGACATCATAGGTTATAAGCACCATCACACCGGCATTCCCCCTGTCTCAATAATAGTTTGATTATGCTTTTCTTTTAAATTCGTGCCTCTGCCCGTTATCGATGTGATTATTTCCAAATAAATGGTGGATATCTTTCCATATCACCCCTTAAAAATCTTGCCAGTAACAGGGCTTGCGCGTAGGGCAATAACCCCAGGGGTATTTTTTCATCCAAAAAAGGGTGTGTAATTTCTTCACTTTTACGCTTTTGCCAGGCAGTAAGCACTGTTTTTCTGGAATCCTCTTTTAATAAAACGCCGCCCGACTCCTTTTTGATAAAATCACTGCCGGTCAGTTGCTGCCGGTTAATCATGCTTAATACCAGCCTGTCCGCAAGATAAGGGCGAAATTCTTCCATCAGATCCAGGGCCAGGCCTAAGCGTCCCGGTCGATCGCGGTGTAGATAGCCGACATAAGGGTCCAGGCCAACTGTAACCAGGGCAGACTTTGTCTCATGCAACAGCAATGTATATAAAAATGATAACAATGCGTTGACATTGTCTTTTGGCGGGCGTCTGCTACGTTCATGCATATAAAAGCAGTCCTTCTGACAGAGCAGCAGTTTATCAAATATAGAAAAATAAGCCTTAGCGCTCTCTCCCTCGATACCCCGTAACTTTTCCAGGCTGTCGCTTTTTTCCACTTTTTCGATGTTCCTGGCCAGCACTTTGCCGGCCTTATCAAGCGGTTTAATATGATCGCTATGATTATAATCGCTGATAAAACGTCTTACAACTGTCCGGCAACCGGCTAATTTGCCGATTACAAATGATTTGGCA
Source organism: uncultured Syntrophomonadaceae bacterium (assembly GCA_964467475.1). Classification (GTDB taxonomy): domain Bacteria; phylum Bacillota; class Dethiobacteria; order DTU022; family DTU022; genus B1SED10-74M. The sequence continues at coordinate 1,371 of CAYXQO010000055.1, forward strand.
ATATGTGCTGATTCATCGTTGCTGTCCGCCAAGCGGTATTGTTTTCTTCTCAGTAACACGTTTCCTTTCGGAGCGCTTTCTACATTGGCTAAATGTTTGCCGAAGGGGCTTAAAAATGAAACATTGACCCCTTTCTCGACACATAATCCCAGAAGGGCCGGACTGGTTCCTGTATGGCCGAAGGTTACAACCCCTTCAAGATAGTGAACTGGTGTCCGGAAAATATCTTTGCCATCAACTCTAACCACAACATTATCACCGTCTTTGTTCAGATAAGCTTCGGGATTCGTTACATATAAAACATTAAGCATTTTACGCATGATGCTTACCCACCTGTAATTTATTCTTTACTGATTTCGCTGATAAAATCTGTGATATACCGCCTGGCACTCTTTTTTGATTTTTTAAGTTTTGGCATACAAATATCTTTCAATGAACAGTTTTTACACTTACTGCTTTTCGAAGCTTCAGGAGTAAGGCCATGGTTGAAATAATAATGCATATTTCTCGACAGCTCTTCCACCCTGGTTCTTAAACTGGCACAAAAATCAACCTGGTGCCTGTGTTTTACCTGGTCATAGTAAATACTGCCATATTGAAGGTGCATACTGTTCATTTCTTCAAGACAGATTGCCTGGGCGCATAACTGAACTTCATCCCTGTCGTCCGGCTTGGGCTTCCCTCTTTTATATTCCACAAGGGTGTAGCATTTTTTCTGATCTGTTCCCAGGTAGTGAATTTCCAGCAAATCTGCCACTCCAAATAAACCCAGCTTTTTTGAAACAAGCGGGATGGATCGCTCGGTTGTTACCTGCCCGCGTGTTTCATGCAAGTAGGGATCGTCGACTCTGTTATGGACCAGCCTGCCTTTAGCGGTGCTTAAACTTTCAACCCATTGACCTTCAACATGGATTAAAGCCCACTGCCTGGGGCAGTAAGCGAAATGCTGAATGCCTGAAAGCGGAAGCAGGCTGTCTTCGTCATAAAATTTAGCCATCATTACATTTTCTCAACCAGCGAGACGCTTGCAGGGATCATTTCCTTGTTGATTGTCACTTCGTAATCGGTGAAGTCCCTCGCCGGTTTGCTTTCATCTTTTCGCTTAACCGAGACGGCATCGAAAAGATTTTGAACCGGTGCATCGCCCATTTTAGAATTGTGCTCGAAGATGATTATTTTCCTGGTTCCCATCAAACCCCTGGCTGCCGAGCGATCATGATCAAACATTTTTTCCAGTGCCTCCCACAGCAAATGTAGATCGTCACCAGAAAAGCCGGTTTTCTCGGCAAATGGTGCCGAAACAAAACCATGGGCCCGGTAAAGGCCGTAAGGCACGGTGAATTTTCGGCCCATAGTCCGGTTATCACCGCTTTGCTTTTCTGAATCAGCTTCAGTAGTTACTGCCATGCGGGTAATGCTGTGTTCCAGCGATACAACCGGATCTACCGAGCGGGCAAAAGTTAACTGCACCGGCCCGCGGACCTGACCGGCGTTGGGACCGGTCGATAAAACTGCGCCAAAAGCCCTGATGTCATAAAAATTATGGCACATAAATTCCCTGGCCTTATCTATTTCTTTGCCCTGTCCATAACCCTCTTTATTGCGCTTTTTCCCGTCTGCCGGATCAACCGGTGCTTCGTTTAAATCAATGCCTAAACTTATGTAGGCTTGTTCAATCGCGTTATTCAGTATGGATTTTTCCTTAATAAAAATACTATACGGGGCCTGGTCGCTGTTTTTTAAGCTGACATAGTTTCTAACCTTTCGTTTTAAGCAGACATCGGTAACCAGGCCGTGGCCTGTTTCTGCATCAACCCTGGGCAAATTACCGGCATCGGGATCACCGTTGGGGTTACCATCTTTCACATCAAAGAGGAGTACAAAATCATACCTTTTTTCAACAATTGAGCCTTCATTCATGTTTAACACCCTTTCTTAAATTGATTAATCTATATGCTTTCACTTGTCCTTTCCAAATTTTCTGTGCCTAAATCAGGTTTGCTTTCACTTTCTTTTTTGCTAAAAAATGCCTGTCTTTGGTGGTAATAACCGATGGCAAACCGGCCCTGTTCATGAATGTCAAGATGAGCCGGGAAATCGTTTAAATGACTCATGATTTCACCAAGCAACTGTTCGAAGTTAACCACCCTGCCCCTGTTTTCCATTTTCGCAAGGTGGTGGTTTTTTAAGCGCATCAAATTCGTGAACACTGTTACCGGCGTGGCACAGGCTGCGCCGTAATAACGTTCCCTGATGGTGGTGTTGAGGCCCGGATTTGCTTCTTCCTGAATTTTTTCCAACACGGCAAATAACCTGCCTAGCTGGTAGCCTGCTGATGGTTGTGCAGTATCCAATTCAAAAGATACCTCCTTATGATTATGCTGGGGGTAAAAGCGGTGGTGCCGGTTAAGACATGCCTTAATTAAGGCTGCGCGCACCGGCTTTACCCTGTAATTAGTATCACTGCGAATTCGCCTGAGGGCTGACTGGAGCAAGGTGGCCGGATAGGGGGTGCCCTCTAAGATAGAACGCATAAAATCACCGGTCAGGTTAGGCAAGATGTTTTCACTTTTGTCCTGAGCTGCCACATTGACAAGGATACGCCATACCGAGTAAAACTCTGGTTCCCCGGCCGGTTTAATGATAGAGAAGTCCTCAAAGTACTGCTTAATCCGCGTGGCATATTCAGCAATAGTCCCGGCATGCCAGAAGCGAATGGCTATCCTGGCAGCATTCGGGGCAAGTCCCAGGATGTAAAAGCTTTTATCACTGTATTGTTCCCTGTAAGCACCGCTTCGGAGTGCTTCAAAAAGCTCCCTTATTTTCTCTACTTCGGCAGAAGGGTCATCCTTAGCCGGTTCTTTAAAAAAACTGGCGAAGTCTGATTCAAAGTCGGACTGCACATCAGACCAGAAAACCATTGCCGTTTCGCCGATGTTGAGCCTCTGGGTTTTCGACTTTAACAAACTATTGAGCGCGGTCACATAAGCAAATTCGGTTGAAGTTATCACTGGTGCATTGTAGCCCTGCTCTTTGCCATACGAATCATAGCCGCTGTTTTTCTGGATACCAACTAAATTTTTTGTGTCCTTGTTTATCGGGGTTCTGCTGTGCGTCCTGGCAATAACTCCTTTTTCACCGGTAACCAGGCAAACCCCTGTTTTCAATGCTCCTTTTTTGTCTTTTCCTGCCTCTTCCGGCTGCGCAGAATAGATATTATTCTTTATGTATTCCTGGATCCGTTCACGGCAGGGAACCGGCACATCTGAAACTAACCTGAAGGTCATGTTGCACTGCGGCGCTTTGAGGCAATCCTCAATAAGTGGTGAATTAATTGCCTTTTCAATTTCCCCACTCTCATAAAATTTCTGAATTGCTTTTACCCCTTCATCTTCCTGCAATTCAGGTGGTAAATCGGCCAGGTAATTTAGCCAGGTTTGGTGCTGCCTGGTTGATTTTTTATCGTCTTCCGGTAAACCAAGCAAATAGCCGATGTGGTCCCAGAGCAGGAAGGTGGTCGCATAACTTTTTGTGCCGGATCTGCCTGTAGATCTTGGCACCAGGTAAGTTTTGGCAACCAGTTTATTGCCTACCTTTTCCCGGGTGTCTTCTATATTGACAAATTTACCTTCACGATCAATGACGATTAAAAATTGCAGCTCCTTTTTTTCAAAACCCGGCGGGGCAATATCGCTATCAGCACCAGTAAGCTTGCGGTCGTAATACTTTTTCAAAGCATGCAGGATCATCCTCTCACCTCTATTTCCCGGCGGTCGGTGTTGATTACCCCGTTTTTTAGCTCAGCCCGGAAAAAAAGTGGAGAGGGGTCATCTGTTTCATTGCTGAAGTCCATGTCGTAAAGCATAAAGCCCAGATCTTTGGTAACACTGATCGGTTCTGCCGGTTCTTCTTCCGGGTCAACCAGCCTAAAATTACAGGCAAATTCCCGGCAGCCGAGATAAGGGCGGTGAAAACACTGACCTTTTTTAGCGCGGCGCTCAAACATAGCCGCATACTTGGCCGGTTTTTCATCCTTAGGGTTGCTTTGCTGTGTGGTGCTGTGCTGTTTTTCTTCCTCCCGGTCTGCCCATAGTTCCGATCCATTTCTGTGGCCATTACCTCTTTTTTCCGGGGGGATAAACTCAAAATAACCGTGCAAGCGGTAGCAGACATCTTTTAAAAACAGGCCTGCTTTTTGCTGGCGGCCATCTTCAATAAATAATCCCATCTGCGCGCCTTTTTCTCCGCTCATCTGTTTTGCTGTCGGCAGAGGTGCTTCTTTGCCCACTTCGTTTCTTCTCACCGAGGTCCATTTAATGGGCTTGAGAATTTCAATTTTTGTGATCTTCCAGCAGATAGCGGGCTTCCACATGATCGCTTCAAATATGGCCCTGGCGGCAGATGGGGTGATTACATCGTAACTGACCCGCTCCACTTTCATTTCCGGCCTGGTAAAACAGGCATAGTCGCCCCATACTTCCAAACACCAGTTACGCAACTGATCAACTCCTTTCAAATTATAAAGTCTTTGGGTTCGTGTAGTTTTTCCCCGACGAGCAACCCCAATTTTCTTGAGTAAAAACTGTCGCTTTTTAGTGCGTAAATATAAGGCTTTACTTCCTCAACCGCCTCCTCTTTTAAGAGTTCTTCAAATTCGTGGTTATATATGTTCACCGTATACCTTTGCAACTTGCGCATTAACCACCTTTCCGGGCCCTTTGTTTTAAGCAAGTTGATGTAATAGTCACTTTCTGCGTAGCGCACAATTACAGATTTCTGCTGTGAATCATCAATAATTTTAAAATGCTCTGCTGCAGTCCGGAAGTAAATGCCCAGCTCTGCCGGTTCAGGTGTAAGAAGAGCAGTGATCTCTTTTTGGTCAAGTGAATTTGCCTTCCAGTATAGCTCTGCGAAATATTTTTCAAATAAGTGGGGATCGAGCACATCTTCGGGTTTTTCGGCAAGCAAGTTTTTTGTAACGTCGGTTGATTTGCGCAAAATCCCGGCCGGGGGTTTCCTGGATGGATTAAAAACTCTTAATTCCCCGTAATCCAGTTTTCCTTCCCGGTTGCAGCGCCCCGCCGCCTGGGCAATGGAGTCCAGCCCGCACAGGGCACGGTAAACCACGGGAAAATCTATATCCACCCCTGCTTCAACCAGCTGGGTGCTGATTACCCGGACTGGCTGCTCACTTTTTAAATCATTCTTGATTTGTTCGATTACTCTGCTGCGGTGTTCTCCGCACATCAAGGAGGATAGGTGATAAGTCTCTTCAGGCAGCATCTCGTGAAGCTCGCGGCAGCTTTTCCGGTCTGAGACAATACATAAAACCTGATCATGTGTAAGTAAATCCGCTGCAATTTCTTCTAAGCCTGTGGTAGCGTGCAAGTTTTCCGGCAGATGAACCCTGACGCGTTTTAAGTTTTGGTTTAGTTTTTCCTGCTCCCCTTCCATTATATGGTTGATCTTTTTTAAGCCAATAAAATTCTGACCGTAAACGCAGCGTTCCTCGAAGGCCGGTTGAGTGGCGGTTGATATGACAAAACTGGCGCTATAATGGTCAACTAATAGTTGCATCGTTTCAAGGATAGGCTGCAAGTATTCTACCGGTAACAACTGGGCTTCATCTAAAACAATCACGGAATTGACGATGTTGTGCAGCTTGCGGCAGCGGCTTGATTTAGCCGCAAACAGCGATTCAAAGAACTGCACTGCTGTGGTTACGATGATCGGTGCATCCCAGTTTTCTGCAGCCAGTCGCGATTTGGCGCTGTCTTCTTCCTCGCTCAAGTTGGAGTGATGTTCTACTACCTGTTCTTTACCCACTGCATTCCGGAAAACATCGGCATTTTGTTCAATTATGCTGGTATAGGGGATCACGTAAATTACTCTTTCCATTTTGTGTGTAATGGCGTGTTCGAGGGCAAAAGTAAGGCTTGCTAAAGTCTTGCCGCCGCCTGTTGGCACGGCCAGCGCAAAAACACCGCGCTCTTGAGACGCTTTTTCCAGGCACTTTTTGCGCACCATTTCTCTGATGGCATTGATCTTTGTTTCAGGTGCATTTTTTTCCAGTGCATTAATATAGTTGTTCAAACTTGTACGCAGCTCTGGCAAGCTTGCAAAAGCGCCCCTTATAGAAGCTGTTTCTTCTTCCAGGTAAGCTTCGGTATCAAGAAAATCGGCATCTACCAGGCAGGAATAAAGCATTCTGATCCATAATGAAAGGTCAAGGCCGCTGTTGTTGAATTTCCAGGGCGGACGGGCGAGCTTTAAAGTCTCTAGTTTTTCTGCCAGCTGCGGGTCGATTTCATCTAAAGCGATAGGTGTGTTGATCTGGTATTGCAGCGAACCCCTTCCCCCTCCTTGAGCGCTTGACCAGTCCGGCAAGCCTGCGTGGTGCCCGGCTATAATATAGGCTAAAAACCTGCCCGCTTTACCGAAGACCTGTTCCACTAATTTAGCGCCGTGAATAGCATGGGCTATTTTACCCGGTTTATTTTCCAAGTGGGCTTCTTCGTCGTAGCCATAACCACTTTTATCTTGCAGATACTTTTGCCACGCTGCTCTACTTTTCCCGGCGTCATGTGTAAACCCTGCAGCCTTTCCCCAGTTACTGGAAGCAAATTTGCTTGCAAAGCACTCAGCTTTTTCTGCGGTAGTTGTTAAATGATCCAGCAAGAAGTGCGGTTCGTCCCAAGAACCATTGGGCAGCTGTTTGACATGGGCGATTTGCTTGATTTAACTCACCACCATTCATTAAAAATTATTTGGTTAAAGCAAAAATTCAGTATAGTATCACTAATTCGTTTGTTGGCTGGCATATCCTGCTTATTTACAAAATAACAAGACAGAGGGACATATATGTGTCCCTCTGAAAAAAGAAATGAAATATAGCCAGTGAGAAGTGCAAGGGAAAATATGGTTATAAAGAGCGCTGTTAAAAAGGCAATATGGTTGAATAAATTGCTGGTGAAAAAGATGGTAAAACAGTAAAGTAGGGTTGCTTAAGGTCTACGCCCTGAAAAAGGATCACCC
>CAYXQO010000056.1:0-7862 GCA_964467475.1 uncultured Syntrophomonadaceae bacterium
AGCCGGGCAAAACAAGAGCGGTGAAACGGTAATGGCTGCCGTCTACGGTCTGATCCTGGTTGGCTGATAGTTTGTTCATTCCCAAAACGACCTGTAGTTCGAGGCTGAATAAAAAATTAGTTGGTATTGCTTATGAGTTTACAAGTAAAAGATAGTACTCTTTCTGAGAAGAATAAATAAAAGACTCAATCGGTTTGATTTCCATTTTCCTCATCTTCTGCTGTTGCTTCGTCTTCTTCCTCAGAGCTGTTATTATTTTCCTCTTTTTTTTCTTCCTCTTCAGCTGCCTCTTCCTGGCGTTTGCGTTCCTGTTCTTCAATATATTCCGGGCTGTCTTGTAGCACTATTGGCGCCCAGGGCTCGACTTCGATGCCGAAGGCATCCTTGATGATATCGACTCTTTCATCCTGCTTGAGGACGTGATAATAGGTGCCGTCTTTAGTCTGCCCGCTGCCGGGCAGGGTGTAAAAGTGGAGGCTGTCATTTTCCATATCGAGGTCCCTGGCGAAATAAGCCAGCGAGGCGATCTGGGTATAGGTGAGGTCGGTTTCCACGTAATCTTTGTAGATCCGGTAGGTGGCAGGTATGTCGGTTATTTTTCCCTCTCGTCTTAAGTAAAGAAAAGTTTCTTGCAGTAACTCCATCTGCCGGTCCATGCGGCCTTCATCCTGTCCTGTTTCGGGATCCCGGTACTGGAGGTAGCGCAGGTAGGTCTCACCGTCCATGATCTGCGGGCCTTCCGGCACCAGGACATCACCTACGTTCCAGTGCCGGTCATACAGGGTTTCTTCCACTTCAAAATAGATACCGCCCATGGCATCAACCAAAGCGATTACCGAATACATATCTACCGAGACGTAGTAATGCAGGGGAATATCGCCAAGGGTTTTGCTAACTGTGTTCAAGGTAAATTCTATCCCGTCAGCATCGCGATCTTCATTATTACCATAATAGTAGCCGTAAAAGAAGGAGTGATTAATTTTATCATGCATTCCGCCCATGCCGTGTATGGGGACGTAGGCGTCGCGGGGAATGCGCACTACAGAAACCTCTTCGGTTTCGAAGTTAATTGAAAATACGGCCAGCATATCCGGGCGGAAGAGGTACTCGCCGTGCCGCCATTCTCGGTCCCAACCCCGGTCAAAGCCAAGCAGGGCGATGTTTACGGTATGTTCGGGGAAAGCTTCGGTAACGTCGTACTCCTTTTCAAAGGATACATCATCAAGCAGGATGCGCTGAGGTTCCTGGACTTCTGAGTAGAAGGCATAGACATATATGCCTGCACCTCCCAGGGACAGGATAAACAGGACGGCAATGCTTAGCAGTGCTTTTTTTACCAGGCTCATCTGTTTTTTCGGACTGGAAGTCTCCATGGCACCGTTTAGTTCTTTCAGCCAGTCCGGGGATTCGTCTTCCTGGAATTGCCCGGAATTACCCGGTCCGGTTTGTTCGTTTTCAGGCCGGTCTGAACCGGTAGAGTTTTTTTCTTCTAGGTTGCGATCATCATCATACATGGTGTTAACCCCGCTTTTACCGGAACCTGTCAGTTATTAACCCCAGGGCCGGCTATCTTTTTAATTTATAGTTTTATTATACCACCATTTGGGAAGAGAATAGGGTACCTGTAATTTAGTTTACCAATAGCGAAGAAGTTTTACTCCTAAGGAAGCACGACCCCCGTCCCCCTGCTTTCTAGATGGTTGGCTCCACACTTTCTTTTAAAAATTTCGCCAGACTTTCCAGGCTGCGCTCTGCATATAGTTCCCGTTTCTTTTTCTTGGGGATCTTGCCCTGTAACGGGGGGAAGAGGCCGAAGTTTACGTTCATGGGTTGAAAGTTTTTTGGGTCGGCCGAGGTAATGTAGTTTACCAGGGCGCCCATGGCCGTTTCAGGTGGAAATAAGAGGGGTTCTTTGTTTTTCAGGTAGCAAAGGGCATTAATCCCGGCAATAATTCCTGCGGCGGTTGATTCTACGTAACCCTCTACCCCTGTAATCTGACCAGCCATGAAAATGCCTCTTTCACTGGCTAATTCCAGGGTGGGTTTGAGCAGGACCGGGGCGTTGATGAAAGTGTTTCGGTGCATGGCTCCGTAGCGGACAAACTCGGCGTTTTCCAGGCCGGGGATCATCCGGAAGATTCTTTTCTGCTCCGGTTGCTTCAGCCGGGTCTGAAAGCCGACCATGTTATAAAGGGTGCCTTCCTTGTTATCTTTGCGCAGCTGAACGACAGCGTATGGTCTTTTTCCTGTTTTTGGGCAGGTCAGACCTACTGGTTTCAGAGGCCCGTAAGCAAGGGTGTCTTTACCTCTCTGGGCCAGCTTTTCCACCGGCATGCACCCTTCAAAAAGCATCTCTTTTTCAAACTCTTTGCCCTGGTAGATTTCACCTTTAGCGAGTATTTCCACGAAACGGTGATATTCTTCTTCGCTCATAGGGCAGTTAAGATAGTCGCTGCCGCCTTTGTCATAACGAGAGGCGAAAAAGGCTTTTTCCAAATCAATTGATTCATAGGTGACGATGGGGGCGGCAGCATCGTAAAAATAGAGACGCTCAGCCCCGCCTAAATTTTCCAGGGTTTCAGAAAGCGCTTCTGAGGTTAAGGGACCGGTGGCCAGGATAGCGGGGCGCTCTTCGGGCAGGCCGGTTATTTCCTGGTTATGGGTTTCGATTAAAGGGTGATCCTCTAATGATCGGGTGATATAGCGGGCGAATTCTTCCCTGTCGACAGCCAGGGCTCCGCCTGCGGGAACCTGGGTTTCATCTGCGGCTTTCATAATCAGAGAGTTAAAGCGACGCATTTCTTCTTTAAGCAGGCCTACGGCATTGTTTAAAGAACCGGCCCTTAAGGAATTGCTGCAGACCAGTTCCCCGTAATAGCCGGTGTGATGGGCCGGGGTCATTTTGGCCGGCCGCATTTCATAAAGGTCCACTTTTACATCTCTTTGAGCAATTTGCCAGGCTGCTTCCGAGCCCGCCAGACCTGCTCCGACAACAATTACTTTACCGGTGGAAATTTTTTAGACACCTCCTGAAAACAAACACTCTTAATATTACCGGTATGTTTTAGTCCGGTTATAACTCTCTTTCTATTTTACCAGAGAAAAGCTGTCTTTAGCTCCTAATATCTGAGGCTCTGCGCAAATTTAGCAGGCTTTTTAAGCGATCCCGGAAACACTAGAGTACACTGGGCTTATGAGGGGTCATTTTGAAATCCAACTTTTATGGCACCGGCTTGTTTGGGTCAGGATATTACCGCAGGCATTAATTACTGGCATAAGACGGGATTAACTTTTACGTTTACCCTCTTCCCAATAACCGCTGATTGTTTCTCCTTCCGCGGTGATTACACTGCACCAGCCGTGCATTTGTCCTTCCTTGAACCAGCCCTGCACGGTTTCGCCGTCCGGGCCTAAAAGAATCCCGCAGCCGTGCATGGCCCCGTTTTTGCAGGTGCCGATGTATTGCTTGCCGTCGGGGAAGCTGATTATGCCGTTACCTTCCAGGTTGAAGCCTGCCCATTCACCCATGAGCAATTCACCTCCGGGATAGTGGATTACCCCGGCTCCGGAGGGCTGGTCTTTTTCCCATTCGCCGGCACAGGTGCCGCCGTGGGCCAGTTTCATGATCCCGTAACCGTTCATTTCACCGTCCTGCCAGTTACCGGAGTAAATGGTGCCATCTTCGAAGCTCATCACCCCGCGTCCATGGGGTTTTCCCTCATCGTTGGTTTCACCCTCGTAGGTGGCGTTGTTTTTTTGATCAGGGTTAAAGCTCATCTCGGATTCCTCCGTTTCTTTTGTTTAGACAATTTTTTTAATGTCTTTTAAGCTACCTTCCTGGTCCCAGCGGCCGGAGATAATGTTGCCTTCTTTGATGAAAATGGTGCCGGAGCCTTCAAGATCTCCATCCTTAAAGGTGCCTTCCATCATGCCGTTTTCGGTGTTCATTACACCACTGCCGTTTAACTTGCCTTCACTGAAGTTACCGATCAGGTGGGACTCCTCAGACAGGGTAAGCACGCCTTTGCCGTGAAACTTCATTTCTTTGAACTTACCGACATACTTTGACCCGGTTTGCATCAACAAAGAACCTGAGGTAAGTTCGCCATTTTCCCAGAGGCCGGCCATAAAGGTGCCATCCCTGGTGACCAGGGTCCCCTGGCCGTAAAACTCACCGTCTTGCCAGTCACCCACGTAGCGGCTGCCGTTTGCAAACAGCATGGTGCCGCGGCCGTGCGGCACGCCGTCTTTGGTTTCACCTTGATATTCATTAGCCTTGGTCATGTTGCGCTCCTTTCTTTTTCTACCGCCTTATCCGGCTGGAGAAAGGATAAAAATAGATTGCGGTGTTTATTCACCAAAAAACCTTCTACTGCTTTTAAATTATTTCCTGCCTGTTTGGGTTTGCCAGGTTAATAAACTTTTTCCCTAACCCGGACAAGCCGGTGCCACAAAAGTTGGATTTCTAAATGGTCCCTTATAAGCCCAGTGGATATCTGCATTTTTGGAAACACATTAATTGGTCTTGTCAAATTTACGTAGGGCTTCAGAAGGAAGGGCTTGATTAAGGTAGATTATTTAATCACCGGTCACGAAAAAATTACTGTTAAAGTGGTTTAACTGTTTGCCTGCTGCTTGAGCATTTGCTTTCTTGGTTTAACAAAGGTTTAGCAAAAAACGGCCTCTTCCCGGCGGAGTTTTTCTTCCACCAGAGAAGAGGCCTAATTTTCTTGGATCCTTATATAATTCAGGTGCTTAGTTTGGTTCCAGGGTTAAAATTTGACCCTGGGGTGGTTTTTCCCCGTGGCAAGCGAATCATGGAAGTCGAAGGCAAACAAAGCTTTTTCGGGTAGTTAGAGAAAATCACCCCTATTCTTCTTCATCAAACCCGGGCAGGTGGGCAATTATTCCTTCCCAGTCCACGCCTTTTTTCTTCAGGTAGTTGACTCGCAGTTTGTAGTAAAGGGCGATTAAAGCTGTCCAGCCCACGTAAATGGCGCCAACCACCGGTTCTTCGTCTATGATGACGATAAAAATAAAGCCCAGGGACGTGATCACTGCCAGTATAGTCAACACCCAGAGAAAAGGCTTGGGCAGTTTAAAAAAGGCAGATTCATAACGTTCAGGGTATTTATCAGGCAGTTTTAGTGAAGAGATACAGATTACAATGGTGAAAAGTAGAATCCCTACTGCTGTAAGGACCCCGTAAAAATCGATATCCCAATCGAAGATTCCCCCGATTACCAGCAGAAAAATTACAAAAAGGAAATATGCCCCTACAGCATATATTGGGGACCGGGTTCGTTTGTCTATTTTTCCTATTCCCGGTGGCACCATGCCGTCACGGGCCTGGGAAAAGAACTCACGGGGAATGGCTGTAGCGGCGGCATTAAAAGAAGTCAGGCCGGCACTCAAAGCTGCTAGGCTTAGGAATACAACTAAAACTTGTGGCATAAACTGGGAACCCGTTTCCATCAAGGGGGCGCTCATTGCGCTGATTGACTCATAGTCGTACGGTACCGAATTGATAAAGGTAATCCCGGTAAGAATATAGAGGACGAGGATGATTGCTCCGCCGATAGCCAGGGAAAGCGGGATATTGCGCCTTGCGTTGACCATCTCTTCACCCATTTCTGCAATAACCTGGAAGCCCATGCTGGCGCTGTAGGCAAGAATTACCGCCAGGGCAAAGCCGCCGATACCTTGCGGCATTTCAAGAGAAAAGCTGATGCCCACGCTTGAAGCACCAAAGGTGATATAAAACATCAAGGCCAGGAAGAGCTGGACTACCAGAAGGATTTGCAGGGAAGCGGCCAGTTTCAAGCCGAATAAGTATAAAATAAAAAACAGGATAATAAGGATTATGGCCAGGAGCCTGATCGGCATGTCAAAGGGCAGGTAAGGGGCAAGGTAGCCTGCCAGGCCAAGTGATACAAAGGTTGTAGTGCAGGCTCCGCCAAGGATTCCCCAGTATGATGCAAGAGTCCCGAGCGCCGGGTTAAGCAGGCGGCTGGTAAACAAGTAGCCGCCTCCGGCACGGGGCATGGCGCTGGAGATGTGAATCAAGGGAGTAACCCCGACGAGCGAGATCAAAACAGCAATGGTAAAAGCCAGCCAGATAGAAGGGCCTGCTTCAGCAGCCAGGCCGGCAATCAGGGCAAAAATACCCATTCCGATAACTCCACCGACAACTATGGCAATGCCGGCTAGTAAACCAAGAGGCCGGTCCAGCCTGGTATCTTCAAAGCCGGAGCCGCTTGAAGGTGTAGGTTTCTTGGTCATTTGGCTTCCTCCTTTTTTTGTTATAGAAAAATGTTACCTTCACCACGATAGGTTAAAGCATTTCCGACAACTTCATGGTTTTGTAATAGCAGGTACTCACTAAAGCGTTCGCTTAATTCCCCTCCTTTTGCATGCTGAAAAATAACCGGGTCACCCAGGTTAAGCTGTGGGCAATCCCGGGGCATGACCAGCGGTGTTTGCACTTCGCCCGCCCCCTCCAGTGGCAGGTACTGCAAGCCGACAGGCAGGACAGGAAGCGGCAATTTATCTTCGCCTGCCGGCCCGGAAGCCGGATATCCTCCTCCCAGGCAGGTGATTATGCCGGGGGCGGGAAACCGGACTACTTGAATGGCAAAGAAGGCTGAAGGTTGATATTTTATTTCAGCAAAGTGGTGGAAAAGAGCCGGAGAGAAAAAGCCCGATCCAACAGTAACCTCGGTAAGTGAGGGATCTTTCAAGCTGCTTGGTAAACTCCCGGAACCGCCTCCGTTGACGATTTCCAGTTCAACTCCTTCATCGTGAAGAGCTTTAACAATAGCCTGTCTGCGCTCATTTAATTCATTAATGGAGCGTTTTTTAATAGCTTTTAGAAAGGCGTTTTTAAAAAATTTTCCGGGCACGGTATCGCCTGCGGAAGCAATGTGGCCTTCATAGCCCATAATTGCCTTAATAGATATTCCGGGCATTTGTTTTGCCTCCCTGGCAAAATTGAGCGCGTCTTCGGGGGTGCGCAGCGGGCTGCGCCTGATACCAAGGTGAATATTACTGCTTTTAATGGGACGGTAAGACATATCTATTTCCAGGCAGAGAGGGAGTTCAACCCCGGCATTTTTGGCGGCTTCGGACAGTATTTTTAAGTGTTCCCGGTTGTCTACCATTGGTAGAACCTTTTTGCCTGCCCGGGCCATTTGGACAATTAAATCTAGATCTGATTTTTGCACAGTGGGGTAGGCAATTATGAAATCATCGTAACCTTTGCCGGCAAGCCAGGCGGTTTCTGCGGCCGTGTAAGTCAAAAGTCCCTGGAATGTAGGGCCGCCCAGCTCGAAAATTCGCCTGGTGAGTGGTTCACAGCGAATTGACTTGGTTCCCACTCTGATGGTTTTTCCGGTGTCCTGGGCGGTATTTTGCACATGCTTGATGTTTGCATCAAAAAAATCAAGGTCTACAAAAGCAAGCGGTAGTGGTTTGGTCCTGATTGCCTGAGAGTAAGCGCTGTATTGCGCGTTTGTAAACATTGCTTTTCCCACCTTTTAGTTTTGATCTGAAAATCGCAGCATCCGTGAGACGAAGATGCGGATGTATTCACGGAAATCTTCTAACTGCCGGGGGTCATAAGGATCATCGACCTGGACCCCGTAAGTCAAGCGTCCCATGCTGAAGAAGCTGTAGTGCAGCCAGGTGAAACTGTGGAGAACCAGGCTAATATTTTTCAGATCCGGGTTGATAATCCCATTGGCTTCAGCTTTTTCGATGATGCTTTCGATCATCTTATACAGGGGGGCTGAATACTGCTTATCGATATAGTCCGATTGTTCAGGTTTGTCAATCCAGCGTTGTGCCCAGAGGCGAATCAGGTC
>CAYXQO010000057.1:0-7760 GCA_964467475.1 uncultured Syntrophomonadaceae bacterium
AAAATACTTATCGTGGTCGCAATAACGCAATAAATGGATGGAGTTGTTTTTCAGTGGAACTAATCGGGACCCTCGCTGCAGTTGCTTTGATCATTATACTGAATCACCGTGGAATTAAACTATACTGGGCCATTAGCGCAGGCATCATTGTCCTGGTAGTAACAAACCGGTTTGCTGTAGAGGAGATAATTTCCATTGGCTACAGTTCTCTCACCAGCGATACTATGATTACTCTTACCTTGATTGTGATTACCCTCACCGCCTTTGGCAACCTTTTAAAAGAAACCGGTGGCTTAAATAACATCATGACTACTTTGTCTGCGTTGATAAAGAACCTCCGCTACCAGATGGTGATATTGCCTCTTTTAATTGGGTTGATTACTTTTCCCGGTGGCGCTATTTTTTCCGCACCGCTGGTGGAAGAAGCGGGAAAGAAGATGGACTTAAGCGGCGCACGCATGGCCCTGGCCAATGTCACTTTTCGCCACCTGCAGTATCTAGTTTATCCCCTTTACCCCGGGTTGCTGATTGTGGCCGAATTATCGGGTTACAGCCTGTACCGGTTTATTCAATTCAATTTGCCTGTGCTGGTTTTATTCTTCTTTGCGATTTATTTCTATGTATTTAAGGGGTTGGACACCGGAGAAGGGGTCTATAGAGGGGAAAAGAAAAAAGTGCAAGCAAAAGAACTCTTTGCTCTTTTCTACAGTCTCGGCCCCCTGCTGATCATTATCATATTAGCTGTGGCTTTTGGCTTTTTTTTCCCACTGGCCATTACGATTGGTATAGTCGCAGCCTTTGCCAGTTATTTCCCCAAAGAAGGGCCTTTTGGTGAGATTATCAAGGCGAGGCTGGGATACCTGGCAAAGGGGATTAACTGGTCGATGACCTTTTCGATCATCGCTATTTTGATATTTAAAGAATTCTTAGAGCATAGTGAGGTTATTAATGAGATAATGGCCTACATGTTGGGCAACGGTTTGCCCATGCTGGCCCTGGTTATTTTAATTCCTTATTTGGCTGGAATTATCATTGGCAACCCCTATGCTTCGATCGGTATCTGTGTTCCCTTATTTATGCCGATTCTGCCTGATTCCGAGCAGGGCTTCTATTACATGGCTCTAGTTTTTATTTGTGCGCTGGCCGGGTATTTCGGGTCACCACTCCATATGTGCACCATTCTTACTGCTGAACACTTCAGGACTTCTTTACCTGTACTTTTGAAAGATGTTAATATTCTTAGTGCAGCCTTAATTATCCTGGGAGTTGCCACTTACTTGTTTTGGCAGTATATTATTTAGTTTAAAAAAGCTATTATCTTTTAACACCTGTCCAAGTTGGCAACCGGGACTGGAGCAGATCACATGCCACTTATATTCAATAATCAGGGCAATGCGTTTTCTGACCCCGGTAAAGCAAACCGCTTACCAGCTTTACAAGGTGGAAAAATGTTTCCACCTCATATTCCGGCTGTGTTGATGCTGGGGATGATTTCCCAGATCGGCCAGGTATTGCTCTTGCGGGAGCTATTAATGATCTTCCATGGCAACGAACTTTCCATCGGCTTGATCCTGGCTGCCTGGATGGTCTGGGTCGGGATTGGGAGCCATCTTGGCGCTTTAATTGTCGACCGCTTCAATCGTCCTTTATTTTTTCTTGCTGTGACCGCAGCAGGGATGCTGCTGGTTTTACCGGCTACTATCATGGTAATCCGCGTGCTACGTGGATTTTTTGATCTCCCCCCGGGAGCGTATTTGTCGCTGGTGGACATGGGTCTTTCCTGCTTCCTGGTAATGGCACCGGCCTGCCTGCTGTTAGGAGCACAGTTTGTTTTCCTGGCCCGGGTATGGCGGGAAGCCGACGCAGTGAAAGACACTTCCGGGGCCGGCAAGACATATGTCGGTGAAGCAGCAGGCAATATGCTTGGCGGGATTGTTTTTACTTTTCTGCTGGTTCATTACCTGAATGCATTTGAAGTTGCCCTGCTGGCGGGCTTCTTGATGCTTGCCGCCGCCTGCTATGCCGTCCGTAAAGCTGCTCCGATGAACTTTATTAATCCCGGCAAACTAAAGTTCGTGCTGGCTGCCCTCTTAGGGATAGCAATTTTGGCTGCTCCCTTCATGGAAGATTTAGACCGGTGGGCTTACCAGCTCCAGTGGCGCTATTTCTCTCCTGCTCACGAGCTGGTTGAAACCCGTCAATCAGAGCATGGTGCTATTTCGGTAGTTAGGCACGAAGACCAGTACACTTTTTTCCAGAGCGGCAACTTGATTTTTAGCACCGCCGGCCCCGAGGCAGTTACACCGGGATTTGAAGAGCAGGAAGCGGTGGAACTGGCTCACCTGGCCATGGTTCAGCATAAAGATCCGGATCGGGTCTTGCTGATCGGTGGCGGCCTGCGAGGGATGCTCGATGAAATTTTAAAACACCCGGTGGAACAGGTAGACTACATCGAACTGGATCCGGCGCTTACAGATACTGCCCGCCCCTATGTGTCGAAAAGTACTATCGAAGCCCTGGAGGACCCAAGAGTTGATTTAATCCATACCGACGGTAGGCTATTTGTTAAAACTACTGAGCAAAAATATGACATGATCATTGTCGATATGCCCGACCCGACTACGGCGGAGCTGAACCGCTACTATACCCGTGAGTTTTTCAGCGAAGCGGAAGCGATCCTCGAAGATGATGGGGTGATGGTTACAGGTGTGGTTTCAACTCCTGATTTAAGGTCAACTGCCCTGGCTAATCGCAACAGTACCATCTATCACACCCTTGACAGTGTTTTTACCCGGGTCCTGCCTGCGGGAGAAAGGTTTATGTCATATTTCGCCAGTAAAGACCCGGAGCAGATCACCCTGGATGTTGGCACTCTCCAGGACCGCTACATCGAGCGCGGTATTGAAGTGGAAGGATTTTCACCCCGCCACTACCAGGTCATGCTTGAGGAAGGGCAGCTGCAGCGGGTTAACTGGGTAGTGCGCAATCACGGCCGCAGCAGCGCCGCTCACTTAGAAGGCCCACCGCCGGTTCCGCTCAGGCCCGGATCTGTTCCGGAGCAGGAAACTGCTGAAAAAGAACTGCCACCTGTGGAAGAAGGCTATTTCCTCAATACAGATTTTGAACCGATCGGTTATTACTATACCTTGATGTTTTTCGATCAATTAACCCGTCCGCAGGACGATATTACTTTTAAATGGTTCTTGCAGGTGCAACCCTGGTGGGTTTTGCCACTTTGCCTGATTCCCGTGCTTACGGTCCTCGGGGTGCGCAGTTATTCGAGAAAAGCAAAAAGCAGAAAAGAAACTGGCAATGAAGCTTCTCTTAGCAATGAAGCTTCTCCTAGGAAGGATACGAGTTTTGCAGTGCTCTTTACTGTTTTTACCACGGGATTTTCCACGATGGCCCTGCAAATTGCCATGCTGTTTTCGTTTCAAAGCGTATACGGGTTTGTCTATGAAACCGTAGGCCTGATCGTGGCCATTTTCATGGGCGGTCTCGCCCTGGGATCATACTTTACCAACCAGTTTGTGAAAGAGAAAGCCAATTTAAATCGCCTCGCCGGCGTGCAGTTGATTATCGCCCTGCTGGCGGTAATGATTGCCCTGGTGCTTCCCCGGGCGGCGGCAGTAGAGTCACCAGCGGTAATTTTCTTGCTTTTTTCAATGCTTACTTTTTCAGCCGGCTTGATCAACGGGGTCGATTTTCCGCTTTCGCTGGCCTGCTACATGTCCCTGGGCAAGCGGGCCGAAAAAACTGCGGGGATCGTATATGGCTTTGAACTTTTTGGGGCCTGCCTTGGAGCAATCCTGGCCAGCGCCGTAGTGGCCCCGGTTCTTGGCATCGTTGCCTGCTGCATTTTTGCCGGTATTGTCAATTTCACTGCTTTTGTGGTACTCTTGATTAGCAGGAGGGATCAACCGTGGCTCGAGAAAAATTACCGAAAACCGGTTTAAACCGCAGGCAATTTTTAAAAGTGGGAGCAGCCGGAGTGGGCACATTTTGCCTCGCCGGTATATACGGGTGCACCCCTGAACAGGAGGAAACCAGAGAAGAAACTCCCGCAGAGAATCAGGGAGTGGCGGGAGGTAAGAAGGGTTTAATTAAAACAACCCGTTCCCCCTGGTATACAGAGCTGGATAATGATAGAATTCGCTGCACCCTTTGTCCCAAGGAGTGTGAGCTTGCTGAGGGTGAAAGGGCGCTTTGCCGGGTTAGAGAAAACCGTGATGGTGCCTGCTACAGCCTGGTCTACGGCAACCCGGCCCTGGTCCAGGAAGACCCGGTGGAACGTAAGCCCTTTTTCCATGTGATGCCGGGCAGCCGGGCTCTTTCCATTTCCACGGCAGGCTGCAACCTGGCCTGCAAGTTTTGCGAGGTTTGGGATATGGCCCTGGTATCACCGGAGGAGGTCCATGCTTATGAAATGCCCTCCGAAAGGGTTATGCAATATGCCGAGGATGAGAAGGTTGTAGCATTAAGCTACGCTTTTGGTGAACCGGTTATTTATTACGAATACACATCTTCTGTCGCCGACCTGGCTAAAGAAGCCGGACTTTTGAACCTGATGCATACCGCGGCATATATCAACGAAGAACCGCTGAAAGAAATCCTCGGTAAGATGGATGCGGTTAATGTTGACTTGAAAGGCTTTGATGAAGTTTTTTACCGGGATTATGTCGGCGGTGAATTAAACACCGTGCTTGATAACCTAAAAATTATCAGGGATAATGGAGTGCACTTAGAAATTACCAACATAGTAATCCCGGAATTGAACGATGATATGAAAAAAATTGCAGAAATGAGTGAATGGATAGCCACTGAACTGGGGCAAGATATCCCCCTTCATTTTGCCCGTTTTTATCCCCTGCACAAGCTTTCGGATTTGCCGAGAACACCTGCCTCCACCCTTGATCAGGCCCGCAACGTAGCGATGGAGGCCGGTCTTAAATATGTTTATGTTGCCAGGGTTACCGGGCATGACGGGGAAAACACCTTCTGCCCTGATTGCGGGGAAAAGGTGATCGACAGGGAAGGTTTCGTGATCGATGATTTGAAGCTTGACCGGGGCGCCTGTGAATTTTGTGGCAGTGAACTCCCCGGGATATGGACTTAAGCAAAGCAGAAAAAAGTTTTTTATTTACTTTAACTTTAATCCATTCGCTGCAGGTGAATTTCGTACTGGCCGAGCGAACGTTCGTCCAGGTTGGTTAGCCCGACTTCTTTGGCGTGTTCCATTACTTCGACATATTCTTCAGAGGTAATCGAGCGGGCAATCTTATCGTACTCAAAAGCTTCAAATTCTACTCTGTACTGGTCCATGATATTAACGTAAGTATCTTTGGGCAGGTTTTCTGCTACCCAGTCAACAAATTCAAGCGGGTTTGAGACACGGTTGGGCATAACCAGGTGGCGGATCATCAACCCCTTTTGGGCGATATAGTTTTCGTCTGTTTTAAGCACCCCTACCTGGCGGTGCATCTCTTTAATCGCTTTTTTGGCCATTTCCGGGTAGTCCTCAGCTTCGGCCTTGTTATAGCGGGCCGCTTTTTCACCGTCCATAAACTTCAAATCCGGCAGGTAAATATCTACGATCCCATCCAGGAGCTGGATAACTTCTTTACGCTCATACCCACTGGTGTTATAGCACAAGGGTAGGTTCAACCCGTTTTTGTAAGCAATGCGGGTGGCATTTAAAATATTGGGCATAACGTGAGTGGGAGTTACCAGGTTGATGTTATGACAGCCTTTACGCTGGAGATCGAGCATCATGCCGGCAATATCTTCATCGCTAATTTCATCGCCCCTTCCTTTATGAGCGATGGGGTAATTCTGGCAAAAAACGCAGCGCAGGTTGCAGTTGGAAAAAAAGATAGTCCCGGAACCGTTGCTGCCAACTAAGGGGATTTCTTCACCAAAATGCGGCTGCCTGCTGCGGACAACGGCTTTATCGGTGGTCCGGCAAAACCCTTTATTTCCTTTGATGCGGTTTTCCCTGCAGCGGCGGGGACACAGCTCACATTTTTCAAGAATGCTGTATGCTTCTTCGATTTTGCTTGTAAGTTTGCCTTCTTCCTCTAACCTGGCATAACCCGGCTTTTTGTCTACTTCTTTTTCCGGGTCCTCGGCAGGGTCTTCAACTGTTTCCTCCCGGGGGGCACAGGCTTTTAAAAGCCAGGCCCCGCCGGCCAGGGCAAGTAAACCGGCACCGCCTGCCAGAAACAAATTTTTTATAAATTTATTTCTTTCTTCTGTCATAAGATAGCGCTCCTTGTCAGGCTTAGGTGAGAGTTACCTTTATCGAACCATTTCACCTGGAACTTATCTTTATTATAACAAGATGGTAAAGAAGTAAAAAGATTTAGCCGTAGTCAAAGTTTAAGGATATAGCAGTCAGGCAGTATGCTACAATTAGGTCAATTATTTTTTGAAACGAGGGTTCTGTGGTTTCTTTTTTCCGGCCAGCCTTTTTCCCTGGATAACTAGCTCCGTGCCGTATTTATTCCTCAGGCGGTCTTTAATTTGCATTAGCTTTTTTTCTTTTTCTTCGTTTGGCGATTGAGAAAACAGGGATAGCTGGGTCCCCTCTTCAAAACCTGAGGCCTGCACTCCGACCAGGCGCCAGGGAGGACTAGAGCAGTGTTCGTGAAATAGCCCCCGGGCAACTTTGTTAATATCCGTATCGCCGGAAACCGATTCTGGTAGTGTTTTGCTCCTGGTGATGGTACGAAAATCCTTAAACCGCAGTTTCAAGGTAATGGTTTTGGCTGTAATCCCTGCTTTACGGAGGCGGTAGCCGACTCCTGATGATAGCTCGAGGATCACTGCATCCATGTAGCTGAGATCAAAAACATCTTCGGGGAAAGTGGTTTCTTCCGAGATAGACTTGGCTTCATGATCGCTTTCAAGCTCCCGGTGATCGATTCCCCGGGAATAATTAGAAAGTGATCTGCCGTGGTCGCCAAAATTACGGATCAGGCTTTCTTCCGGGTAGGCAGCCAGGTCTTTTACAGTATTAATCCCCAGGCGGTTTAGTTTTTCTTTGGTTACCGGTCCAACGCCGGGGAGTTTGCTAGCTGGAAGCGGCCATAGTTTTTCTTCTATTTCATCAGGCCATAAAGTGTCCACATTATCCGGCTTGGCCAGTTCACAGGCGATTTTCGCCAAAAGCTTATTCACAGAAACTCCCACACTGATCGGCAGGCAAAGCTCTTCCTGTACGGCCCGGTGGATGCTTTGTGCCGTGCCAAGGCCGCTTCCTTTTTTAACTCCCAGGTAAGCTTCGTCAATTGAAATGAATTCGATATCGGGGGTAAATCGCTCAAAAATATTTCTCACTTTTGCGGACATTTCCTTGTAGCGGGGCATATTGCCCCGCAGGATAACTGCATGAGGGCAGAGCTCCAGGGCTTTTTTCATGGGCATAGCTGAACGCACACCGTATTTCCTGGCCTCGTAAGAGCAGGTGGAAACAACTCCCCTGCCCTTAGGATCGCCACCAACAATCAAGGCTTTTCCCCTTAAATCGGGACGGTCGAGCTGTTCTACTGAGGCAAAAAAAGCATCAAGGTCGCACAGCAGGATATCGGATGTTTTCTTCATAGAATTATCGTAAAATTTTTTACAACCGCTGTCAACATTATAAAGGCAGAGGTTAGGCCTGTTTGCAAAGCGGGAATGGTTAGATTTATTGGAAAAAACAGGATTTAAACCATCAGTGAGGACACATGATGACCATTATGCTGCTTATATTATGGGAG
>CAYXQO010000058.1:0-7450 GCA_964467475.1 uncultured Syntrophomonadaceae bacterium
TGGTTTTCTGCGGTGTTACCACCGATATTCATTAACACATCACTATTCTTGTAGTCGATCATGTGGTTAGTCATAACTCCTCTACCAAACGTGGCACTGAGACCAGTGACCGTAGAGGAGTGTCAGAGACGGGCACAGTGGTCAAAGTTAACAATACCTGTCCCGTGGATAATTTTCTTAAACAGATAGTTTTCCTCGTTGTTAACGAAAGCGCTACCGAGCCAGTTTATTGCATCGGTGCGGTTTACCATAACCCCATTTTCACGTTCAATAAATGTTTCATCACGAGTTTCCTTGAACCTTTTAGCAATAGCTTCAAGAGCTTCGTCCCATTCCATTTCTTCCCAATCACTTGCCCCGGGTTTCCGGCGCAAGGGTTTGGTTAACCTCTTTGGGTTTGGTTGGGGTTTTCCTTTCTCATCATACATGTAGGATACATTGTAGTGAGCTACTCCCTTTGGGCACAATGTTCCTTCATTCATGGGATGGTCGGGGTCGCCTTCTGTATTAACTATAACCCCATCCCTCACATTACAAATTACACCACAGCCTACTCCGCAAAAAGTACAAACAGTGAAATACTCTTTTGTGTACTTAATTCGTAGAGGCTCATCAGTTGACGCAGAGGCCTTACGCAGGCCAACACCGGTTAACGTTGCTGCAGCGGCTGTTGCACCGGCTAGTTTTAGAAAACTGCGCCGAGTTAAATCCATTAGTACTTCCACCTCCTAGTCTTGGTCGTCCGTTGTCTCATCTTTATTGACCCACTCCAGACCGGAGCCCGGAGTAAAGCCTTCCTGCTTCGCCAGCAAGTCATGCGTTAGGGAAGCCAGGTTGTGGATGGCTAAAACAAGCTCGCCATCCGCGTGAAACTTACGAGCATCAATAAGTTTGTAGTACTGGCAGCATTTTTTGCAGTAATTAACCCGGACTTTATCATCACCTTCTATGGTAAAATAGCCCAGGTCATCACGCTCTGCATTACCACAAAACGGACATTTAATGCGGGTATGTACCCACTCTATGCCGCAAAGCCAACATTCAAACTGTTTTGCACCATTATCAGGCCTGAGCTGGCCATAATGCGGCAATTCTCCACATAAAGGACAATCCCCCCCTTCCCAAAGGTCTGTCCGCAAAACCTCGTAGAATGATTTTAAATACTGCCGGTAAAAAGAAGTTAGCATAAATGAAAAAAGAAACGTTGCCAGATCATCCTCGAGCTCAGTTTCTTCAATCAGCGAGTCACGTAAAGCAAATACTTCCTCTTTCTTGACTTCCTCCGCAGAATCAGCAAGAAAACTGTTCAGGCTTTCATTTACTTGCTTCATGGTTTTTTTAAGCCCGGGATTTGCTTTAATAACGGCATCATTTAACCTTTTAAGCAGGTTTACCACATCTCCGGTTTTTAACTTGGGGGTCATTTCAAGGGAATTCCCGGCCCGCATTCTCGCAGTTGCCATATCCTCATCCAAAGCCGGAACCGGTGTTACCGGATTTTCCTCAAAAAATTTAGCGGCTTCTGCACATACCGCGTCAATAAAGGTCGCTGCATCCTTAAAGTCTTTATATAGCTTAACGCAGCGATTAATTTCTTCCTGACAGCTATTATACTGTAACTCGTTCAATAGTTAAAACCCCTTATAATTTAACATTTTTGTGATTTATGTTTGAACCTGGCTCAAGAAGTATATGAATGTGAAATAGATAACTAATTTCCTCAATAATTTTCCTAACCCAAGTCTACATACCTTAACTATTATTACATAACCCCTATTTAGTGTCAACGGAAATAAAACCTTTTCACTATCATTTTACTTTACCAACATCTAATATGCGTAACGATTCTTGTTTTCATTCTGCTTTACTACACCTTTCTCCTGCCTGTTTTAAGATGCAAATTCTAAGGTAGATGATACTTTTCCGCCTTCCTTTTCCGAGGCCCCTAATGAGCCGGGTTAAGCCAGCCCCGATAAAACAAAGCTAATCATCTACCTGAAAAACAGTCAAATATGGACCGTCCCAGTCACGAACCAGGCCACTATAAACCACCAAAGAATCTTTTCGCATCCCAGGAGTTGAAAATTAGCCCATAATTGGAGCCAATATTTTTAACACCAAAATCAAAGCCGTCATTACCGAAAATAAGTCTTTATTTATTTTCCGAAGTGACATATACGACAAAAGTTAAACAAATCCTTTTCAATAAAACATGTTGTTATATTTCAAAATATCAAATTAGCAACAAACATAATAATTATTAATCATACATGCTCCCCTTCTCCAATCTGGGTTCAAACATTTTTAATTTTATTTAGCTTTTACAGTAAGAATTCCCTTTTTGGCTATTGCTCCCAATCCTTTTTCTAGATATAATTACTATAAAAAGAAAAGCAAGTATTCTAGCGCCTGTAGCTCAGGGGATAGAGCACCGGATTCCTAATCCGGGTGTCGCAGGTTCGATTCCTGCCAGGCGCACCATAAAGAGGCCGCAACCGTAAAGGGTTGCGGCTTTAATAATGTACTGCATTATAGGTACTCTAGCTTATAACCCTGTTTTACTTACTGTTCTTCCAGTTCAGCCATACGTTTTTCAATCTCAGCCAGTTCTTGTCTTAATTGTTCAGTTTGTTCTTTTAAGTATTCTTTTTCATCTTCGGGACTGGACCAGCCTGGGCCATAGTATGGGGCAGGAGCCTTGAATCCCTGACGATAAAACCCCAAGCCGGGGCTACGACCCCAAAACCCTCTGCTAAAACCTCTCAACCGGGGCCGAAAACCACTGCATGGGCCAAATCCACCACCGGTCATCGGTCCTCTACCCATCGGGCCTGTTCCATCACAACAAGGCATTGTGGAAACCTCCTTTCTTAAATTAAATATTTCAAAATTATATTGGGTATATATCTATTATTATTATAAGCCCTTTATGGGTATAAATCAATATTAAGTTTTATTTTCTTTACAAGATATGTTGCATTGTCATTAAAGAAACTGACCCGGTTTATGCCCTTTAATTGTTTAAATATTTTTCAATTTATGTTATTATGAACTTAGAAACATTAATGAATCTAAATTTCCCCAGCTATTTATTATAAAGGAGGCTTATTTTAATGAAAATTTTAGTATGCGTCGATGGTTCTGAACAAAGCAAAAGAGCCCTGGAAAAAGCTTCTATGATAGCTGAAGGTTGCAAAGCAGACGAAGTAGCTATAATTCATGTTTACGATCATAGCCAGGATATAACCAGAATCGCTTCTTACAAAGACCTTACCGCCGAAGAAGTTGAGAAATTTAAAAATATGGTGGAAAAGCACAAGGAAGACCAAAAAGATATTTTAGAGGAAGCACTCAAATTTTTTGAAGGAAAGAATTTTAAAGCCCGAACCATATTCCGGGAAGGCCATCCGGCCAGAGAGATAGTGAGTGTTGCCTGCGAAGAGGAATTTGACCTGATTGTTTTAGGCAGCCGGGGTCTTAGTGGCCTGCAAAGGATTTTCCTTGGCAGTGTAAGCAGCGCCGTTATTCAGCAGGCAAAGAATAGTGATGTGCTTACCGTCAAATAGTTTGAACCTACGAAAGTAAAGGCTTAGCCCGGTGTTTCTCTGCACCGGGCTTCTTTGCTTTCATTATGCTTTTTGCTTACTCTTTAAAGATCTCCTGATAATGAAAAACCCCTTCTTTTCTTTCATGTGCCCAATAATGTTTAAATGTCTGGTAAAATAGCGTTTAAGAGGTGCATTTTATGCGGATCATAGGCGGTTCGGCAAAAGGAACAAAGCTAAAAACCCCCAAAGGGGCTTCAGTAAGGCCAACTGCAGACCGGGTTAAAGAAGCCCTGTTCAGCATAATCGCTCCCCGGCTTCCGGGTTCAGTGTTTTTGGACCTCTTTGCCGGCAGTGGGGCGGTAGGTATAGAAGCGCTCAGTCGGGGAGCCGGTGAATGTGTGTTTGTAGAAAATAAAAAAGAAAATACTGCTTTAATTAAAGAAAACTTGAGTAAAACCGGCTTATCAAAATATTCAAGGGTTATTTTCAAAGATACCAAAAAGGCTATCAATATCCTGGCCCGGCAAGCTTTTAAAGCAGATTTGATCTATTTAGATCCCCCCTATGTGTCACAGGAAATCCCTGAGGTGATTAACCAACTGTTAGAAATGAATATCTTTAATGAAAACAGCCTTACCATCGTTGAACACAGCCATAGAAATGTTCGATGGATGGAAAAGCTGGCAACATCCCTCCATTTTACCGCCCAAAAAAAGTACGGGGACACCTGTCTTACCTTCATTCAAGTTTCCTCTCCTTTAAGCTGGAACCGGTATAATGAAAAGTAAAGGACAAAGCCTGCAGGCAAAAGATAATATCTTCTAACCTGCAGGCTGATCATCTTCTGTAGCCTGCAAACCGGTTAAAACTAAACTTACTTTTTATGCCCCAATAAAAATTACTGCAACTCTTCAAGCACTTCCTTCAACGCGGCAAGTAATTTTTTATTCTGCTCAATAGTACCATATGTTACCCGCAAAAAAGTGGGAAAACCAAATATATCACCGGTCCGCACAATCACGCCACGCTTAAGAAGTTCCTGAAAGGCTTTTTTGGAATCCACTTTTATATCGACAAAACAAAAATTAGCCTGGTCCGGAATCTGTTGTAAGCTGAGTTCAGCAAAACCGGCAGTTAAATGCTCCCTTGACTCCTGGACCAGCTTACGACTTTTTTCAAGGTGTTCTTCATCTTCAATTGCTGCAAGGGCAGCAGCCTGCGCCATAGCATTGACATTAAAAGGTTCTCTGACCCGGTTAATATCTGCGGCTACTTCCTCTGGAGCAACACCATAACCGATACGCAATCCGGCCAGCCCGTAAATTTTGGAAAATGTGCGCAGGGCTACTACCGGGTAGCCTCTCTTTACATACTCAACGCCATCGGGGTGCTCAGAATCCAAAGCAAACTCCAGGTAGGCCTGATCCATAACTAACAGTGTTTTTTCCGGCAGGTTTTCAATAAACTTTTCGAAATCATGCTTTTTAATAACTGTCCCGGTGGGATTGTTGGGACTACAAAGGAAGACCAGTTTTGTTTTTTCGTTGACTGCGGCGAGCACTTTATCAAGGTTATATTCAAAAGTGCCTTCTTCCAGGGGAACCTGCTTGATTTCCCCGCCCATTAAGCGCATAGCAAAGACATACTCTGAAAAACTCGGGGTAACCATTACCGCTTCATCTCCGGGATTAATATAAGCCAGGGTTAAAAAAGATAGCAGTTCGTCGGAGCCGTTACCAAAAACTAATTGCTCAGGCTTAACCCCCAGCTTGTCGGCCAACCCTTCTTTCAAGTAATAGCAATTGCCGTCAGGATATATGTGCATCTTTCCGGCATGATTTTTCATTGCCTCCACTGCCTGTGGCGACGGTCCCGCTGGGTTTTCATTGGAAGCCATTTTGATTACTCCCTTTAAGCCCAGTTCCCTCTCTACTTCTTCAACCGGTTTTCCCGGTTGGTAAGGTTTGATCAATTCCAGGCATGAACGAATATCCGGTTTATTCAATATGAACCCTCCAGTTTATAGATTGAGTACTTCTTTATAATTATTTTGCCATTAGTCTTGCTTTCTCCTTTAACATCTGGTATACTTCCAAAATAATATTATAAAAAAAGCTGTGATGGGGAGAAAAACTTTGGCAATCCGTCCAGAGAAGGGCTTCAAAGGCTGAAAAAGCCCCGGTAGCTGAAGCGATAAGCCGCCCCGGAGCTGCTATGCTGAAAAGGCAAGCACTTTTTTCAAAAACACCTTTAAGCATAGCCGGTTGCAATACCGTTACCTTCAACGAGTGGCTCGAAGTACTGGGCAACTGGAGTGGTACCGCGGGTATATGCCCGTCTCTTTATATTTTAAAGAGACGGGCTTTTTATTGGATTGATAATAATTCTTACATTATCTAACAAGGGAGGCAGCAGTGATGAGCATTGAATGGAAACAGTTTTTCTCCAGGCGAACAGAAAATATTACCGGATCGCAAATACGGCAGTTTTTTGCCCTTACCGAGAGGCCCGAGGTTATATCATTTGCCGGTGGCTTTCCCGGAAATGAATATTTCCCGCAGGCTGAAATCTCTCGGACCCTGTCACAAATGATTTTTAAAGAAAGCGCTCAGTCTTTACAATATAGCCCTACCGAAGGGAGCTATGAACTGCGCAGCTTGTTAGCCCAAAAAATGAACCGGGAAGGTGGACTGTGTGAAGCCGGTAACCTGGTAATCACGGATGGTTCCCAACAGGGAATTGATTTGCTCAGTCGCATTCTGGTCAACCCCGGCGACCCGGTTCTGGTCGAAGAACCGGCCTATATTGGTGGCATGAGCGCTTTTAAATCTTA
This sequence comes from uncultured Syntrophomonadaceae bacterium, assembly GCA_964467475.1. Lineage (GTDB taxonomy): Bacteria > Bacillota > Dethiobacteria > DTU022 > DTU022 > B1SED10-74M. The sequence continues at coordinate 6,382 of CAYXQO010000058.1, forward strand.
TGGCGGTCAACCGGTAGGGGTTGAGATGGACGATGAAGGGCCTATGCCTGTAAGTATGGAAGAGGCGATAGAAAAACTGACCCGGGAAGGTAAAAAACCCCGAATTTTCTATACAGTACCCAACTTCCAAAACCCCACCGGCATTACCACCAGTTTAAAACGACGCTATGAAATCCTGGCTGTTGCCTCCCGGTACAATTTGGCCATAATTGAAGATGACCCCTACGGTTCGCTCTGTTACGATAATGAGGTTCCGATCAGCTATAAATCTTTAGACCGGGAAGAAAGGGTTATCTACCTGGGCTCTTTTTCAAAAGTGCTTATTCCCGGAATTCGCATCGGCTGGTTGGCCGGTCCAAGAGCATTAATCGAAAAAATCACCTTGACCAAGCAAACCGCCGACCTTTGTTCCAGTTCACTTGGACAACAGTTAGCCTTGAATTTCACCAAAGACGGTTTTATAGAGCAACATATCAGCAAACTAAAACGTTTATACCGCGAAAAAAGAGATACCATGACCGATACCATGCGAGAATGTTTCCCTCCCGGGGTTAACTTCAACAACCCTGGTGGTGGGTTCTTCATTTGGGTGGTTTTCCCTGCATATTACCCGACCAGCAGGGGACTTCTAGACCTGGCCCTGCAAAGAAATGTCGCCTTTGTCCACGGTGAAGGATTCTACAGCAAAGGTGGAGGACAGCACAGTGCCCGGTTTTCTTTCAGTCAACCCTGTATCGAAGAGATAATTTCCGGGATCAAAATTCTGGGGGAACTATTCTGGGAAATTGAAGATGGCAACCTGGCCAAAACGGCAGTATTCCGGTAATCTTATTGTCTCAATCATATTATTTTATTGTATAATGTTGGTGAACAAAATTTTAACCGCTCCCTGACCTGGTAGCGAGGAAATAAATATTTACTAAGCAGGCATAGATTATTTTACTCTGTAATTAATAAGCAAAAGGAGTTAACATGGCTTCCCTGGTAATAGTAGACAGCAAATCCGCCAACCTAAGCAGCATCTATAAAGCGGTCAAAAAAGTTTCCCTTAATCCCTTGATCTCTGGAG
>CAYXQO010000059.1:0-7439 GCA_964467475.1 uncultured Syntrophomonadaceae bacterium
GAGGATGGCTACAGGGTTGCCCCATTTAAATCGCAGAACATGGCCCTTAATTCTTTTGTTACAAGCGACGGCCTGGAAATGGGCCGGGCCCAGGTGATGCAGGCTGAAGCGGCAGGCATTGAGCCCAGGGTAGAAATGAACCCGGTTCTTTTAAAGCCTACCTCCGACCGTGGCGCTCAGGTGGTAGTGATGGGACGGCCTGTTCAGAACATGGAGGCCATGGATTATGTCCGGTGGAAGGAGAACCTCCTGCCGGTTATTGATGAAGCTTTTGCCGAGCTGGCCCGAGAGTACGATGCGGTCTTGATTGAAGGGGCGGGAAGCCCGGCAGAAATTAATTTAAGGGATAAAGACCTGGTAAACATGGGGTTGGCGACACGCCTGCAGGCCCCCGTTCTGCTGGCGGGAGATATAGACCGTGGCGGAGTGTTTGCTTCCCTGTACGGGACGATAGCCCTCCTGGAGGCCGCGGAGCAGGAGCTGGTGAAAGGGGTAATTATAAATAAATTCCGGGGTGATCAAAAAGTGCTGGCCCCGGGCTTGATACAATTGGAAGATTTACTTAAACGGCCTGTATTGGGAGTAATTCCTTTCCTGGAACTAAACCTTGATGACGAGGACAGCGTTACCGAGCGGTTTAAAGGCCGCAGCCGGGAGCGGGGCTTGAATGTGCAGGTAGTTTTACTGCCCCGGATTGCAAACTTCACCGATTTCAATCCCCTTGAGCTCGATGATGATATTAATTTAAGCTATATCAGGAATCCCGGTGAGATGCAGGAGCCTGATTTGTTGATTATTCCAGGATCGAAAAATACAATTGAAGATTTGCAGCACCTGCGCGATTCCGGCTGGGAAAAACCGCTTAAAGCATATGTCGAAAAGGGTGGTTTACTGATCGGTATCTGCGGGGGCTTCCAGATGCTTGGCAGGCGCATCTTTGATCCTTATAACGTGGAAAGTAACGTTTCTGAAATCGCCGGTCTCGGGTTTATTGATATGGAGACAGTGATGGCAAAAGAAAAATCTACCTACCAGGTTGAAGCTACCTGGCAGTACCGCGATGCAGGGTTTTTCTCCGGCATGAAAGAGGAGCATATCCTTACGGGTTATGAGATCCACATGGGCCGCACTGACTATAATTCGGTGACCCACCCTGTATATGTAAAAACAGCCGGGCGGTATGAGGGGGCAGTTAATGAAAATGGCAATGTTATCGGAACATATATGCACGGCATCTTTGACAACCTTTCCTGGACCACAGGCTTGCTAAATAATCTCAGGCGCAGGAAAGGACTGCCGGAAAAAGGTGCTCCCCAGGTAGTTAATTACCGGGACTACAAGGAAAAAGAATATGATCGGCTGGCCGGGGTGGTCAGAGAAAATCTGGATATGGAAAAGGTATACAGGATCATTGGCTTGTAGTAACAGCGCTGGTTTAATGCATAAATTAGCATCAGCTCAGCCGAGCAGACATAAAAATTATTGAGCGAAAGGAGAATCTTGATTATGAGTGATCAGGAAAAAATGGAGCAGGAATTAGAGAAATTGATTAACGGGATCAAGCCGCTAGATCAAACGGCCATGGATAAGGCTAAGAGGCGCATTGACATCCTGACCAAACCTCCGGGGAGCCTCGGTAGGCTTGAAGACTTAGCGGTTCAATTAGCCGGTATCAGCGGAGGATTTTTCCCCACCGGTACCCATAAACGGGTGGTAGTGATGGCTGCAGATCACGGTGTTACTGAAGAAGGAATCAGCGCTTTTCCTTCCGAAGTTACCGCCCAGATGGTAGCTAACTTTACCGGCGGGGGTGCAGCGATTAATGTTCTTGGCCGACAGGGTGATGTGGAAGTAGAAGTGGTCGATGTAGGGGTTAAAGTGGATCCACAGCTGCCCGGGGTTAAAAGGATCAGGGTTAAAGCGGGGACGGACAATTTCCGCCGGCTGCCGGCGATGAACCGTCATGAAGCCTTGCAAGCAATTATGGCCGGGGTTGAATGTGCTGAAGAAGCTTATGCTTCCGGGATCAAAGTTCTTGCCACCGGTGAGATGGGGATAGGCAATACTACGGCCAGCAGCGCGGTGATGGCTGCTTTGAGTGGCTATGAAACCTCCCTGGTGGTGGGTAGAGGCACCGGCCTTGATGATGATAAACTGCTTCATAAACAGGAGGTGGTCAGCGGTGCACTTGCTTTGCATAAACCTGAACCTTCTGATCCTCTTGGAGTATTAAGCCTGGTCGGCGGCCTGGAAATAGCTGCCCTGGCCGGTTTAATCCTTGGTGCTGCCCGGCGTGGCATTCCGGTGGTAATCGACGGTTTTATCTCCAGCACGGCAGCTTTGGCGGCTGTCAAAATGTGTCCCCTTGCCTGGCATTACCTGGTTCCTTCTCATCTTTCAGCTGAGTCGGGCCATGCTTTGTTAATGGATTATCTTGACCTAAAGCCATATCTGCATGCGGATATGCGTCTTGGCGAAGGAACCGGTGCAGTGCTCGCCATGCACCTGGTAGAGGCGGCAGCCAGGGTTACTTTAGAAATGGCCACATTTGAAGACGCTCAGGTGAGCAACAGAGAAGAAGAAAACACCGGATCTGATTTGAAGGGAGCAGAGTAATTTATGGAGATTTACCTGGTTCGACACGGGGAAACAGAATCGAACCGCGAAAAGCGTTACCAGGGCTGGACCGAATCACCGCTTTCTGAGGAAGGAGTTCGCCAGGCGGAAAAAGCCGGTTTATTCCTGGGCCCAAAAGGGATTGATGCCGTTTACTGTAGCGATCTAAAGCGCGCCGAACATACGGCACGAATAATCGGGGCAAGCTGTGGCACTGAACCGGTGGGTTCCGCTTTACTGCGGGAAATTAACTTCGGCCGGTGGGAAGGGCTTACCTACAATGAAATCGAATCGCAGTGGGGCACACAAATCAGGGAATGGTTGGATGACCCCTTCTCCCGGTCTGCTCCGGATGGAGAAACCTTAGAAGACGTTCATGAACGGCTGTGTACTTTTTTCGGTGAGTTAAAGGGCTGGCATGAAAGTTGTAAAAAAGACAGCAGCCGGGTAGTGCTGGTTAGCCACGGCGGGACCATCAGGGTCTTACTTTATCATGCCCTGGGGCTTACCCGGGACCAGTTCTGGAATCTAAGGGTTGAAAATGCTTCTATTAGCCTGCTCAGCAAGAACAGGAATGCAGCGGAGGTTATTTATCATAACCGGGTTGATCATCTTAGTTCCGGAGAAAAAAGGGAGGAACTATCAGATGGTCTATAACAGTCTCCCTGGCGACAGGGTTTTTGTCTCCTGGAGTGGCGGTAAAGATGCCTATCTTTCCCTGCTGCTGGCTAAAGAGAAGGGTCTCGAGATAGATTTCTTGCTTAGCTTCGTTGGTGGTGATGGCTACAGCCGTTCCCATGGTTTAAAAACTGAGATGCTCGAGCGCCAGGCAGAGGCGCTGGGCCTTGAACTAGAGATGAAGGTGGTAACCTGGGAAAGCTATGAGGAAGGTTTTGCCTCAGCGGTACAATCTCTCAAAAACGAACGAGGGATTAGCGGTGGTGTTTTCGGCGATGTCAATTTGCCCGGGCACCGTGAATGGATCGAGAAGATGGCCTCCCGTTGCCAGATAGATTATAATCTGCCGCTATGGATGATGGAAGAAAGGGCGGTTACGGGGGAGTTGATTAAGCGAGGCGGTAAGGCTTTGATTGTGGCTATTCGCAACGATATGGTAGATGAAAAATGGCTCGGCCGGGTAATCGACGATACTTACGTTGATTACTGCCTGGAACAGGGCATTTCCCCCTGCGGCGAAGCAGGAGAAGCGCACACCCTGGTAGTTGGAGGTCCTTTGTTTAAAGAGCCTCTTCGTTACGGCCTGGGCCCGGTAAAAAGAAATGAAACCAGATCGCTGGTTGAAATAAATTTGCCTTAATTTAAACCAATCATAAGATTGCTGCTGTCGATAAGAACGAGGTTTTGGGCTATATACTGGAGACAACTTCCGGTTTTAGAAGGATTTTAGGGTTTTGAAGCGAATATATATCAGTACATGAAATATTAATTAATTTTGCCGATTTTAATGTTGGTTAATGTTAGGGTTTTGATTAATGTTGGGGGGTGGTTTGAAGGAGTTGCTACCAGTTGGTTAAGGATTACGGTTAATAACGCAAAGCTTACAACAAAGAAAGGAGATCAAGCATGTTTAAACGGTTAACGCAATTTTTTGTTTCACTTGTCCAAAAGTACTTACCTGATCCTTTTTTATTCGCTGTTATCCTTACTTTTATTGTTTATATTTTGGGTGTTATCCTGACCGATAGTGGTCCTTACCAAATGGTCCAACATTGGGGTGGTGGTTTTTGGGACCTGCTGACATTTGCCATGCAAATGGTTTTGGTTCTTGTAACCGGGCATGCCCTGGCTAACAGTTTGCCGATAAAAAAAGTCCTTCAGGGTATTTCTTCATTGGCCAAATCTCCTGCAGCTGCGATTATGATCACGGTATTTGTAGCAGCTATAGCCAGCTGGGTAAACTGGGGATTTGGCCTTGTTGTGGGCGCCCTTTTGGGTAGAGAAATGGCCAAGGTTGTTAAGGGTGTAGATTATCGCCTGCTTATTGCCAGTGCTTACATGGGCTTTTTGACCTGGCACGGTGGCCTTGCCGGTTCGATCCCGCTGGCCATGGCAACGGAGACGGACTGGTCTTTTGAACTAACCGGGGGAGTCAGCGTTGGCCAGACGATTTTTACACCATTTAACTTGATTATCGCTATTGTTTTAATTGTTACCTTGCCTTTCCTGGTTCGCTTTATGATGCCTTCAAAAGAAGAGGTATTTGAAATTGATCCTTCGCTGCTGGAAGAAAAAATTGATCCAAAAGATGAAGAAAAAGTTGAAAAAACTCCTGCCGAAAGGATTGAAAACACCCCGGTTATTTCGATTATTCTGTTTGTTGGGGCTCTCCTATACCTGATATATTACTTTGGCGAAGGAGGAACCCTCAACCTGAACATAGTAAACTTTATTTTCTTGTTCAGTGGAATCCTTTTCCACTGGACCCCTAAACGTTATATTGTTGCTCTATATAATGCAGTCAAGGGTTCCGGGGGTATTATCCTTCAATTTCCGTTTTATGCAGGCATAATGGGGATGATGGTCTCCTCCGGTCTGGCAGAAATGATTTCCCAGTGGTTTGTTAATGTATCTACTGAATTTAGCTTCCCCTTCTTTGCCTTTATCAGTGGAGGAATAGTTAACTTCTTTGTTCCTTCCGGTGGAGGTCAGTGGGCGGTGCAGGGGCCGATTATGCTTCCTGCCGCCATGGAAATTGGGGTTGATTCAGCCAGAGCAGGTATGGCTATCGCCTGGGGCGATGCCTGGACAAATATGATCCAGCCATTCTGGGCTCTGCCGGCATTAGGTATCGCCGGATTAAATGCCCGGGATATTATGGGTTACTGCATTATTGCCCTGCTTTATTCCGGGGTGATCATTTCGCTAGGGTTACTTTTCCTTTAGAATAGAAGCACCTGTAGGTTTATGTGAAGCTAAGAAGGCCTTCCATCTTCAAATGTATGGAATGGAAGGCCTTTGTTATTAAATTACAGTTTTAATTTTCCCAGGTTTTAATTGATTAAGTTCATTCTATCGAGTTAATAATTATTGGGCAGGTTTGCCATGTAATCATGGCACAACATATCGGTTCCTGCTTTTACCGGTTCAAGCTGTATCGATATTTTTCTCCTGTCATATACAGGTTGTATAAATAATTGTTTAAATTTTTAGCCTTCAGATCCAATGATTTTTTTAGTTGCCCTTAGTAAACTATAAGTAATTATTTTGCCGGCGGGATAATTGCGCCTTATATATATTCCTTTTCTAGATTACTTAAAAATTCTAGATTTCCTTAAAAAGCAAAGGTTGAGCAGGTAATATCAGTTTAGGTTGCCAAAAATTACATTATAAAGGACACAGTTAATATGGATAATAGTAATGTGATTTTACAAAATGGAAACTTCTATACCGGCAAAGATTTTTTCTATGGCTGTTTAGCTGTAGAAAATGGGAAAATCAAAGAAATGGGTCCTCTTGAACAGCTTCAAAACAACTACCCCGGTAGCGATGTAGTCAATCTTGAAGGTAAAACGGTTTTCCCCGGTTTTATCGATAGTCATATCCACCTGGTCCAAACCGGTTTCTTAAAGGTAAACCTCGATCTTACCCCGGTTAAATCTATAAAAGAACTAAAAGATATGATTAGAGCGGACGTAATGAATAAAAAACCTGGCGAATGGGTAATCGGTTCTTCCTTTGACGATAACAAATTTGCAGACAACAAAGTCCCTGACAAATCTGACTTAGATGAAGTGGCTCCCAATAATCCCGTTTTTATTATCAGGGTTTGCACTCACCTCATGGTTGCCAACAGTAAAGCACTCAGCTTAGCAGGAATTAATGAGAAGACTGAAGCCCCGGAGGGTGGGATAATTGACAAAGATGAATTTAATCAACCCACCGGGATTTTAAGAAGGAATGCCGGCGACTTGATCTATTCGATTATATATGGCGATACTGTGATGCTTAAAAAAGCAATTAAAGCTGCCTTTGAGTATTTGAAAGAAAACGGCATTACAACCGCCCACTCCATGGCAATTGGAGTAAAAAATTACCAGCATTACTCTAAGATAACCAGTGCTTACCGGGAAGCTTTAAAAGAAGAAGATTATCCCACCCGGGTTAAACTGGGTGCCGAATCTGATCTTTTAAATGATTTATTAGCGGATCAGATTCAGTTCCTGGATGGGGACGATTATTTTAGCCAGGGCTATATAAAGTTCTTTAGTGACGGTTCCTACGGAAGCAGAACCGCCCTGTTGAATGAGCCTTATGCTGATGACCCTGGAAATTATGGGATTGAATCTACACCGAAAAGCAAATTATACGAGTTGACCAGAATAGCGCATGAAAACGGTTTTCAATGCGCTATTCATGCTTTAGGAGATAAAGCCCTATCCAATATTTTAGATGTTCTAGAAAAAGTAAGTGAAAACGGAAAAAATCCTCTGAGGCACCGGATTGTTCACGCCGGGTTATCGCCAGGTGAACTGATCAAGCGAATAAAAAAGAATAATTTATCGGTGGATGTTCAGCCCAACTTCATAGCAAGTGAAGTAAACTGGATTGAGGGTGCTCTTGGCGAAAGAGTAAGCTATCTATATACCTATAAAACAATGCGTGATCAGGGGATCAGGCTTGCAGCCAGCTCCGATGCCCCGGTAGAACCGGTAAATCCATTTTACGGAATCAGATCAGCTGTCACCAGGCAAAACTTAGAAAATGCTCCCAAAGAGGGATTGAACCCAAAAGAAAGAATTACCTTAAAAGAAGCCATTGATATGTATACAATCAACGGTGCCTACCAGTATTTTGAAGAGAAT
>CAYXQO010000060.1:0-7218 GCA_964467475.1 uncultured Syntrophomonadaceae bacterium
CTTACTATTTCAATCGGTATTTCTGCTTACCCTGAACCAAGCAGTGAAAAACAAGATCTGATCCGGCAAGCTGACCAGGCTCTTTACCAGGCCAAGGAAGCTGGTAAAAACAAGGTAAGGGTTTATCAAAAAGATGACGGGGTCCAGGACAGCAACAAAGCTATGAATGCCGGGAATTTCAGCTATCACACCTACCAGCATGATTTAATTCACAGCTACCGTGTCTTAATGGACGAACTGGCCAGGGAAGCAGGCTTAGCCGGCACGCAAGAAATTTTGAGCAATAAGTACACTGATAATAAGGTGATCGTGGGTAGAGCATTAAGCCTCGGGCACAGCAAGCTCAACCAAAATATTGTAAACGATTATCTTGGTGAACTGAAAGTGCACTGAACTTTAACACCGGGAAAATCGATCTTAAATAGCCCCGGCTGTTTGAAAGCAGTTTCATTTAAAGCAGGGGATATTTCCGCCAGTAAAAGTTCAATTTCCCCGGCGTCAACCGCCAACCCACGGACCGCCCCTGGATCACGATCCCTGATCGTAGCAAACACCACCCCGATAACTTCCCCTTGTTCATTAAACATTGGACTGCCGCTGCTACCGGGATATATTGCTGCTTCTACTACCAAAAGAGGGAGATCCCGGTCATAAGGATGTTCAGAATAGCCGACCAGTTCACCCTTGTTGGCTATGCGGGCAAACTGCATGGGATTACCGATAACCAGCAATTCATCACCGGGCTGAGCCCTGCTATCAGCCAGGGGCACAGTCGGCAATTCTTCCCCCGTCAGCTCCACTACCGCCAAATCAACGTAATCGGAAACATACCAGTCTTCGGCAGTATAAGTGCCGCGGCCGGGGAAGGAAACCCTGACCATGGTTGCGTCTTCAACCAGGTGGCGGTTGGTTACCACCAGGCCGTCCGGGTCAATATTAAAACCGGTGCCTCTTCTCTGTCCCTGGGGCACTCCCGGCACACCATCAGCGTATAGCCGGGCAACTGCATCGCGAGAGTCTCTGACCACGGGGTCATCAGCTAAGGCCCATGATTCTTGGAGGAAGGATAGGGCCGGGCCGCCGAAGACATAAAGAGCCCGACCGGTAACACTTAAAAGGAAGATTAAGGCCACAACCAGAGCAATAGTTCCCAGGACAAAGTGGCGGGAACGAGACGTTCCTTCGAACTCTATCTCCGTATCCGCTTGATCGTACTTGCGGTTTATCTCTTCTTTAATTTCGCGATCCAGGTCGTCTTTGTCATCCATCAATGGCATTTACATCCTTTAATATTTATTTAGTGGTAATAATTTAAAAGAACAAAAGAGCAAATCTTTCTGCGTTTAATCTTATCATTCTTTTTAACCTCCCGTAAGCCCCCCGGGTATATACATTGTCTGAAAAGCGTCCGGGTAGTATAATAAATTTAAGGTGAGGGCATAAGATAATGACTAACTATAACCAGGGGCAGTCATTTACTGCCAAAGAAAAAAAAGCAATCAAAAAAAAGATCCACCGGGCCTTGCTTGACGCAAGAAATGCCCGGCACCGGGGCAACGAAGAAGAGGCCGTTAAAATTATTCGCCAAACTATGACCGAGTTATCACCGGCAGCCTACCGCGCCAGCCGGGAAGGTGGTTTCAACTGGGTGGTAGAAGCCTTAAAACCGCTTGATGATATGATGCTTCCCGGTAACGATGAAGACTGCCGGTAGGAGTGCCACCACCTGGGGGAATCTAAATCAAGACGGCTGAGTAGCAATGTTTATTTTTACTTAAACCGAAATGAGCACCGCGGCAACCAGCCCCAGGACAATCGCCACCGGGATCACAATCAAAACTACAAAATGAATTGCATAAACGGCGATACTGACCCCGGTAGAAAGACCGTGGCTTTCCCGGACAGCAATGACCTGCAGCACGATAACCCAGATCGTCAGGCCAAAAGCGACCAGGCCGCTCAAGATATTACCGGCAATCCCGGCAAAGGCCCCAAGCACAATTACCGGAACGCTGATAATCATCGGAAACTCGGCAAAGCAGTATGCCGAGAATAAGTTCCAGAAACCACCCTGACCACGGAACAGCTTCGCCAGCAAGTGCAGAAGTCCGGTTATAATAAACAGCATCACCACTACTATTGCTATCCCCCCAATTAAAAATATGGAAGGGTCTATAAAAATACCAAATTCACGCCCTAATTCCTCAAAGCCCCGGACTCCTTCACCACTGTAAAAATTGGCTAACAAGGTGAGGATGGAAACTCCCAGCGCTACCAGGAGGGCCGGCCCCACCGGCTTTTCCCGGGCAATCTCTTCCAGTGTCTTTACCGGACTGGCTATAACACCGAACAGCCAGTCCATCAGTTTGCTTCCCATATTTTTATGCTCCTCCTTTATCTATCTGTATACCTGCCAAGTATTAAGCTTTGGCAAGCTAAAATAGTTCTGTGTCTGATGAAACCAATATTTTATATTTAAGTGGCGCCGGCCCCCACCTTTGTCCCATTGAAAATTGCAACCACTTGTAAAGCAATCATCCCGTCCATAATGCAGCACGGCTGCCTGACAGCAACTCTATAAAACTACCGCACCTGGTAGCGAATATCGGGAGGCACTCCATCTCGCAGTTTTTCAAGCATAATTATTTCGGGATCTATAAAAGCCTTTTCCAGTGTAACTAAGACTTCGTATCCGTAATCAAAAAGTTGCTCGAAAAGCGAAGGCGGAGGAAACTCATAGCGGACTGGATCTTTTAAGTCATTCATCTCCGCAAGGTACTCTATTGCTTCATCAATACCACCAAGCCGGTCCACCAGGCCCAGTTCTTTCGCATGGCTTCCAATGAAAAGTTCGCCGGTAGCAAGTTCACGCACTTCTCCAACTTCCATCTCCCTGCCTTCAGCTACATCGGTAATAAACTGTTCATAAGCCTCATCTGATAAATCTTGCATTAATTCTTTTTCTTCATCAGTTAGCGCACGACCGAACATGTCCTTATGCTCACCCGACTTGATTGTTTCAACTTTGATCCCCAATTTGTCATACAGTTCTTCCAGATCCATGAACTGGCTAATTACCCCGATCGAACCGGTCATTGTCCCCGGATGGGCAACAATACCCTGGGCCGGGGCTGAAATGTAATAACCTCCGGAAGCAACCATATCGGCCATGGAAACCACTACCGGCTTTTCAAAATCCCGCACCATGGCGGCAATATGCTGGGAAGCAGCAATCGAACCACCGGGACTTTCCACCCTTAAAACCGCTCCTTCGATATCGGGATCTTCTTCGGCTCTTTCTAACTGGCGGTAAACCTGGTGCGGCGTAATCCCCCCGGCAGCAAACAACCCACCGACGCCTTCCTGGATCGGCCCGCTCAACCTGATTACTACAATACGGTCTTCGCCTACCCTTTCAGGGGCCCGGCGCGGGTCCACTCCGTTAATAAAAGGCAAAGCGACAACTGCAGCAACAGCAATCACAATTAAGGCAATGATAAAAAACCTGCTTTTTTGCATAAAAAAACAACCTCCAAACTGATTGATCCTGCTTATCTTCCTTTATTTAATTTGACAGGAGCATATCAATTCCTTCAACACATGCCTGAATTCTTAACAACTATTGTGCTCAACTAACCATTATGATAAAATCTACCTAACCGCTATGGTTATAATTATAAATCCGGGAGGCGATTGTATGAATGAGCAAAAAGAGAATTTAACCGCGAGCGCGGCTAATATGAAAAGCCTGGTTGAATACCAGGATGATTCTGTGGTCAGCAAAGAAATCCTCAAGAAAGATACCGGGACGGTAACCTTGTTTGCCTTTGACAAGGACCAGGGCTTGAGCGAACACACCGCCCCGTTTGATGCCCTGGTTTGCATTCTTGACGGGACCGCCGAAATAACGATCTCAGGGAAAAGTCATCAGGTTGGTGAAGGAGAACTGATTATCATGCCCGCCGACGAACCGCATGCTTTGATGGCCAGGGAGCGGTTCAAAATGATGCTGGTAATGATTCGTTCATAAAAGGATCGCAGAATCAAAATTAAAAAACCGGGAGGGTTTATAATGTCTTTTAAAGTAAGCGAAAATGTAACCTGGGTTGGAAAGATCGACTGGGAACTGCGTAAATTTCACGGCGAAGAATTAAGCACTCACAGGGGAACCAGTTACAATTCTTACCTGGTGAGGGGAGATGAGAAAACCGTATTAATCGATACGGTTTGGGGTCCTTTTGCCGGTGAGTTCGTCGAAAACTTAAAAAAAGAAATTGATTTAACCGAAATTGACTGCATCATCGCCAACCACGGCGAAACCGATCACAGCGGTGCACTGCCTGAATTAATGAGGGAAATACCGGACACGCCGGTATACTGCAGTAAAGCCGGGGAAAAATCGCTCAAGGGCCAGTATCACGAGGACTGGGATTTCCACCCGGTCAAGACCGGCGACAAACTTGACCTCGGAGGCAAAGAACTCATTTTTGTCGAAGCCAAAATGCTCCACTGGCCGGACAGCATGTTCTGCTACTTGAGCGGTGACAACATCCTTTTCTCCAACGATGCTTTCGGCCAACATTACGCCTCGGAGCACATGTTCAACGACCTGGTCGACCAGAACGAACTATACGCAGAAGCGATCAAGTACTACGCCAACATCCTGACTCCTTTCAGTAAACTTGTCAGCGCCAAGATTGATGAGCTCACCGGCATGAATTTGCCGGTGGAGATGATTTGCCCCAGCCACGGGATCATCTGGCGGCAAGATCCCCTGCAAATCGTGAAAACTTATGCCACCTGGGCAGACAGCTACGCTGAAGACCAGGTAACTATCATTTACGACACCATGTGGGACGGGACCAGGCGCGCCGCGGAAGCGATTGCTACAGGGATCAAAGAAGCAAACAGCTCCATCACGATTAAGCTTTTCAATGCCGCCCGCAGCGATACAAACGACATTGTCACAGAAATATTCAAATCAAAAGGAATTGTGGTAGGTTCGCCGACAATCAACAAGGGGATATTACACTCAATTGCCGCATTGATGGAGATGGCCAAAGGGCTAAAATTTCAAGGTAAGAAGGGAAGCGCTTTCGGTTGTTACGGCTGGAGCGGTGAATCGGTCAAATTAATCACCGGGCTGCTTGAAGAAGCCGGCTTTGAATTGATCAATAGCGACGGTTTAAAAATGCTCTGGAACCCGGATGAAGAAGCTGTTGTAACCGCCGAAGCTTACGGCAAAGAAATCGGTACCGCCCTGGAATAAAGCGGGGAAGCAGTTTAATCTTGCCTGTCCAGCTGTGCGGTATTTTAAATTGGTACCGGCACATCTAAGGGCAATCGCTTTGAGTTAAACTGCAGGCTTTTACTTTAGTTGGTCTTTAGCATTCGTCATCCATCGCTCAGGCCTGAGGCCACGTTGTGGGGGCGGTTCGAGCGTGCATAAGCACAGCTAAAACCGAAGGGGAAACGACGGAACCGTCCTCACCGGCTTCCAACTTTGGGCTCACCGGGCATTGCAACTACTTTACCGGTAATGTCACTAAGGAAGCAATACCGCCGTCCCTCTGCTTCCCCGGGATTAACTGTTGCTTAAAGAGGTGCTTCCCGTGCTTTCCTGCAGGTTGCAAACACCATTCCAGAATACGTCGAAAATTCTTTCATGTTGTTTATCCTCCACATCGATATCATCGATAATAACCATGCCGCCCAGCACTACCCAGTTAAGGGCTAAAAATAGACGGCCGGCCATATCGACATCAATATCGGCACGGATTTCGCGCTGCTCGATCCCCTCTTTAATTAATTCAGTTACTCCCTCTAATAATTCGTCCCGCCTTTTTGCTACCCAGGTCTGCAGTTCCTGGAAACTCAACGGTCTTTCATTGAACAAAAGATGCAGTTTATTCTGGTTGTCTTTGATCAGCTCAAGGTGAGTATTAACAATATTAAACATAGATTCTTTTACCGAGGAGGCTTCGGAGTGGTTTTCCTTGAATAACCGGAGGTATGAATCCGCGCAGTAAGAAAAACATTCCTTAAACAAAACTTCCTTGCTGGAAAAGTATTCGTAAACGGTCCCCTTGCCTACCCCGGCCTGGTCGGCAATTTCGGTAATTGTTACCTGGTAAAAATCTTTTTCGAGAAACATATCCACCGCTGCCAACAAGATTTTTTCCCGTTTGCCACTCGTTTCCGCTTTCTTTTTACTGCTCTGCTGCATGATCACCGAACCCCCTTCACGTATTTAATAAATATTTCGAGCGTACATAGGTGCAGCGAGGGCCGAAGGGAAGACTACGGAATCATCCCTCCTGCCTTCCAACCTTTGCTTCGTCTTTTATTGTAACCACTTTACCAACAATGTCTTCAGTCCAAAAACAGCACGGCTTAGCAGTTACAATAAAAGGATCATTTACCCCCAAATTTTTTTACAATTCTCCCGGCTGCTGCAAAAATATAATGACAGCCCGGTAGGTTAGCCCAAACCGGCCGTTATCACTGCACAATATTTTGGATAACCGCACCCGGCTCCAGGCCGTAAAGAGCATAAAGGATCAGGACAATTATCAGCAGCAGCGACACAATTACCAGGCGATATATAACTTTCATTACCGGGCTATCCAGACCACCCATTAATTTGTTTATCGGCCGCCTGGATTCTCTACCCCCGGTGTGAGGCAAATTCACCTTGCTACTTGAAAGCACCGCTGTGCCTGAACCACCATCATCTTTGGTCACCACTATGTAAATCGAGGGGATGGCCAGTAATAAAAGGACCGTGCCCGTGATCTGCCCGCCGATGATGGTGATGGCCATCGGTGCCTGCAGCTGGCTCCCTTCACCAAGTCCCAGGGCCAATGGCAGCAGGCCCAGCCCCGTAGTGGCAGTAAGCATCAGGATCGGGCGCAACCGCACCGCCGCACCTTCAATAATTGCCTCTTTAAGCCTGTAACCGTGAATTCTCCTGAGCTGGTTGATATAGTCAACCATGATGATCCCGTCGTTAACCAGGATCCCGGCAAGTATCACCATTCCGATCATGGCCGGGACACTGATACTGTTGCCGGTGATTAGTAAAGCAATGATCGCACCCGCAAAAGCCATGGGCAGAGTAAGGATAATGATGAAAGGATGGAGCAGCGACTCAAACTGCGCCGCCATAACCAGGTAAACCAGCAAAGCAGCCATCACCAGGACCAGTTCAAGCTCGGA
>CAYXQO010000061.1:0-7178 GCA_964467475.1 uncultured Syntrophomonadaceae bacterium
AGCCATGGATGGCGAATGCCGAGGGCAACCAAAGCGAAAACCTGCAGCTGAGTCGTTGCCATTACCTGCGATGAGCCGTCACCAGTCCAAAGGCAGCACGGCTGAGAAGACACAACATAATAAAAAAGTTCGCCGTTTTATTACTTAAATAGCGGAAGTGAGGGAAACAAGATGCAGGTAAACTCAGATGTTGTCGGCAAAAAATTAAAAGAATACACTACCGAAATTACCCAGCGGCAGATTAACAATTACGCGGCCGCGGTAGGCGACACCAACCCCTTTTACCTGGACGATGAAAGAAAAGAAGGGCTCATTGCCCCGCCGACCATGGCGTCAGCAGTCACCTGGCCGATCATCCAAAATCTTGGCGATTATGTTGACCTGGGTTACCCGCCGGAGGCATTATTCCAGCTGGTGCATTACTCGGAGCAGTTGACCATCCACCGCCCCATGCGGGTGGACGACAAACTATCCATTACCGGTGAAGTTGCAGCCGTACTACCCAGGAAAAGCGGTACTCATGTAGTCTTTAAACTACCGGCGTTGGACAAAACCGGTGCTCCGGTATTCACCGAGTACATCGGCGGCCTGTTGCGCGGGGTGGAATGTCCCGATGGGGGACGGGGTGAAGAAAACATTCCCGCACTCCCTGAAATGCCAAAAGAAGCAAAGCTTTCCGCCCCGGCCTGGGAGGTATCTTTGCCGGTCACCCGGCAAGACTGCTACATTTACGAGGGCTGCGCCGACGTGCCTTTCCCCATCCATACTTCACCGGCCTTTGCCCGGGGCATCGGGCTCCCCGGGATCATTTATCACGGGATGGCCACTTTGGCCCTGGCGGTCAGGGAGCTGACCAACCGGGAGCTTTCGGCCGACCCGTCTTCGATCAGCGCTCTATGTTGCTACTTTAGGGGCATGGTGGTGCCCGACTGTTTTATCAAGGTCCAGCTGCTTAACCGCACAAACACGCCACCGGACCATAATTTATATTTCAGGGTGCTGAGCGCGGAGGACAAAGAAGCGGTCAGCGAAGGTTTTTTACAGGCCTAAAGCCATGGATGGTGAATGCTAATGTGTAACCAAAAAGATAAGCCTGCAGCCTAAGACACCGCCATTTCCCTTAAATGAGCCGGCACCAGTCTATAATGAAGCGAGGCTGAGCACACAAAAACGAAATGGAGGAGACTTCGATGACAAACAATAGTAACTGGAAGCTGCCCCTGCTCAATTCCTACACCGAGAAATGGGGCCGGGAGTACCCGGATAAGCCTGCTTTGATCCAGCATGAAGACGGTAAAACAATTACCTACAAAAAATTCAATGACCTGGTTGATTTTTTCGCCCTGCGCCTGCGGGACATGGGCATCGAAAAGGGCGACCGGGTGGCAACTATGCTGGTGCTGGTTCCCGAGCATGTTATTTTAATGTATGCCTGCTTTAAAATCGGCGCGATTATCGCGCCGCTGGATGTGCGCTTAAAAGAAAACGAGGTGGTCAGGGATTTAGAAAAGATCAAGCCCAAGGCTTTCTTTTTCCTGGGGAAAACCGAGGTGATTGACTTTCGCGAAATGGGCCGGGCGGTCAGGGATAACTGTCCCTACGTAAAACACCTGGTCCAGTTCACCCCCGACCCTGAACCGGGCGACATTCTCGAAGGGGCAGTTTCAATCACCGAGATGATGAAAAAGAGCAAACTGATCGGGTTAAAGCTAAAAAATATATTTACTAAGGGTTTAGAAAAGGCCTATGCCAAAATCGACACCAAAACCCCGGCCTTGATTATCTTTACTACCGGCACCACCGGTGAACCCAAACCTGCAGTAATGTGCCATGAAAATATTATTGTGCAAAACGAAGTGCTCAAAAGGGGGGTAGGCTTAGAAGATCAGGAAAAGGACCAGGAAATGATTATGCTGGTCAACCTGCCCCCGAGCCACGTGGGCTGCGTGACCGAACAGCTGATGACCACCCTCTATATGGGCGGCACCGCGGTAGTTTTGCGGATTTTCGACCCCAAATTGACCCTGGAAGCAATCGAAAAGCACAAAGTCACCATTTTCGGCCAGATTCCTACCCAGTTCCGGGTGGAATGGGCCCTGCCTGAATACGGCGACTATGATTTAAGCAGCCTGGAGTACGCCATCTACGGCGGTTCGGCGGTCGATACCGTATTCTTAAGAAAGCTTGCTCAAATGGCTCCCAATTTCGGCACCGGCATTGGTATGACCGAAACAGCCGGGTTTTACACTTTTACCCCCCGGAATATCTCGGTGGAAGAAATGGCCGGCCAGGTGGGCCGGGCTTTTGAAGATTTAGCCCCGGTAACCATCCGCGAGCCAATACGCGAAGACGGGACTGCCGGCAGGGCGCTGCCCGACGGTGAAACGGGAGAAGTTTGCGTCAGCGGACCGATCGTATTCCAGGGATATTACGAGATGCCGGGAGAAACCGCCCGGGCCGTTACAGATGACGGCTGGCTCTATACCGGGGACCTCGGCTACTTTAAGGATATGGGCTCTTACAGGGCGCTTTACCTGGCCGGGCGGCAGAAGTTTATCATCAAGCAAAAAGGTTACCAGGTTTTCCCTGATGAAGTGCAGGACTTTATTGCCGAACACCCCAAAGTAGACGTAGTCGATGTAGTCGGGGTAAAGCACGCCGTTTTCGACGAAGGAATTTTTGCCTTTATCAGGCCGAAAAAAGGGGAAAGTGTGAGTGTCCAAGAAATCATGGAACACTGCGAAGGCATCGCCTCTTACAAGCGGCCCCAGCATGTGGAGATCTGGCCGGAAGATAAAGAATTCCCCCTGACCAGGGTAGCCAAGGTAGACAAAAAGGAGCTGCAAACTGTAGCAGCCTCCATCGTCGAGGACCTGCGCAAGGAAGGCAAGTGGGACGCCGGGCAGTAACAAATAGTGAAGGGAAGCCCTTTAGATAGCTTTTTACTCAGCAAACTGGACGGGCCCTGCTAAGGTATACGGCTTACCCATGTAAACTGTTGTGCCTACTCAGCCGTGCTGCCTTTGGACTGGTGACGGCTCATCACGGGTAATGGCAACGACTCAGCTGCAGGCTTTCGCTTAGGTTTCCCTCGGCATTCGCCATCCATGGCTCAGGCCTCGGCGGCCTGCTTCCGTGCAGGCCGACCGGCTACAACCTTTGCTTCGTCGGCCATTGCAACCGCTCTATCGCAATGTCTTCAGTCCAAAGGCAGCACGGCTATGCAGTTGCGAACTGTTGTGCCTACTGCCAGGGCAGCCTGGCCAGATCTATGTTTCCCCCTGAAATAATTACCCCGATGTTTTCGCCATCCACTTGCCCGCGTTCATTCAGCAAAACCGCTAACGGCACCGCCGCCGAGGGCTCGATAACAAGCTTCATCCGCTCCCAGACCAGGCGCATGGCCTCGATAATTGCCTTTTCGCTTACGGTGATAATGTCTGTGACATGTTCATAAATTACCGGAAAGGTGAGCTCCCCGAGGGAGGTCTTTAACCCGTCGGCAATGGTTTGCGGGTTTTCCACCGGGATGATTTTGCCTGCTTGAAATGAGCGCCGGGCATCGTCTGCTGCCAGTGGTTCGGCACCGTAAACTTTGGCAGAAGATTTAAACCCCGCAACGCAAAGGGCAGTTCCACTCAACAGCCCGCCGCCTCCTACCGGGGCGATAACCGTGTCGATTGAAGAAACCTGCTCGAGCATTTCCATGGCCGCGGTTCCCTGGCCGGCGATGACCCGCCGGTTGTTGTAGGGGTGGATAAAAATTGCCCCGGTTTCCTCCATGATCGCAGCCATGGTTTGTTCGCGATCTTTTTGCGTGGAAGGGCAGTAGGTGATTTTTGCCCCGTAACCGGCCACGGCGGCTTTTTTTACCGGTGGGGCATTTTCCGGCATGACCACGTGGGCGGTAATCCCCCGGCAGCTGGCCGCATAAGCTAAGGCAGCGGCATGGTTGCCCGAGGAATGGGTAATCACGCCTTTACGGGTGCCATCAGTTTTCAACAGTTCTTCTGAGGTAATAGAAAACACCGCGTTGACCGCCCCGCGGGCTTTGAAGGCCCCTACTTTTTGCATATTTTCCGCCTTGAAGTAAACCCTGGCCCGGCAGGCCCGGTCGATGGCAGAAGAAGTAAATACCGGGGTGCGATGGACATAAGGCTCGATCCTTGTCCCCGCTTCTTTAATTGCCCTAACTGTAACTACCGGCTCCATATACTCAGCTCCTAGATAGGCCTTGTAAGCCTGCTTACCTTGCTCCTCAACCGCGCTGCATTCTATAATTCTCTTTTTATGCTGCCGGATCCTTTTTTGCCGGTTTTTTTGCCGGGGTTTTAAAATGCCTTCCTACCCGCTCGTAATTTCTCGGGGAAAAAGCCACTTCTCACCCCGGTTTAACCGGAACGGTTAAGCTTTCAAGCAACCCCGGCTGCGTGGCAGGTATCGAGTGTGCAGGTATAGAATTATTTAAACAGGCTTATATGCTCGTAAATATTCCTGCAGAGAAAGGACCGGATGAAATGAAAATTTTAGTAGCTACTGACGGGTCGAAAAACAGCCAGAAATGTATCGAGATGGCTTCAAAAATGGTCGGCGAGTGCACGGTAAATGAAATCACCATTATCCATGTCCATGAATCCACCTCTATCCTGCCGGATTTCTGGCAGGGCAAATACCCTTTTAGCTCGGAAGAAGAAAAACAGCTGCAAAAAATCGACAAACGCTTATTTGAAGAACGTAAGAAGTATTTTGCCGATGCAGAAAAGGAATTTGCCGAGCACAATATCCCGGTGCATACTGTATTTAAGGTTGGCCATCCGGCGGAAGAAATCACCGGGTTCGCTAAAGAAGGCGGCTTTGACTTGATCATAATCGGTCAAAGAGGAATGGGCGGAGTGAAAAAGCTTTTCCTGGGCAGCGTCAGCAGCGCAGTGTTACAGTTAGCCCAGACCAACGTTTTAATCGTTAAATAGGCATAAAAAGCAATCAATTAAGCGAGGCAAGGAATGTGAACGTTATAAGGAATATATCTAGAAGACAGGAATGGCACCTGGTTATCCTGGCCTTGCTACTGGCCCTGGTTAATGCAGCGCTTAATTTTTACCCGCAGTTTTTTATCGGTGAATTTTGGGGAATAGGCGCCCGTTCATGGTTGTGGCTGGGAGCTATGGCGGCGGTCTTACACCAGGTGTATATTGTCATTGTCCTGCGGACCGAACTGGAAACCCGCTGGCTGACAACTAATGTTCCCCGGCTCGGCTACCTGGCTTACCTGGCCGATTATACAATTCTGCTGGTGCTGCGGCTGGGCATCCTGTTTATTGCTGCCCTGGCCAACAGGGATATGCTCGGGTTGACCGAGGTAAACCGGCTTCTGCTTGCCCTCGCCCTGGCAATCCCCTGTATCTGGGCCCTTTACCAGTTGGTCAAAGGAGACGGCCTGAAGTGCCTTGTGGGCGCTGATTATTTTAACCCCGGCAACGAGCAGGATGATCCTGATGAAGCAAGCGAACAGTATTTCAGGTCCACCGCCACCACGGTTTATGCCCTGGGTGCGCTTGGGCTTTATATACCGGGGATAATCTTCGACTCCCCGGCCGCTTTACTGCTGGCCTTGTTCAACCACCTCTACATCTGGGTGCACCACTTCAGCACTGAATTGCCGGACAGGCCCTACCTGCAAAACCCCCCGGAATAAGTTAAAACAGTATCTCCTCAGCCGCACCGCTTTTTAGCCTGGTGCCGGCTCATCTAAGGGCAATAGCACCTGTCCAAAATGCAGCGCACCTGAGTTTAACCCGCACCTGAGTTTAACCCAAGGAGAGTTTATTTCAAGCCCGCCCTGTCTAAGGGCATGCTCATGCACCGCGGCCCGCCCCGGCCGCGGACCAGTTCAGAACCATCAATTTCAATTACCTCGACCCCGCGCTCACGCAGGGCCGCATTGGTCGCTTCATTGCGGTCATAACAAATAACCGTCCCCGGTTTAACAGCCAGGGTATTGGTACTGTCGCCCCACTGCTCCCTGGCTGCAGCTATTTCATCGTTGGCCCCTGAATAAATTATGTCCACCCGGTTGTGGCCCAGGGCTTTGCAAAGCGCTTCCTGCAGGCTGACACCGTTGCGTGGCTCAACCCGCTGCTCGGCGCCTTTTTCCAACCAGTAAACACTCATGATATCCTTCACCCCGGGGTACATCAGGAACTTGTCCCGGTCCACCATGGTAAAAACAGTATCGAGGTGCATATAGGCGCGCCTGGATGGAATCTGGATCACAATGATCTGCTTGACGAGTTCCTTTTCTACCAGGTACTTTTGGGCCACCCATTCGATCGCTTCTTCAGTGGTGCGCTCACTCAAGCCGATGATCAGGGTTTCAGAATCCAAAACCAGGACATCCCCGCCTTCGATACCGTAAGGGATTTCTTCGTGGAAGGTTAAATCTACCTCCTTAAACAGGGGATGATACTTCTGGACCATACGCAGGAAAATGGTTTCTAAGCGGCGGGCCGGGTTAAACATACTGCTAACCTGCAGTTTATCGCCGATCATCGACCCGTGGTCCCTGGTGAAATACATATTCGGCAGGGGAGCCAGGTAAAAGGGATAACTGTCCAGGGTTAAATCACTTAAAGAACGGTATTTTTTAAGATGCTGGATTTCTTTTTTAGGCAAGCCGGCGATAATGGTGGAAACAAGCTGGGCCGGTTCTTTTTCGTTAAGATAGTTATAGATGGTGTCCAAAACATCCGGCTCGATCAAAGGGCTTGCTCTGAGGTGCCTTTTGATCAGCTCGCTTTTAATATCCGGATCTTCAACTATTTCTTGCAGCAGATTATCGATATAGAACGCTTTCGCCCCGTTTTCCTCGAGAGTTCGGACAAAACCGTCGTGTTCCTTTTGTGCCTTGGCCAGCCAGGGGATTTCATCAAAGAGTAAATCTTCCATGTAACGCGGGGTCAGGTTTTTAAGTTCCATGCCCGGCCGGTGCAGCAACACTTTTTTTAACTGCCCGATTTCAGACCAAACCTGCATCATATTTGCCAATTAACTCACTCCCGGTGGATAAATAGTTGGTCTTTATAGATTCGTTGCCAGCAAGCTATTTCCTGTTAGGGGGGAAGCAGGGGAAGCAGGGGGACGGGGAAGCAGGGGGACGGGGGTAGTGCTTCCTTTGGATT
>CAYXQO010000062.1:0-7116 GCA_964467475.1 uncultured Syntrophomonadaceae bacterium
GCCTCTTCTTCCAACCGCTTATTTTCTTTTTCCAATTCTTTAATGCGTTGTTGTAGTTCCTTTTTTAAGGCACGCTCACTTCCGGCCTTGATATAGTTATTGATGCTGCGATAAATGCCAAAAAACACCATAAACAGTGCCCCTGCAACAACAGAACCCAGGATCACCGCAAACAAGGTTAACTCCGCCTGGCCAAAAACGTAGTGCACAGTAACCATTTCGCTATTGAGCACAGCTACCACAGCAATAGCAATTGCTAACAGCACCATTAAAATGATAAACACTGTTCTCATTTGTGCTTCCCTCCCCTTCTGCTCTATTTTAATATTTACTGTAAAATTGCCGGGCTTGCAAAAGTACTCTTTAATCTTTAATTCCACAACAAATTAAAAATACCTTTATAATAACTAAAACCACTCTATTTGATCAAAGATCCGGCTTCCCCAAAACTTTTCAAAAATGTTCCTACCCGTCCGAGAATTTCTTCAGTTGAACCTCCCTCTTCAACCAGCTTCACAATTGCACTGCCGATAATAACCGCATCACCCTGCTTATCCAGGTCGGCAACCTGCTCCGGGCTGGATATACCGAAACCAAGAGCAAGGGGCAAATTGGTTAAAGCTCCCACCTGTCCTAATAATTTTTTGCCCGCTCCGGGAAAGCTATCTCTGGCCCCTGTAACACCGGA
This sequence comes from uncultured Syntrophomonadaceae bacterium, assembly GCA_964467475.1. Lineage (GTDB taxonomy): Bacteria > Bacillota > Dethiobacteria > DTU022 > DTU022 > B1SED10-74M. The sequence continues at coordinate 689 of CAYXQO010000062.1, forward strand.
GACGGAAACACAGTAGATAAAGCCGCTTGAACGCTCAACCGTATCATTGATCCGTTCCGTTGAACTGGTCGGGGCCAGTAAATGAATAAAGTGAATCCCGGAAGCAGCCAGTGCTTGCGAGAGCTTTTCGCTTTCTTCAAGCGGCAAGTCAGGAACAATCACACCCGCAATACCATTTTTCGAGGCATCTTCTACAAACCGAGAAATGCCGTAAGCTAAAATAGGATTATAATAAGTCATCACAAGCAAAGGGATCTCGACTATGCCCTGCAACTTTCCAGCCAGGGTTAACACTTCGGCAAAAGTAACTCCATTTTTTAAAGCCCTTGTTGAAGCAGCCTGGATCACCGGACCATCGGCTACCGGATCCGAAAATGGCACCCCGAGCTCGATCATATCCGCTCCGCTACGAGCTATTTCAGCGACCAGCTCTTCAGTGACAGCCAGGCTGGGATCGCCGGCAGTAATGTAAGCAATGAGCGCCCTGCGCCCGGAAGCTCTTAACCGGGCAAATGTTTGATCGATCCTGTTCATACTATCGCCTCCTCCATAGCCTTTAAGGCTACGTTTACATCTTTGTCCCCGCGACCGGAAAGACAAACTGCCACCGTTTCAGTTTCTGATGTTAACGGCAGAAGCATCTCCAGGTAAGCCAGCGCATGCGCACTTTCCAAAGCAGGAATGATGCCTTCGCATTCGGCAAGCAAAGCAAAGGCTCTTAAAGCTTCTGTATCTGTAACGGCCGCATAATAAGCCCGCTCTGTATCTTTCAGGCAAGCATGCTCAGGGCCTACCCCGGGATAATCAAGACCAGCGGAAATTGAATGGGCCGGGGTGATCTGCCCGGAGACATCCTGGAGTAAATAGCTGAGGTTACCGTGCAGGACTCCCGGGTGTCCTCTGTTTAAACTTGCCGCATGTTCCGCGGTAGATAAACCTTTTCCGGCCGCTTCCACCCCGATCAGCTTCACCTGATCGTCTTCGATAAAGGGATGGAAAAATCCGATCGCATTGCTGCCGCCCCCTACACAGGCCACCAGGTAATCGGGCAGTTTTCCCTCCAGGGATAAAAATTGCGCTTTTGTCTCCCGGCCGATTACCTTTTGGAAATCACGCACCAGGGTGGGGTATGGATGAGGCCCTACGACAGAACCGATTATGTAATGGGTGCCATCGACATTAGATACCCAATCGCGCAGGGCTTCGTTGGTAGCATCTTTCAAAGTTTTACTGCCCGAGGTAACAGGAGTAACCTGAGCTCCCAGTAGTTTCATCCGGAAAACATTAAGATTTTGCCGCTTCATATCCTCTTCACCCATATAGATCTCGCACTGCAAACCAAACATGGTCGCCACCGTTGCCGTGGCTACACCGTGCTGACCGGCGCCGGTTTCAGCGATAATCCGCTTTTTGCCCATGCGCTTTGCCAGCAGGACCTGCCCGAGAGTATTATTAATTTTATGGGCTCCTGTATGGTTCAAATCTTCTCGCTTCAGGTAGACCCTGGCCCGGCCGTATTTGCCGGTCAGTCGCTCGGCAAAATACAAAGGAGAAGGCCTGCCGCAGTAATGTTTTAAGTAATAATCAAGTTCCCTGCTAAAATCCGGATCGCTTTGGCAAGCCCGGTAACCTTCCTCTAATTCAAGTAGCGCATTCATTAACGTTTCAGGCACAAAGCGTCCTCCAAACGCTCCGAAATATCCGTTCTGATCAGGCAAAATCATTTCTTTCCCACCTCCGCACAGTATCAATAAACTGCTTGATTAAACCTTTATTTTTACGCCCGCTGGTTTCAACACCCGAACTGGTATCAACCCCGTCAGGTTTGAGCACATCCAAAGCTTCACCGACATTGTGCGCGTTTAACCCGCCGGCTGCAATTATTCTAAGCCTGGTACAATCAATCTGCTGACTGTTGCCAACCAGGTTCCAGTCCCAGGCTTTACCAGTTCCCCCGGCTGCACCGGCATAACGCGTATCTAAAAGGCAGGCCCAGATCTTACTCCGGTAAGGACTCATAGCTTCGAAATCCTCTGCAGTTGATATTTTAAAAGCCTTGATTACCCGCGCCCGAAATTGGCTGCAGTACTCGGGGCTTTCCCTGCCGTGAAATTGGAGCAGGTCAAGGCCAAGTAAGTTTTGTATCTCGGCCACCTCACGCGGGCAGGCATCGACAAAAACACCCACCTTTTCAAGCCCCCGGGGTAAAGCCTTAACGATACGCCCGGCTGCCTGAACGGCAAGTTGCCTCTTGCTTTCAGCAAATACGAACCCCACCGCGTCAGCTCCGGCTGCAAAGCAGGTCAAGGCATTTTCAACATCACTAATCCCGCATATTTTGATCCACATGATCAAGCTCGTTCCCTTCTTTTTCAGCTTCCGGTTGCCCGAGCAGCTCGCTTAGTTTATCGCCCGGGTTAGGGGACCGGACCAGGGCTTCACCGATTAAAACTGCTTCAACTCCCGCTTCCTCCAGGATCAAGAGATCATTTCGGCAGTTAATCCCGCTTTCGCTGACCAAAAGCACCTCTGCGGGCGCAGCATCCACCAGATCGGTAGTCGTTGAGAGGTTGACGCAGAAAGATTTCAGGTCACGGTTATTAATCCCGATCACCCGGGCACCGGCCGCAAGGGCACGTTGCAGCTCAACATAGTGATGGACCTCTACCAGCGCCTCCATCCCTAAAGAAGCGGCTATTTCAAGCAGATGCCTCAAGAAAGTCTCCTCTAAAAGCGAGGCGATTAAAAGCACAGCGTCTGCGCCCAAGCACCTTGATTCATATACCTGGTACTCGCTAACAATAAAATCTTTTCGTAAAACAGGTAACCAGGAAGCTTCTTTTACTGCCGCTAAATAATCCGGGTTTCCTTTAAAGTAGCGCTCCTCCGTAATAACAGAAATTGCCCGGGCGCCATACTTCTCGTAGGTAGTAGCCAGGGAAAGAGGATTAAAATCCTCACGCAGCACCCCTTTTACAGGAGAAGCGCGTTTAATCTCGGCGATTACCGCTATGGGGCCTCCTCTAAGGCAGCGCTCAAACCCTCTCGGGTTTTCCATGCCGGTTAAGTCGTCGATTAAAACATTAAGCGGGAGAGCTTTTTCTTTCCTGGCCAATTCTTCTTTTTTATAAAACACTATTTCTTCGAGCAGCATATTCTTCATTTTTCAGGCGAGGTTTGGTTCCTCTTTTGCCTCTACCCCCTTCCCGCAATTGATTTTACCGGTAAACTCCCGTAAAAGTTCGAGCTTCTGCAGCGCCTCTTTTGAGGTAATTGCTTCCCGGGCAAGCTTGATACCCTCATGAAAATCTTTTGCCCGGCCCGCTGCATAAAGAGCTGCCGCTGCATTTAAAACCACTATATCCTGCCGCGGTCCCGGCTCCCCGTTTAAAATAGCCCTGGTTATTACAGCGTTTTCCCCGGCCGTGCCTCCACCCAAATCGGTGGGAGCAGCTGCCGGCAAACCCAGCATTTCAGGGTTAAGAGTATAAGTGGTGATCTGTTTATTCTTAACCTCTGTAACCCTGGTTTCTCCCAGGGTAGATAGCTCATCCATCCCCCCGGCGCCATGCACTACCAGGGCTGCCTCAGCACCCAGCGCGAGCAGCACTCCCGCAAGCGGTTCTGTAAGCGCCGGATCGGATACACCGACAAGCTGAAAAGCGGCACCGGCAGGATTGGCTAAAGGGCCGACCAGGTTAAATACTGTTCTGATACCGACTTCTTTCCTAGGCCGCACCGCGTATTTCATCGCGGCATGAAAAAGCGGGGCGAAAAGAAAGCCGATCCCCGTCTGATCGATACATTCGGCCGCTGCTTCCGGTGAAATGTTTAATTCTACTCCCAGCGCTTCCAAAACATCAGCGCTGCCGCTTTTGCTTGATACACAGCGGTTGCCATGCTTGGCAACCGGAACACCGCAAGCAGCTACCACAAAAGCCGCGGTGGTGGATATATTAAAAGTGTTTAGCAAATCACCGCCGGTACCGCAGGTATCCATAAGACCCACCGTCTGTGGTTTAATTGCCTCTGCTTTGGCCCGGATAGCTCTCACAAACCCGGTAATTTCTTCCACAGTTTCACCTTTCATCCGCAAAGCGGTGATCAACCCGGCAATCCGGGCATCGGAAACCGCTCCGCTCATTATCTCGCTCATGACCGCAAAAGCTTCCTCTTCTTTGAGGTGATTACCGGTTGTCACTACAGAAATTGCTTCTGAAACATTCATGTTTTAAACCTCCCCGTTCAAAAAGTTACTGATCAGTTTTTTCCCTTCTTCTGTAAGAATCGACTCCGGGTGAAACTGAATCCCCCATACCGGGTAATCTATGTGTTTAAGCCCCATGATCTCCCCATCCTCTGCAACCGCGGTTACCTGGAGAACTTCCGGGACGTTGCTCTGGCCGACTACCAGGGAATGATACCGCGTAGCCCTAAAGCTATCTCGCAACCCCTTAAAAAGTCCCCGGCCATTATGGCTAATCGTTGAAACCTTGCCATGCATTATTTTACCGGTGGGAACAATTTTTCCACCGTAGACCTGTCCGATTACCTGGTGACCGAGACAAACGCCCAGAACAGGCACCGCCCCCTCTAATCGCCGAACATATTCCAGGCAAATGCCGGCACCGTCGGGGTTACCGGGGCCGGGAGAAAGCACCACCTTTGCCGGATCAAGCCTGATAAGATCATCAACACTAACCCTGTCATTACGAAAAACCATTATTTCCTCTCCACCGGCCAGTTCCCCGAAATACTGGACCAGGTTATAGGTAAAAGAATCATAATTATCGATCACCAGGATCACATCAATCCCTCCTCTGCAACCTCCAAAGCCTTGAGCAAAACTTTAGCCTTGCTTAAAGTCTCTTCATATTCACTTTCCGGATCTGAGTCAGCTACAATACCGGCACCGGCCTGGGCATAAGCTTTCCCCCCGGTAAAAATTAGAGTCCTGATATTTATACAGGTATCCATATTGCCGGTATAAGAAAAATAACCTACCGCCCCGGCATAAGGCCCTCTTTTAATCGGCTCAAGCTGATCGATTATTTCCATGGCCCTAATTTTAGGCGCTCCGGAAACCGTGCCCGCCGGAAAACCGGCGACAAAAGCGTCAAAGGAGTCTTTTCCCGGTGCTAACTCTCCTTTAACTTCAGAAACTAAATGCATTACATGGGAGTACTTTTCCACACTCATGAACACCGGGGCTTCCACGCTACCATAGCGGCAAACCTTACCCAGATCATTACGGCCTAAGTCCACCAGCATTACATGTTCTGCCCGTTCCTTGGGGTCGTTTTTTAGCTCTTCTGCAAGCAGGCAATCCTCAGAATTGGTTTTGCCCCGCGGACGGGTTCCGGCGATCGGCCGGTTCTCGGCAATGCCGTCTTCCAGCCGGACCAGCATCTCCGGCGAAGCTCCTGCTACGGTAACTTCCCCAAAGTTAAGGTAGTACATATAGGGAGAGGGATTTAATGAACGAAGAGCCCGGTAAACCTCAAAGGAAGGCGCACCTGTCTCCACTTCCAACCGCTGTGATAAAACTGCCTGCAGAATATCGCCGGCTTGAATATACTGTTTAATCTCATTTACCTTCTCACAAAAAACCTGCCGGCTAATGCTGCTTTTAATAGTTCCGTCACCTTTCCCGCTTGGTCTACCGCTATACCCCTGCTGACTGAGCCCGGAACTGTTGTTTCTGATAGCATTAACCAGCCGTTCTATCCTTTCTACAGCTCTCCGGTAATCATTTTCCGGGTCTTTTCCGATACGGGCATTAACCACCACTTTCAACTTGGAAGTATAATGATCGAAAACGATTACACTTTCCGGGAAAATAAGGAATGCATCGGTCATTTCCGGTGCTCCGGGTGGCTCATCCGGCAAGCACTCAAACTGGCGCACACAATCATAACCAAGGTAACCGACAGCACCCCCAAAAAACCGGGGCAATCCGGGGACAGCAGCCGCCTGGTAATCACCCATAATTTCTCTTAAAGTATCGGTTAATCTGCCCTTTCTTTTCAGCTTCTTTTCGCGAGTAATAATTTCCAGGTTCTTGCCAAAGCTTTTTAAAACCAAATAAGGGTCGCCGGCAATAAAAGAATACCGGGAAAGTTTTTTACTCCCCTCAATACTTTCCAGTAAACAGGAATAATCATCCTGAAAAACCTTGGCATAAACCGAAACCGGCGTTTCCAGGTCTGCTACAACTTCCCGGTACACCGAAACCAGGTTAAAATCTTTTGCATAATCAATAAAGCGCTCCCGGGAAGGAACATATTCATACTTGTTTGGCATAATCATGACCTCCTTTCTAAAGATAATAAAAAAGCCCTCCGCCCTTATAAATCATAAGGACGAAAGGCTAAACTTCCGCGGTGCCACCTCAATTAGACCATTTAACAGGTTATACTACAGCGAGC
>CAYXQO010000063.1:0-6977 GCA_964467475.1 uncultured Syntrophomonadaceae bacterium
CTGTATTAACAGTGCATACCAGTATAATAATTTTCATTGTGTCCCGAAATTTTTCACCAGCCTAGAAAATACTCCTTGATGCCCTCCTTCATTGCCCTGGCAAACTCTTTTTGTCCACGGGGGTGAAGAATATGCCAGTTGTCTTCGGGGTGCATCATGTAGCCGGCTTCCACTAAAACAGCGGGGAACTGGGTATGCCTGGTTACGGCAATATTTCTTTTCCAGGTATACAGCGCCGGCAGGTCCATTTCTTCAGTCACCCTTTCCAGCATAATCTCGGCCAGTTTTTCATTATGATCATAATTGTAGAGGGTCATGATCCCGTGAGTATTTACTGCATCTGCACCGTGGCCGTGGGCGTTGGCATGAACACTTATGAAAAAGTCGGTTTCATCTATATATTCTGCTTTCGGGCGATCGTAAAGATCCACATCTACGTCTTCGGTGCGGGTCATGATCACCTCTGCCCCTTCTTCCAGCAGGAGTTCTTTTAAATATAGGCTCATCTCTAAAACCACGTCTTTTTCGTAAAGATCACCCGGCCCTGGTGCGCCGGAGTCTTCCCCTCCATGCCCGGGATCAACAACTATGGTTTTACCCGCTAAGGGATTTTCTTCCTCTACCCGGGGCGGTTTGTCGAGCTCAAATGTCAGGCTGGTGCCTTCCCAGGAGGGGGTAAACCCGGTTAGGGGTTGCTCAAGCTGGATTGTTAATACAAAGGCATCGGGTTCCCCTGCCACCGGCTCGAGCTTTAAATCTTGCACTGAACCGGGCATTTCGGGTATTTCCAGATCTTCAGCCCCTTCTACTTCGTAAAGCCTGATCTTGAGCCAGTCAATGCCGCTGTCAACAAGGAAAGTAAACCTTTCGTCGGCGTTTAAGTGCAGGCTTACCCTTTCGCCGGTTTCAGATACTTCGATACCGGACAGGGAGGGGTCCAGGTAATCTTTGTCTTCCAGCTCCCGGACTGCGTCCTTGTGAAGCAGATAAGTCTCATCTTCTTCAAGTTTTACCCGGTAATAGTTACCGGAGGCTCCCACCGCTTCAAAGCGGGTTCCTTCAGTCAGATAACTGGCGATATCATCGGGGTGACCGGTGCCGCCACTGGTACCGGAATAGATCCTGTAAGAATCATCGCGGATAATTCTAAACCACCCGGAGAAATTTAGTTGAGCTTCCTCTTTAACCTCCAAAACTTTATAGGGAAGATCAGAAAAGAATGCCACCTGGCCCGGCAATTCACGGCTGATTTGCTCCCCGCCTTTCTCTAAAATTACATTAACCGGCCTGTTATCAGAAACCCCTTCAGCAGGAGCGTCGTAAGCACTTACTGTATAAACGGCGCTGTAAATGCCGCCTCTTCCCGGCGGGCCGGTAGGGTATTCTAATTCTGTCATTTGAACATAATTACCTTCGCCAATCTGATAATAAGCCGTGGCTCCAGCGCTACCCCGGGCGACAATTCTTAAAGTGTCTCCCGGGTTTAAGATCTGGTCCTCCCCGGGTATCACATGTGTAGAATGAATTTCCAGGGGCTCTTCCGGCATGGCTTGCAAACCTTCCGGGTAAATGACCGATCTTTCAACCGTGGTAGTGTCAATACCGTCACTGGCTTCTATCCTGATGGTGTACTCTTCACCGCGGGGGATATCAACCATGGTAAGAAAGTTGCCGGTTTTTCTGTTTAACATCTCCACCGGATCCCCGTTTACGGTTACATCAACCTGTGAATAAGACCGGGTAGTTCCAAAGACAAATAAAGATTCTGCATGATAGTTGATCTGATACTCAGGTGGGTAAGCAACATGCAAAAGGGGGCCCTCCTGCTCTTCGTCTGGTTCCGGATCAAATTCATTTGGTGTGGAAATAATTACTTCTCTTGCTTCTTCATCCCATTCCACAAAAACTCCCAGTGCTTCAGTAACCGGTTCTACGGGGGCATAAACTGTATCATCAACCAGTTTTACCGGTGCTTCCCAGGTAACAGTTTCCTCGTCAACTGTTACCTGATCACTCCCAGCCGGGAGATTAACCTCAAATTCACCAAGGCTGCCGGAAAAAACTTCATTGCCGGGATCCCACCTTGTATAGGCGCCCAGTGTCTCAAAGACTGGCTTCGCGGGAACAAAGATTACCTCATCTTCTATTATTACCGGATCTTCGAGTTCAATCAGTTCATCGTTAATCACAAGATCAATAGCCCTGGCCTGATAAACCATGTAAACTGAAACACCTGCTATTAAGATTACCAAAATGGCCAAAACAACTTTTTTCATTGTTACTCACCCTCAGGGAAAATATGGTTACCGGTATAAACTGCCTGTATAAAAAGCGTGGGCCGGTTTACTTGTTTCTCGGATAAAGCTTGGCCAGGAAATATCATCTGGACAGTTTTAAATATCAATCAACCCGCCGACGAATAATGTGTCCAGATGTGATTATATCCTAACAGGAGCTTAGTTGCACCTGCTCAATACTTAAACCCTGCTCTGCTAGCAACTACCCTGTTTCGCCCTTCATACTTGGCCTTGTAAAGAGCTTTATCAGCGAAGCACACAATCTATTATTGCACAATACTTCAGGGTTAAGGGCCCAATCACCTGCTTGTTATTGGCTAGTAAAACATAAAAACAAATGGAACTACTGATTTGATGGACAGCAGGCGGCATAAGTGCAGGATCGATATGCGGAAAGGATCCTTGTTATACTTAATAGCCAGGGTGGTCATAATCATAAATCCGCCGGGGGCTGCGGCCAAAAAGCTGGTCGTAAAATCCCAACCCGCCAGTTTATGGATCGCAAAAGCAACCAGGAAGGAAGTTATAAAAACAATGGCAGTGGATATAATAATGGGTACTATGATGCCATCAGTTAAAAATGTGTCTACTGTTTCCGGAACCAGGTTGTCCGCTACCATCAGCCCAACTCCGATCAACATAATGTCAAAAACCCGGGGAGAAAGAGTGATTATTGGTACCCCAAGCAATGAGGCGGCAGCCACAAAAAACATAGAACCAACCATACCGCCCGCAGGCACTCCCAGGTTTAAAAACAACAATCCACCGGCGGCTGCAATACCAAGCGAGAGCAGGCTCAAGCGGATTGAGTTCAGCAGGGCTGTGAGATCAATGTTAATAATATTTTTTAGCTTTTCTTTTAAGCTAAGGTTTCTATTACTATTTTCTGCCACCTGTTCGTTATTAACGGGATTATTGTTTACAACAACTTCATTTTTCACAACCAGTTTTACCAGGAACGGAAAAGTGAATACGGTAGCCAGCATACGAACCAGCTTGATCGTGACCATGGCCGGTATATCAGCATTGGTATCAAGGCCGATCACTGTCATTTCCGGCAGGCCGCCCACACTGGAAGAAAGGATCGCTGTAACCGGGTCCAGGTAGGTAATGCGGGAGATAAAATAGCCCATAACAAATACCAGTCCCAGGGCCCAGATAACAATCAGCAGGGCCGGTGGGATCATCACTTTTAGCTGATCAACGGTTTCACGGGTTACCTTTGCCCCGACAAAAATACCAAGAAAAACCTGCACTGCGGGTGAAAAAAACTCAGGCAACACAGGCAAAGGGTAGCCGGCTATTCTAAGGGTTCCCACTACGGCAATGGTGCCCAGTATAGCAGCTGCCGGAACTTTTAATGGAGTAAAAAGGGCCCAGCCCAGCGAACCGAGCAAAAATAAAATTAACAAATCTATAGCTGTTTCAAACATCCAAGCATCTCCTGGCTGATCATTCGTTCTATAAGCTTTCTTCTATACTTAAACCATAATAACATTTTTTTAAAATAACAACCTTCGTTATTTTAAAAGATCAATCAGGGCAAGTTAAACTTTTTTAGCTGTACCTTTGCCTGCGTTTTTTCGAAAATATTTTTATCCTCCTGGAGCAGGAGAGTGAGCTAAACCATTGAATTTATATTATGTAGACTTCACCAACCGGCCCAGAATTCTTTCAAGTTTAAATTGATTTTTAATCAAGACGGAGGTGGATAGAAATGCAAAACTCTATCTTTTATATCACCGCTCCTTCCATGGAGGTTTCTGAAAAAATAGCAAAACATTTGGTAGAAAAAAAGCTTGCCGCCTGTGTGAATGTTGTTCCCAAGCTTAAATCCTTCTTTTACTGGGAAGGAGAGGTTCAATCAGAAGAAGAGGTGCTGGTGCTTGGAAAAACCAAGAGCTCATTAATCCAGGAGTTAGAAGAAGGGGTAAAAGAGGTCCACCCTTACGAGGTGCCCTGTATTATCTCCTGGGAGATAGATGCGGGAGATAAACCTTTTATGGAATGGATCGCAGAAGAAACCCGGTAAGTTCTGGCAGGAAAAGAAATGTCACTGATCATTGCATCATGATATAATCAGGATAGATAACGAAGGGAAAGTATACGAGGTGTGGTCCTGATGAAATTAAAAAAATGGGAAAAATCCTGCCTTAACGCCGGCTTTGACCGGGATTTCATCGAACAATATAAAAAGGAAGCCAAAAAAACGCAGGAAAAGAAAAGAAAGCTGAAAGAAGAAACTTTAAAAGTGGCATCACAAGTTGCAAAAGTTTTAAAAGAGAAATATATGGTCGATAAAGTATTCCTGTTTGGCTCATTTGCGCGAGAGGATTACGATGAAAATTCCGATATCGATTTATATATAACCGGTTTAAACACCGATATAAGTGATATTTATAAAGTGATAGAAGAAATATCTGAAGGTAAGCCTATCCGCATCGTAACCGACCAGGATCAAGTGCCGTGGATTGAAGAAGTGGTTGGTAGAGAAGGGGTTGAACTATCCTGATCGAAAGAAACAAATTTCTCGTAGTTAAAACCGCTATTGAAAACGATATGAAAAACATAACCAGGCTAACGGAAGAATTAGCGGAACTGGGTTTGTATCCGCAAATTACTGCTGACAGCGTAGGCAGTTTCGATAAAAACAGCAGTTATGCCTGCAGGTTGATAAGTTCATTTATTGCCGATTATTATGAAGGGCTGGAAAACATAGCAAAACGGATAGCCAAAGAAATCGATGGTCATTTTCCATCAGGACAAGAATGGCACCGGGAACTGCTGGAGCAAGTATCAAGAGAACTGCCCGGAAAAAGACCGGCTGCTTTTTCTGAAAAGACTTTTGAAATGATTGATGAGCTGAGGCGATTTCGCCATATTTTCCGTGCCAAATACGGGTTCAGTTTGAACCCGAAAAAAGTTTATGAAAATCTTTCCCTGGTGCATGACTTGCATTCCAGTGTATGTGAGGATATAAAAGCCTTCCTCGACAAGATGGAAGTTTTGTCTGAATTTAACAACTAAAAAATAATGATCCCCACAATAATTCATAAGAACCAGGTATATTATCCCTTTCCTGCTGCAAAATGCTTATAACCCGGTTGATTGAACCAGCTCAAACACCACACCGTTAAAAAACAGTTGCTTTTTATATACCTGGTTTGGAGAAATCACAGATAAAAATGCACCGGGTACAACAAAATAATCAAACAGGCTGGAAAAAGAAATCTATGCCCTTGAGGAGGGATGAAAGGATGAGCGTACACAAGAATTTCATTGGCGGGAACTGGATCGAAAGCGATACAGAAGCGGAGAATATTAATCCATCGAATACAGGCGATATCATCGGGGTTTACAGCCACGCAAATAAGGATCAAACCAAACAGGCAATTGCGGCAGCTAAGGAAGCATTTAAAACCTGGCAGCACACGACACCCCAGCAACGCTTTGACATACTCGACTTCGTAGGGTCAGAAATCCTCACCCGCAAGGAAGAAATCGGTCGCCTGCTTTCGCGTGAGGAGGGCAAGATCCTTGCCGAAGGAATCGTTGAAGCAACACGCGCCGGACAGGTTTTCAAATTCTTCGCCGGCGAGGCTTTACGGGTCGAAGGAGACACCGTTTCTTCGGTGCGTCCCGGGGTCGGGGTCGAGGTAACCCGCGAACCGCTCGGTGTCATCGGCGCGATCACTCCCTGGAACTTCCCGGTAGCCATCCCGGCCTGGAAAATCGCACCGGCACTCGCCTACGGCAACTGCGTCGTCTTCAAGCCGGCCGGCCTCGTCCCCGGCTGTGCCTGGGCACTTGCCGAAATTTTGTCGCGCTCCGGCTTACCGGAAGGCGTTTTTAACCTGGTGATGGGCAGCGGCTCGGAAGTAGGACAGACCATTTTAGAACATCCGGATGTTACAGCCGTAACCTTTACCGGGTCGGTTGAAACCGGGCAAAAAGTAGCGGAAGCCTGCGCTGCACGCGGGGCCAAGTTTCAGCTCGAAATGGGCGGTAAAAACCCGCTTGTCGTGCTCGACGACGCCGATCTCGAGACTGCAGTGGAATGCGCCGTTAACGGGGCGTTTTTCTCCACCGGGCAGCGCTGTACCGCTTCCTCACGCCTGATCGTCACCGGTGGCATCCACGACAAGTTCATTGATGCGTTGGCAAAGCGCATGAAAGACCTTGTGGTCGACAATGCCCTTAAAGAAGGCACCCAGATCGGCCCCGTTGTCGACCAGGCGCAGCTTAACCAGGACCTTGACTACCTGCGCATCGGCCAGGAGGAAGGCGCCCATCTTGCCTGCGGCGGCGAAAGGCTGCACCGTGATACTGAAGGGTTCTACCTTGCCCCCGCACTTTTTACCGAGGCAAATAATTCCATGCGCATTGCCCGCGAGGAGATCTTCGGACCGGTAGCTGCAGTTATCCGGGTAAATGACTACGAAGAGGCTTTGGCAACCGCCAACGATACTGATTACGGGCTTTCCTCGGGCATCTGCACAACCTCGCTGAAATACGCATCACACTTCAAGCGCCATGCCGAAGCCGGCCTGGTCATGGTCAACCTGCCGACTGCAGGTGTAGATTACCATGTGCCCTTCGGTGGCCGCAAAAAATCAAGTTACGGTCCGCGGGAGCAGGGCCGCTATGCTTCTGAGTTCTACACCACGGTCAAAACAGCTT
>CAYXQO010000064.1:0-6888 GCA_964467475.1 uncultured Syntrophomonadaceae bacterium
GTACGCCAGGATATCGGGGCAAGCATGGCAATTTTCATGTTAGAGACAGAACCCTTCTTCCTCCTCTGAATCCCTGCAGGAAAGCAGGTGGTCTAACATATCCTGCAGCTTGGCGGTAGCCAGGCAGGTGCTTGTATCGGCAGCGCCGTAATACATAAGCAAATCATCGGTATCGGGATTGTAAACGGCCCCGGTGGGGAAAGTGACCCCGGGTACGTCACCGACCCGTTCGTATGGTTCATGGGGCCCAAAAATCCACTGGTCGCAGCGCTTCCTGATTTGGCGGGGGTTTTCTAAGTCTAAAAGGGCCATGCCGACCCGGTAGAGGCTGCCCGAGGCGGTCATGCGCACACCGTGGTATATGATCAACCAGCCCTCGCTGGTTTCAATCGGCGGCGGCCCCAGGCCTACCCGGGTGCTGTCCCACCAGCCCGGCCGAACCGGTAGTAACACCTGGTGATCGCCCCAGTGGACCAGGTCCGGGGAACAGGCAATCCAGATATGGGCTTCTCCACGAATAATCGGGCGATGAATCATAGTATACTTGCCGTTAATCAAGCGCGGAAACAGGGAAGCATCTTTATCTTCCGGGGGCAGCATCGCCCCACGGCGGTCAAAATTATGCAGATCGTCGGATAAAGCCAGAGAAACAACCGGGCCGTCCTTGGAAAAAGATACATAGGTTACAGCATATTTCCCAATATCCTCCAGCCAGACTACGCGGGGGTCCTCTATGCCCCAGCGTTCTTCATTAAAATTGCTGTCGGGCATTAAGGTCGGTTTTTCGTCAATCTGCCAGTTGGTAACCCCGTCACTGCTGCGGGCAAAAGTGAGGTGTGAAAAGCCGCGCATATCCTCGACCCGGACCAACAACAGGGTATCACCGTTGTGGCGGACAGCTGCAGGATTGAAGGTAGCGTTGGCCGGGTAAGGCCAGCGGTCGGGAACCAGAATCGGGTTCCCCTTGTAGCGCTCGAACATGTTATTCGGGCGGTGGTGCTCATGATAGATCATTTTGTGTGTTCTCCTTTTGTCATTATATTCCAATATTTAGGTTGCATAATAAAGCTGTTGCAATTTTCGACTTATCTTTTAATTCGCTTTATTTACAATAATTCCTTCTACTTCCCTCCCATTCAAACCTACAGACCATCCTTATTTTTTAACCTATAAAAAAGCGGGCTTTCCGAAGCGGAAAGAGCCCGCCTTGATTCGGCAGCAAGTTATTAGTTTCCGCAGGCAGACTTTTTTAACCTATCTCTCACCCTGACGGTTGGACCTGTTTTAGCGGAAAAAGAAATTCTTGATTTGCTCGATGTTACTCTTAACCCGGGAAGCACCCTCAATGTAACCCATGTGTCCAGGTAAAAGCAGTTCTAAGTCTTCTAAGCGGGAAAGTTTTTCCACGCTTTGGCCCAGGGTTTCCATGCTGCCACCCGGCAGGTCGGCCCGGCCAACACTTCCATCAAAGATAGTGTCGCCGCTTATCAACGCTTTCTGTCCGGGCAGGTAGAAACAAACTCCTCCCGGCGAATGACCGGGGGTATGTAAAACTTCGATCCGCTCTGCTTCACTACTGGTGCCTGTATCTAGCTCTCCTTCTTCTAAATAAAAATCGGGGGCAAGAGAGGGGAAATCTATAGCTTCGCCGGTAAAATGGCGGATAATCTTATCAATAATAAACTCATCTTCCTTATGAATCCCGATTTTAGCTCCGCTTTGATCGCGGACGAAACCAGCCGCTTCTACGTGATCAGGGTGCCCGTGGGTGCATAGAATCAAGTCTACATCGGGTAAAGCGAAGCCATCTGCCCCCATTTGTTTCATAAGCATTTCCAAGCACTGATCACTTATTTGGTTGTTCATGTGTCCGGGGTCAAAGAGAATAGTTTTTTCTCCATTGAACAAAATGCTGTTACAATTGTTGCCCGGTCCTTGCCAGGGATAGAAAAATAGTTGATTGGTTAACTGCATGAATAAACCTCCTTGCATTGTTCAAAAATATAGAGTCGTTATATAACAATTATTATCATACCACATTTTCAGGCTTATAGCATACCGGCGGACCTAAAAATTATTGTGTGACAAAATTGTCCCGTCCCCTATGTCAGTCTCAATTTCACTTACCTGGTCGAATGAGCCATCTCCACCATTATCCCCATGGCAGCGATCACTTCTCGCAGATCGGGGTGGGTATATTGCACTGCTACCCCGGAAACCAATTCCGCCCCGGGCAGAGATGCAGCGGCTTCAGCCATACCGCGGTTGTGAAAGGCCAGGAGCATATTTACAGGGGTTTCTAAAGTCAGCGGCGCGGGTTGTTTTTGATCGGCCACTGCCTGGGCAGCCTGTTCGCGGATTAACCGGCAAGCCTTTTGCGGGGTCAGCGACTCTGCCGCCCGGTGAGCCAGGTTTTGTTTCACCGTGACCAGCTTAACCATCTCTCCTAAAAGCTCCTGTGCCTCGCTGCAGGCAGCGTCATCACCTGTAACTAGGCCTACCGAGACTCCGAAGTGGCCGGCGATATAAGCGTTCAAACCCAACTCGCCCACCACCCGACCATTCAACTTGAGTTCGGCGATGGAAGCGCTGCTATAGGTATGAGAAAGGGTCCCTTTCTCACCCTGGCGAGCATGATAGCCTATAAACATAGCCAGATCGCTTTTCTCACAAACTCCGGCCATCATCGACCAATCTTTTGGGGAACCGGAGATAAGCTTGACCTCTTCATGAAGTTCCTCGATAAAAATATTGGTCATCGGTCCATGGCTATCGTTAACTAGAACCTCGGAGGCGCCCGCTTCCATCGCTCCCCTGGCAGCGGCGTCTACTTCCCTCGTCATCAGCATGCGGGCACGGCGATAGTTTTCACCCTCGCCGCCAAGCTGACTTCTGGCCACTACTCCGGCAATTCCTTCTAAGTCTGCTGAAATGTAGACTCTCAATCAAAAACCTCCCCCTTTATCCTGGTTTAATGGTTTTAAACGAAACAGGTTCATTGGCTACCCTTTAGCATCCGCCATTTATAGTCCGGGCTGCGGTAGCATGATTCAAGCCGCTTCCTTCGAGGGTTGAAAAAATCTTAAGGGGATGTTCTGCCGACGCAGTTCCCGGGAAATCATGGCAAAAGTGATGACAAAGGCGAGGAAATCGCTGGCCGGGCGGGCTGCCCAGACACCGATTAAACCACTGTAACTGGAGAAGATCAACAAAAGAGGCACAAAGAGAACCACTTCCCGCAATACGGAAAGGATTAGGGAGGGAACAGCTTTGCCGATTGCCTGGAAAAATATAGTTGAAACAACCTGCACCCCGATCAAGGGCACCATTAAAAGCATAATCCGCAGGGAATAAGCGCCCATATCTAAAAGATCCGCCTCTGCAGTAAAGATACCCAGAAATGTGTAGGGGAAAAGATAAACCATCAGAGTCAGGGCAGTTATAAATGAGGTACTAATCGCAAAACCCTTGATCACCGCTTCCCGAATGCGCTCGTTCTTTTTGGCCCCGTAGTTGTAACCGATTACCGGTAAAAGCCCCTGAGAAAAGCCGACCACAGGCATGATAATCAACATCTGCAGGCGAAAGAACAGCCCCATCGCAGCAATGGGAATATGCCCGAAAGCAGCCAGGATGATATTTGTAATGCTTAAAGAGATATTCTTGGAAAAAAGACGCAGCATGCTAGGAAAACCGATCTTATATATATTTTTAATGATGTACCAGTCTGGCTTCATATTGCGGTAATGCAAGGTAACGTTGCTGTTCCCCTTTAAAAAGTGCCTCAATAAAACCAGGGCGCCCATGGTCTTGGCCAGCACCGTCGCCACACCAGCCCCGCGAACTTCCATCCCCAGGGCAAAAATGAAAATGGGGTCTAAAGCAATATTCAAAAGCGACGAGGCAATCATTACCTTCATCGAAAGCATGGGGCTACCCTCTGCTCGAACCACGTTATTCAAACTCATGATCGTAAAAAACACTACCGACCAGGTAGTTATTATCGAGGTATAATCTTCGGTATAGCCGATAACTTCAGGCGAAGCCCCGAACATGATTAAAAGCGGCCGCAGGTAAAAATGGCTGGCCACAGCGATAAGCAAACCAAAGGTTAGGGCAAGGGTTATCACCTGCCCGATAGCCCTTTCAGCATCTTCGATATTTCCGCTGCCCAGAGAACGGGAAATAAGGGAAGCAGATCCCACCCCCACGCCAACACCGATGGCACCTAAAATCATCTGGATGGGAAAGGCAATAGAGAGAGCAGCGATTGCTTCACTACCAAGCCTGCCTATAAAAATTGTGTCGGCCACGTTGTAGGTGGCGGCAACTACCATCCCTACCGTGGCCGGCAGCGAGTAGCGAAAGAGAAGTTTGGTAATACTCTCTTGTCCCATCAAGTCATATTGTTTTTGCCCTGCATTTTGCAACGGCGAAATCCTCCATCTACTACTAGCCCAATCTGTTTGGCGAATTAGGCAACCCTTTTCTGCCATTAATGAATTTAACATATATGCACTTAACTGTCCACCGCGAGCAAAGATGAGGGGCTATTCTTGAATTATTAAATTATGCTGCATCTAGTGCTCTAACAATACCCAAAGCAATCTGCAAAGCATCCACTGTTATTAACAAGTTTAAGTGTTTATGTCGCAGTAAAGTTTAATAAAACTTTATTAAGCCTGTAAAAACCTTATGTTTCACTCAATGCAAGACCTCACCCCTCAAAGCTCTTAAACAGTCCATCCATCAAGAATAATTTATATTGTGTCCCTAAATTATTCGGGTATCCTTGCCAAATTCGCAAGCATACCTTATAATCATATACATAACCTATATGGTTATATATATGACGCTGATCTTGAGGTGCAATTAAATGATAAAAGCTGTAACCAACCGAAAAGCAGAAAATCTGGACATAGGAACTGATGAAAACTACCTGGTCGATGAAACCGAACATGCAGTAATAATGCATAAAATTGGGCCGGGTTTGAAAAAGCTATACCTGGAACCGACCTCCCGCTGCAACTTAAAATGTATTACCTGTATGCGCCAGCAGTGGAACACCATCCCGGAAGAAGACATGGAGATGGTTCTTTTTGACAAACTGCTCGAGCAGATGGAGCAATTCCCACAACTTGAACAGGTTCACCTGGGTGGTTTCGGTGAACCGCTGGCCCATCCACAAGCACTGGAAATAATAAAAAAACTAACCGGGGCCGGTTACCGGGTTTCGATCAGCACTAACGGCACCCTGTTGGACACCGCAGTAGCCGAAGACTTGATCAAGTGTGGCCTGCACTCGGTTTTTGTTTCTCTTGACGGTATAGACAAAGATACTTTCGGCAATATCAGGATTGAAGGGGATTTTGGCCAGGTTTATGAAAACATCCGTAACCTGCAATCGCTAAAAGGGGAATTTAAGACCTACAACCCTAAGGTAAATCTTGAATTTGTGCTAATGCACAGAAACAGTGACCAGATTAGAGATCTGCCCGCCCTGGCCAAGGATCTGGCCATACCTGCCGTTCTGGTCACCAACTTACTGGCCTATTCAGAAGAAATGTACCAGGAAGTGCTCTATGAAAACCCCTCGTCCGAGCGAGAGATGGGCGCAGGCGCACTGGCTCCGCCTAAATGGAATGAGAGCATGGAGGGATACCGTTTTCCCGAACCGGCGATGTGGCCGGTTGTCGAACTGGATTACGTGCTCTGGGGCTCGGTCAGGTTGCCGCGGATGTACTGGGGCAGCAGCAGGAGGTGCGGCTTTGTCGACAATGATGCCCTGGTGGTCCGCCGGGACGGGCGGGTCAGCCCCTGCTACGCGCTGATGTATAATTACTCCTACTACCTTGACAACCGCAAGAAAGAGGTCAGCGCCTATTTGCCCGGCAATATCAATGAAGAGTCCCTCTACGACATCTGGAACAAGCCGGAATACATCAGGTTCCGCCACCGGGTGAGAAACTATAACTTCCCCTCCTGCATGGATTGTTCCAACAGCGAGGTCTGCGATTATACCGATAAAAACGAAGACTGCTGGGGTAATGCCCCTTCCTGCGCCGACTGCCTCTGGTCCCAGGGAATCATTCGTTGCCCGTAAAATAATTTCGGAATAATTTCGGGACACAATGAAAATTATTGACTGCTAAGTGTGCTGGATTTATAAATCATGTGGGCAAAAACTCTTTTTGTTGTTTCAGCCATCTCTAACCAACCTTACCCAAGGGAAAAAGCACAAATGTGATGAACATAAAGACTCTCAATAAAAGAAAATCCTCCTTGGATTAAAATCGGAGGATTAAAGTCGGATTAAAGTCAACATCTGAATATATAAAAAAATCAACCGATGACAATAATAATTTCTATTGTGTCCCGAAATTATTTCTCGTATTGCGAAAAAATTTTCATTGTGTCCCGAAATTATTAGCGGGAGCGCAGGGGATAATCTTCCCTGCGCTCCCGCTTTTTTTGCCTAGCCCCCGGCTACCGGGGGAAAGATGGCCACCTTGTCTCCGTCCTCTAAAACGAAGTCTTCGGAGCGGCTTTTGTGCCTGATAAAGACCTGCTTGGCTTCGTTTTCCTTGATTCCTAAGTGCTCAATCAGGTCCTTTACCGTCGACCCTTCGGGCAGCTCCAGTTCAAAAGGCTGGTTGCGGGTGCCTTCCGGGTTGTACTTCATTAAAGTTGCGTATAGAGTAACTGTTATCTTCATCTCTACTCCCAGAATTTATCTAATTCTTCGTCAGAAATATCCCAGACCTGGTTGTGCGGCGGCAGTTTTTCATACTTCATAAATTCAGGCATCCGGTCACTTTCAGCACCAAGACCTGCCCGGTGGTTGAAGTCCCTTTCGATGCGCAGGATTTCATTGCCGATCCTGGTTAC
>CAYXQO010000065.1:0-5117 GCA_964467475.1 uncultured Syntrophomonadaceae bacterium
TTTGGCAACCTTGGCCGGCACCTCGTCCAAGAGGCGGACCCGGTCATCAGGCTCCATGTTCATCACTATTTCTTTAGCATTGTCATCGGCAAAAGCCTGGATCAAGCTGTCCTGGGTTTCCAGGGGAAGCTGTTCAAAAACTTCCATGGAAAGATCTTTATTCAAAAAGCGGAACAATACTACCGCCTCATCAGTCTTTTCATCGGCTATCAACTCCTGAAACATCTCGGCTAACTCCAGGACATCCTGCTGATTAAGTCTATTCTTTAACGCTTCCATCTCCTTATTTTCCAACATTTCCCTGATTTCTGAGGTGAAAGTGGACACGATAATTCCTCCGTTTCTTTTACCTGTTTTATGGTTTTTGCACTTTTGGGATCGCACAGTTCCCAAACCCTATCCTTTTTCCTTCCGGCATCGAAATAACTACTACTGGGATCGTCCACTTAAATCACCTCCTTGCAAGAAAAAAACAGATAACAACAAAAAAACGGCCCGAAGAGCCGTTTACACAAAAAAACACTTTTACACTGTAACACCCGGGCTACAGCGAACCACGACCCCTCGTCTTGGATTTGACACTAAGCGACGTAGACCTTTACCGGTCAGCTGCATTAGGCAGACCTTAATCCGATCTTACCTGTTACACCCATTGGCGTCTCTGGACATTTCTGGGCAGCAGCCTTTTTCCGCTTAGGAGCCTCACCTAACAAGTCATATGCAATATGTGATTGTCACTTTTGTCATTATATGAACCGGCAACCCCTGTGTCAAGGATAAATGTAATTTCGGAGAAACTTAGCCGCTTCGCTTTTCGACTGCAGTTTTTTCCTCTCCGGGAATGGTACCTGTATCACCGGCCTCACCCAACTGCAGCAAGGCGCTGCGGGTCAGTGGTGGGGCGACGATCTCAAAAAATATAACCGCCGAAAGCATTACTGTTAAAATTTGGTCACTGACTTCTGGCAATTGCTGAGCTACCAGCATGGTTAAACCGATAGTGGTTCCCGCCTGGGAAAGTAAACAGCGGGGCAGGTACTGACAGGTGCCCTGATCCATATTGAACAATCTTGTAGCGGCATAAACCCCTGACATTTTGCTGAAGATCCGCACAACTATATAGACCACCACCGCCAGGCCCGCTACCGGAATCAATCCGGGCTGCAGGGTAGCGCCGGCGACGGTAAAGAAAAGCAGCAATAAGGGTGAAGCCACCTCTTCGACACTGGCAAAAAGTTTTTCCGTATCTTCGGCAAAATTCAACACCACAAACCCCATGGCGAGGATGGTAATCAAGGCCGAAAAATTAATTAGCGTAGTGAGGCCGGAACCAACCAGGATCATGGTCAACACCAGCAACAGCCGGGGCTGCCCGGAATTAACCACCCGGAAAAGGCACACAGTAACAAAACCGAGGGCAGCCCCAAGGAATACCGAACCGGCAATTTCCCCTAAGCTGATAAGAAGAGCTTGCATGGAAAGATCGCCACCGGCAATTAGCGGTCTGGAAATCGCAATTGATAGGGAAATAAAAATGACACAGGTAATATCCTCGAGCGCTGAAACCATGAGCAGGCTATCAGTAAACTTACCCTTGGCCCGCAACTCCTTTACTACAGGCACCACAACAGTCGGAGCAGGGGAGGTGGCCAGGGCGGCAAGGGGCAGAGCGACGTAAGCCGGCTGCCCGGCTAGATAATAAAGCCCCAGGAATACAAGGAAGTAAGTCCAAACAGTGTCAATAGTGGCCACCTTCAACAGTTTCGTGCCTAAGTTTTTAATCGCCGCAATGGTTAGATCCCCGCCCAGCATGAAAGCGATGACACTAACCGCAGCAACACTCAAAGGGTCTTTAATTGATTCGATTATCTCAAGCGAGATTGCCCCCGCGCCGTATGGTCCCAGCAGCAAGCCAAAGATAATATAACCTGTGAGAGAGGGAAGCCCTAAACGGGCGGCGATACGTCCACCAAAAAACCCTACCAGCATAATCAGACCGATCCCCAACACTGGATCCATGATTACCGTCACTCCTTGTACTTAGACTGCTTAATTAATTGCCTCAAACACCAGCTACAGGCAGCTGAAACGATAAAAGCTTATAGCATGCTTGCTATTTTTGGATATAACATAAGCTCACAAAAAAAACTCCTGCAGAAAATTCTGCAGGAGCTATCAGCTTAAGCGGTTTCGGGCTTCTGACCCCTGGTGAGCTCCATCACCATATTTTTTGGTTGTCTTGCAACTTATTTTATTAAAGTAACCCCTTACTGTCAACACAGTAATTTCTCAAATTAATTTGTCCCGTAATTATTTAGGACTAAAAAAGAGGGCTTGTTGCAATAATTTCGGAATAATTTCGGGACACAATGGAAATTATTCGTTGAAACCGACGACTTCCCATTTTTTCAGTGATCATGATTGCAAGAGTTACCTGCAAATCAGGACCAAGTTGTATGCAACGCAGGGTTGCACTGGAAAATGAAGTTTTTGTATCTTCACTTGAAGAAAAATTCACCTGAATTCCAGGCCGCAAAATAAAGTGCCCAAAAAGACCCTGGACACAAAAGCTGAGTTCATCGGAGTAACATTAACACTTGATTGTATGGGCAAAATATGGGAGCAAAAAATTTTCATTGTGTCCCGAAATTTTTGTGTCCCGAAATTTTTCCGAAATTTTTTATACTGTCGGGGGGACTTCCTGGACGAAGAAATAGACCAGGATTGCTACTACGAAGCAGTAGGCGGCGAAATAAAAGAGGCGGCCTTTCTTTAAGAAGTCAATCAGCCAAACAATCCCGATCCAGGAAAAAATAAACGAAGCAATAAAAGAAAGGACCAGGGGAACGGTCCCGACAGCTGCCCAAATTTCTAAAGACATCTCGCCCACGGCTAAAACGGTGGAACCCAGGATCGCCGGGATTACCAGGAGAAAGGAGTAGCGCACTGCCGTTTCCCTTTCCAAACCGGCCCACAGGGCAACAATAACCGTTGAGCCCGATCTTGAAATGCCCGGAAGGACAGCTACAGTCTGGGCCAGGCCGACCAGGATCGAATCGAGGTAAGTCATGTTTTCTTCTTTGCGGCTGCCGTATTCTTTAAACCGTTCAATTAAAATCAGGGCGGCTCCGGTTACAGCCAGGGCTGCTGCGATGAAGGTGGGGGTTTTCATCACCTCTACCACCTGGAACTTTAAAATTATACCCAGGACACCGGTGATAGCAGTAGCTACAATAATATAGATCCCGAACATGAAATGAACCCGGTTTGCAGGGGTTTTTTCGCCAAAATAACTAAAAAACCCGGTAATTACCGCCCACAATTCTTTACGGAAATAAAGGATTACCGCAAATACGGAAGCGATGTGTAAATATATTTCAAAAGCCAGGCCGGGAAAGTTATAACCTAAAAGGAGCTCAACAATAATGATATGGGCCGTGCTTGAAATCGGCAAAAACTCTGATATTCCCTGAACAATTCCAAAAATTATCGCTTCGATTACATGCATCGATTGCAAAACCTCACTTTTTGCAAACCCTGAATCCACAGGGTGTTATTTTTCATAAAGACAATAATTAAAGAAATATAAATATACTGCAACTGCTCAGCCGTGCTGCCTTTGGACTGAAGACATTGCGATAGAGCGGTTGCAATGGCCGACGAAGCAAAGGTTGTAGCCGGTCGGCCTGCATGGAAGCAGGCCGCCGAGGCCTGAGCCATGGATGGCGAATGCCGAGGGCAACCAAAGCGAAAGCCTACAGCTGAGTCGTTGCCATTACCCGCGATGAGCCGTCACCAGTCCAAAGGCGGCACGGGCTGAGCAGACACAATATACTTAAAAGATACTCTTGATTTTTTTCCGCCACTGTTCCATGACGTACCTGATGATTTGATCCTGTTGCAAGGTGGTAAGTCCCTCGAAATTGACACCATACTTGTAGGGCATATTAGGATCAGCCCAGATTCTTGGAACATGATCCTCCCGGACAACACTGCCTTTAACTTCAAACGGTACAATTTCGTTTTTTAATTCCAGGGTAAACCGCATTACTATTTCTTTACCTACAGCCAGTTGCTGGTCGGTATTAAGCAGGGCGCCTCCTCCGGATAAGTCCAGGTAGAATCCTTCATTACGTTTTTCACCACGTGTTTCACCGTTTGATGGTAAATATTCTACCTCGAATTTCACAGGCACCCGCACATAATAACGGCGCTGGATCCTTTTAAACTCGGAAACTATTCTAAGCTTACATTCCGGGTTCCTTTTCGCTATATATTGAGCCAACCTGGCTTCGGCAACATACAAGCTTTCTTTCCGGTCCTTTTTGATAACCTCCAGGATAACCGTTTCATCCTCTTCTACTGCTATTTTTTTTATCTCTTCATCAAGGGCAATATTCAGATTATCTTCATCGATTTTGGCAATATAACCTTCAATGTGCTCTTTATCACTGTCGTGGGGATTAATCTTAACTTTGTCTCCCAGGGCCAGAAATTCAGCCGGCATACCCAACCCACCTCCGGTTATCTCTTGGGCTAAAATTCCATTAATATATAGAAAAAGCGCAACTACCCGAGACAATAGCAAGAACCCGGGCAGCTGCCCTTGTATTTTTGCATTATCAAGTTTCCCCGCGCTTTTTGCAAGTGTAAGCTAAAAACAAATTGCTGACAAGACAGTTAATTATTTAAGCCCCGAAAACCTTTTCCAGGTAATGTTCGTGAACTTCTATAGCATTTCCTCCTCTTAAAACAAAACGGATAAATTCGACCTCACTTAATTCAGGGATAATTTCCTTTAAAGTCCGGAAAGCAATTTCAGCGGCTTCTTCCATGGGAAAGCCAAAGGCGCCTGTAGATAAAGAAGGAAAGGCAAGGGAGTCTATATTGTTTTCTTCAGCCAAACGCAGCGCATTGCGATAACAATCAGCGAGATACTTTTCTTCAGGTTTATCCTTGCCATAAACCGGGCCCAGGCAGTGAATCACGTAACGGTTGGGCAAATTATGGGCTCCCGTAATTACAGCTTCACCGGGCTTTATCGGCGCAAGCGGCCTGCATTCTTCCTCAAGACCCGGTCCTGCCGCCCTGTGCAGGGCACCGGCCACACCACCACC
>CAYXQO010000065.1:5217-6732 GCA_964467475.1 uncultured Syntrophomonadaceae bacterium
CCCACCGGCGGGGTGAGCACTTCCATCGCCTGGATAATCCCGTCAGGATCAATGATGAAACGACCTCTCACATTAACGCCGCCCTCTTCGTCATAGACACCGTAAAGAGTACCGACTTTGCCTCCCGTATCGGAAAGCATGGGGAAGGGGACTCCTCCGTCAACCATCTTGGAAAGCTCTTCTTCCTGCCAGATCTTATGAGTAAACTGGCTGTCTACGCTACAAGAAAGCACTTCTACACCCAAATCCTGCAATTCCTTATACCTGGCGGCAACTGACGCCAATTCCGTCGGTCAGACGAAAGTAAAATCGCCCGGGTAGAAACAAAGCACTACCCACCGGTCCTTGTAATCCGAAAGCTTCACTTTCTTAAAGCCGCCGTCAACAAAGGCATTGGCTTCAAAATCCGGGGCTTTTTGACCTACTTTTACGCTCATCATAAATCCCTCCAATGGTTTTTCATTATGTTCGATGTAAATATATTCTACATCTTAATAATCACTCCTGCTTTTATAACAAATACTTATACATTAATTTTTAAGCAGTCCGATCCTTCATTCGGGCCCATTGCTTAGAAACCGGTGAATCGCAAAGAGAACAGAAAAACCCCCGCTTTAGAGCCGGGGGCTTTGGCAACAATGTAAGCAAGTTACAGGATTAGGGGTTAAAATCTGCCGATGACGACATCTTCTTCCCGGAGGATACCGGCTTCCACGAGAGCCCGCTGGTAAGAAGTAGACTCCCTGGACATCCTTACCGTAGCGCCGGAAATAGTATCGACGCCATCCTGGACAGTCCGGGTCGCTCCGGATTCAACATCTATACCAAACTTGTTATCTTCATTGATCCCACCGGCATAACGTTCAACCGACCAATCTACCAGCGAGGTAAGTTCCCTGGCATTTTGTCCTACCAGGTAGTCTTCTATGTTCCGGTAATTGCCGTCCCAACCGCCTTTGCCAAAATAGCCATATACCGGTTCCATCGGCAGGGGGGTTCCTTCTTCAAATTCAACCCCCATAGCTTCAAAAACTTCACCCGTGGGCGTAGATCCATCCATATCTTCAAATATGCCGCGCTGGGTTATCACATAGGAATAGTTGGCAATATCAAAGAAGTTACTTTCAGCGATTTCGTCCCAGTCTTCCGGCTTCATAATTCCTGAACCCGAGGTACGGATTGTCGGAACAAGATCGCCACTTTCTATCGTCAGTTCGCCGAAAGGCGTAGCATAATCAAAATCCGGGGGCAGCTTAAGATCAAACTGGTAGCGGGTAACCGGGCACACTAATGCTACCGCAGCTGTACCGTCTTCACTAACTGCCGCGGCATAAAATGACATCATATCTACAGTATCCACGGTAAACATGGATTCACCGGGGCTATAATCTTCACCGGGAACAGCCGGAACCGGGTCTATGTCAAAGTCAACATCCACGTATGCGCTACCACTTTGCCTCGGGATCCAGTAGCCGTCTTCCTGCACATAAAATTTCATCCTGGCATCGGTAATAA
>CAYXQO010000066.1:0-6696 GCA_964467475.1 uncultured Syntrophomonadaceae bacterium
CCTCTTTATTTTCTTTTCTTGTATTTTACCATAAAAACCCCGGATATAATTTATTCAAATAATTGATTAACACAAAAAAAGACCCCGCAGGTTTTATCCCGCAGGGCCGTTTTGTTAACTGGAAATATTTACAGGGGGGTCGTACCCCTAAAGGGAGTTTCTGGAAGGGCGAAGCCCTGTAGGAAACTCCCTCCAGAGCACCGGTCGGGCAAAGACTTCTTGCCTGTGGTATAATCTATTCAGAAGGAAGATATGGTGCATTTATTTTTACTTTAGGACAATAATTTATACACTTCAAGGGGTGATATAGGTGATCGAAATATCAACAGAGGAGCTCAAGCAAAAGCTTAATATGATCATATCCCATATCGAAAAAGGGGAAAAGTGTATTGTTATAAAGGAAGGGAAGCCTATTGCTGAAATCGCTCCCGTAGAAAATTATAAACCGTCTTGGAAAAGGCGTGTAGAAAAAATCACATTACCAAATGGAGCGAGTGCCCAAGACTATGTGGAAGCAGAGCGTAACTGTTAAATGAGATATTTTTTTGACACATCTGCCCTGGTTAAACGTTATATTAAAGAATCAGGAAGTGGAGTTATTGATAACACAATAGATAAAGCAAACGATATTCTTGTTTCTGCATTGACTCAGATAGAAACCATCTCAGCATTTCGTCGTTTGCTAGCTGAAGAGAAAATATGTGAAGTTGACTATGAAAAATTATAATCTGAACTAAATAAAGACTTCAAAGATTTTACTATCTTGCCTGTATCACAAAAAACTTTGACTAAAGCTTATCAAATTGTAGACGCCGAAGATTTGAGGACACTTGATGCAATTCAACTTGCAATAGCTATTTTATATTCAAACAAAATTGACCAACTGGTTGCTGCTGATCAACGCTTATTATCTGCAGCAGAAAATAACAATTTTGATACTATAGATCCATTGAGTTAACCGGCCCGCTAACTTGCTGTCTACGCTTAGGTCCATGAGTCACCTCCAATAAACCTCAAGACTCGGCTATCAGTCGGCTGGCTAGGCTTTACTCAGTGGGCTTCTCACCCACTAGATGGTGCACCCTTTGCATGGCGCACGGTCGTACCCCTGGTGGAGGGAGTTTATAGAAGAACGAAGTCCCGGAGGAAACTCCCGGGCAACTAAAGGAAGGAATTGGAAGCCCGCTCGGGACTTACGATGCCGACCGGGCATTTGCATCAAATTTTTTCATCGATTTGCCTCGTCAAACTGATAATGCCGCCGGGCAATCTCTTTAGTAAACCGTCAAGTTCCAGCATGGTTAGCGCTTCAAAAAAACTAGAACGGTTGTCTCTAAAATGTAGGGCTAATTGATCCATGCTCATGGGAGAAGTCTCTAAGAGTTGCAAAATATCGCTTTCCGAAGCTGATCTCTTCCCTGCATCCGGCTGCAGTTTCTTTGTCCGGCTCATTAACGATTTTTGGGGGGTTACATCTTCCGGTTGGCCATGGATCTCAGTCTTTTTAGCTCTTGCATTAGCCGAAGAAAAACCAGACTTATCATCCCCGTATGTTAATAAGCCGGAACAGTATAACTGTTCGGGACTACAGTAAACTTCGGCTCCCCGACCTAGTAAAGCGTTTGTCCCCACACTCTGCCCGCTATAGATGCTCCCTGGTACAGCCATAACTTTTTTGCTCAGTTTCATGCCGTATTCTGCTATCAGCAAGGCGCCGCTCTTCTTGCCTGCCTCCACCAGCAAAATGGTATCTGCCCAGGCCGCCATTAAAAAGTTCCTGCTTGGAAAGCGGCTTGGGTGAGCGGGGGTTCCCGGTGGGAAGAAAGATAGAAGAGTACCTGAAGCAGCAATTTTTTCTTTCAATTCCCTGTGTTCGCTGGGATAAACAGTATCAACACCACCGCCTAAAAAGGCAATGGTATAACCACCTGCTTTTAAGCAGGCTGTATGGGCATAACCGTCAATGCCTGCTGCCATACCGCTAAGCACCGGCACGTTATGGCGGGCCAAATAGGAAGCCGCCTCACAGGCAACTTCTTTTCCGTAAGCGCTGCACTTGCGGGAGCCGACCAGGGCAACGCCGCCTTTTTTAGGCGCAATGCCGCTGTAATATAATAATGCCGGAGCGCGGGGTATATCATGAAGTGAATCTGGATAATCCTCATCCAGGCAGGTTAAGATCCGGATATTTTTCTTTTGACACCGCTCAAGAATGGTAGATGCTTCCCGCAATGAACGCGCTTCAACCAGGGAAGTTGCAGCAACCTTGCCAATACCTTCTACCCTTAGCAAGTCTTCAAGTTCCGCCTCATAAATTTCCTCCGGGCCGGAAAAATGTGCAAGCAGTCTTTTAACCGCTACCGGCCCGATTCCTTTTACAAGGGATAACCATAGAAAATATAAAAGCATTGCTTTTTAAGCCTCAATGGATTGTAATATCAATAAACACCTGTATACACTTAACACCATAAAATAAGAAGCATTAACTATCAAACCACCATCATGCCGGCCCGGTCCCTTTCCAAATCGCGGGCTAAAAGCGCAGCGGCCATATCCCGGCGGCGTATTTGCATTGAACCGTCAAGGTCGGCCAGTGTCCGGGCCAGCTTGATAAACTTGTGGTAAGACCTGGCGCTGTAATGAAAGCGTTCATAAGCTTTACGCAAAAGTTCCATTACCTCGTTATCGAGAAAGCAGAATTCTTTAACCTGGGCCGGGCTCATCTGGGCGTTGCAGTTTATGCCCGGGACCTTCTTAAAACGTTCATACTGCACTGCGCGGGCTAATTCCACTTTTTCCCTCAGTTCCGCCGAACTATAGCCTTCTGCACCAACCGGCAAGTCCAAAAAATTAACCGGCTGCAGATTCTTTTGGATATCCATACGGTCCATAATCGGCCCGGATATTTTTTGACGGTATTGCAAAACCTTATAATCGCTGCAATGACATTTGCTATCTCCATAATAACCGCAAGGACAGGGGTTCATGGCAGCAACCAGCATAAAATTACAGGGGTAGGTGTTGGTCTGGTTAACCCGGGAAATGGTGATAAAATTATCTTCCATGGGCTGTCGCAGGGTTTCCAGGCTCTTTTTGCTGAATTCAGCTATTTCGTCAAGGAAGAGGACCCCGTTGTGGGCAAGTGTGATTTCTCCAGGAATCGCTCTATTGCCACCGCCAACCAGGGCATTGGTCGAAGCGTTGTGATGGGGCGCCCGGAAGGGCCGCTCTAAAATTAGCGAATCACTATTTTGCAACAACCCTGCTATACTGTATATTTTAGTCACTTCCAGGGACTCTTCTTCGCTCATCGCGGGAAGTATGGTTGGAATCCGGCTGGCAGCCATCGATTTGCCGCAGCCCGGAGAACCGATCATCAGCAGGTTATGCCCGCCTGCGGCAGCTACAACAATGTACTGCATCAGGGCATCCTGGCCAATCACATCTTTAAAGTCATTGCCGCTTGCATGATTGCCTCTATTCGTTGTTGCCTGCCCTTGTTCCAAAACGTGGGAATAATCTTTTTCTCCGCTTAAAAAAGATACTACTTCTTTAAGGTTTTCAAACCCGAGAACCTCAACTCCATTAACCAGCATAGCTTCTTTTAAATTGTCCCTGGGAACGATGATCTTTTCAACACCTGCATTCCTGGCAGCCTCAACCATGGGCAAAACTCCCCGGCAGGGCTTAATCACACCATTTAAAGAAAGCTCACCGAGGAAACCAAATACATGCAACCTCTCCGGGTCTTGTATCACAATTTGCTCCGATTGGAGTAGTAAGCCTAAGGCCATGGCAAGATCAAAGTGGGAGCCGCTTTTTTTGATACTTCCGGGAGCAAGATTAATTACTACCTTCATTTTGGGAAATTCAAACCCGGATTCGTGCAGCGACGCTTGAATTCTTTCGCTTGACTCTCTAACTGAAGCATCTCCCAAACCGACTATGGTAACCGAGGGTTTGCCGCTAATCGTTTTTATTTCCACTTCAACCAGGTAACCATTTACCCCTGTAAGGGCGAAGCTTTTAATTATGGAAGCCATTTAATGATCCTCCCCGGCACTGATCTCTTGGGCACCTACTACATCTCCAGAGCTTTTTATAGAAGCATAAAAAGAAAGATCGTATTCAACGTAGCTTCTGTAAAGCTCTGCACTGCTGTTTTTAAAATACCGGAGAATGGTCTCGGTATTAAGGGTAACCAGGCAGCTTTTTGGGTAAACTTGCGGGAACAACCCTTTGAGATATTCCCGGTAACTGCTCCATTCATAATGATCGGGTTTTTCCACGATATTTGCTCTGACCGGATTTAAATGGACATACTTGCTGGTTTGCAACAGCTGGGAGTCAGATTCGATCAGCTCCGAGCGATACCTTCCCTGGAACAAATGACCAACAAAGTTATACTTCTTATTAAAATAAATTGCGTATTTCATATTAAGCATTTTCATGAACATCCACGGTTCGGTATCGAGAGTTTCTATTTGCAGATGAACATGGTTGCTCATCAGGCAGTAGGAGATTAAGACAAAGGGGTGTGTTTTGCGGGCTTCCTCAAGCAGGGTAAGATATACCTGGCGATCTTCTTCATCACGGTATATCTCAGCACGGTGATTGCCGCGGCACATAATGTGGAACTGCGCTCCAGGATACCATATGCGTTTTTTTCGGGGCATTTAGGCGAGCCCTTTCTGCATCATTATTATCAAATACTGCTATATTTATGCCGGATATATAACCCTTCTATAATTAAACATAAACCCCTTAAATCCTTCTTTTTTGAAATTTATTTTTTCTAAAAGGAATCGCACCCTAAAAGGAAGGTATTGGAACCCCGCCAGGGCTTAAAGATTCCGACCGTGCACTATACTGAGTCTCTTAGCCTGTGGTATAATAAATCTCACATGGGAGAGATTTTAGGGGTTTATAGCTTGTGTAAACGTCAGTTAATGTTAATAAATAATGAAGATATAAAGGCATCGAGTTTAGGAGGTTTAAAATATGAATACTAAACGAAAAGAATTACATCAATTGATTGATACATTGCCAGAAAACGAAATCGAAGTAGCTAAGCGGTTTTTAGAGTTTCTAGCCACCTATGATCCTGTTATCTATCGTTTAAAAACTGCACCTTTTGACGACGAACCAGCTTCTGAAGAAGAAAACCTTGAAGCTAAAAATGCCTGGGAAAATTATTTAAATGGAAAAAGCATATCAAGCCATAAAGCTGAAAAGGAATTGTTTGGATAATGGAGTGAAGTATTAAATTTGATAACCGTGCTGTTAAAGACTTGAAAAAATTAGATGAAACAGTTAAAAGGCGAATATGGGAGTCTATAAAAAATATGTTGAAAAACCCTGAATCCGCCGATATAAAGAAACTAAAGGGAACAGATAATGAATATCGCTTAAGAGTGGGAGATTGGCGAGTAAGACTCCAGGTTGATTATACATACAAGACATATTTGGTTACACACGTTAAGCACAGACGGGAAGTATACTCATAGTTACCATCTGCGCAAACAACTTAAGTCGCATAATAAAAACCTCGCGGTAAATAATAATTGGAAATATTTTCAGGGGGATCGTACCTCTGGAAGAATAATTGTAGTATAAAGCTGATCGAGTTTAAAGGTGGTGCAATAAAATGGAAATGAAAATCCCTATACCAGAGGGGATCCAGGAAACACTAAAGCTGACCGAGAAGGAATTTTCTGCAGAAGCTAAAGTCTTGTTAGCAGCTAAACTGTATGAGCTAGGTAGACTGTCTGCAGGGTTAGCTGCTGAATTAGCTGGGATGGAAAGGTTGACCTTTCTTTCTGAATTAGGCCGTTATGGAACACCGGCAATAAACTTAAGGGATGAAGAAATAAAAGAAGAAATAGAAGCAGCTCGTGAGATGAGTGGAAAATGAGCATAGCTATAGTTGATGCTAGTCCATTATTGTTTCTAGCTCGCCTAAATCGCTTAGAACTGCTAAAAAGCAGTGCCGAAAAAATATATATTCCAGATGCTGTGCTAGAAGAAATCAATAAAAAGCAAGATACAGCTACCGATTCAATAAAGGAAATTTTAAATACCTGGTTATTTGAATGTACGATAAAAAACCAGGAATTAAGAGATATGCTCTTTGGTCTTGGTTCCGGAGAGCAGGATGTAATGATCCAAGCCTACGAACAAAGAACAAGCTTGGTCATATTAGATGATCAAGATGCACGCCGCACTGCTCGACGCTTAGGTTTAAAACCGATTGGCACTATTGGTCTTTTGCTGGTTGGTAAAAAGCGAGGAATAGTGGATTCTGTAGAAAATGAGATCAATAGACTGGTTGAATATGGTTTTTGGATTTCTGATAACCTTCGCATAGAAGCACTTCGAGAAGCTGAAGAAATGAAATAACTGATCCTATAATCTAGAATTTACAACTTTGCTATTACGTACTATATTGGCAATGTGCGACCCAGTAAAGAGAAATTTAGCGTTGTCTAATCATGCACGAAGTCGCACCCTTAAAGGGAGGAATTGGAGACCCGCCGAGACTAAAACTCTTTCCGATAAAACAATAGATTAAAAAAGGACCCCGCAGGTTTTATCCCGCAGGGCCTTTTTGTTGCTGGAAATATTTTCAGGGGGGTCGTACCCCTAAAGGGAGGAATTGGAAGCCCGCCAGGGCTGGAGATTCCGACCGGGCAAACT
>CAYXQO010000067.1:0-6679 GCA_964467475.1 uncultured Syntrophomonadaceae bacterium
GGTTGCCACTGCTCTAGCACTATCTCACCGTCCGCAGGCTCTAAATCTTCAGGATCCGGAATTGCCAGTTCCTCGCTGCTTGTTTCAGCCTGAGGCTCTTCCTTTTGATCACCTGCATTATCATTCAGATCTAGGGCATCATCATCACTACCGGCTGAGTTACAACCACTCAATAATAATAGGAAAAGCAGGATAACAAAAAAATTTAAGGTTGCTAAATAAGCCATTCTTCGGCACATCAAACTCAAGTTAACCATCCTTTACAAATTAACTGCCGAGATGCCTGTAGAACAAGGGACTTATTCCAGGCACTTCCCGCTTACACAGGCCAGACTTTCAAACTCTCGCCACTCACTCGCAAAAAAGTTGGAAGACTGGATGATTATATGATAACATTTTATGAGGCTAAAATCAGGGCAGAGTTCAACTTCTTGGAACAACAAAGGAGAGTAGACGTGTCAAAACTAGAGTTAATCGCCACTGCAACTTTCGGGCTGGAGGCCATTGTTGCCCAGGAATTAAAAGACCTTGGGTACGAAAAGCTAACCGTTGAAAACGGCAAAGTTACTTTTCAGGCCGATGAAAAAGATATCTGCCTGGCCAACTTGTGGCTGCGCACCGCGGACAGGATCCGGTTAAAAATGGGTGAATTTAAAGCGACTACCTTTGATGAACTGTTTGAAAAAACCAGGGCCCTGCCCTGGCCCGATTTGCTCCCCGAAAACGCAGAATTTCCCGTAGACGGTAAATCGGTCCAATCAACGCTTTTTAGTATTTCCGACTCCCAGGCTATCGTCAAAAAAGCCATTGTCGAAAGCATGAAAAAGCGCTACCGCAAAAAATGGTTCCCCGAAAATGGCCCTTACTACCGGATTGAAGTTTCGTTGTTAAAAGATATCGCCACTTTAACCATTGATACTACCGGGGCAGGCTTACATAAAAGAGGTTACCGCGTTGCCGCAAGTGAAGCGCCACTAAGAGAAACCCTGGCCGCTGCACTCGTACTGCTTGCCCGCTGGAAACCGGAGATTGCCCTGCTCGACCCTTTTTGCGGTTCGGGAACAATCCCCATTGAGGCCGCCCTGATCGGGCAAAATATTGCCCCCGGCCTGGGAAGAACATTTGTCTCAGAAAAGTGGCCTAATATTCCCAAAACATACTGGCAAGAAGTCCGCAGAGAGGCTCACGCCCTGGCTGAATACACCCGAAAGCTTGATATCAGCGGCACCGATATAGATAAAAAACAGATCAATGTCGCCAGGAAAAATGCAGCGGAAGCAGGAGTAGAGGAACAGATCCACTTTCAAGTCCAGCCGCTTGCAGAGCTTAGCTCCAAGAAAAAATATGGCAAGGTTATCTGTAATCCCCCGTATGGAGAACGCTTAAGCGAACAAAAAGAAGTGGAAAAACTGTACAAGCAAATGAGCAAAGTTTTTAAGAATCTCGATACCTGGTCTTTCTATATCCTAACCGCCCATGAAAACTTCGAATCAATCTTCGGGAAAAAAGCTACCAAGAGGCGCAAACTTTATCACGGCAACATTAAAGTTCACTACTACCAGTATTTCGGCCCCCGCCCACCGAAAAGCTAATCTTTGCCCCCGGCAAGCCTAACTTGAAAAAGCAAATAGTTATTTTCACCCCTTAAATAATGAAACCGCGGCCTCCTCTAAGCTTGAAATGATAACGAACCCATTTTTAATCGCCGAGCCTGGTAATGGTAAAAAAAATACATGGCAAATATAAACGCTATGTAAACATTTATAACCTTTGTGTAAACAATTGCCATTTCAGCAGGTTTTTTGGGGATTCTGCTTGAAGTCTGGGTATAGAGTTTAATAAAAAGTGAGGTGTAGAAAATGAAAAAATTTATCGCTGTATTTTTAACACTTCTCCTGGTAGGAGCGCTAAGTTTTTCAGTAATGGGTTGTGATCCGGAAGCACCGCCTCCGGAAGAGCCGGTAGAAGAAAATGGTGATCTCTAAAAGTTAATCACATAAGCAAGATTTCCACCTGCTAGAGCTTATTAGCAAAGCATCTGCCCGGGGAGCAAATCTCCCCGGGCAGATGCATTTTTACCCTTTCAAGCAACTACTCAATCGTGCTGCCTGCCGGATTGAAAACATAGCAAGTAAAGCGGTTGCAATGGTCTTTGAGGCAAAGGTTGTAGCCGGTCGGCCTGCATGGAAGCAGGCCGCCTGAGGCCTAAAGCCTTAGATGGCGAATGCTAAAGCGTAACCAAAGCGAAAGCCTGAGGCTTTAGTCGTTGCCATTAGCCTCAGGTGAGCCGTCACCAGTCCAAAGGCAGCACGGTTGAGCACACACAAATATAATGTATACTTAAAGAGAAGAAAGTCAACCTGTAGATTATCCAGGAGGTGCCCCTACATATGAAGGTCTATTTTCACCCGGATTTTTTAAAGCATTATGCCTTCGACCCGGCAGCAGAACCCGGCAGGCTGGTTCCTTCTCTTGCAAAGTTAAAACAGAAATACTCGCTGCTTGAGCCTCGTTCAGCAACTACTGAGGAAATTCTCCGGGTGCACACCGAAAGACACCTGCAGAACATTGCCCGTGACGAATTGCTTTACCATACCGCCCTGCTATCAGCAGGTGCTGCCCTGGATGCTGCTGAAACCGCAGTAAGCGGGGAATATGCTTTCGCTCTCTGCCGTCCACCCGGACACCATGCTTCAATCGATTCCTGCTGGGGCTTTTGTTACTTTAACAACATCGCCGTAGCGGTAAGCAGCCTGCTTGCCACAGAAAAGATCAGCTCAGCCCTAATTGTAGATTTTGACCTGCATTACGGAGATGGAACAGACGACATCTTCCGGGGCAATGACCGCGTAAATTTCTGGCACTGCAGGACAAGCCATCCAGGACGTTTTGTCGAGACCCTTGAACAGGATCTTTCAAGTTACCGCCCGGAACTTGTTGCGGTATCAGCGGGGTTTGACCGAGGGGTTAATGACTGGGGCGGCATGCTGAGTGAAGAAGACTATGAAAAAATCGGTAGTTTGCTCGGCAATTTTGCGCAAAAGCATTGTAATGGACGACTCTTTGCCGTCCTGGAGGGAGGCTACAACCCGCAGGCCCTGGCAGTCAATATCGAGGCCTTCCTGCGCGGGCTCGAGGAGGGATAGCAGACTACTATTCCTCCTCGATTACGGGAGAAAAAATTGTGCTGGCCGCCCATTCTCTTTCCGGATCCCGGGGCACCTCTGTCTTGTAGTATCCCCCGTCCAGCCAGGTTTCCAGTTGATCGCTGTAGTGCGGACTGAGCGGGTGCCCGGATTGGCCGCCGGCAACGACAGCCCAGATATTAATCGGCTCTCCCATCTCAGCGATATAACGCAAGCCGGCTCCGCCAATTACTTCAAAGGGATTATCCAACGCGTAGCGGGCCCGGCCGGTGGTCATGTGATCTCCTCCGTAGGGATATGGGCCCCGGTTGAAAAGGTAATCGCCAATTACCGGCGCCACCCCGAGGTCATGTTCAAAAGCAATTGTTTGCATTTCATCCCAGCGCCATTTATCCGGATCCTGACCCATTTCATCAGCTACTTCTTCGACAGAGCGGGTATAGCTTGCCAGTAAAGGCTCTGCCAACCCTTCCGGAAGCCAGGCTGATTCTTCAAGCTCCAGCAGATATTCCAGCGAATTGTAAGCTACATAATCATGCTGAATAAGTTCCTTATACAAATCGAGACATAGTTTTTTGCGGAATACTTCTTCCATCAGGTTAAGATACCAGACTTGAAAAAGCGGCGCTGCGGCGGAATCTCTTTCATTGACCGGATTTTCGGCCCACTGCTCAAGCATAGCAAAACCTTCTCTTTCCAGTTGATCCAGCTCTCCTGTGTGCTCCTCAAGTATACTGAGAAACTCAGGGAGCCTTTCTGCGGCATGGCGGTTATACCAGTCATTTTGCAACCGCTTTGAATCCTCCAGGCTAACCGTTCCCACAGTGCCAAGCGAGTCAGCCAGGTGCTGTTTGCGGTAGGGGGGAGCATTATCAAGGCAGATAATATAAGGGTATTCTTCTGTTTCCACCCGGTGATTGGCAGTAGCAAGATAGCCCTCCGGTGGGTTTAAAACCTCCGGCATTTCTTCAAAAGGAACAAACCCTTTCCAGCCATAATTTTCTTCCCAACCGGGAAGAGGCATTAATCCTTGCCCTTGTTCTCTCAGCGGGATCTTCCCGGCAACCCTAAAACCAATATTGCCCCTTACATCGGCATAAACAACAGCCTGCACGGGAACTGAAAAATGAACCAGGGCATCGTTAAACTCCTCCCAACCGGTGGCCCGGTTTAATTGAAACACGGCATCGGCCGTACTGGTTTCAACTTCGTAGGCGGTCCAGCGTAAACTCATCGGCGGGTCATCAGAAATCAGGGGCCCGTTTTTAGTGTGGATAACCTCCACCACTTCCGGTTCTTCCCGGCCATCCACCATAATTTCTTTTTCTTCAACTTCTGCTTCGTACCACTCGTCTTCATACTTAAATTTATAAGGATCATCAGGGTGGCGCTCTTCAAGGAACAAATCCTGGGTGTCGCCAATATTGGTCATTCCCCAGGCGATATTTCTATTATTACCGATAATTACTCCCGGTGACCCTGGAATAGACCACCCGTAAAGGTTCCTCCTGGTGTCTCCTGTAATCGCCAGGGAGTTTTCATACCAGATTGAGGGCAACCCCAAACTAAGGTGAGGATCATTGGCCAAAACGGCAGAACCGGTAGCTGAAAGCCTTGGACTGATTACCCAGCTGTTGCTGCCCAGGCGGGGCACCGCCTTTAAGTGGTCCAAACTGGTTTCCTGCAATAGAGTAATTAATTCAGCTTTCTTAGGTTCACCACCGGAAATCTCATCTGCTCGTTGCGGGCTCCAAACTCGCGGGGTTTCCCAACCTTCATAAGGGGGAAGAATTTGATCAAACAATTCCTGATCGAGTGTTTCAGCCATGGCATAACGAAGGGTTTCTTCACGCCAGTTGCCGCCCAGGTCAAAAGCCATCAGGGCAATTATTCCAGCAGAATCAAGCGGTCTCCACGGCTCCGGTTCGAATCCCAACAGGTTGAACTCCACCGGAAGAGGGTTATTTTCTATGTAGGTGTTAACCCCCCGGGCATAATTCTCCAATATTTCTTTGCTTCTGGCGCTGGTATTTTCCAGCATCTGTTCAGCAATACGGTCCAATCCTACTTTTTTCAAGTACTGATCCGTAGAAAGTTGATCTTCACCCAGCACTTCACTCAAGCGCCCCTGCACTACCCTGCGCTGCAACTCCATCTGCCAAAGGCGGTCCTGGGCATGCAGATAACCTTGAGCCTGGTGCATATCGCTCTCCCGCTGCGCTTCCACAAAAGGCACTCCCCGGAAGTTGCGGTTGACGATTACTTCGTCTTCTAATCCTTCGAGCACTGCTTCTTTCTCATAATCGGGCAGGCCGGACCGTAGAAAAGAAAAGCCGAAAACAGCAGCACCGAGCAACAGAACAACAAGAATTCCGAGTCCTATAAACCACCCTTTCTTTCTCCTGCTCAAACCTGATAACCCCCTCTTAAACAGATGCTAGCGGTCTCTTTCCAAATCATAGATCAGTTTTTCCAGGTACCATTCCTCGGAGCGATCCGGGTAACGCTCCTTTAGACGCTCTATATGCCGATCAATAGTCTGGTCTGCTTCTTTTGGAGGAAGCTTCAATTGG
Source organism: uncultured Syntrophomonadaceae bacterium (assembly GCA_964467475.1). GTDB lineage: Bacteria > Bacillota > Dethiobacteria > DTU022 > DTU022 > B1SED10-74M. The sequence goes on from CAYXQO010000067.1 coordinate 5,720, forward strand.
CGGCGCGCTTCCTGCCTGAGCGACCCGGTTTTCCCCGTACCTGCCGTGATGCCGCCTGTTTTGCGGACAAAATATATAATCACCAGGATTACTGCTACGATAAGTATAATAATAAGCGGATCCATCAAATCCTCCTCCTCTTAACTTGCGCCAGGGCAACTTTTCTTAGTTTTAATTATATCATCCGAGTAAGATAATAGGCATATAAAATGATGCTGGGGGATGAGAAAAATTAATCGCTGCTGCGGAAGAGTTCCATCGCATGTTCCATGCTTTCTCCGGCCTGGCCATGGATCACCAAATCGGCCATGGCATCAAACGGTGTAGGTTCCCGGTTAATAATCACCAGTTTGGCGCCGCTATCTTTTGCCATTTGCGGAAGAAAGGCTGCGGGATAAACCACCAGGGAGGAACCTATACTGATGAAAAGATCGCAGGAACAGCTACGCTGTTGCGCTTCTTTTAAGGTCTTGATCGGCAATTGCTGGCCAAAAGCGATAGTTGCCGGTTTAAGGAGCCCTCCACACCGGGGACAATTCTCTACCATTTTCCCCTGTTCCAGTTGGCAGTACGCCTCTTCCCAGGGATAAGGAGCTTCACATTCCAAACAACGAATTTTCCACATATTGCCATGCAGTTCCAAAACCTTTTCCGGGCTGTTCCCGGCTTTCTGGTGCAGTTCTTCCACGTTCTGGGTAACCACTGCGCTTAGCTTGCCTAATTTTTCCAGTTCAGCAATTGCCAGGTGGGCCGGGTTAGGCTCTATCCCCTGGAATTCTTTCCAGCAAACCTGGAACAATTCCCAGTATTTGCTCCGGCTTTCAGAAGAAGAGACAAACTTTTGGAAAGTCATTTCTTCCGGATCAAAGCGGTCCCAGATTCCACCGGGACTACGGAAATCCGGCACCCCGGATTCAGTGCTCACACCTGCCCCGGTAAAAACTACTATATCCTGGCAGG
>CAYXQO010000068.1:0-6500 GCA_964467475.1 uncultured Syntrophomonadaceae bacterium
TCAGCGTGCTGATGGTCGATTTAAACGGCCTCAAGCTGGTTAACGACACTTACGGACACAACAAGGGTGATGAGATGCTAAAAGCCGTGGCCGAAGTATTAAAGAGCTCCTGCCGCAAAGAAGACTTCATTGCCCGCTGGGGAGGCGACGAATTTGTTATCCTGCTGCCTCAAACTACATTGAAAAAAGCGGAAATCATCAGCAAAAGGATAAAAAACAATTGCCAGGGGGTTTACGCAGGAGAAGTGCCTATTTCCCTGGCTTCCGGGGCAGCGGTCAAAAAAAGCGCAGACACGACCCTGACCGAAGTCCTTAAAGAAGCAGAGGACAACATGTACAAACAAAAACTCGCCGAGAGCAGGAGCACCAGGAGCGCCGTATTAAATGCTCTGCTTAAAACCCTGGAAGCAAAAAGCTTCGAAACGGAAGAACATACACTGCGTATGCAAAAGGTTGCCCTGGAAATCGGCGAAGAACTGGGGCTATCCGATTTAGAGCTAAGCCGGTTGCGCCTTTTGATTAAACTGCACGACGTCGGGAAAATTAATATATCAGAGGAAATTCTAATCAAGGAAGGCGAACTGACCGCGGAAGAATGGGAAATCATGAAAAAGCATCCGGAAACAGGCTACAGGATTGCCCGCGCCACAGAAGATTTCGCCCACGTGGCCGAAGATATTTTAGCCCATCACGAATACTGGGATGGCTCGGGCTACCCGCAGGGACTCAAGGGAAAAAATATACCCCTGCTCGCTCGTATAGCCGCTATTGCTGATGCTTACGAGATTATGGCCAGCGGCCGGCCCTACAAAAAACCACTCGCCAAACCAGAAATCCTTGCTGAATTAAAGCGGTGTGCCGGCACCCAGTTTGATCCGGAACTGGTGGAAACCTTTTTATCAGTTAATGATTTAGAGTGACTACCCCGGGTATCGGCAACAGTTTAAACCTGGTCTACCGGATTATTTCTTGCCGCGGCGTAAGAAATGGGTCGAAGGGAAAGTGAGGAAAGAGGCCTGTTTATTTTTTGCAATACCTTGGCCAAATTATAAAGTCCAAGAAGGGTTGGTGGATATGAACCAGTTAAATTTCAATATTGCCAAAGACAGCGAAACTGATCTACTTTTTGATGGGACGTGATTTATTTGGGTTATCAAAAAGACAAACAGAGTGACTTATTAAAAAACATGCCCGATGGTTTTGCCTACTTTCAAGTGGTTACTAATGAGAACAATAACCCTATTGACTTCATTTTTCTGCAAATAAATCCCGCATTTACAAAATTGACCGGGTTTGATGAAGCGTTAGTCCTGGGCAAAAAGGTCGCAGAAATCTATCCCGAAATAGAAAAACTGGATATTGATTTTCCTGCTATATATAGACAGCTACAAGAAACAAGAGAGCCGGTCCAGGTTGAAAGCTATTTTGAATTATTTAAGAGCTGGTTTGAAATTACTGCCTACCTCGATAAACTGCACTATCTTGCCATCTTTATAAAAGACATAACTGACCGTAAAAATACCGAGAAAAGCCTTCGTGAAAGCGCAGCAAGATACCGCCTGCTTGCTGAACATGCCAGTGATATCATCTGGACAACCGATCTCGATCTCAACTTTACCTATATAAGCCCCTCTGCTGAGAAAATCAGTGGTTACAGTATTGAAGAAATCCTGTCATTATCTCCAGATAAAATTTTAGCTCCGGCTTCTTTTGAAAAAGCTACTGAAACTCTGCTCAAAAACCTGGCAGTAGAAAAGGCAGGACAAAAAGATCAAAACAAAACTAATATTTTAGAGGTAGAGCAAATCCGTAAAGACGGTTCTACCGTATGGGTGGAGCTTAATGTTTCTTTTATCCGCGACCAGGATGGTAACCCGACCGGGATATTAGGTATAACCCGTGATATATCGGCTCGCAAGCAAGCCGAAGAAAAACTGCGGGCCGAAAAACAAGAAAAGGAACTAATCATTAACAACTTAACGGAACAGGTGGCCTTCGTAGACCCGGAAATGCGCATTATCTGGGCCAACTCAGAAGTAATAGAACAACATTCCCTTAACAGTATAGATTATGAAGGACAAACATGTTACAAGCTATACCACCAGTTGAACGCCCCCTGTCCCGATTGTCCTGTAGTTGAAGCTATAAAAACCGGTGAAGCCCGCCACGGCATCCACAAGTCTCCAGATGATAAATACTGGCAGGCAAGTGCTATTCCGATCAAAAATGAACAAGAAAAATTAATCGGGGTAATAAATACAGCCCTCGATATTACCGATCTCATCGTTTCAAAACAAGCATTGCAGGAAAGTTATTCATTACTGCGCATGGCCGGTAAAACAGCAAAGTTTGGAGGATGGAGTTTAGATTTAAGCACGAATAAAGTTTCCTGGTCTGACCAGGTGGCCATGGTCCATGAGGTGCCGGTCGGTTATACGCCATCTTTAGGTGAAGCATTAAGCTTTTATCCCCCGGAATGGCAGGACAGAATTACTGAAGCTGTTAAAAGCTGTGCTGAAAAAGGGACGCCATTTGAGGAAGAGTTGGAAATTATCACCGCCAAAGGACAAAGGATTTGGGTAAAAACTACCGGTGAAGCGGTAAAAGATGAACAGGGCAATATCGTTAAAATTCGAGGGGCTTTTCAGGATATAAGTGAACAAAAGGAAATTGAAGCTGCCCTCCTTGAAAGCGAACAGCGGCTTGATTATGCCATGACCGTTAAGAATGAGGGGATATGGGACTGGAATTTGGCAACCAATGAAACTTATTTTGATGATCGTTACTATACAATGGCAGGATATCAGCCTGGTGATTTCCCCCAGGATTTTACCGGCTGGGCAGAGCACGTCCACCCGGAAGACCTACCTATGGCGCGCCAGGCAATTGAAGATTACCTCAAAGGCAAAACAGGTAAGCTCGATATTGAGTTCAGGTTTAAAAAGAAAGATGGCCAGTGGATGTGGATAAACGGAAGGGGCAAAATATTTGGTAGGGATGAAAAGGGTAAACCTCTACGGATGGTTGGCACGCACACAGACATTACCGAGCGCAAGCAGGCCGAAGAGGCCTTAAAGAAGCAAGCCAGGGAACGCGCCGCTGTTGACACCTTCACCTACTCCGTGTCGCAAGACCTACAGGCGCCACTGCGCCGGATTGAGGGCTTTAGCGAAATGTTGTTAGACGAATGTCCGGAGGAGTTAAGTGAAAAGGCCCGCAACTATTTAGCTCGCATCACCGCTCAAATTGGTTCCATGAAAGAATTGACCAACGCCTTACTACAGCTTTCAAAAATAGTCAGCCGAGAAATTGAAAGAGAAACAGTTGATCTGAGCGCTTTAATCCGCTCCCACCTTAAATTATTGGAACATAATGACCCAGGCCGCAGGGTTGAAGCAATTATCGCACCTGAGCTTAAAACTGAAGGAGATACGGAGTTATTGCAAATTTTGCTGGCCAACCTGCTCGACAACGCCTGGAAGTATACTGCCGGGGTAAAAGAAGCGCAGATTGAATTCAGCAGCACAGAGCAGAATGGATCTACCGTTTACTACCTTAAAGATAACGGCGCCGGCTTTGATATGAACTATGCCGAGAAGCTTTTTATCCCTTTCCACAAGCTACACCGGGAGGGTGACTACCCGGGTATCGGCATCGGTTTAAACCTGGTCTACCGGATCATTTCCCGGCACGGAGGAGAAATTTGGGCCGAAGGTGAAGTAGGCAAAGGCGCCTGTTTTTATTTCACCTTGCCTTAAATTACCTGTTGTGAGCCAGCTTCTTTTAGCTTTCCTTAAAACCACTGCTCCAAAAAGGTTGCCACCGGCAAAGCGCTTTTACGGTTCATATTTAATGCACGGGTTTATGGGGGCCGGAACGAGGGCTATCTAGAAGCCGGACCGCTTTTGATTCGGCTTCTTCTACAATGCGGTCGACTTCGGCGATGTAGTGGTCCATTGTCTCCTGGGCGAGGTTGCGGTCATAAGGAGACATCTCCTCTTTCGAGGCTTCTTCGGAAAGTGAGCGCATTTCATGTAAAACAGATTCAATCTCACCTAAAGCGTCCTGAGCAGTTTTCACCAGTTCACCGGAGTTTTTCTGATCCTCAATGTAGCGATTCAAATCGAAAATGCGGGTAGTGGTTTTTTCTGCAGGAACAAACTTACTTTCTGCAGATAAAGAGTTGCGACCGGCCTTCTCCTTGGAGGTGGGACCGGGTTCCTGCCGGGCAGGCTTGTCCTGGACAGGTTCGCCTTTTTGCTTGCGGTAAGTATTAAGCTGGTAAACCTTGCTGATAATACTGATGACTGGCTCCCCCTTTGCTTGCTTTGAGGATATAGTATCCCTTATGGTTATTGTCGGCAGGGACTGAAGATAATTAAGGGGTTAACCGAAAAAAATTAGGAGCCTGAATATTTTTCCATGAAGCTACTGAATCATGTCTTGAAAAGTCCCCGCTGGCCTGATTAAACACGTACCTTTTAACCACTTTCAAAGTTGCTTCTCATGGCTAAGGGTTAACTGCAGGCCGCTTCCGGCAAAGCAGCAATCATAAGCTGTTCCTACTGGATCTGGTTACGCATTAACTCTGAAAATTTTTTTACCAGGTTAGGGTCAAAGGTGCTGCCGGCCTGTGCTTCAATTGCAGCCAGGGCTTCATTATCCGACTTGCCGCTTTCTTGTGCAGCGGCACCGCTTAGCTGCAGGTATTTTTCCACAATAGCCAGGATGCGACATTCTAAGGGGATCTCTTCTTTTTTCAGTCCCCGGGGGTAACCCGAGCCGTCATAATTTTCACGGTGACAAAGAATCAAGTCGGCTATTTCTGACATTTCAGGACTGTTCAGTGCAATACTGTAGCCTTTTTCCGGGTACTGGTAAATATAGGTGAGCTCGTCTTCGCTCAAGCTGCCCTTTTTGTTCCGGATTGATTCCGGCACGGCAATCAAGCCAATTTCATAAACTTGAGAAAGCATAGCCAGGTCGGCCAGCTGTTTCTCGCTTAAGCCTGCAGCCTGGCCCAGCTGGACAGAGAGGGCCTGCAGGTAATCGTTATCCACACAGGAGGCTCGCTCGCTCTCATCTAGCAGGGTCAGCATAGCCCGGATCATTTCGTTTTTTGCTTTACCACTACGCATCTGTTTATCTTTGTACATCAGGGCATCGGCATCGCGGTAAGTTTCTTCTAAGTTTTTCTCGGCGGTTTCGCTGACTGCCATCCCTAAAGATACGTTCAAAGGCAGGCCGGTTTTTTCATCTTTACAATATTCGGCCCGCTCATATATTCTGGCAACTACTTTTTCCGCGGCTTCGTAACCAGTGCGGGGAAGCAGGATGGCAAATTCGTCTCCACCGACGCGGGCTAAAATATCGGCATTTCTTAAGCTCTCCTTCAACAGGGCCGCACCGGTTTTGAGGTAGCTGTCCCCACTTTCGTGACCCATGGTGTCATTGACCAGTTTCAGGCCGTCTAAATCGGCAGAGATTACCGCGATGGGGTATTCACGGGAACCTTCCAGGCGCTCAATTTCGGAGACAAAATAGTGCCGGTTATATAGTCCGGTTAGCTGGTCGTGAAAGCTTAAGTAACGGATCGTTTGATCATTTAAGTTTCTGAGCAAGGCATTGGCAATCACCTCGGTTACAACGGTAATAAGGGCAATCTGATCATCGCTCCACAGTTTTTTTTCTTTGATTGCAGTAAAACAGAAACAACCAAATATTTGCCTCTCCCTCATGATAGGGATAGAGAGCAAAGACTTTATCCCCCGATCCTTGAAAATTTCTTTTTCTGCTTCAGCTTCCCGGGGCAAAGCACTTGTGTCGGGTATGTAAAGGTAGTCCCTGTTTTTAAGCATATTTGCCCACCAGGGCAGGCTGTCTAAAGCCAGCTCCCGGTTATTATTCAGCCAGGAAGACCCCCCTTCTGCGCACCATTCGTGGGTAGCACTCATTAATTCCAGGTTTTCAGCAAACCGGAAGATGTGGCCGCAGTCGGCCCCGAAAAACTGGGCACTCTGCTTTAAGGCATTTTCAATTCCTTCATTAAAACGCTCGGGTGGAAGGCTGACAAACTTATAGGAAATCTCAGAAACCATTTTTTCAAATTCCAGGCGGTAGTTTAACGCATCTTCAGCTTGTTTACGCCTGGTCACCTCTTCGATTAAAACAATAACCTCGTTTTCGGTTAACCTTGAAAAGCGGGCGTTGAAATAAAGGTTTCCTTCAGGAACCGGCAGTTCGTAACTGGTAGCGGTTAACTGTTCGGTGGCAAGGGTTTTTTGAATGGATTCTGTAAAAATTGAACCGACCCCGGCAGGCAAAATTTCCTCTGCTTTCCGGCCTAAAAACTGATCCGGGGGCATGAACAGCTTTCCTTCCTCGGGCGCGGACACCAAATCAAGGAAGGTGCCCTCCCGGTCACACCTTAAGACAATATCGGGAATCGACTCTAAGATGGAATTGACATAGCTAACGGTTTCATTTAAATCATTTTCCAT
>CAYXQO010000069.1:0-6166 GCA_964467475.1 uncultured Syntrophomonadaceae bacterium
GGTTGAAATCTGCTGATAAAGCCGCTGATAGGGCGGTGATTGAGCTACCGGCCTGGCAGGTGCAAGTAGTTTCACAGAGATAGCCTCGAAAAATTAAACCCTGAAGGTGAAGGTGAGATTTTTGAGCAGTGGGCGAAGGCAGCATGGAGCAAGCGAAGGGGGCGGGGAGACGTGTCTTGGTGTTCCGAAACGCAGCGAAGACAGAAAGGGAGACTATAGAACCTTTCCCATGTCTCAGCGGGCACCGGTATCCGACAAATGTTTCGTTGTAGTGCTAGGCACTGTGAAAAACCCCAAAAAAACTGTAGGATTAAACTTACAGCTTAGATAGTATAAATGCCTCATACAACAAGATAAAAAATTTCATTGTGTCCCGAAATTATTCCCCGAAATTTTTCATGGAGTATCTGGTATATGACATTATATAATCTGCTATTTACGATTTATTTCTGGAATAGCTGGTAACCAGGTTTGCTTTACCTGATCCCGGTAGAAGTTTAAAATTGTATAAAAACTAACTTTCGTCAGGTTAATTTTAAAACATGATGAAGTATCATAGTTTAGGCACTTACTTCTGAAGTCCTGCGCATATTTGGCAAGACTTTTTTAAGCGATCTCGGAAACGCCGATGCAGTCTGGGTTTAGAAGGACTCATTTTGAAAACCAACTTTTATGGAACTGGTTCGTCCAGGTTAGGAAGATGAAAAAAACCGATCTTAATTATTTAAAAAACCGGTTTTTCCCTCTGAAGTAAGGCGTGGGAAGTGTCGGGATGTCAAGGGGACGGAGTTGTTGACAACTACGTGTAAGGGGGTGTCTCACACTATGAAGTTAACTATATCTCGTTCTTAGCAAGTTTGATTATGAACAAATGCGCCTACATGGAGTACTTCATAAAAATAAACAGTGTTCTTAGTGGGAAGTTATAATTTCAATAATGAGATTAGGAGTGAAGATTTTATGTTTTTACACCGTCGTCAAGTATTACTGCTCTTTATATTTTGTGTATTATTACTAGGCTTTCTTGCCGGTGATGTCGAAGCGGCAAAAATTTCGACCGGTGGTGATATTACAGTCGAAAGGGAAGAAACAATAGATGATGATTTATATATTTTTGGGGACAGAGTAACTATCGAGGGTGAAGTTTCAGGTGATACGATAATTTTTTCCAGGGAAGCAATTATAGGTGGCACAGTCGAAGGAAGCCTTCTGGTCTTTGCTGAAACGGTAGAGATTAATGGAGAGGTAATGGGAACCGCCAGGGGAGCAGCTAATGCTTTCTACTTTCAAGGCAAAACTACCAGGGATTTAATGGTTGCAGCCAATAATATTAATGCTTCAGTTTCTATTGGTCAAGATTTCTTTGGGGCTGCTAGCAGATGCGATATTACCGGATCGGTGGGGCGCAACATGAGAGTTTCCATGAACCAGTTGGCTATTAATGCCCCGGTTGGCGGAGACATAAGGGGCACCATTAATGAGTTTTCTTTTGGCCCCGAGGCCGAAATAATGGGCAAAGTAACCTATACTTCAGAAAAAGATGCTGCCGTTGATAATCAGGCAGTAATTGCCGGAGAGATGGAAAGAGTGGATCCGCCTGCTGAGAGGCCGGCTGCCTCTCCGATTCGCAATGCCTGGAGTGTTGTTCGTCCCGTGTTATCTATACTGGTGGCTGCCCTTCTAATGGCCTTGATTTTCCCATTTCTCACCTCGGGGACGGCCCAAAAAATCAAAGAAAAGCCCGGTTTAAGCCTCGGAGTGGGAGCCCTGGTGGTTTTTGTCGCTCCGCTCGCAGCCCTTTTCCTGCTTATTACAGTAGTGGGAATACCGATTAGCTTTTTATCGATGTTGCTTTATCTAGTTTTGCTTTACCTGGCCAGGATTTTTGCCGGTTACTTTTTAGCCCGGCTCGCTTTTGAGCGCTTTAACAAGCAGCTTCACCCGGTTTGGACTGCTTTAATCGGGGTTTTTGTATTGGTACTTTTAACAAATATCCCGTACGTTGGTTGGTTGATCCACCTGGCTGCGGTCCTTTTTGCTGCCGGGGCCTTTATTATATACCTGGTTGGTAACAAGAAAGAACCTGCACCCACAGAAACTTCGGTTGAGTAAATCTGCCCGGTAAAATAAAAAATAACGCATCATCTCCCTGCTAAAGCAAGCCAGGGAGATGATGCGTTATTTATGATTCCTAGGAAGTGCTTTTCTTTTTTATACTGCTGAAAATCAACCATCCGCCAACAGCGATCAGGGCAATAATCCAGAGATAATTGATCATTCCAAGATATTCAGTCCACCGTCCGGTTGTGCCGAGGCCTACTATGGCTGCTACAAATAAAAGCCCGATTGTTGGGTAAACCGGCCAAAAACGATCTCCGTGGTCCGAACTTTTAAACCAGTAGGTATGGACCAAAAATACTGCTAAGAAGCTTAAGGCAAGCCCGATAAAGAAAAAGGCCGGGTTGACACCACCAAAAACTTCCGCTTTTGAAGCCGCATCGTAGATTGCTATTGTTAAAAGAACTACACCCGGGATGAGAAAGCCAACATTGCCATATTCTTTTTTTGCCCCCAGTAAAACGTAAGTGGCAATGAAACCAAAAGCTAAAATGTAAAGGAAGATCTGTCCGGAGATTACGCCTAGCTGGCTAAATAACAACAATACACCGGCAATAATTAATAAAATTCCACCCTTAGTTGTTTTATTCATTTTTAATAACCTCTCCTTATCGTTTTCTTTAGTTTAAAGCAAAAGAGGTTATATTGCCCAGTAACTGCAGTCATAATGCTGGTAATTAATTGATGTGACCGGGGTCATTATTCGTGCGGTTTAAATTAGCCGGTTTTTTATTGCCAGCAGAACCACCTGGGTGCGGTCGTTTGTGCCTAATTTGCTGTAAATAGTGCTGACCTGGTTTTTAATTGTTCCTTCACTGAGGAAAAGCTTTGAAGCGATCTGGCTGTTACTAAAACCTTCAGCCATTAAAGAAAGGATTTCCTTTTCTCTACTGGTTAAGGATGCCATCTCTTCTTCGTTTGTTTTTTGGTTGGCTGGTGCCTGGGTTCCTGCAGCCTGTCCAACCAGCTTGGCGGCTATTTCAGGTTGGAGCACTATGTCCCCGTTATAGGTGGAGCGAATGGCAGCAAGCAGTTTTTCTGAAGGCAGATCTTTTAGAAGGTAGGTTTTAGCACCTGCTTTTAAAGCTTCGATGATCAGTTTATCATCATCAAATGTTGTCAGCACAATAACCCTGGTTTTTAAATTTTCAGTTGTAATCGAGGCAGTTGCTTCAACCCCATCCATTTCAGGCATGCGGATATCCATCAGGATGATATCAGGTTCAAGCTTGCGGCAAAGTTCCAGTGCTTCTTTGCCATTCGCTGCTGTTTCGAGTACCTCTAAATCTTCTTCCAGTTCAAGAATGGTTTTAAGCCCTTCACGCATTAGTTGCTGATCATCAGCCACAACAATTTTGATCGAGCTAATCATACTGCTGCTCCTTCCAGGGTCAAACTGACTAAAAACCCTCCTTTTGGGTTATTCTTAAAAGAGACTTTCCCCTCTATTTCGGCAGCTCGTTCACGTATGCCCCGGAGGCCATATCCTTCAGAGATATTTGTACAACCGTGACCATCATCTTCAACTTCTAGCAGTAAGTTGTCCCCCTGCCGGTGCAGCCTGATTTTAACTTCACTGGCCTGACCATGCCGGATGCTGTTGGTTATACTTTCCTGGATGATCCGGTACAGGGTGGGTTCAAAGGAGTGAGGTAAATAAAGGTCATCATCGAGCTCAAAGAGGATTTCGGTATTGCTGCTGGAATAATCGCGGACCAAGCTTTTGACGGCGGCGCTAAAATCCATCTTTTCGGGCTCATGCGAACGAAGCGTTTTTACAGTCATACGCACTTCATCAAGGCCTCTGCGAGCCTGTTCCTGGCTTTTTTCGAGTTTGGCCACAGCTTTGTGCGGTTCTTTTTCGATCAGTTTTTTCCCGGCTTCAAGGCTGACAATGATTGCTGTAAGATTATGGGCCAGGGTGTCATGCAGTTCACGGGCAATCCTGGTTCGTTCTTCTTCAGCAGCCAGCTGTTCAAGTTCCTTGTTTGCTTCAATCAATTTGTAGTAAGCATTTTCTAAGTCGGTGCGGGAGTGTTCCAATTCTTGGAGTGCTTTTTCAGCCCGTTCTTTTTCCTCGATTTGTTTGCGGGTCATGTAACTTACCCCGTAAGCAAAAATAAAAAATATAGAGTTGATCAGCACGGTGGCCATATTATTCCAGTTAAAGGTGTCTCTAAAAAATAGAGCCGAAGCGCTAATCAAGGGAAAGCCGGTTAAGGAAAGATAAAATATATAGTTTCCATGGGGATGGGGGGAGCTTAGCAAGCTTTCTGCGATTAAAATGATTAGAAGAATGGCCCCGATTGGGGTGCCATCAAAAAATATGAAGGCCAGGGCAAAAATATACTGGGCATAAAAGCTGGGAACGTTAAATGAAGGCATTTTTGTGTCAAGGTAATAAGTGCGAATGTTGTCAACTGCAAATACAAGAAAGAAGGGAATTAATGGGTCGGCAATTTTTAAGTCGTTATGGCTAATTGAAACCCATAGGACTGCTATATAACCGGCGTATTTTCCCAAATCGAGAATAAAAGCTGCTTTGCGGTCCATTATTTTACCCTGCCCTGTACTTTTCAAAAATTTATTTTTTTGGTTATGCCCCTGGGGCTGCCTCCTGTTTAATTATAGCACAGCAATAAAAGAAAGGCTTTTGCATTAACCGGGACTGACTTTATAGTGGGATTATTTCTTGTTTTCTGTTATAGTAGTGATAAGTCAATAACAGAAGAAGCAAAATAGTTTTCGAAACACCCGGAATATGTTTTTTTGTGGTTTAAAGTGGTGTGATTTAAGCAGAAATAGCCCGGGATTGAATATTAATATTTGGGGGTTTAAAAATGAAACCTAAAGTTTTTTTTGTTTTGCTCATGTTTGCTCTGCTTGTTTTTATGGTTGGCTGTGAAGATGATGAATTATCCATTGAAGAGGTATTGTTAGAAACGATTGATGCTACCGGAAATATTAATGCTACTGCTTTTGAAATGGAAATGACCCAGCAATATAACATGCCCGGGATGGAAGATATGGCCATTACATCTTCAGCTTCTGGAAAGGCGATAGAAAACCCGATGGAAGCAGAATTTGATATTGATATGGATGTAATGGGGGAGACAGTTAACATGAAAATGTACCTTGTTGACGACCTTCTTTATATGAACATCCCTGAGCTAGGTTGGGTTTGGGTAGATATAAGTGAAGAGGTTATCTATGCAGAAACCTATGAGGATCCTTTTGAATATATCAATATGATGCAGGAACTTAGCCCGGATAGCGTCTCCATGGAAGAAGATGATGATCACTATATTTTAACTTACACCGATGATGCCGGGGAGCTTGCTGCACTGCTTGAAAAAGAAGTTGAAGCCCAGCTTAAAGCAGATTTATTTGGTGATGTAGCTGCCGATGTAGATGATCTAATCGGGGCAATAGAATTCTCTGATATGTTTTATGAGGTAACAGTAGATGCTGAAACCTTTCTTCCGGTAGAAAACACTATTGCTTTTAACACAGCTTTGGAGACGATGGGTCAGTCCATTAATATGGATCAAGAAGTAAAGATGACCTACCTTGAGTTTGATACCTTTGACAGGATTGATGTTCCTGAAAAAGTGATTGACGAAGCGGTTGCAATGGAGGAACTATATTAAGCTGTCTTGATGGCGGCTTTTTGTAAGGATAAAAGGGAACAGGGTTGTTCAGTTAACCAGATTGGACCAAACTTCTGTATAGGCTGTTCTTTTATTCCGGTGCTGCAGTTAATAAGCAAAAGAGGTGGTCTTGTCCGGTAACTGCAGTCATTATGCAGGCTCCACCCTGGTGATTTCTTCCAAGCAATCGAAATCATTGTCATAACTATATATAGTTTCGATCTCCTGTTTGCGCATCATAAATGCATTATAGATGTCAATGAAATCAATATCGGAGGATACAAAGAGCTCCATCATAGCGGGTAAATAATTTTTTGCCGGAAAGTTTAGGCCATTGATCATTGCAAGAGGGATAACCATTTTGCTTATTTCTGATGGACTCAAGTTGTATGTTCTGG
>CAYXQO010000070.1:0-6122 GCA_964467475.1 uncultured Syntrophomonadaceae bacterium
TGAGTTTCATCGGTCATCAATTTGGAAAGTACCTTAATCTCTCTTCTTCAGAGCTCTCAAGGCTTGATACGCTTACTATGCTCCATGATATCGGTTTGATTAACATTGATAAAGATATTCTCTTGAAGAAATCTCCACTTACCAGCGAGGAGTGGGACGAAATAAGAAAACACCCGGGAGTTGGCTATCACATCACCCGTTCTGCCGAAGAATTTGCCTGTGTGGCTGAAGAAATTCTTGCCCACCATGAAAGATGGGATGGTAACGGCTACCCGCTGGGCCTGGCAGGAGAAGACATACCCTACCTGGCAAGGATTTTAAACCTTATTGATAGTTATGAAGTAATGTTTTACGGCCGCCCTTATAAGAAAAAGATGTTTACCAATGAGATTATTGAAGAGATAGAGAAATGTTCTGGAAAGCAGTTCGATCCTGATCTGGTCGAGGATTTTGTTGCTTTCTTGAAAAAAGGTTAAACAAGCACTGATCCCTAATATATGCCAGCCTGATCTGAAAATCACCCTTAAAGGGTGATTACTTTATGGTTTAATTTTGCTATGCTATAACCATCTTAAACCATTTGGCAGGGTTTTCCAAAAGGCCAGCTATGTAAATGGGGGCTTTACTTGAGCAAAGCAGCAAGTTGACTGGAAATAGCTGCAGCTAGCTTTCACCTGGCCTTAAGTACGTGAACCATAGTAGTTTCCCTGGGTGAAAAATACAGGGCTTATTGATTACAGGCTGGAGGGGAATAAAATTGGATAACCAGTGGTATTTGTTAAGGGATAATGACCAGTATGGTCCCTATAGCTGGGAAGAGCTTTTATATTTTGCTGAGTCCGGCAATGTAAATTTATCGGACAGGGTTTGGAGCAAAGATTATCAGGGCTGGGTAGAAGTGCGGGATGTGCCTGCATTACGAGAGTTATTATTACTTGATCAAACAACTACCCCGAAAAAGAAGTCCGGTTTAATTGTAGGTGGTGGCGTTGGTGCAGCCATATTAGTTGCCTTGGCTGTATTTTTTTTAAGCTCTGGTGGGCCAGACTTTTCATCAATTGTTGGTGGCGAAGCTAGTCGTGACTACGCGCCTCAGACCGATGACGGCATCTATATTCTTGGTTATGATACCGTGGTACGCTACACAGGAGACCAGGCTTTGCAGGTGGATTTGGAAAGTGCTTTTGGGACCCAAACTGCCACTCTGAATGCAGATAACCCCCGGTTTATCCATGAAAATGTATCTCTTGAAATGTCGCCCATATTTCTCGAAGAGGGGGAAGCTCAAGTGGAGGTTTCGAGTATGCTTGCACCTCCACCCTTTGATGAGGCGGAAGTAAATGCCTACAGCTTTCACTCCAGTAACGCTGAAGCTTATGACGGTCTCTACACAATTACCCTTCCCTACGAACCGGGCCGGGGAGTGGTCGGAGCGGGTTACTATAATGAAGCTGCAGCTAGCTGGGAACCGGTATACTTTGAGTTGGATGAGGCAAACAACCAGGTAATTATAACTACTGACCATCTTTCTACTTTTGGATCTGTAACCATTATCGGTGAGGGCACCCGCGCAGCCCGTATTGCTACAGGCCTTTTTGACGGCAGCAATTACCTGTACAATTTTACCAGTGATCACGGTATTGTGGTCGATGAGCTGATTAGAAATAATATGAACCCGGCCGAGGAAGCCTGGAAACTGGGCAAATCGGTTACTGATGATTGGTTTAAAGCATCCGGGATTATCTTTAAATTTGAAAGTTTAGCTTACAGTTCCGAATTTATATCCAGTCTTTCTGATGCGATGACCAACGTGGGTACCGCCCTGGCCTTGACCCAACTGGCCATTGATTATAGCCGGGGTGACCAGCAGGCGATGGCCGTAAATGCTTTTAATACTGCCCAGGGTTTGGCTATCGGTAAGTGGGGGACTAAAGCACTCAAAGTTTCAATGATTGGAGTAACCGTGATCGACTATGCCCTGAGCAGTTTCCGCACTGAAGCGCTTGCAGGCAGGCAGGAAATCTGGATCAAGGCTTACGAGCTTTATTATTCCGAAGAGAGCAAGGTAAAACGCACACCGTCCGACTGGTATTACCGGCTTAAAGAAGTCTTTGACCATGCCGAATCTCCCGAACAGTTTCACCGGATGTTAGATGCCGAGCTAACCCATTATACCGAGTTGTTCTGGAATGATGACGAAATAACACAAGCGTTTTACCAGTCCCAGGCGCAAAAGCACGGCTGGACCGGCGGTGGTGGGCTCAATGAAAGCTTAAAAAAAGAGATTTCCGAGAACTACAAAAACGAGCTTCTCGATGGTTACTTGAAATCGGTTTTTCTGCAACTTGAAAGAAAAGCCAGGCAGGAGCAAATTGATGAATACTACCGTGAATTTGACGAAAAGCGGGCAATGTTTAACCAGGTGGTAAACTTCAACATCGAGGAAATAGTCCCTGAGGACGAAGATCCGGAATTTGCAGGTTACATTATCCAGTTTGGACCGCTGGCAGAGGAGGCCGATGCTCGCAATTGGACCGGGCGGATGCGTGATGACGGGACTGCGCGGACCCGCTTTACCGTGCTCAGCCATTTGATGGCCGGGGCACCCGATGAACTGCGCTTTTATGAATCCCGGGAAGACCTTGAAAAAGAGGAGCCGGCCCATGTTGTCGACTTTGTGATCAGCTTACCGGAAACGAAAGTTTACCTTGGCGAGCTTGCACCACAGGATTTAAGCGGGCTCTACCAGGGCTACCTGACCATAACGGATATTCCTTTCTTAGAAGAAGCGCGAAGAGAACTCGAGCAAGAAATTGCAGAGAGCGAAGCAAGCCAGGGCGATGCTACTTCTATAGATCCTTTCAACCTCGATGAATCTTTCCTGGAAGAATGTGAACCTGCTTTAGGTTTAATTATTCTAGAGCTGCTTGAATTAATGATCGGCCTTGATGTTGGTTTAACTATAGAGCTGTCCGCAGAAGAGGAGGATATAAGCCGCTATGCAGGCCGGGTCAGTTTAGATCCCTCAGATATCACTATAGATCCTGCTTTAATAGAGGAGAAAATGGCTCAATTTGAAGAGATGGAAGTTACTGAAAGGGAGCCAGGTGAAGCGGTTGATGATGGCGATGAGTTTTTCGGCAATTTTATCGCAATGCTGCTCGGCCTTTCTGAACCACAAGATATTGCAGCAGTATATGAGAACGGAGAACTTGTATTTTATATATACACAGAGGAAGAAGATGGTGTCTATCATTACCGGGGCAGACTAACCGCTGATGATACCCTGGAAGGAACCTTTGATCTCCCGGTTGAGGAAGAGGTTTTTTTGAACGGAAGTTGGCAGGTAACACGGCAGGGCGAATAAGCCTGATTTTTATAAGGGGGCCAGGGTATGTACCCCCAGCTATTTGAAGTTATCATTAACAGCGGCCAGGTGGTCACGGTCAGTGCTTACCGTTTTTTTGGCCTGGTGGCCCTCGTCTACATTGCGGTTGCCGCCTATTTGTGTCTTAAGCGCTTTAATCTCTCAGTAGTGAAGAGCTTACTGTGTATTATTATTTTAAGCGTCTCGTTTCTGATCGGTGCTCGCTTGCTTTATACTCTCCTCTACCTGCCCCAGGCTACAGCCCAACCGGCCGGTATTTTTCAGTTACACCTGGGTAATTTTGCCCTTTTTGGCGGTTTTGCTCTGGCATTACCGGCCTGGTGGCTGTTAAATTTGGCTTTTAATCTTCCCTTTTTCAAGATCACCGATCAGTTGGCGCCTCATACCGGGGTTGCTGCTGCCCTCTTGCGGGTTGGCTGTTTTTTAGCCGGCTGCTGTTACGGTAAGTTAACAAACATGCCCTGGGGAGTTAGTTTTCCTGTTTTCTCGCCCGCTCACCGGGCACAGCTTTATAGCGGGGGAATCTCGACACTGCTTCCCCCACAGGCGATACACCCGACACAGCTGTATGAAATGTTTGTTGCTCTGCTGGCATCATTTTTAGCCTGGTATGCACTGCGCAAAAAAATGCCGGATGGGCTTGCCGCTGCCGTGTTCGGTTTTTCATTTGCTCTGGGCAGGCTAATTGTCTTTTTCTTCCGTGCTTTTCCGGTTGCCGAGAGTTATTCTAATATATTACGCGGTCCGGTAGTGTACGGCCTGGCCATGATGATTTTTGCTTTATGGATAATCAAGGTATATGGTTTTAGCCTTTCCGGTTTTAAGGGGCGGGTTTTGAAATGTAAAACTTTAAATTTCAAGGCCTAAAGCCTTAGATGGCAAATGCAAAAGTGTAACCTAAAAGATAAGCCTGCAGCTTAACTCAAAACTATTACCTTTAGATGAGTCGGCACCATTTTAAAATGCAGATGCAGGCTCTAGCAGACACTTTATTTTAATTCCTCTGCGAGCTCTTTCTTTTTTTCTCTATTTTTGCTTCCTCAGCTCACTTTAGTTTGGTAAGATATGATTAGTCTATTTTCGGGAGGATGGCATGGACCTTGAAAGGCTAAGAAGTTTCATCCTGTTTTCAAAACCCCTATATTTTGGCTGGTTGTTATCGGTTCCTTACTATGGGCCTGTTTTTAATGTTGCTGCGCCTGCTCCGGTTATGGAAGGGTATTCACTTTTTTTGATTTTTGCTGTGGCACATGCCTTAACTTACCTGACCGGGGGGCTCATCCTAAAGGATGCCCGGAACTGTTTAAATTTAATGGCGGTCAGTTTGATCGTTACCCTCCTTACTAATGCTACCTTGTTATTGCCCTACACTATATTGTGGCTTCCGGCGATGGCTATATTCGGAGTCTTTTCCTCCCTGTATATTATGGGATGGTGCTGCCTGTATTCCCTGTTTATTCCCAACGTTGGCCGATTGAAACTGATGGCTGCTGTTATAATTTGGAGCAACGTAATATTCGTAATCTTTAACCTGCTTGCTTCTTTTTTGCCTGCCCAGGCTGTCTTAGCGTTAGCCCTGCTGCCCCTGGTCGGAGCAGGGGTGATCTTGTCCAGGTTTAAATTTCCTTACTTGCAAAAATCGAAACCGCTGGTAAAGGCGATGCCTTTATTAAAGCCCCTGCTAGTTATTATCTGCCTTTTTATTTTTGTGCTTTATTTAAATGGCGGGTTAATGTACCGGATTATCATGCCCACTTTAGATCTCCAGGTTCCTTTTGCTTTTTATTTTCGTTATGTTATATACATTTTAATTGTCCTGGTCATGTATATCTTTGGAGAGCGATTGCAGCGGTATTTTCCGATTTACATGGCTGTATCTTTACTGGGGATGGCCTACATTTCTTTTGCCCTTTTAAGTGATCTAACAGCAGGCTTTTTTTTGACTGCCAGTATGTTTGAGGCCGCTTTTGCCATGCTTGATCTTTTCATATGGGTTACCCTGGGCAGCCTGGCTTTTTTGTATAAAGCGCCGTTCCAATTTTTTGGCTTAGCCCTGGCTGCAAACTTGAGCGGAATTATCCTGGGAGATTTTTTCGGTGAACTTCTTTTGGAAAGCGGTGAAAGTATCCGCTTGATGACTGCCATTTTTGCATCTTTGAGCATCTTTGCTGTCTTCATCATTGTGCCCTGGTTGAACCAGCAGGTTGAAAAGAACTTGCCCCAGGCATTAGAAGGCAGTACCATTAGTCCTCTTCTGTCGGGCAGTGGACAACCGGCTCACCTTGAAGCCCATCTTATCCCCGGTGAAAAATTGACTCCCCGGGAAATTGAAATAATCGCGCTAATTCTCAAGGGATATACCAACAAAGATATTGCCGAAAAGCTTTTTGTCAGCCCCAACACCATTAAAACGCACCTGAAGAATATTTACTATAAGTTCGGGGTTAATAAAAAGAAAGATCTGATCATATTATCATCAAAGGGACATTTGATAGATTAATCACCTCTTTTACCCGGATTAATCACCCTTTTTAATAAAAATATCCCCCTTTTGGTTTATAGCTTTTATGGTTGCGGGCTGATATTATTTTGTTAAATAGAAGAAGTTCCTAACAGAGTCTGGACAGCCGGGAAAGTATTTTCATATATTTTATAAGGGTATTATAAAGTTTATGCGAATGCTCAGCCGTGCTGCCTTTGGACTGAAGACATTGCGATAGAGCGGTTGCAATGG
>CAYXQO010000071.1:0-6022 GCA_964467475.1 uncultured Syntrophomonadaceae bacterium
ACTTTACCGCCTCGATCAAGGAAACAAAGGTTGGGGATAAAGCCTTTATCGATGCCCCTTACGGGGTTTTCAGTTTTTTAAATTACGGTTTCGGGGAACCGGTTTTTATCGCCGGGGGTATTGGGATTACTCCCTTTATGAGCATGCTCCGCTACATTTATGACGAAAACCCCGATTTAAAAGTGACCCTCTTTTGGGCCAATCGCAGTGAACGGAACCTTTGCTTTAAAGAGGAACTGGAGAAAATGCAGGAAGAACTGCCCTGCTTTCGGGCGGTCCTGGTAATGTCGGACCAACCCGACTGGCAGGGTGAAAAAGGACACATCAAGGCACCGATGCTTTTAAACTACCTGGAAACCGTTGAAGATAAAGAGTTTTACATCTGCGGACCGCCGGCGATGACCCGGGCTACCATGGAGGAGCTAAAACAACTCCAGGTCCCACCGGCGATGATTCACAGCGAGCTTTTCGAGCTGTAAAAGGAATCTGCGGCGCAAGTCTTTTCAAGCGATACGAAAAATAAAGCCGGGTTGACAAATAAAGCCGGGTTGACAGCTATAAGGAGGAGCTAAACGGATGGATTTGATTTTTTACAATGGTCATGTTTGGACTGGTGATAATAAGCAGACTTTAGCCCAGGCTGCGGCAGTTAAAAATGATAAGATTTTTACGGTCGGCAGCAATGAAGAAATTCTTTCTCTTAAAGAGAACAGCAGTGAGGTGGTTGATTTAAAGGGGCGCTCTCTTTTGCCCGGGTTTAACGATAGCCATATGCACCTGATCGGACATGCTCTGACCAGGGCAAAAGTTGACCTGCGCCAATGTGCCAGCCTTGATGAGGTGGTCTCCACTATCAGGGCCTTTATCGATGAACGAGGGGTCGCAAAGGGGGAATGGGTTTATGGTTGGGGCTGGGACCAGGGTCAGTTCCGGGAAGAAAGGATGCCTTGCAGAGAAGACCTGGACCGGGCTTCAACCGAACACTGTATCGCGATTACGCGCACCTGCTGTCACATATTGTCTGCAAATTCAATGGCTTTGCAGAAAGCGGGGATTGACCGGGAGGCTCCCGTCCTTTCCGGTGGCAAAGTGGCAGTTGATGATAAGGGTGTGCCGACCGGGGTGTTAGAAGAGAACGCCATGCAACTGGTTAACGGTATGCAGCCCTCCTTAGATGAAGATGCTTTGAAAAAAATAATTGCCGGCGCAGTCGAAGATTTTTTAGCAGCGGGTCTTACTTCCGTGCAGACCGACGACTTAGCCCACCTGGGCAGTGATCTCTTGCCGGTTTTATGCAAAGCTTACCGGGAACTTGAAACTGAAGGTAAATTGCCACTCCGGGTTAACCTGCAGTGCTTGCTGCCTACGGAAGAAGAACTCAAGTGGTTTTTGGATTGCGGTTACCGAACCGGCCAGGGTGGCGTTTACTTCAAAATCGGACCGCTTAAACTTTTGACCGACGGTTCTCTTGGCGCACGCACCGCCCTGCTCTCAGAACCTTACAGTGATATGCCGGAAAATAGGGGAGTGGCGGTGCTGACAAGTGAAAAATTAGAAAAACTGGTCAACCTGGCTGCAAAGCACAGGATGCAGGTGGCAGCCCACGCCATCGGTGATGCGGCGGTGGAGATGGTCCTCGATGCTTACAAAAAAGCTGCAGCTTTATATCCCCGTTCGGATGCCCGCTACCGGGTAATTCATGCTTCCCTGGTCCGACCGGAACAGATTGATCGCTTCGTAGAGCAAGCTGTCATTGCCGATGTACAACCTGCTTTTGCTACTTCAGACTATATGCTGATTGAGCAACATTTTGACGCAAAATTTGCCGGTTGGGCTTACCGTTTTAAAGATTTTATTGACCGGGGGATTAAAACGGCCGGCGGATCGGACTGTCCCGTGGAAAATTATTTCCCGCTGGAAGGAATCCACGCAGCGGTAACCAGGCAGGACAAGTCAGGCAACCCTCCCGGCGGTTGGATTCCCGAACAATGTTTAACCCTGGACGAGGCTCTCTCTCTCTATACTACCGGCTCTGCCTACAGTAGTTTCGAAGAGGAAATCAAGGGCAGTATCACCCCCGGTAAGTTGGCCGACCTGGTAGTGCTTTCTGAAGATATCACCAAGGTGGATCCGGGCAAAATTAAAGCCCTTAAGGCTGATATGACTGTTGTGGGGGGTAAAATAGTTTACAGCAGATCATAAAACGGGGTGAATAATATGTTTCAGATTTTAGTGATCAATCCCGGTGCGACTTCAACCAAGATCGGATGGTTCGAAGATGATAGCTGCTTGTTCAAGGAGACCTTGCGTCATTCGGTGGAAGAAACCGCAGCTGAATTGGACCGGGAAGAACAGGCCCGCTTTCGCCGCCGGGCCTTGCTTGAATGCCTAAAGGATAAAGGGCGGGAGCTTGACAAGGTCTCGGCGATAGTTGTTCGTGGCGGCCTGCTTCGGCCGCTTCCCTCCGGGACGTACCTGGTTGACGATGCTGTATATGAAGACCTTATTGAGGCGAAGTACGGGTGGCATGCTTCCAACCTGGGGACGATCATTGCCCTGCCCCTGGCCCGGGAAAAAGGGATCCCCGTTTATACCGTTGACCCGGTTACCGTGGATGAATTTGCGCCGCTGGCGCGTTACTCCGGTCTGGCGGGAGTGCCCCGCAGGAGCATGTCCCATGCTCTAAACATGAAAGCAGTGGCCCACCGGGCTTCTTCCGGGATGGGGAAAAGTTATAAAGAGCTCAATTTTGTGATAGTTCACCTGGGAAGCGGCACCTCTGTTTCCGCTCACTATCGTGGCCGGATGATTGATGTTAACAATGCCAACGAAGAAGGACCCTTTTCCCTGGAACGCTGCGGGACCCTCCCTGCCCTTGGCCTGGTCGGACTTTGCTACAGTGGTCGTTACAACCGTGACGAAGTGGTTCGCCTGTTAACCTCAAAAGGTGGGCTTTATTCCTACCTGGGGACTAAGGATTTTGTTTCTGTTCAGGAAGCTGCCGGGTGCGGCGATGAAAAAGCCCGGGAAACGGCGGAAGCCATGGCCTACCAGGTAGCCAAGGAAATCGGGGCTATGGCTGCAGTCTTGAACGGGGAAGTCGACCGTATTTTGATTACCGGGGGGATGGCCCATGCCGAAGAGTTTGTGGAAATGATTAAACACAAGGTTTCCTTTATCGCCCCGGTGGAGGTTTTTGCCGGTGAGGAAGAATTGGAGGCGCTTGCCGCCGGAGCCCTGCGTGTTTTAAACGGGCAAGAAGAAGCTCTCTCTTATCAGCAGGATAATTAAGTGATAAAATTAAGGTGACTTTTCCCGGGCTTGAGGGTTTACCGTTGGTTGACGGTTACTTATCTTCTGGAAAGGAAGGGAAAACTGTGGCTTTTGAAAATTTTTACCATGTAATTGCGGCGGTTAAAGAACTGCCTCCCTGCCGCCTCTGCGTTGCTTCGGCGGCCGAAGAAACGGTCCTGGAGGCGGTCAGAGACACCCGTAAGGAAGGACTCGTCGACTTTGTATTGATTGGACACGAGGAGCAGATCTGGCGCCTGGCAATGAAGGTGAGCCTTAATTTGCAGGGTATTGAAATAATCGATGTCCCCGACCCGCTTGAAGCTACCGACCGGGCGGTGCAGGAAGTGGCTTCCGGACGCGCCGATATTTTAATGAAGGGTATGGTTAACAGCTCCGATTTTCTGCGGGCTGTGCTTAAACCGGAAGGCGGGATGCGGCGGGAAGGTATCTTGAGCCACCTCGCGATTTACGAGGTTCCCGGCTATTACCGCCTAATCTACATGACTGACGGAGGTTTGAACGTTAGCCCTGATCTTGAACAGAAAAAAGCGATCTTGCAGAATTCAATCGATTTTTTCCGGGCTATTGGCATGGATCAACCCAGGGTGGCCATCCTTTCTGCCAATGAAAAAGTAGATCCCAAGATGCCCTCAACAGTTGATGCCCAGGTTTTAAGAGATATGGCCGAAGAAGAGTTTCCCGGGGCAATTGTTGACGGGCCCACCCCGTTGGACATTGCTGTCAGCTTTGAAGCAGCCATGCATAAAGGGATCGACAGCCCTGTAGCCGGTAAAGCCGACTTGCTGATGGTACCCAATATAGAGGCCGGTAATATCCTGGGCAAATCGATGATTTACTTTGCGAACAGTCGCATGGCCGGCCTGGTTTTAGGAGCCAGTCGCCCGGCAATTTTGACTTCCCGAAATGAACCACCAATGGGTAAAATTGCCTCGATTGCCCTGGCTGCTTATTCTGTAGCCCGCACCAGGGAGGGATAATTTGAAAATCGGACGTGTTACCGCCCTGGGAAGACCCCTGGATATAGATTATATGACTAACCGCCTGATTGCCGTTATAACGGCAGTAGTCCTGGCAGCGGTGTTGGCCGTCTGGCTTATAATCGGCCAACCTTTTTTAGATTCGCTTTTTTTTGCTGCCGGTACGGCAGTCTCTGTATTTTTAACCTGGTCAATCACCCGCGAAATAGATCCCCCCAATGACTGGTCCGCCTTTGTAGGCTTGCCCTTTACCCTGGTTGCTGCTTTATTTTACGGCTTTCCGGCCCTGGTTGTCCTGTTTTTCATTTTACTGGTGGCCAGAACCATAAGTGGAACTACCGGTTTAAAACTGACGCTATTTGATTCCTCAGTTCTGCTTGTCTTCGGGGTAATCTTATTTACCAGCGGAGTGGTTACAGGCCTTCCTTTCCTGGTTATTGTATTTATCATTGATTCTTTTGTTGAACCTGCTAACCGGAGACAGTTATATTTTGCCCCGGTTGCCCTGGTCTTGTTTTTTGTTACCTATGCCTCCCTTTATGAACAGTACCCTTATATGATTGGCTTTACCATTTATACAGGAATTATTACCCTTCTTCTGATCGGGGCTACCTTATTTCTTGCTATTAGAACCGGAAAAGTGACAGTGCCGGGTGATAAAAGCGAACAACCGCTGAATCCGCGCCGCATCCAACTGGCCCAGGCGACAATAGCTATTTTTATAATCGGTGAGCTGTTCCTTAAGGGCAATATCTCCCTGTACATGCTTTACCCTGCCGGTTTTGCTTACCTGGGAGCAGCACTTTACCACCTGGTTATGCTGGTGAAAGAAGCGCGGGGACGGGGGTAGTGCTTCCTTTATACAGAGGATATTGCTGGTAAAGAGGTTACAATGGTCGCCGGGGCAAAGGTGTAACTAATCTGTTTAGAATGAAAAAGATACGGTTCCATTGGCTTCCCTTTAGCTTTTGCTGCACTTATGCACGCTCAATCTGTTCCCGCAGGCTTCTAAGGAGGCAGGCCTACCGGGGACTGAACCATGGATGCTCAATGCTAAAGGGCAACCAAAACGAAAGCCTGCAGTTTAAGTCTTCGTTATTGCCCGCGGGGAGCCTGCATTAGTCCCAAAATGTAGCACAGTCAAGCAGTAACCTTGAGGGTAATTATAAACGGCTGTTATAAGGAGGCATTTAAAATGGACAAAGAAACATTCCGCCGGCACGGACATGAATTTATTGACTGGGTGGCTGATTACTTCGAGAATGTGGAAGACTACCCGGTTAAGGCGAAAGTTGAGCCGGGGGAGATCAAAGATAGCCTTCCTGCTACGCCGCCAGATTCAGGTGAGGCAATGGATCAAATATTTAACGATTTCAGAGAAGTGATTATGCCTGGCATTACCCACTGGCAGCATCCGGGCTGGTTTGCTTATTTTCCGGCAAATAACAGCCCGGCTTCTGTATTGGCCGAGCTGCTCACCGCCGGACTGGGAGTGCAGGGCATGATCTGGCAAACTTCGCCTGCGGCAGCGGAGCTGGAAGAAGTAGTGATGCGCTGGTTGGGAGATATTATTGGCCTGCCCGGTCACATGAGCGGGGTAATCCAGGATACTGCATCTACCGCAACCCTTTGTTCTTTGCTTACCGCCCGGGAGAGAGCAACTGGGTTTATGGCAAATATGGAAGGATTAAAGCGGCCTTTGCGGGTTTATGCCTCGGAGGAAGCACACT
>CAYXQO010000072.1:0-6004 GCA_964467475.1 uncultured Syntrophomonadaceae bacterium
CTATGGGGTTTGATTTTACTGGTTTTGGGAGTATTAGTATTGCTGCAGGTAACCGGGGTATATAATTTTGGCCTGGCTTTTTGGCCGGTAGTGCTGGTGCTTTTGGGAATTGCGATTATATGGAAAAGTTTTGAATTTGGCGGTTTTTCCTGGATCGGCCTGGGACTTGGTTTGTGGCTCGGCGGTATCGGGCTTTTCAGTATCCTTTATCAGGCAGGGGCTACAACGCTTTCGGGAAGCGATATCGCCAGCTACGGGTGGCCGCTGCTCTTGATTGCTCTCGGGTTTTCCATCCTGGTTGGTAGCCGCAGGGAAAATGGGAGCTTTTGTTTTATCGGTTGCACCGACAGTAAAAATATGAGTGGTCGCAGCCGCAAAGGTGAGCACAGCTCAAGAATGCACCATATCGGTGATCTTTACCAGGGGCAGCGTCCCTGGATTTTGGATCAGGACCTGGATCTCTATCACGGGGTTGGTGAAGTGGTCCTTGATTTAACCACGGCGGATATCAGGCCGGGGAGCCATGAAATCTTTATCAAGGCCGGTATCGGTGAGGTATCGATCAAGGTGCCCGATGGAGTTAATGTGGAAGTGGATGCTTCAATGGGTATAGGCGAGATCAACCTTTTTGGCGAAGAGCGATCCGGTTTTGGGGGCATGTCTTTGAAGCGTAATGTTGAAGCCAAAGATGCAGAAGCCACGGTAAAAATCACTGCAAGGCTGGGTATCGGCGAGGTGAACGCCGTCTATATGCCTGCTGTTACGGGGGTGGCACGGTGAGCCAGAAACGCATTTTCGGGTTCCAGTGGCGCCTGGCTTTTGTCTATATTATTGTCGGTGCAGCAGGAGCCTTGACTGCCCTGGCAGGGTACCAGGTCGCGCGCTATTTCGGGATGGAATCTATTGCATCGCTTGCCCTTGGTTTTGGAGTGGGCCTGTTATGCGGCTTGATCGGAGCGGTGGTAGGTTCGATGATTGCCCGGTCGGTGAAACTAAGATTGTGGGAAGCAGGTCGCATGGCCGGGCGCATTTCCCGTGGCGACTACCGGGCCAGATTGGTGCAGGGGCCTGATGATGAGGTGGGCTGGCTGGAAGAGCAGTTGAACCAGATGGCTTCACAGCTCGAAAAAGCGGTAGCTTCCCTACGAGACCTGGCCGAGCAAAACCGACTTTTGGGCGAAGAAGCCGGTCGCGGCGCCGCTCTCGAAGAACGGATGCGCCTGGCCAGAGATCTCCACGATACTGTGAACCAGCAGCTTTTTGTCCTGGCCATGCGTTCGGCGGCTATAAAACAGCGCCTTGAACGCGCCGGTAAAGATACTCAACCCCTGGTTGCTGAAATGGATGAGCTTGAGAAATTGGCCCGCCAGGCCCATAGCCAGATCCGGGAACTAATTCTCCAGATCAGGCCGGTTACACTAGACCGGGAAGGGCTTGGAGCAGCCTTGAATGACTACATCAAAAGCACTGCGGAGCGCGAGGGCTGGCATATTACAGCCGACATAGATCAATCGATTTCACCGGACAGCACCACCGGTGAAGGCTTGTTCCGCATTGCCCAGGAAACCTTAAACAATATTAGCAAACATGCTGATGCAGGTCGGGTAACGGTTACCCTGGCCAGGGAAGAAAATAAAATTAAACTGGTTATTGCTGATGATGGAGTGGGCTTTGAATTAAAAAAAGCAACAGATCCGACGGCTGTAGGGTTATCAGGCATTAAGGAGCGTGCAGCGAAAATGAACGGTGTTTTAAATATCAATACAGCCCCGGGCCGGGGAACTGAAATAATCGTGCAGGTGCCTGAGCCAGCTGAAAGGAGTGAAAATCAATGATCAGGGTAATGTTGGTCGATGATCATGGCATGGTCCGCGAAGGTTTGAAGTACTACCTGGAAGTTGAAGATGACATTGAAGTTGCCGGAGAAGCAGGCGATGGCAGTGAGGCGGCGGAGCTTGCCGGTAGACTGCATCCCGATGTTATTTTAATGGATTTGATTATGCCTGGAACCAATGGTGTGGATGGAACCAGGCGCTGCCTGGAAGCCAGTCCTTCTTCAAAAGTAGTGGTGTTGACCAGCAAGGCTGAAGACGACCTGGTTCTGCCTGCGGTTAAAGCAGGGGCTCTTTCTTACCTGCTGAAAGATGTTTCCGCAGGGGAACTGGCCGCTGCTATCCGCAGCGCTGCTTCAGGTACTGCAACCCTCCACCCGATGGCTTCAGCCAAGATGATGGAAGAGGTAAGTGGTGTTAAGGGAAATGAGTCTTTTTCCGAGCAGATTAGTCCGCGGGAGATGGAAGTGCTTAAGTTAATTGCCGCCGGCCTGGGCAACAAAGAAATTGCCGGCAGACTGTTTATTAGCGAAAGAACAGTAAAAACCCATGTCACTCACCTGCTGGAAAAACTGGGCCTGCGCGACCGGACCCAGCTGGCCATTTATGCTTACCAGAACAACATTGCCGGGGAATAAACATGTTTATAGAGCGGTTATTTAGCCCCTAACAAATGTGCAATTTACATGCTATAATCTATGAAGTTAGAATCTGTCTTTGACTTAAAAGGGGTTACCTCGCTAGATGGTAGAAAAGAGAGAAGAAAAAAGAGGCTTTTTTTCGGTGGCATTATCCTGGATAAAGCAGATAATCCTGGTAGTGCTGCTAACTATTTTTATCAGTGTCCTGCTGGTTCAAACTTATGATATTAATGATGTTTCGATGGAACCTACCTTTGATCCGCGGGGCAACCGGGTCCTGGTCTTTTTGGCCCCCTATCATTTTGACAGGGTTCCGGATCAGGGGGATATTATTATAGTAGACAGCAGGGTGGACCGGAAAAGAACGTTCTGGGACAAGTTTTTAGAGAGCCCCATAATTTCTATTTTCAGGGGTGAGCGTAATGAACATCTCTGGGTTAAGCGCGTGATTGGCTTACCCGGCGACAAGTTGGAATATGAGGACGGCAATGTAATTCGCAATGGCAAAGCCCTTGAAGAAGATTATGTTGAAGAAGAAATGCGGTCCGGGTTTGAATCGACAGAAATACCGGATGAACACATTTTTGTTATGGGCGATAACCGCAACAACAGCAGCGACAGCAGAGATATTGGGCCAATTCCAATTGAGAACATCCAGGGACGGGTAGTTCTGCGATTTTTCCCGTTTGATAAGATCAGTACTTTCTAAAACTGGTAGTAATAAACTGATAGTAGTAAAATGTTCCGGTAGGATAGATTATCCATGAAAAAGCTTTCGTTTAAGCAATAAAAGATCAATAGAAAGGCGGCAGTCGATGAGCCGGGTAAGTAGAAGCAAAAGACATCAAAGGAAAAAAGATTTTAAAAGATCAGTCTTTGTGATCATGCTTGCAATTGTAATTATTGCAGTTTCTACGAGTGTATTTTTAGCATCTAACCCGGTCCTTCTTTTTTATTCTACCGGTGGTTCAGTTATTTTAGAGTCTGCTGAAGAAGATGAAAAAGACCCTGATCTAAATCCTTTTGAAGCTTTCAACCGGCAAAAGATTAATCTTGCCCTGCTGGGTTTTGATGATCCCCTGTTGAACCGTCAAAGTCAAAATGCACCGCGGCCTGATACAATCATGATAATTTCAATTGACTTCAGTACATCGCAAGTATCATTAGTCAGTATTCCCCGGGATAGTTATGCTAGAATACCTGCTTACGACCTGTATGATAAAATTAATCATTCTTACATGTATGGTTATGAACGGTGTAGTGCTGAAGAAGATCCCCATGAAAAAGGCCTCAAAACAACTTTGGAAGCAATTCAAGAATTTTTGGGTGGCATCCCGATACACAATTATATCGCCACCGATATTGATGGAGCTGCTAAGGTGGTCGACCATATCGGTGGAATATATTATGAGGTCGAAAATGATATTTATTCTCATGTTGGAGAGGGAAGGCTGCTGCTGGAAGAGGGATACCAGCACCTCGATGGTAATAAGTTCATGCACTATGTGCGTGACCGCTCCGGTGGAGGAGATGGAACCAGGGTTGTAAATCAGCAGGATATTATGATTGAACTGCTTAAGCAATTAAAAAGCGAGGGAGGTTTAACCGATATTCCCGAGATTTACCGGGTTGTAAATCAGCATATAGATACTGATTTGAGTTTTTCACAGGTAACTGCACTGGCATTATTTGGTTTTAATGTGGATCCCTCTGAAATACAGACCCATATATTTGACGGAGATGGAGGGATGTCTGCTCAAAACGGGCAAAACATTTGGTTTTTAGATATTGATGAAGAAACAAGGATCAGTTTGATAAAAGAGGTTTTCGGTGTAAATGTAGAAAAACGGGAACTACCACCCTTGCCGGATCCGGCCACTACAGGGTTGCAGAAACCCGAAGACGAACTCGAACCGGAAATGGACGAAATTGATGACGAGGAAACTACCGATCAATACCCGGCTGAAGAAAAAGACCGGCAAGAAGATGCTACAACGGGAGAAAATGGGGAGTCCTAAATTAGTAAATTGAAATGAGGATTGCCGGAAAAAGAAAACCCACTTTTTCTGATAACCACATAATATAAAATATTAATAGCCTGAGTGAGTAGCTAAACGGTGGAACTAAAACTAAAAACCGGTAGTCTATAATGTAGGTGTGTCTAAATAGGGTTGGCATGATCAAAGGAGAGGGGTTAGCATTATGAGCAGGGTTAAAGAAAGAAAGCGCAAGTTTATTTTACCTAAACTTTTACTGATTATCCTGGCGTTGGTTTTTCTAACCGGGGTAACTGCTGCTTATTTCCCCGGGCTATTTTTTGGCCCGGCAAACAGTTTTGAAAGCTTATCTGCCGAGGACCAGCAATCAGAAGGCAGCTTTTTGGACCGTTTCCGCCGGGAAAAGATTAATATTGCAGTACTTGGTTTTGACAGTTATGATTCGCGCAAAGGTGAACAAAGCCTGTCCAGGCCGGATTCAATTATTGTTGCCTCTGTTGATCCCCGAACAAAAAAAGTTTCGATGGTTAGC
Source organism: uncultured Syntrophomonadaceae bacterium (assembly GCA_964467475.1). Classification (GTDB taxonomy): domain Bacteria; phylum Bacillota; class Dethiobacteria; order DTU022; family DTU022; genus B1SED10-74M. The sequence continues at coordinate 5,003 of CAYXQO010000072.1, forward strand.
ATCCCCCGTGACAGTTTTGTCCGGGTGCACGGAACAGACACTTACGATAAAATAAACCATTCCTACATGCATGGTTATTACCGGGCAGCTGAAGGTGAAGATCCTTTTGAAAAGGCGTTGCAAACGACCCTGCTTACCGTCCGCGAATTCCTGGGCGGTGTACCCCTGCACGGTTATATCAAGCTTGACATGGCAGGCGCGGAAGATATCGTAGACAGCATTGGCGGTATTTATCACCATGTCGAATTTGATGTGCGCGATGATTTCGGGCGCGGGCGCGTTTTTGTCGAGGAAGGGTACCAGCAGTTAGACGGCAAAAAGTTTCTTGATTATATCAGGTACCGTGGTGACGACCAGGGAGGTGATCGCGGTAGGGCAAGGCGCCAGCAGGAAATGATCATTGTATTGCTTGATCAGATCACCGAACCTCGCAGGTTAGTCAAGGCTCCTGCCCTATACCGGGCCATAACCAGCAGTGTAGAAATGGACCTGAACGCCTTGCAATTTGCAGCGCTGGGACTATTCGGTCTGCGGATGGACCCGTCAGAAATTGAAACGCATGTCTTTGACGGCCGCGGCCAGCTTTCTTACCGGAGCGGGCAAAATATTTACTACCTGGTAATCAATGAAGAAAACCGGGTAGACTTAATTGAGAAGATTTTTGGGGTCAGGGTAGAAAAAAGGGCAATGCCCGTTTTAGAAGGGCCTGTCACCGATGAGGAACCTGAAGAGCCCGAACCAGAACCCGAGCCGGAGCCTGAACCAGAGCCTGATCCGGAAACTGAATCCGAGCCGGAAACTGATCCTGAGGAAGAAGAGCCGGTCAAAGAGGATCCTTTAGATGAGGAAAAAGATCCTTCCGAAGATGAACCGGCTGAAGAAGATAATGGAGAAAAGAAAGAACCTCTGGATGAAGAACCGAAAGAGAAAGAGGAGCCGGAGAGTCCTGCGGAAGAAGATGAAGATGCGCAGGAAGAAGATATGGAAACAGATAAAGAAGAT
>CAYXQO010000073.1:0-5992 GCA_964467475.1 uncultured Syntrophomonadaceae bacterium
TTCTTTTTTGTTTAAATGCTTGCTATCACTTTCTATTTTCTCAATAACTCTGGAATAAACGGAAGCCAACTCATTTCCCTCATCGATAAATACCTGAAAATAACCTGAACTCATCCCTTTTTGCAAAGCTGTCTCCAGAGTAGATTCTGCAGCATCAGAACTATACTTTTCTTCCAGGGCGGTTTTAACCAGCAGTGTTTCCAGTAAAAGACTGCGGTAATCTCCCCGTGCGGCACTGCTTTCTACATGCTCTAACAGCTGCCTCACTCTGTCAGTGTTACTGTTTCTGAGAAGCAGTAAACGGGCAAGGACCAGGTATCCTTTCTCCTGTCCCTGGTGAATAATGCTATCTGTATTTATTCCCGCCTCCGAGAGCACTCCTTCTGCTTCGGCTAATTCTCCTGTTTTCAGCAATGTCCTGGCCTTCCAGATTTTAGAAGGAAAGGTAATAAAATAAGGCATTTTTACTTCTTTGTGCAGATTTTCTATCTGCCTGATAGCCGATAAAGCTTCGTCGTAATTTTGTTGCGAAAAAGAGAGAACTATCCGGAAAAGCAGATTCCATCCCAGGGAAGGTTTTTCAGGGTTGCTTTTAAAGAGCCCGCGTTCCATGCTGCGTTCTGCTTCCTCCAGGTTGCCCTTTTCTCTCATAAGCTCACCCAGCAGGGTCCAAAGGGCGCCTACCCTGGGTGCTCCGGATATTTCTTCTTTCCCGGCAAACTGCAGCATTTTCCGGGTAAGTTCCTCGGCCTCAATTAGTTTTCCCCGGTAATAAAGGCTCGTGGCTAATTTGGTGCCGGTGGAAAGTGATAAATAGTGGTTTTCGTGTTTTTCATTGTTTTGATGTGCTTCCAGGTAATAAGGATAAGCATCTTTTGGATTGCCGGACAATAAACAGCTGTCACCTAAAAATACAGATACGCTCATCCGCCAGTAATTATCATGCGGAGATAGCAGGTCAAGTGCTTTTTCTGCATTTTTTAGAGCCTCAGCGAACTGGTGCGAATAGATGTTGTAGTATGTATGCACTGCCGCCAGTAAACCGGCAACCTCTTTTTCTTCCTTTTTATTTTCCAGGTTAAATTCTTCAGTCAGCTTAAGGCAGGCTTCGGCTTCTTCTTTACCTTCCCTCACAAGAGTAAATAAAGCTTTGTGAGCAATTAACCGGGGGTATTTCTTTAAAAGTTCAGGGGATAAACTGTTCAGACTTCTGTTGCGCAACTCAGGTTCAGTTTGAAGCATTTCCCCGTGAAATTTGTGCAGTATCAGGGCTAATTTTTCTGAGTTTTTGCTGGCAAGAGAATGACGAATGGCTTCCCCGGGTTCGCCGGCTTTAAGAAACCAGTTGGCGGCTTTATCATGAAGCCCGGATATTTTTTCTGGATAGTTTCTTTTTAATTGATAGTAAAGAAAATCTGCAAACAGATGGTGATAACGTAACCAGTAATGGTGTTCATCCAGGGGCATTACAAACAGGTTGTCACGTTCCAGGTTGTCCAGTATTGTAGCGCTGTTTTTTCTTCCGGTAACCGCATTGCACAAGGATGCATTGAAGCGTTCCATGATGGAGGTTTGCATAAGAAAATCCTGTACTGTCTCAGGTTGCCCGTTAAATACTTCTTCAACAAGGAAATGAAGCACATGCCTGGTGCTGCCGGTAAACTGTTTTAGGAAATCATCTACATTGTGACTGGAGGACAGTGAGAATGCTGCCAGCTGCAAGCCTGTAACCCAGCCTTCGGTTTTATGGTGCAGGGTATTAAGCTGGGTGTCATTCAACGAAGGACATTTTAACTCAGTAATTAGCCTTCTGGTTTCCTCCCGGGAAAATTTTAGATCTTCCTGGCGGAAATCCATCATCCTGCCCTTGACGCGCCATTTGGACAGAGGCCAGGGGGGATCTGAACGTGTAGTGACGATAAGATGTATGCCGGGAGGGAGGTTATCTATAAAGAAGATCATATCTTCATGAATCCTGGAGTTATTAATCAGGTGGTAATCATCAAGGATTAAATATAATGGCTTGTTCAAATCATAAAGATCGTTTAGCAGAGAGGTCAACACAGAAACAGTGCCTGCAGAAGAATCAGAAAAAAGCTCTTCGGAACGCAGCGCTGCAAGGGAACTGTTTCCCAGGTTTTCCTCTATGCTTTGCAGGGCAGCTATAAGATATATCCAATAGCTTTTTTGCTCATTATCCCCCTCATCAAGTGAATACCAGGCAACCCTGTCTTCAAAGCCGGTAATCCATTTTCTCACCAAAGTGGTTTTGCCAAATCCGGCAGGTGCAGAAATCAGGGTTAACGGGCGGGAAAAACCTTCACGAACAGTTAAGTCCGCTTCCATCCTTTCCTGGATACCGCAGCGTTCAAGTATGCCGTGACCAGGAGGGGGAATTTTTGTTTTTATTTTGAGAATCTCTCCGACCACAACTGGCACCTCCTGCAGGTGTTTCCATACTAAAGTGTGGTTCGGGGTAAATAAACTAAAACCATACTTATGTCGGGTCACAGAGCCATAAATATTTATTATGCTGATTATAGTTTAACGGCTGAAAGAAAGCAAACATAAGTAGAAAGGATATAAGTCATGGCAACAAACTATTATGATCGCAAAAATAGGAGGGCAGAGGATAATCCCTGCCGTGGGGTTGAGCCAGAAAAGTATGTATGGGAGTTTACCGTGCATTCGGACGCTCATCTTGACGAATGGCTAAAGGATTACTTCGGTGACATCAATTTAACTCATCAGAAAGACGGCACCTCAGTTCTACAAGGGGCGCTGACCGATATGGCAGCAGTATACGGCCTTATAATGAAGTTGAGAGATTCAGGAATATGTTTTATATCCCTGCAGGCAGAAAGAAAAATTGCAACAGAAAGGAGGTAAAAATTTGCAGGGATAGGACACGTTTTATGATTGCCCATAAGTGGTTTGATCTATCGTTAATTGTTAACTAAAAATTTTAAAAAGGAGTGTTGTTAATGTTTTTTAAAACCAAAACAGGATTATTTTACTACGAAGGACACGGTCCCAAAGGTGCTCCGGCAGTAATATTCACGCATGGAGGTGGTTTAAACAGCGGAATGTTTAAAGAACAGGTATCTGCACTGAAGAAGAAATACAGGGTAATAACCTGGGATTTGCAGGGACACGGAAGATCCGCTCCGCTTTATGGAAACCTTAATGTTCCCAAGATGGCTGATTACCTTATAGGCATTATGGATGAGGCAGGGATTGATAAAGCAGTGGTGGTCGGTCAGTCTCTGGGGGTGTATGTCAATAATCATGCGGCACTGAAGTATCCTGATCGGGTAAAAGCAATCGTCAGCATAGGAGGGTTGCCTGTCGATAAACCAATGAGTAAAATTGAGTTATTTGTATTCCGAATCTTAATGGCCGTAAGTAAATTACTTCCCGAAAGATTGATATTTAAACGGGCAGCCGTTGAAAAGGCAAAAACAGAAGAAGCCCGGCAGTTTTTCCTTGAATCGATGAACGGGATGGGAAAAAAGCAGTTTCTCTTTATGCTTGCCGGCCAGCTTGATGCATGCGATATCAAGGTAGACAAAGCCCCTTCGCACTCTCTTTTTATTACCAACGGTGAGCATGAAATGCCGAAATCTCTTATAAAGGCAAATAAACAGTGGCATGAATCGGTGCCCGGTAGCCGTTATTACTTGATACCCGGCGCCGGTCACAATGCTAACATGGATAACCCGAAAGACTTTAACCGAGAACTAGCGGATTTTCTGGAAGAAATATGGGTGCAGGAAGTTGCCGGCTAATAATATAGTTGTAGTTAAATAGGTAATTCAATACATGTCCGGGTGGGACAAAGGGTAAATCCATTGTCCCACAAATTTCTTCCAGGTTTTTTAGTACAGGGGACGGTTCTCTGTTCCGGCGACCATCTCCTGCATGCAGGGATGTGTGGCAAAGGCAACTTCAAACCCCTGAATCGGACCTGTGATTGCATCAAATGCCAGCAAGAAAATCTAAAGGCACCCTGTTGGTTCTGCGAGGATTAGGTTTGAGCGATAATTTTATAACTTGACTTTAAAAATTACTCGCACTAAAACTAAAGCATAATTAAAAGAAACCTGTTACAAGATTTTTATATTTACCCGCTCCAAAAAAAAGATAACCATAATTGTCGGTCCTTGTAAGGCAGGAGTTGTCACAGGCAAGGGTTTTAATTTTAGGCGACTTGGGAAGAGAAGTTGATGGTCCAACTTCTGCAATATATCGATCTATAATGCAGGTTTGCGCGGGTTTACACCAATTTTGAGATAAATAAATGAGAAGACATCTCGCATAATTTTCATTGTGTCCCGAAATTATTCCGTGTCCCGAAATTATTCCCGAATTTATTCCCAGGGGGCAGGCTACCGTTTGCCCGTTCGGTGCCTGACCCCTGTTTTTTTTATATAAGCTTATTCTACTGGCTTTGGTGTGATGCGGGCAATTGAGACGCTGTTGCCCTCGACAGCGGCATAGATGGCTCCATCATGGTGTCCGACTGTTACGTCGCGGACGCGCCAGCCTTCGTCTGCAAGCAGCGGGTCAAGCTCCTCTAAACCATTACCGGTGTCCCGGAAGTGCGCCAGGTATTGACTGGCCAGACCGCCGACAAAGAGGTCGCCCTGCCAGTCTATGAAACCGTCTGCATCATAAAAGGTCATCCCGGCGGGCGGGAATCCGCCGCTGCCGCATTCCCAGTAATGCACCGGGTTGATTGTGTCATCACGTTCGTCAGGAGGGACCCCGATATCCTGGCCGGCCCCGTAAGTGCAGCCATAGGTGGCTATAGGCCAGCCGTAGTTGTTGCCCCCGTAGATGATGTTGATTTCATCACCGTCCTGCTCACCGTGCTCGCTCTGCCAGATCTCACCTGTTTCCGGGTGTATGGTCATACCCTGCGCGTTGCGGTGGCCGTAGGTGTAGATTTCATCCAGGACGTCTGCATCTTCGACAAAGGGGTTGTCTTCAGGGATGGTGCCATCGCGCAGCAGCCGAATGGTTGTGCCAAGGACATTGGTCGGATCCTGTGATACGTGGTCCTCGAAGTTTTTGTCTCCGCGGTCACCGATGGTCATGTATAAGTATTCATCCTTTACCACCACCCGGGACCCGTAATGGGATGTGCCGCCCCGGAAAGGTTCGGCGACATACAGCACCTCAAGGTCGTTTAAACTTTGCTCTTCTAAATCCAGTGCCGCGCGGGCCAGGTGGGTTGTCGTTTCTCCCGCTTCATTTGCGGCAGAATAGGTTAGATAGACCAAGCTATCATCATCAAAGTCGGGCGATACCTCCAGGTCAAGCAAACCGCCCTGGCCGCCTGATGCGACCTCCGGGACTCCTGCAATTTCAGCAACCTCTAGCGTTTCCGTATCGATTAAAAACATCGAACCTGAATTTTCGTTTGCCAAAAGCTTTGCTGTGCCGGGCAGGAAATCAATTGCCCAGATCAGGCCTAAGTCTTCAGCGACTATTTCTAATACGGGTTCTATTTCCGGAACCGGTTCTTCCTCCGGAACGGAATCTGTTTCTTCTGCTTCTTCTGGTTCCGGATCTACATCTATCTCTGGCTCTGCATCATTTTCTGGCTTATCGGCAGTTTCATCTATTTGGGCCGTTTCATTATCAACTGTATCTTGCTGCATCATGTAGGCTGTTAAGCCTAATAATATCAACACAACAATAGATCCAAAAATGATTACTCTTTGTTTCATCGGAAATACCACCTCTGTGTGAATCTAAAAGTTATAATTTAATTATATCATATAAAATATACTATTACCATATGTTTAATAGTAAAAAGGGTATCACCTTTTAGATGCTGCTTGAAAATGATGGTTTCTTTAAAGCAGGTTATAGTATAATATAAAATCTAAGAGCACATAAAATGGAGCTGAACCGAGGAACTGCAATGTCAGAGCTGAACCAATTTAGCTGGAGCCGCTTAATACTGGGACTGCTTCTTTCTATA
>CAYXQO010000074.1:0-2360 GCA_964467475.1 uncultured Syntrophomonadaceae bacterium
TAGAAGGAGTGACCCTACACGGACCTCCTTCCTCTGATCAATGCGCAGCAGTGCTCTCTTTTACTTTAGATGGAGCAGACTGCGGTGAAGTTGGTTATATCTTAGAAAGCACTTACGGAGTCATTTGCCGGACTGGCCTGCACTGCGCCCCGCTGGCCCACCAGGCTACCGGTACCTTTCCACAGGGAACAATTAGGCTAAGCCCAGGTTACTTTACAAGCAAAAATGATATTGATTACCTGGTTAGCGCAGTTAAAGAAATAGCTGCGCTTGCCGGTAACTAATATCAATATCGAAGGTTGCTGAGCAAAATAAATGAATGACAATTTTAAGGGGGCTTTTCTACATGATGGAACTAGATTGCCGCGGCTTAAACTGTCCTGAACCGGTCCTGCGCACCAAAAAAGCGCTGGCCGAAAATCCGGGGATGAAAGTGACGGTGCTAGTTGACAACCAAACCGCTCGGGATAACGTGATGCGCTTCGCCAAAAACCAGGGAAAAACCACAGAAGTGAGTGAAAAAGAAGGGTCGTATCGGATTCTTGTTATAGAAGACGCTGACCATATTCCAACAGAAAAAGCAGAGATAAAGCCTGCTACCAATCAACCTACCTCAGAAGAGGGTAAAACTAAAAATCCGGTTTTATTTATACCCACCAATGAACTGGGCAAGGGCAGCAGTGAGCTTGGTAGCATGTTGATGCGCAACTACATTTATACTTTGACCCAGGCAGAGAGCCCACCCAAGGCTATTGTGCTGATGAATGCAGGGGTTAATCTGGCAGTAGAAGGGTCACCTGTCCTAGAGGACTTAGCCGAACTTGAAGATAAAGGAGTAGAACTATTAGTATGCGGGACTTGCTTAGATTACTATAGTCTAAAAGACCGGCATAAAGCAGGCCAGGTAAGCAATATGTATGATATTGCCGAGTTAATGCTTTGTGCAGAGCGAGTAATAACCCTTTAGTTTAACTGCTCTAATTGATCCAGCAGCCTAGCAGGATCGAAATCGCCTGTAATTAGCAGGTAGAAAGTAACGGTAATATTGAGTAAAGCTAAACCCAGCCCCAGGCTGTTTAGAAAGATCCCGGCCCTGGACATATCATTCTTCAGGTTGGAATGGCTTACCAGGGCTATTACCAGACCGGTTAAAGCCAGGGCTACTCCTATAACGGGGATTATCCAGAGGGCCAGCATGATGATGCCAATTTTTACTGAAGTCCTGGCCATTTTCTTTACGTCCTTCCCTTAGCTCTAATTAAATATGATAGTATCACAGGCGTATTCCTGTATCAAGCAAAAATAAACTCATTATACAAGCTAAGCTTGCAAGTGCTTTTGCAATGGTAAATATATAATGTTATAGTTTCTTTTGAAGTTAACAACCTTAGCTTACAAGCCTAAATGGAGGAATCGACAAGTTGATCACAGCAATCCTGGAAGGAAAGCATTTTCCCCGTAACAAAGCAATTGCCCTGGTATTCGCTTCGGCCATATTATGGAGCACCAGCGGCCTGTTTATTAAAATAATCGATCTAAACCCTTTTACAATCGCCGGGTTTCGCGGAGCAATAGCAGCAGTAATGCTGCTTTCTTTGTTAAACAAATCAATACGCTTTACCTGGTCATTACCTCAAATAGCAGGGGCGCTGTGTTATGCTGGTGCCATGATCACTTTTGTAGTGGCTACAGTGATGACTACCGCAGCCAATGCTATTTTGCTTCAATACACCATGCCGGTTTTCACCGCTCTTTTCGGTTTATGGTTACTGAAAGAAAGGGTAAGCCGTTTTGATTGGAGCGTAATTATTATTGTGATTTGCGGAATGGCCCTGTTTTTCTTAGATAAGCTCTCACCCGGCGGCATGTGGGGCAACTTTATTGCTATCTTCAGTGCTGTTTTTTTTGCCCTGCTCATCATTTTTATGCGCATGCAAAAAAGCGGCTCTCCTGTAGAAACAGTTATTCTGGGCAATGTGATCACCGCCCTGGTATGCCTGCCATTTATACTTCAAGAACCACCCACTGCCATAAGCCTGCCCCCCTTATTTTACCTGGGCATCTTTCAGCTTGGTCTGCCTTTTTTGCTTTATTCAACCGCTATCAAGCATCTTACTGCCATTGATGCTGTTCTAATTCAAACTATCGAACCGTTGTTAAACCCGGTCTGGGTTTTCTTAATTATAGGGGAAACTCCAGGTTCATGGGCTATCATTGGTGGGGCAGTAGTATTAATCACGGTAACTGTTCGTAATATCTATACCAATCGCAAGGCAACTAAAAGCGTTCCAGTCTAAGATATTATTGTTATAAACATTGTAGTGCCTTCTTTTATTATTACTATTACTCTTTTTAAAATT
>CAYXQO010000074.1:2460-5941 GCA_964467475.1 uncultured Syntrophomonadaceae bacterium
TTCCTAAGAAACCGGACCCCTTATCTGCAATATTAAGCAACCTTCTTTAGCCACCGAAGGTGTCGATTAGACCAAAAATTAATACGACAATGATTGCCAGTGGCACAATATAGCGGATTAGAAATCCATACCAGTCACCAATTTTTATTTTACCTGGCGGATCATTGGCAAATTCCTGTGCCCTTTTTGCCTGCCAGACATAACCGACAAAAATAGCAGTCAGTAAACCGCCAATGGGTAGGAACAGAGCATTGGCGAACCAGTCGTAGGTATCTAAGAGGTCCATTCCTAAGAAAGTTACGTCACCAAGGACGTTATAACCCAGGGAGGTGGGAATACCTACCAGGAAGATAATAACTCCCATAAGAATCGAAGCCTTGCTCCTGGTCCATCCTTTTTCATCAATCAGCCAGGCAACGACCACTTCGAGCAAGGAGATAGCCGAAGTTAAAGCGGCAATTGATAATAACAGGAAAAACAGGAAACCAAAGAAGCTACCGGCAGGCAGTTCGGCAAACACTGCAGGAAGCGTGATAAAAGTCAAACCAGGCCCGGCGCCCGGTTCTAAACCGAGGGCGAAAACTGCCGGGAAAATAGCAAAACCGGCAATAATCGCAATACCGGTGTCAAGGCCGACCACCCAGCCTCCATTGTCCCCGATAGTTGAGTCTTTGCTCAGATAACTACCGTAAGTAATAATTGCCCCCATACCGAGGCTTAAGGTAAAGAAACTTTGAGCAATAGCATCGAGGAAAGTCTGACCGGTTACTGCTGAAAAATCAGGGCTCAGGTAAAAAGCAAGACCTTCTCCTGCCCCGGGCAGAGTAACCGACCTGACAACCAGTATTAATAAAAGAATAAACAGCACCGGCATCAGGATTTTAACCCAGCGCTGGATGCCCCTTACTACCCCCGATGCAATAACACCAACAGTAATCCCCATAAACACTAAATGCCATATAATCGGAGTAATAATATTGGGGCCTTCCCCGATATCCACACCAATTGTTGTATAAAACAAATTGGCAAAATCCATATCAGGAGTAAAGCCGCCTATAGCCCTGAAAATATATGCCAGGGACCAGCCGGCCACAACCGAATAATAAGATAAAATCACAAAACCGGTAAACACACCCAGGGCACCGACCAACCACCACGGGGTATTCGGAGCCATAGCTTTAAAAGCTCCCACCGGGTTACGCTGGGTTTTCTTACCCAGGGTCATTTCAGTTACCATCATCGGATAGCCAATTATGACAATTGCTACTAAGTAAATAAGTAAAAATGCTGCTCCACCATTCATACCGGTAACATAAGGGAAGCGCCAAATGTTACCCAAACCTACTGCGGAACCTGCAGCGGCTAGAATAAAGCCTACTCGCGTCGTCCAATGTTCACGATCGCCTAACATTTACATACCTCCTATTCATTTTTGTTAAATTACAGGGTCAATCTAATTACTTATGTGTTATCACCTCCTAGAAGTTTTTTAAGTTAAGGGCACATAAGGGGTTATTGTTACTACAGCAAACTTATTAACACCCCAAACAATATTTAGATATCTCAATTATATTATTATAAAAAAACAATACATATTAACAGTAATTATTTCTATTGTGGCACAAATAATTATTGGTTATATATTACATATATAGGTAGATATTAAATTATACTCAATTCCCTAGGTTTTGTCAACTTAAATTTGTATGATATAAATGTGTATTTTAGCGGAATAAACCAGTATTTGATGAAATTAACCTATAATTTAACTTGTTTAAAGCTGATAAGAATAAACGCGGTTCTTTGAAGTTCATATGTATTTTACAAATCAAGTAAAAACAGGCAAAGTTATCTTTATATATAATGGGTACTTCTAATTTAATTTGAGGAGGTGAAAAATAGACAAATAAGCTTTAAACAAAAAGCTTTTCGGGAGTACCATTTTTATAAGCTAGTTCTCCAAAATAACTAACTAAGAGTTTTACTAGAAATAAGGAGGTACAAAATGACTGGTCCAGTAAGAGAACAATGGCTATCACGTATTGGATTTGTCCTTGCCGCAGCAGGTTCTGCAGTAGGGCTCGGTAACATCTGGAGGTTCCCCTATGTGCTAGGCGAGCAAGGCGGAGCGGTATTTTTACTCATTTATCTCGTGTGTATTATCTTCATCGGTTACCCTGTCATGGTTACAGAGATTTCTATTGGCAGGATAACCCAGCGTAACCCCGTAGGTGCATTTAAGGCCCTGGCACCGGGAACTCCCTGGTGGATTGTTGGTGCTATAGGAGTGCTCACCGGATTTATTATCCTTAGTTTCTACTCGGTTATTGCCGGTTGGTCCGTTTCTTTTATTTTCAAAGCACTAACAGGTTTCCCGGTTGGGGCCGAAGCGGCTGGGGAATTTTTTGTCGGCCATATCACCGGTGTAGCTGAACCATTGATTATGCATTTCATTTTTATGGTCATAACAGCCGGTATTATCGCAGCTGGTGTTGTAAAAGGTATCCAAAGAGTGGTCACATACCTGATGCCGGCACTGGTAGTGTTAATGCTGGTAGTGATTCTTAGGTCTGTCACCCTGCCGGGAGCCGGTGAAGGCATCGCTTTCATGTTCACTCCGGACTTCTCTGTTATAACCATTGATACTTTCCTGAGCGCTATCGGCCAGGCTTTCTTCACCTTGAGCCTCGGGATGGGAGCTATCCTCACTTACGGTAGCTACCTGTCAAGTAAGGATGACATTCCCAAAAGTAGTTTGCAAGTTATCTTTGCAGACACATCTATCGCGATCCTGGCTGGTTTTGCAATTTTCCCGGCCGTTTTTGCTATCGGCCTAGATCCAGCTAGCGGGGCAGGCTTAGCTTTTATAACCCTACCCGCCGTTTTTGCTGAAATGCCGGCCGGTGAATTTTTCGGTTTCGTATTCTTCTTACTCCTATCAATTGCCGCCCTCACTTCAGCCATATCACTGCTCGAGGTCGTCGCAGCTTACTTTATCGATGAAAAAGGCTGGACCAGAAAACAGGCCGCTCTCTTGATGGGGGCAATTATCTTCATAGTCGGTATTCCACCGGCCCTGCATGCAGGAGCCCTTGGTCATGTTACCATCATTGGAATGGACATGCTTGATTTCTATGACTTCGTTTCTGACAGCATCATGTTGCCACTTGGTGGTGTTCTAACGGTAATCTTTGCCGGACACTTCTGGGGCATGAAAGCTTTAACGGATGAAGCAAACAAGGGTGCCACTGGAATGAAGGTTGGTAACTGGATGGCTCCTTTCCTCAAGTACATCATTCCTATTGGCGTATTTGTGGTAATGGTTGTAGGTGTATTAGGAAGGTTCGGTATCGAGTTATTCTAACCCACAATATCACAATTTAGTTCAATAATTATAAGGGCTGCCATTTCTATGGCAGCCCTTTGTGCCAAGGGGACGGGGTTGTTGACACTTTTAAATCTGCCTATTTACTTTTTAACG
>CAYXQO010000075.1:0-5909 GCA_964467475.1 uncultured Syntrophomonadaceae bacterium
TCATGCGTAAATGGACGGCAAGAATCCCGCAATCAAGATAAATTAACAGGTATTTCCCCTTGCGGTCAACCTTTTTTACCATGCGCCCTTGCAACCTGTTAGTAAACTCTTCCGCACAAGGGTGTGCAATGGTGGAAGCTACGTAAAGACATGGCTTGCTGAAGGTTTTGCCCCGGATCAAGGGATCAAGTTCGCGGCGGATTACTTCTACTTCGGGCAGTTCGGGCATTAATAACTCCTTTTAGGGCAACTGAGCAAACCGCCAGCCGGGCAACTGCTTGCCTGCACGGTTGATCATACATGCCAGAGCTAGTCCATTTCTTTAAGTTCTTCCCAGCTGTAGCCCCATTTAAGGTCTACCTGCAGGGGAACACTCAATTCAAAAGCCTGCTCCATTTCCTTCCGGACCATAGGGGCAAAGAAGTTTAGCTCCTCTTCTTCGATCTCAAAAAGTAATTCATCATGGATCTGTAACAACATAGAAGCGCTGAAACCGCCTTCCTTGATGATACCGTCGATTTTCAGCATAGCCAGTTTTATAATATCGGCGGCGGATCCCTGGATCGGGGTGTTCAAAGCCATCCGCTCGGCAAAGCTGCGGGTATTGTGGTTGGAAGAATGTATTTCCGGCAAGTATCGCCTACGGTTGAGCATGGTGGTAACATACCCCTGCTCCCGGGCCTGTGCGATAATGCGATCCATGTATTCTCTAACTCCCTGGTAACGTTCAAAATAGTTGTCAATGTAAGCCTTGGCCTCGGCACGGGGTATCTTTAAATTTTGGGACAAGCCATAATCGCTGGAACCATAAATAATTCCGAAATTGACCGCCTTGGCTTTTTCACGCATAAGCGGAGTAACTTCTTCAAGGGAAACATGGTTTACTTCCGCGGCCGTGCGCTGGTGGATATCTTCACCCGTTCTAAAAGCTTCGATCAGGATTGGGTCTTCTGAAAGATGTGCCAGGATGCGCAGCTCAACCTGGGAATAGTCGGCGGCGAAAAATATCATTTCTTTTGACGAGGGAACAAATGCACGCCTGATCCGTCTTCCCTCCTCCAGGCGAATAGGAATGTTTTGCAGGTTGGGATCGCTACTGCTTAGACGGCCGGTAGCTGTGGCTGTCTGGTTGAACCGGGTATATAATTTATCCTCTTCTTGATCGATTAAATCAATCAGCCCGGAAAGGTAGGTTCCCTCCAGTTTGGCCAATTGCCGGTAGTGCAGGATGAGCGCAGCGATTTCGTGCTGACTGGCCAGTTCTTCCAAAACAGCGGCATCGGTAGAGCGGCCGGTCTTGGTCTTGCGAATAACGGGGAGTTTAAGTTTGTCAAACAAGACCTCGGAAAGCTGCTGGGGAGAATTTAGGTTAAACTCTTCACCGGCAAGAACATAAACTTTTTGTTCCAGTTCTTCGAGGCGGTTTTGTATTTCCGCTGAAAGATCACGCAGGTACCCGGTATCGATAGCAATCCCGCGTCGTTCCATACGGGCAAGCACTTCTGCCAGGGGCAGCTCTAGGTCGTAAAGCAGGGAAGCCATTTCCTGCTCCTTCAGCTCTTCTTCCAGGCATTCCTTGAGAGCAAAAAGCTGTCCGACCTGGCCGGCCAACTGTGGGCCCCGCCGGTCGAATTTTTGCGATTCTTTTTTGGTGCCACCCCTGTCCGCCATCTCCAAACCCAGGTACCACTGCATCAATTCAGGCAACCCGTAACCGCTGCGGACCGGGTCAACCAGGTAAGCGGCAAGCTCGGTGTCAAATGTAAAATCCGGCACCGAAAGGTTCCTTTGGTAAAAGAGGTGAAACCACTTTTTTAGGTTGTGGGTAATCAGGGCAACCCCGCGGTTGCGGACAGTAGATAAGCTTTCCCAGATTTCATTTTCCCGGCTACCGAAAGATGAAGGGTTTAGATAATAACAACCACCACGGCCGGCAGCCAGGGCCAGTACCAGGACCGGCTGCTTCCAGTAGGGACGCCCTTTCTCATATTCCAACAACAGGGCCAGGGTATCGTCTTCGCCCAGCTGTTCCAAAACCCGGTGTAACTCCTCCATGTTTTCGATTAATTCCCCGGGTTTGCTGCTTTCCGGGGCCTCTTGTTCGCCGCTGCCGGAAATTTTATTTTTTAGCTTATTAATCAGGCTCTTGAATTCAAGTTCGTTTAAAAGAGGAAGCAGCCGCTCATAATCAGGCTCGCGGTAACGGCACTTTTCCCAGTCAAACTCCATGGGGACATCCCGCTCGATGATTACCAGCCGGCGGCCGGTTTCGAGCTGATCCCGGTAATCTTGCAGGTTTTCGGCAGTTTTCTTCTTCAACTGGTCAAGATTTTCATAGAGGTTTTCCAGGTTGTGATAGCCTTCAATCAGATTGCGGGCGGTCTTTTCCCCGATCCCGGGAACTCCCGGGATATTGTCTGAAGCATCCCCCTTGAGTGCTTTGTAGTCTATAATTTGCTGCGGTTCAAAACCATACTCATCTCGGAAGCGGGAGGAATCATAACGTTCCATCTGGGTAATCCCTTTTTTGGTTAAAAGCACATTAACGCCTTCGCCTAAAACCTGCAAAAGATCGGCATCACCGGTAACTACTGTAACTTTACGTTTATTTCCGGTAAACTTTTCAGTAATAGTGCCGATTATATCGTCGGCTTCATAGTCTTCCACTTCAAAAACACTGAGGCCCATTGTCTCTAAAAGCTGGCGGGCCTTCAGGATCTGCTCGCTTAGTTCCGGTGGGGCTTTCTCTCGCTGGGCTTTATATGAAGGCTCAATCCTGGAGCGAAAGGTCGGTTTGGGTGGGTCAAATGCCACCGCTGCATAATCAGGTTGTTCTTCTTCTAAAAGCTTAAAGAGCATGTTGCTGAAGCCGTAAACAGCATTGGTGTGTTCTCCGCGACGATTTTGCAAGAGAGGAAGAGCAAAAAAAGCCCTGTAAAGTAAGCTGTTTCCATCGATGATTAAAAATTTTTCGGAGGCGTTGTTTGTCAAGTGACCGGCTCCTTTAGCTTAAGTTATAGTCTCTGGTTAGGGCTGCTGGGGCCCTAAAATAAATTTATATGTGTGCTCGCTTTGGCTGAGTAGCATAATTGCTATATCCCGGCAGCTTTAGTTCTGGTTGTAATAAGCTGTTCAAAATTTAACCGAAAAACTAAAGCTGGCTGTTTAAGTCGGCCATTTCGATCGCCGAAGCAGCAGCCTGCCACCCCTTATTACCGGCTTTGCTGCCGGCTCTTTCAATGGCCTGTTCCAGGGTGTCGCTGGTAACCACCCCGAAGATGACCGGGGTGCCGGTTTCTAAGCCCACACTGGCTATTCCCTTGGCTACCTCCGAAGCCACATATTCAAAATGAGGGGTGGATCCACGGATCACTGCCCCTAAGCAAATCACGGCATCATAACGTCCACTACCGGCAGCCTTTTTGGCCCCAAGTGGCATTTCAAACGAACCGGGTACCCAGATAATTTCTATGTTCCCTTCTTCTGCTTCATGGCGTTTCAAACAATCCAGGGCACCGCTTAAAAGGTGGCCGGAAATAAATTCATTAAACCGGCTGACAACAATGGCAAAGCGGTAATCACGAGCAACCAGTTTTCCTTCAAAAGTTTTCAAGATGTTCCCTCCCGGTTATTATTTCAAGTAATGTTTAATAAATGACCAAGCTTGTTCTTCTTGGTTGTCAAGTAATTGCAGTTATACTGACAAGGCTCTGTTTCCAAGGGAACCCTTTCGACAATGTTCAGGCTATAACCTTCAAGCCCTTTAATTTTGCGAGGATTGTTGGTTAAAAGCCTGATATTTTTCAAGCCGAGATCGACCATAATCTGCGCCCCGATCCCGTAATCGCGCAGATCTACTTCAAACCCCAGTTCTTCATTGGCTTCCACCGTATCCTTACCCTTGTCCTGCAATTCATAAGCGCGGATCTTGTTTAAAAGCCCGATACCGCGGCCTTCCTGGCGCATATAAATTAAAACGCCGGACCCGTGATCTGCTATTTTTTTCATTGCCTGGTTCAGCTGGTTACCGCAATCACAGCGCAGGGAACTGAACACGTCGCCGGTCAGGCATTCGGAATGCACCCTCACCAGGGTGGGCTTCTCAGGATCGATTTCACCCTTGATCAGGGCCAGGTGAGTCAGATGATCCAGATTGTTTTCATAGGCAGTGAGCTCGAAAGTCCCAAATATTGTGGGCATTTCAGCTTTGGCTGAAGGCCAGACCAGTTTTTCTTTTTTAATCCGGTAGTTGATCAAATCGGCGATGCTAATCAACTTCAAATTGTGCGTTTTGCAGAACTCAACCAGTTGAGGCAAGCGGGCCATACTACCGTCTTCATTGATTATTTCACAGATAACCCCGGCAGAGCCCAGGCCGGCTAAATTGGATAAGTCCACCGCCGCCTCGGTGTGCCCCGCCCGGCGAAGTACCCCACCCGGTTTGGCTTCCAGGGGAAATACATGACCTGGCTTCTGTAAATCCGCAGGCCTGGTTTCGGGATCGATCAGCGCTTCGATCGTCTGAGCCCGCTCAAATGCCGAAATCCCGGTAGTGCAGGAACCGGCATCCACCGAAACGGTAAAGGCGGTACAGTGAGTATCAGTTTTGTTGGTGACCATCTGGGGCAGATCCAGTTCCGCAACCCGCTCCGGGGTTAGAGGTGCGCAAACAAGGCCCCGCGCGTAGCGGATCATGAAATTAATCGCCTCCGGGGTCACCTTTGAGGCAGCCATAACCAGGTCGCCTTCATTTTCCCGGTCTTCATCGTCGACCACGACGACCATGCGCCCCTCTCTCAAATCTTCAAGCGCTTCTTCAATGGTGTTAAATGTCACATGAGTTCACTCCTTACAGCTAAAGATATCCTTTTTCCTGGAGGTAAGAGATGCTGATCCCCTGGTTTTGTTCTTTTTCTCCTTCCATCCGGGTGGCAAGTATTTTTTCAACATATTTGCCGATCATATCCACTTCCAAGTTTATTAGCGATCCTTCTTTTTTGAAGCCCAGGGTGGTTTGACCGGCAGTGTGGGGAATTATCCCGACCGAAAAACCATTTTCATCCACATCGACTACGGTCAAACTGACCCCGTCTAATGCTACTGATCCCTTGGGAACAATGTAGCGGAGCAGCTCGGGAGGAGTACGGAAAAACAAAATTTCTGCGCCTCCTTGCTGCTGCCTTCCGGAAAGTGTAACCACCGCATCGACGTGGCCGCTGACTATGTGGCCGCCCAGGCGGCTTCCGAGGGTCAGGGAACGTTCCAGGTTGACCCGGTGCCCAGTGGTTAATTCTTTTAAGTTTGATTTCTCTAAGGTCTCGGGCATCACCCAGGCGGTGAAGCTTTCTTTCCCCGGTTCGGTTACAGTAAGGCAAGGACCGTTTACAGCAATACTGTCCCCCTCCTTTAATCCAGCAGGGACTTTTTCAGCGCCGATAACCAGGCCGGCGCCTTCTGTAGAACTGTTGATGCGGCGAACTATGCCTTGTTCTTCGATTAAACCTGTAAACAAATACTTCACCATCCGCTATCGGCACCCTAGAAAAACGGGTCCGTTTATTTGTTTTCCTATCCCGGTACCGCTGAACTTCAATTAAAATTTCCTGGGACATCCTTACTTATTATTCACGTGTTTGCTTCACCGACCATTGCGACCACTTTACCAGAGATGTCCCCGGCCCAAAAGCAGTACGGCTCTAGCTGAGCAGTAGCTCATTCACCGTTAAAGGAGTAAACTCCCCTCCAGCCCGGTTACTGCATCCTTGCTACCGATTTTTGTTCACTTGTTTTACCGGAAACCGGATAACCGATCAGCAATAAATCCCGGTCGAATTGTTTCATTTCAATGTCTTCAACCGACCAGGCCCCGGTTAAAGATTCGACACCGCTTCCCGAAAAAGCCGTGGGGC
>CAYXQO010000076.1:0-5665 GCA_964467475.1 uncultured Syntrophomonadaceae bacterium
TGTCCCGAAATTTTTCCCGAAATTTTTCAGGTTGGTTATAAATATATCCACTAATTCGGGATCAAACTGGGTTCCGGAGCATTTCTTGAATTCAGCTACAATCTCTTCATGGTTCTTTTTTCGCCGGTAAGGCCTGCCTTGCTTCATCACAGAGTAAGCATCGGCTATTGCCACAATGCGCGATAGCAAAGGGATTTCCTTGCCTTCCAGGCCCTGCGGGTAACCGCTGCCGTCATAATGCTCATGGTGGGCCATGATCTCTTCCGCAACATGGGCCAGTTCTTCGGTGGCCCGGGCAATCCGAAAGCCTATTCCAGGGTGCTTTACAACCACCGCCCACTCTTCCGCGGTTAGTGGCCCGTTTTTGGTTAAAATTTCTTTTGGAATATTAATATTGCCGATATCATGCAGGTTGGCCAGTAATTTTAAGCGATTGAGTTCGATCTCGGCAAATCCCAGTTTTTGACCAATCTTTACTGACACCTCTTCTACCAGCTGGATGTGTTCTTCTTTTTCAAAACTTTTTTCGGCCAGCGCTTTCCTTAGGGCAGAAATGATAGAACCAGTAGTATTGCGACTTTGGCTCAGTTTTTGTTCATACATTTTATCTTCCGCTTTTCTAATTATGTCCTGTAGATCTTGGTCATGTTCAGTTTTACATTCTACCCCCAGGGCAATCGAAATGGGAACATCTCCGGTGTAGTTGTGCGGGCAGTTTTCCATGATTCTTTTTTGGATCATTTCCGCTTTTTGTTTTGAGGTCTTTGGCAAAAGAATTAAAAATTCATCCCCGCCCCAGCGGGCGATTATATCTTCTTCGCGGCAGGAAGTTTTTAAAATCTCAGCGGTTTTCTTGAGCAATTCATCTCCCTTGATATGCCCATAGATATCATTAACCAGCTTAAGCCCGTTAAGATCGGCAATAATAATACTGAGCGGCAATTGTCTGGAAGTATCAAGCCTGTGCATCTCTTCTGCAAGGTAATGTCGATTATAGAGGTCTGTCAACTGATCATGGAAACTCATATAACTGATTTCTTTATGGGCCAGATAGCGAGAAAAGGCATTTGAAATCAGCTCCGCGATCACCGTTAGCAGTTTTTTATGATCCCTGGTCCATTTCTTCTTTCCCAATACTTTTTCATAACCAACAGCTCCAAAAAGCTTTCCTTCTTTAATCAAAGGCATGCAAATCATGGATTGCACATTTTGTGATCTGAAAAGCTGTTTTTCCTTTTCAGCTCTTGGGGGGAGACTATTGATATCAGAGAAACTGAAACAGTTTTTTGAGCTAAGTTTTTCCTGCCACCATGGCAGTTCTTTAAATTGCCTGGATTGTAAAGTTTCTTTTATCGGGACGTTTCCCTCTACATGCCATTCATGGCTGAGACTGCTCGTTTTATAATCTGCAGAAAGCTTTAGCACAAAGCCCCGGTCAACCTGCAGAAATTCACCCACCATTTCAAGCACATCACTTATCCCGTCATGTAAATGTTCCGCCGGGAGGTTGGCAAAATAGGAAGATACATTGGCAGTAAGTTTTTCCACTTCCAGCTGATAGTTTAATGATTCTACCGCATTTTTGCGTTCGGTTATATCTAAAGCAATCAACACAACGCCATCAACCGCACCACTGTAATCATGTGTAGGAGCCGTGTAAAGGCTGACATAAACTGAAGACCCATCTTTCCTGTTGCAGGAAAGCTCCAAATCGCAAGTAGTTTTCCCTTTTCTAGTATTAATACATGCCTCCTCCAACCCGGAGTTATTATTGCCAAATATGAGAAAAATGCTCTTACCTAGCACATCTTTTTCCGTCCAACCAAGCAGGTTTTCTGCAGCTGAGCTCCAACTTGTAATCTTGAAATCAGGATCAAGTGAGATCACAGCCACCGGGGATACATGAATTATTGTCCGGTACCGTTCTCCTATTTTTTGCAGTTCTTTATTGGCCCGGTCGTAATTAGTTATGTCGATACCGGAAAGGACATGGTATAATTCCCCCTCATTATGCTGCTGCAAAACATTGTACTTCCACAATATTGTGGAAACCTTATCGTCTTTACCTGTAACCTGTGTCTCTAATTCCAGTGGGTACTTCTCTACATCAAGCATTTCAAAAAATGCTTTATAGAGCTCTTTTTCTTCAGGCAGGCAAAAAACATCCCAGTAATATTTATTTCTCACTTCTTCAAAAGAAAAACCGGTCACTGTTTCACAAAATTTATTGTAATAAACAATTTTGCCCTGTTGATCTAAAATCACCACCAGGCAGTCTAAAAAATCGCTGATGACCGTAAAAAAATTATGTTTTTTTTCATTACCCGGGCTAACATCTACCGGGTCATTTACCTTGTTTTCGTTTTTTTCCATAAAACCCTGCCTCCATAGCTTTTTCAGGTTTTACTCAATCACCCCGGTAATAGTTAAATCAAGAGACTGAGATAGATCGAGGTCGTAGGGAGATGGATGGGGAGCCAGGTCTTCCCCAGTATATAATACCCTGACCACCGGTCTCAGCGTTAACCCGGGGTTGTTAGCTATCACCAGGCCGCTTTCCCCGTTGCTCAAAAAAACATGAAACCCAACCGGGTAAGCGGCAATTACAGAAAGGAATTTGTTTAATATGTTCATCTCGAAGTACTCCCCACCTCGAGCCATAAGCATTTCCACAGCTTGATGAGGATAGTAGGCTTTTCGGTGAAATTTTTCCGAGGTTAATGCATCATAAACATCAACAATACTAACAATCTGAGCTAGATGATTAATCTTATCTCCGCTGATCCCCCGGGGATATCCCTGCCCGTGATAACGCTCATGGTGCTGTAAAATTACAGCACCTGCCCGGGCATCAAAAAGGTTAGTTTTCTTAAATATTTCATAGCCATACTCGGGGTGCTTTTTCACAGTTTCATATTCATCCTCAGTCAAATCACCCGACTTTTTCAAGATCAGTTCCGGTACCGTCACCATCCCAATATCGTGCAGCAAGGTGCCCATTGCTAAAAGTTTCAACTGCTTCATATCATAGCCCATCTTTGTTGCAACTAAAGTGGCCAGGACAGTACAGTTCACACTGTGAGCAAATAGATAATCATCCTTGGTCCTGATGTCTACAAGCTGAACAAGCAAATCTTTATTTTCCAATAACTCATCCACAATCTTGGTTACGGTCTCGATAATACTTCTATCATCAACATTAAGGCTTTTGACATTATTAGCGGGTGACTTCACATTTTTCATAATATTTTTCACCAGGCTGCGAGCTTCGTAACGGGTTTCCTCATTAATCACATCAGACACTTCCACATCTTCGATCCGGCTGTCATGGATATAGATGTGATGAACCCCAAGCTGCTGCAGGTAACTGATATATTGCGGCTTGATCTCCACGCCCTTCCTGAGCAACACCTGCCCGGTCCCGCCTAATACCGCCTTGGCCAGGGTCATGCCCGGTCTTACTCTGTCGAGGGAAATTCTGCGCATTGTTTATCTCCTCTGTTTAGCTTCAATCATAATATAATATTTAACCCTACAACCTGTATTTGCAAGCAAATTCAAACATAATTTCTACTTTTATTTCTAAATACCTGCAAAACAACCATAAGTAAAAAGGAAAATCAAAAAAAATCAGTAATACCCGGTCTATTTGCCACGTGATCATTTCCAAGGCATCGTTATTATAGTATGATTAATAAGGAAAAGTATCAGGTTCAATGAGCAAAGGAGATGGACAGATGTTTGCTTATGAAAGAATCCAACCGGTAGGCTTAATTGTCGGAATTGTTTTAATGGTAATTGGAATTGTTTTTTTGTTTGTCCCCGACAGGGTGACAGAGTTTTTAGCAGTATTTGTCGGCGCAATAATCACTGTCTTTGGCATTTTCAGGTTGATTACCGTCGCTGCAAAATGGAGAGTTATCGCCCACCGGAATCTGCTGTTAATCTTCGGGATAATTATTCTTTTAATCGGTTTGTTTATGCTCTTTAACCCGGATGTCACCATAACTCTAGTAGGCACCATTATCGGGATAATCGCCATAATGCTTGGGGTGGATCGTTTCGTTACCGCAAACAAGCTAAAGCAAACAGCAAATATTACCCCTACAATTATTTCCGGAGTAATACACTTAGCTTTCGGAGTGGGGATGATCTATTCGGCCATTGTTATTTTTTCCATAATCATTGTGCTTATCGGCATATATTTGCTCATCTCAGGGGTTATGTTTACTCTCTCATCGTTATTTTTCAGGGATTTTTAATAAACTTACCTTCATAAACGTTTTATCCAGCCATGAAAGGGCTTTTTCTTAGGAATACCGGAAATACATATATATGGAACATCTTCAGCAAAATTTTTGTGCCAAATTTAACAAGGTCAATAGGAAAATATTAAATTTTGTCGAATATATTCTTGTCAACCATTAATCAATGAAGAAGATGCTGATTGAATTGTTTGAGATAATATGCAGCAACTGCTTAATTAGTATCTTCAAAGACACGGGAACAATAATGCAAAAATATTTTAAGGGAGGTTTGACTTATGCCAGCTACAGTTATCTCAGGCAAGGAAGTAGCAGCAGAAATCAGGAACGAGTTAAAGCAAAAGGTTGAGGAATTGAAGAAAAAGGATATCCACCCGGGCCTGGGGGTTATCCTGGTGGGTGAAGATCCTGCATCGGTTTCCTACGTTACCAGCAAAGCTAAAGGCTGCGAGGAAATCGGGATTCATGAAGAAACAATCCGCAAACCCGCAGACATTTCGGAAAAAGAAGTACTCGATTTAATCGAGCAAATGAACAATGACAAAAAGTTCAGCGGGATCCTGGTTCAGCTCCCCCTTCCGGACCACATTGATGAGGAAAAAGTGGTCAATGCTATTGCCCCGGAAAAGGATGTCGATGGCTTTCATCCCGTCAACCAGGGTTTACTTTTAAGAGGTGAAAAGTGCCCACTGCCCTGCACCGCTCATGGGGCCCAGCAAATGCTGATGCGCTCCGGAAATGACCCGGCCGGCAAACATGTAGTGATCTGCGGACGGAGTAATATTGTCGGAAAACCTCTGGCCGCAATGCTGATGCAAAAAGCAGAAGGCGCCAATGCTACAGTAACCGTAGTCCATACCGGAACTAAAAACCCGGAAAAGTACACCACGCAAGCTGATATCCTGGTTGCCGCCATGGGTAAACCGCAGGCAATTACCGCTGATATGGTCAAAGAAGGAGCTATCGTAATTGATGTCGGGGTTAACCGGATCGAAGATTCCAGCAAAAAGAAAGGCTTCCGGTTGGTCGGAGATGTAGATTATGAACCAATAGCAGAAAAAGCTTCTTACATCACCCCGGTCCCCGGCGGTGTCGGACCAATGACCGTAACTATGCTGCTTTATAACACCGTAGAAGCAGCCGAAATAATCAACCAGTAACCGGTTAATCGTCAAAAAGTAAACTTTCTATACTCCGAAATAAAGGCGGGATATTACTTCCGCCTTTATTTTATTTCAATAATATTATGAAAAAACTAGCCCCCAGATAAAAATTTTGTCAGCATATAATTTTTAAAGCAGGTTAATTATGCAATCCATTGCAAAGGTTGGAGATGTGGTAAAATAAAAGAAAAAGTGAGGTGTTTTCAAAATGGCCATTGTTGAAGTCTCTGTAGTTCC
>CAYXQO010000077.1:0-5647 GCA_964467475.1 uncultured Syntrophomonadaceae bacterium
GAACAAGGTTCCCGGGTTGATCGCCATGCCCATATCGGGGAGGGCAATATCGGCAAGGAAGGCTTTGCCGCTCTTTTGCAGTACGGCTGGCCGGAAAACCTGCCGGTTATCCTTGAAACCCCCGAAAACGGCACCGACTGGGACCGGGTCAACTTAGAAAAGTTGCATGAGCTTTCGGGATAGTCACTAGATTCAGGATAGTTATTAGAAAGGATGAAAAAAAGAATTTGGCCAAGAAAAAAACTACCCTTTTTTGCTGTACAGATTGCGGCTACGAATCTTATAAATGGATGGGACGCTGCCCGGGCTGCAATGAGTGGAATACCATGGCCGAGGTAAAAGCTGCTCCGAAAGAAAAAAGGAGCTTTTTCTCCGGGCAGCCTACAGGCACTGCGGAAGTGGTCTCTTTAAACGAGGTGGCCCCGGTTAACGAGGAACGCCGCGTTACCGGCATAGCAGAATTCGACCGCGTTTTAGGGGGCGGGATAGTTGCCGGTTCGGTGATTTTACTGGGCGGCGACCCCGGGATCGGCAAATCGACCCTGCTTTTGCAGGCGGCGGCAAAACTCGCCGGCTCTTCAAAAGGCGGGGTTTTTTATGCCACCGGCGAGGAATCCCTGCACCAGTTAAAAATGCGGGCTGAGAGGCTTAATATAAGGGAGGGTTTTTTTACGGCGGCGGTTACCGAGCTTGAAGATTTAATTGACGCGGCTGAAAAAATCAAGCCCGCGGTGGTGATAGTAGACTCGGTGCAGTCGGTTTATAAAAGTGAGCTGGAAGGAGTCCCCGGCAGCGTCAGCCAGGTGCGGGAAGTAGCCACCGAACTGGTCCGCCTGGCCAAGGAACAGAACATGGCCATTTTCCTGGTGGGGCATGTTACCAAGGAGGGGATGATGGCCGGGCCGCGGTTACTGGAGCACATGGTTGATTGTGTGCTTTATTTAGAGGGCGACCGCTACCACAGCTTCCGCATCCTGCGGGGGGTTAAAAACCGCTTCGGTTCGACCAATGAAATCGGGGTTTTCATGATGGAAAACGAAGGGATGGTGGAAGTAGCCAACCCTTCTCACTTGTTTATCACTCAGCGCAGCGAGCAGGCGGCAGGCGCGGTGATTACCGCCAGCATGGAAGGCACCAGGCCGCTTTTGGTGGAAATCCAGTCCCTGGTGGCCCCGACCAGTTACCCCACACCGAAGCGTACTTCCACCGGGATTGATTTAAACCGCGTTGCCCTGGTTTTGGCTGTGCTTGAAAAACATGCCGGGATTACCTTTTTCGGCCTGGATACTTTCGTTAACGTAGTCGGTGGGGTGCGTCTTTATGAAACGGCAGCCGACCTGGCTTTAGCCTTGAGCCTAACCTCAAGCCTAAAAGGTAAAGCCTTGAGTGCTGATACCGTGGCCGTAGGCGAAGTCGGCCTGACCGGTGAGATAAGGCCGGTAAGCCGGATCAGGCAACGTTTGCATGAAGCAAAAAAATTAGGCTTCAGGCGGTTTATTTTGCCTGAAGCCAGTTTTTCTGAACTAAAATCCAGTGGCAGTGAATTTTCCGGGATCCAGTTAATCGGAGCCGGTAATATTAAGGAAGCAATCGGGGTAGCCTTGCTCTAAAGCATCCTAAGGTTTGATTGTAAAAAAAATCACTTTAAAGCTACTTCAACCATGCTAGAAACCTTGCAATAAATACTTGCCTGTCTTGGTTGTCCAGCTAGCTTTAGTTTTTTTTAAAGTTATCTTTCATCAAGCCACGTCTCAGCAGGTGGCTTTACCCACTTTTTGACTCAGCTAGGAGAGCAGGAAATGACCGAGGGTATTAATCCGGTTTTGCTCTAAGCTGAACAAATCTTCCAGTTCAAAGTCGAGCGTGTTACACAGGGCCGTGAGGTAAAACAGGTGCTTGCCGATTTCTTCGGCGATTACTTCCCGGCAGTGTTCACAAAGCTCTCCTTTGATGTGCGAATCCATATGCTTTCCGCAGTCTTTCAACGAATCTCTTTGGGGATATTCTTTTTTATTGGCATTAATCTGGATGCAACCGCAGTCGGTTACGGTTTTAATAATGCTGCGGTTCACCCGGGCGGTCGATTCCTGGTGCTTGGACAAACAATCTAGCACGCTGCGATGGCGGATTAGCACCTCTGAGACCAGGTCTTGAAAATCACTGACAACCTCGTTGTTCTTCATCTGGTTGTCCTTCATTTGATGGTCACCTCTTTTTCTTTATCGGCCCTGTTTACGTAATTATACTTTTATTTTTCCAATCATGTCAACTACAAAGCTAGGAACAATACGCCAGTGATGGGATTTTTGAA
The DNA here is from genome assembly GCA_964467475.1 of uncultured Syntrophomonadaceae bacterium. GTDB lineage: Bacteria > Bacillota > Dethiobacteria > DTU022 > DTU022 > B1SED10-74M. The sequence continues at coordinate 2,312 of CAYXQO010000077.1, forward strand.
AATTTCCAGTTGTGTACTTGATTCTTATGTGTTAGAATATACGTTTAATTGACACATACTGGTTGCTGTGCTACTATTGTGACAGGTGATTTAAGGGGGCGTGGATTTGTTCAATGTTGGAGACCGGGTGGTTTACCCGATGCACGGAGCAGGGGTTATCGAAGCTATCGAAGAAAAAGAAATCCTGGGAGCACGAAAAAAATATTACGTTATGAAACTCCCTTTAGGCGAAATGAAAGTGCTGGTGCCCACCGACAGCATTCTCCAGGTTGGACTGCGGGGGGTCATCGAAGAAAACGAAGTGCCCGAAGTTTTTGTGGTTTTAAAGGGAGACCAACCCCAACTCTCCACCAATTGGAATCGCCGCTACCGGACCCACCTGGAAAAGATAAAGAGCGGTAATATCTACGAAGTTGCCGAGGTGGTGCGCAACCTGATGCTCAGAGATCGGGAAAAAGGGCTTTCCACCGGGGAGAGCAAGATGCTTGATCTGGCACGCCAGATCCTGGTCAGCGAGTTGATCCTGGTGCAAAACCTGGACCAGTCGGAAATTATGCACAGCCTCGATATTATTTTTGAGCAGGCTCCCAAATAATTTTTCTTCTATTTATGTATGTATTTATGTATGTATGGACAACCATGTAAATTACCTTGCTTCCGGGGAAAGCTTTGAGTTATAATGTGCTGAATAGTTCCCTGGATTTTTTGTTTTTATTCCGCTTTATTGTGCTTTGGTGAAAGGAGGTGAAATAAGTGATCCGTAAAGTATTGCGTGTTTTGGGTACCCTGATCGGGGTTGTGGTGGGATTTTCCGTGTTTGCCAGCCTGCGGCCCGTTATTGCCGCCTTTATTCATATCCCGGAAGGAATACATTTTACTCCGGTAAATATCGGTTATTACGCCATCGGCGGCCTTTTATTCGGACTCATATTTTATTTGCTTACTCCTTTATTTATTCATATCTTCGACCGGTTTTTATCCTGGGCCGACAGCAAGCTTAAAGTGGTTCCCACCCAGGACATTGCCCTGGTGGTAATCGGGCTAATCATCACCCTGGTAATCGGGCTATTGCTGAGTTTCCCCATTGCCCGGATCCCGGTTGTCGGGGTTTACTTATCGGCCGTTTTGACAATCCTGCTTGTGTTTGTCGGGGTCCGGTTTTTACTAAACCGCAAAGATGAGTTTGCTTTCCTGACAAATCTTTTTAACCGCGGGATGCGCGGCAAAGAAAATGAAAACGAGGTCTACAAAATATTAGATACCAGCGCCATTATCGACGGGCGTATCGTCGATATCTGCAAAGCCGGCTTCCTGGAGGGAGTCATCGTGGTGGCCGGGTTTGTGCTCGAAGAACTTCGCCATATTGCAGATTCCCCCGATCTTTTGAAACGTAACCGCGGCCGGCGGGGACTTGATGTGTTAAATAAAATCCAAAAAGAAATGAATATACCGGTGCAGATTTACGAAGGCGATTTTGAAGATATCGCCGAGGTGGACAGCAAACTGGTGCGCCTGGCTAAGACGATCAACGGTAAAATAATTACCAACGACTACAACCTGAACAAAGTTTGTGAGTTGCAGGGCGTGCCGGTACTTAATATTAATGAGTTGGCCAACGCGGTCAAACCGGTGGTTTTACCGGGTGAAGAAATGAGCGCCCAGATTATCAAGGAAGGCAAGGAAGCCGGGCAGGGCGTAGCCTACTTAGATGATGGTACGATGATCGTAGTTGAGGAAGGTCGCCGCTATATCGGCAACACCATTGATGTGATGGTGACCAGCGTACTGCAGACGGCTGCCGGGCGGATGATTTTTGCCAAGCCCAAGCAGGACGCCGATAAATACAGCGAGGCGAAATAAACATTTTCTTATTACCATTACAGGAGAGTTAACTAAGTGATGATGCAAGCCGCGGCCGTAATCGCTGCCGCCGGTGAAGGCCTGCGCATGAAAGCTGCCACTCGCAAGCAGTACCTGGTTTTAGATGGAGTGCCTGTGCTGGCCCGCTCACTGCGGCTTTTTTTAAAGCATGAAAAAGTGGGCCAGGTAGTGGTGGTGATCCCACCCGGGGATGCTGACAGTGTCCGAGAAATGTTGAATCTCCACTGCCCCGGTGAAGATATAACCCTGGTTAAAGGTGGGGCTAGCCGCAGGGAATCGGTAGGCCACGGGCTGGATGCTGTTTCCGGCCAGGCCTCTTTAGTTTGCATTCACGATGCGGCCAGGCCTTTTGCCACCCGGCAATTGCTCGACCATCTGCTCGCAGAAGCCACCCGGCATGGTGCCGCTGTGCCGGTTCTTTCACTCAGCGATACAGTCAAAGAAGTAAACGAGGCCGGTTTTGTGCTTGCTACCCCTGCACGGGAAAGCCTGCGCCGGGTCCAGACCCCGCAGGTTTTTTTGCGGGAAGTGATCATAGAGGCTTACCGCTGTGCTCATGAACGTATCCCCCGGGCCACAGACGATGCTTCGCTGGTCGAAATGGCCGGCAGACCGGTTAAAACGGTGAGTGGGGAAGAGGAGAATATCAAGATAACTTCCCCCCGTGATCTGGCCCTGGCTTCGATCATATTAAAGGGGAGTTGAGCTTATAATGAACCGCGTAGGTACCGGATTTGACCTGCACAGGCTCATCAAGGGCAGACCGCTTATAATCGGCGGGGTGGAGATCGATCATTACCTGGGCTTAGAGGGGCACTCTGATGCCGACGTTTTACTCCATGCCCTCTGCGATGCCCTGCTTGGTGCCGCCGGGCTGGGTGACATTGGTTTTCACTTCCCCTCAAACGACGATTGTTACCGTGACATCTCCAGTTTAGAATTACTAAAGGAAGTAAAAAACAAGCTGGAGAGGGAGCGCTGGAAGTTAAACAATGCCGATACAGTTATCATCGCCCAGGCGCCCTCTTTTGCTCCTTATACCGAGGCGATGCGGGAAAATATAGCTTCCGTGCTCGGGGTTTCGCGCTGCCAGGTGTCGGTTAAGGCTACCACTACAGAAAAACTGGGCGTATGCGGCAGGGAAGAGGGGATAGCCGCCCAGGCGGTGGTGCTCTTAGAAAAAATTGCGCCCCCGGACCCGGCCGGTCGCGAGGCGGAATAAATTTTTGTTACAGCTCAGCCTTGCTGCATTTCGGACTGGTGCCGGCTCATCGCGAGTAATGGCAACGACTTAGCTGCAGGCTTTCGCTTTGGTTGCCCTCGGCATTCGCCATCTAAGGCTTTAGGCCTCAGGCGGCCTGCTTCCATGCAGGCCGACCGGCTACACCCTTTGCTTCGTCGGCCATTGCAACCGCTCTATCGCAATGGCCCTTGTCCGAAACACAGCAAGGCTGA
>CAYXQO010000078.1:0-5382 GCA_964467475.1 uncultured Syntrophomonadaceae bacterium
TACGCAGCAGCGCTTCGTTAACTGCAACAATGGTCAAAACTTTGCTGTTCAAAAGGGCTTCGCCCAGTTCAACTGCTTGCTGATGAGTCATTCTACTTTTAGCTACTGTCACCGTTTCATCGAAAATATAATCAGAAGTAAACAGTTTTACAGGCAGCGGAGCCAGGCTTTGCCAGAATTCCCGGGCACTGGAATGGTTCTCATCTTTAGCATCATATAAAGCGCACCAGAAAGAGGTATCCACAAAGTATTTCAACTTTGATCACCTGACTTCCGGGTGTATAAATATTGATCATGTTTTGTTGAAAGATCACCGTTGTTACTTTCGCCTCTGCCAGCAATATTCCAAACCGGATCATCAGGTTGAGCTTCGCCCCGGTCATCTTCTTCAAGGTACTTACCCAGTGATTCACGAATATATTCAGACATCGGTTTTCCGGTAAGCCGTGATTTTTCCCTCAGTTTATCATACTGGTCGCGGGATAAATATATCTGCATTCGCACACTCATATTATACCCTCCCCTACTTAATGTATACATTATACATTATAACAGATCTATTGTATTTAATATATAGCGGAATTATCTATGTACCGGGTAATAAGACTCGCTATCTACCCTTTTGCTTAGCGGTATAGTATAATTATTGCCGAAGCAATGCTCCTTTTGTCCGAGCATAGGTGTATTTACATCTCGTTTATTAATTGCCTATAAATTTACTTTTGCCTATAAGTTCACTTTCTGCCCACCTGCCGGTTAGTTCAGTCCCATCTGGAAAGGTATGGGTTCCCCGGCCGTGGAACATGCCGCTTCTGTGTTCTCCAATATTCTGCACCGGACGGAAAGGTTGTTACTCCCTGGCCATAAGCCATATTATTTTCAAAATTACTAGGGTTGTTGCCCTCATATATCACCTCATCAAAAGATTAATCTTGTTATTTGCGTGATTATGGCTTTAAGGCTGAATACCTGGTAGCCCCGCGCATGATCAGCTGCACCGGGGATAGAAGCCCGGCAAAAGAAGTGCTCGCTTCGAAAGGTCTGTAACTACGGCAACTCGTGATACTTGTACAAACCATGCTTTAGAACAGTTGAAAAATTGTCAACCACTGCCGGAGGTAAAGGGTTTTGATCATTAAAACAGTTTATTGCATAGAAGTTCGATTACCTCTACTTCAGTAAGCAGGCTCTCTCCATCACCGCTTTGCAGGCCGTAGTTGCCGAAATCAGAGTGATTTAAACCTTCAATTTCGATAATATCAGCCTGAGGGGGGAGGTTTTCTTTAGCTGCTTCGTAGTTTTCCCGGTCAATAATTAAATCTTCAGTACCCATGATCGATATAACTGCACCCCTGAAACTATTTAAAGCTTGATCGCTGTAGGAACCGAATAAAAAAAGGCCTTCAACTGCATCTTTCTGCCCTGCTGTATAGCGGGCAGCAGCTATCCCACCCAAAGAATGGCCCCCGACCCAGGCACGTTCGATATTGTAATTACCGGCCACTCTCCCTGCTGCATTCACATCAAAAATTGCGGCATTAAAAGGCGCTTTTATGAGATATACAGGTGATTGCAGGCACTCAGCCAGGTGCCCCAGCTTATAAAGGTAAGCTTCCGGGGCAACCAGCCCACCAGGGTAAAAAATAATTGAGGGGTTATCGGGATTAACAGGGTCAGGGGTAATTATATATTCCCTGCTAACTTCTTTGATCTCCAAATTTTCTTTTTCCATTACTTTTGACAGGTAGCTTTCCTCTGCCGGGTAAGTCCGGAGCAAAACAAAACCGTAAAATACTGCAAGGGCAAATGCCCCTACTGCCGCTAATATTAAAATGAACTTAACCGGTTTTGATTTAAGGGTTTTTTTAATAACAGCTCCACTCCTAAGCCAAACAGCATGGCTGGTTATATATTACATCTACAATAACGCGGTTTCAGGTTTACCCAGGCGCCAACCAATCGAGTCGGACCGGCTAAGCCAAGTTTAAAGAACAATTCGTCTTTGTTCCCACTTGCGCACCGGGTGCCTGTGCCATGCCCTGTATTCTTCAAACTCCTGTGCAGTTAAATACAGGCCGCTAAAAAGATAAACAACGGGGGCAGGCAGAGTTCTATTTCCTTTAACATCAGCCCTGAATACCTGACCAATCGTATTGAAATCATAGATCCGGTAAAGGAGCTTGACCTGATGAAAAGAACCTCTGGCCAAAACCTCCAAAATGATCTGTGTTTTGGCAGTTTCTGTATCGAGCTCTTCTGCATCGCAGTGCCAAAAAAGTGAATGGAGCTCTTGTGGGAGTTTCATTATAGACCACCTTCCTCCCGGTCATGACTGCCCAGTGTTCTCATGTAAGCAGATACCCGGCACCTTAAAAATTCCTCTATGGTTTCAGGAGTTAATGACTTCTCGTATACGAGGCTTAATGCTTCTTGCTTGTCAGTTATATCCTCAGTATAGGCTAGTTGCTGCAAGAATAGTTTTTCTGAAAAAATCTTTTCTCCTTCTAAAATATATTTTTTACGGCAATCTTCGATAATCTCTTCAAGGCTAATATATGGTTTTTTAAGCATGTAATAAAGGTCGATGTAATCTCTAAAAGAAGTTCTCCTGCCCAACACATAAGCTTTCATTAAAGCAATTTCCCTGACAGAAGAAATTTTAAGCCCTTTCAACCCGGGGATAAAATTCGCTCCGTCAAGCAAACCATTGATTATAGGAAAGGGATAATGGATAAAACTGATTTTTGTCCCCAGTATTCTTAAATCAACCTGATCAGCTTTTCGAAAAACAATCTCATAATCTTTTTCTGTATAATGATGGCCTAACCAGGTAACCAATTCTTCAGCATCAACATTTTTAGCAGTAAAAAAATCAAGATCAAGAGATCTGCGATGCTCAATTTGCAGGGCCAAGGCCGTCCCACCTGAAAGGTAATACTTTTGAGCAAGTCTTTGACTTGCCATGTCTTGACATACTTTCATCATATTTATGGACATTACCTGGTTACTAATTTGAAAACACACTCCTCGATAAAAATGTGGGCTAATTAATTTTAACACATAAATTGAGCTGGGGTTAGATCTTGAAATAACACAGTTTGTGTAAAGGTTTAGAGTCAAAAGGGTCGTACCCTTTCAGGGAGGAATTGGAAGTTCCGACTGAATAACCCTCAACACCGATTATTGTTTATTTTGCCTGATTATGCTCTTTGAAATCACGGTTTGAAAAGCAGGCGATAGGAAAAGTGCTGTCGAACTACAGTTGTGAGGATGAAAACTTATTTCAGTGGTTACCTGGTGAACAAACAATATGATTAACCGGATTTAGTTGATGTTGCCCCCGGCAGAGTTGACAGCTACAGGGACCAGATACAGAGATATAGAATATGATCAATTAAACATACTATTTGCAATCGTCTTTTAAACTTTAATCTCGTATGAGGCAGGGAAATAATGCAAAAGATAGGCCTGCTTGGAGCAGTAGTAATAATCATAGGAACTGTAATTGGCGCCGGGATTTATATAATGATTGGGCCGCTGGCAGTGGAAACCGGCCCGAGCCTCTTCTTATGCTATTTACTGGCCCTTATAATCGCGCTGACTTCTTCAATCTGCTATGCCCAGGTAGCTTCGATATTTCCGGCCACTGCCGGGACTTACCAGTATACAAAAATGTTTTATTCCGATTCCCTGGGCTTTTTTGTCAGCTGGTCAAGGTACGTGGCCAGCTTTGTGATGCTTGCCCTAATGGGCCAGGGTTTTGCCAGCTACTTTGAAGATATCCTTCTGGTCGACCCCAAAGTACTGGCAATTTCTATCGTCACCATCTTCTATATTGTAAACATGCTGGGGATTATCACTACAAAAAACGTCCAGAGTATTTTAGTTGTTATTGTGGTATCAGGGTTGGTTTTGTTCTTCCTGCCCGGCCTGTTTAGAATAGATGCGGACAACCTGACCCCGTTTTTTGGAGCGGGAGCCGGGCCGATCCTAAAAGGCAGTGTGACGGCCTTTTTTGCCTACACGGGCATCTATTTTGTAGCCGAGATTGGAGAGGAAATTGAAAATCCCCACCAAAATATACCCCGGTCCATATTTCTCGCCGCGGTGGTGATCGGGATCTTGTACCTGGGCACGGCTTTAGTCTTTTCAGGCGGTTTGGGCTGGGAAACAATTATTAAACATACTCCCAACCTGGCCGATGCTTCCCGGATCATGTTTTCTCCTACCTTGTCTGCCATCATCAGAATCTGCGCAATCGTAGCTATTATTACCCCGATCAATGCGATCTACCTTTCTTCAAGTCGGGGGCTCTACAGCCTGGCCCGGGAAGGCCTGATGCCCGGTATTTTTTCCACCCTGAACAGGTTTCATGCTCCGGGATATGCAATTACTTTCGTCTATGTTTTGGGGGTATCAACCATAATTTTAGATTTACCGATCCTTTTTTTAGGAACGATCAGCTCCGTGATCACCCTGATCTCGATGTCGCTGGTAGCCGGCGGTTGCTTAAAAATAGAAAGAGAATACCCGGAACAGTATCAACAAGCACCGATGCGCTTATCAAAACCGCTCCTTTTTGGATGCGCCCTGCTCACAATCGGAGCCGGTATCATCCTTACCCTTGTTTCTTTCTACGAAGATCCCCTGATCCTTTACACCTTAGTGGGCTGGACTGTTGCCGGGATCGGTTATTACTACTTTAAAACTGGCAAAGTAAGGTTTAAGTAGCTCAGCAGGGCAAGCAAAATCATCGGGTAATTTTTTTAAACAGCCCGATCAGAAACCCGCGTCGAAAACCTGCAATAACGACAAGGAATAAACCGGCAGCGATAAGTGCATCAAGCCAATTCCTCGTATCATCCCCTGTCATCTTTTATGATGGGCTTTACGGCCACCAAAAAAGAACCGTCCCTGGAACGGGTGGAGCGCTATGTAATCGATGCCCTGTAAATTTCTTCTATAGAATTGCCCAGGATTGTATTAAATTCTTGATCTGGTTGATGAACACTAAGGTCTTCTATCAGTGCCCTGGAAAAACTTGCAATTAGGCCAGGGTTCCTCTTTAACCTTGTAACCGCTTCTTCTCTGCTGTAACCACCGGACAGCGCTACTACACGCATGACCTTTGGGTGCTCAATTAAATCAGAATAGAAACCATCTTCACCTGGTATAGAAAGCTTCAGCATAATGGTTTCGTCCTCAGAAAGGTTACTCAGGTGCTTTAATATTTCCCTTTTCATTAGCCGCTCTGATTCTTTTTTATCAGGGCTCTTTATATCAATTTCAGGCTCCAGGATAGGAACAAACCCTGCTGCCATGATTTTTTTGCCGTAAGAAAATTGCTGTTCAATATTTTTTTTAATTCCTTCAGGATTAGCG
>CAYXQO010000079.1:0-5375 GCA_964467475.1 uncultured Syntrophomonadaceae bacterium
TCCTGCACCCCTTTATGCCCCGCACGCCGGAGAGCATTTTCGAACAGATCGGCCTGGGCGATCGCCCTGAACTGCAAAGCTGGGATAGCCTTAAAGAATGGGGCAAGATGGAACCGGGAACTGTTGTAAAAAGAGGAGAGGATCTCTTCCCCCGCTTGAACATGCAGGCTGAATTAAGAGAAATGCGGGGAGACCAAACTGCGGAAAAAGAGCCCGAGGCACAACAGCAGGAAGCGCAGGAAGGGGTAATCGGCCTGGAAGATTTCCAAAAGGTAGAACTGCGAGTAGCAGAAATAGTTAAAGCCGAGAAAATCCCAAATTCCGATAAACTTTTAAAAGTGGAAGTAAATCTAGGGGAAGAAGAAACTCGCCAGGTGGTCGCCGGCATTGCCGAACACTACAGCCCGGAAGAGCTTGCCGGTAAAATGGTGCTATTTGTGGCCAATTTAAAACCGGTCAAGTTGCGTGGCGTATTATCCCAGGGCATGCTTTTGGCGGCAACCGATCCTGAAGGTGGGGTCACCCTGACTTCAGTGGAACAAAAAATACCCCCGGGAAGCAGGGTCAGTTAATTTGATGGCACTAATCGATACTCACGCGCATCTTGATTTTCCAAAGTTTAAAGGGGACTTAGATCAGGCCTTGCACCGGGCCCGCCAGGCCGGAGTGGAAGCGGTAGTCAATGCCGGTGCTGATGAGCGCAGCTCGCGAAGATCTGTAGAATTGAGCAAGAAGTATCCCCAGGTCAGCGCCTCGGTAGGCATTCACCCGCATAGCGCGGCTGAGGCGAGTAAAAACTGGGTGGAAATGTTGGAAAAGCTGGCCAGGGAAGATACGGTGCTGGCCATCGGGGAAATGGGGCTCGATTATTACCGCAACCTCTCCCCGAGGGAGGACCAGGATAAAGTATTCCGGGAACAGCTTCGCCTGGCCTGCCGGGTACAGAAACCTGTAATTATCCATAGCCGCGATGCGCATGAGGAAACCCTGCAGGTCCTAAAAGAAGAAACCCTGCCCGAAGAAGGCGGAGTAATGCACTGCTTTTCCGGAGATCGCCGCCTGGCTGAAGCTTTCCTGGACCTTGGGTTTTATATTTCACTGGCCGGACCGCTTACATATCCAAAGTCCCATGCCCTGCGCGATTTACTCCATTATATCCCGGAAAACCGCCTGCTTTTTGAAACCGATGCTCCCTACCTTTCCCCGCAGGCTTACCGCGGTAAGCGAAATGAACCTGCCTATGTCAAGCTGGTTTATGAGCGGGCTGCGGTGGCCTTGAACCGGGACTTAGAGGAACTGGCCGAGCAAGTTTACGTTAATGCAGTGCGGCTTTTTTCGGACCAGCTGGTTGATCGGTTATAAATCATTCTTTGCCTGCGATAAGCTCATTTTTATCGCAGCAGTCATTATCTCACCTGATTGTCCGGCAACTAGTATGGATCAGGCCGTAAGGGGCCTGCCTTCCTGGAAGCCAGGGGATGGGACAGTTCGAGCATGCATAAGTGCTGCTGATGGCTGAAGGTAAGACGACGGAACTTTCCCTCTGGTTTGCTATTACTGTGAAAAAAGCAGTGCTTCCGCTGTTGGTCGGGAAGCACTGCTTTTATAGTTTGAAGTCCTTTTCGATCCGGTTGGTTTAAGGTTTTAAGCCCGTTCAGCCTAGCTGAGCAGGTTCTGCAATTTCATGGCTAAAGACATATCGCCTTTTACCTTTAGTTTACCGGCCATGAATGCTGAGGTTGCGTTTAACTTGCCATCCAATAAATCGTTAAAATCATCTGCTGCCATGGTAATTGTAATGTTGGGGCTGTCGTGTTCGGATTCGACTACAGTTGGCTTGCCGTCATCGACTGTTACATGGAATGTCCCGCCGTTATCTCCGGAGAGCTCAAACTGGTAAACTGCGCTGACCCCTTTCATTTTTGAAGGATCCGCTTCTTCAATCTTCTTGTTAAGGTTGTCCATTATTTCTTTATAGTCTGCCATGGTAAGTAAGCCTCCTTAAAATATTTTCAGTTCACGCTAACAAAATTATGCCGGCTGTTATTCGGGTAAACTTTCCCCCCTTTCCCTGAACCTAGATGCTTAAACAGTTGAATTATTCCTGTTGTTAAATATATTATAAGGCATAACTATCATTTTGTCATTATATTTTTGCGACTGCCCGGAAATTGGCGTAATAAATTTGACTTAGCCCGGACTGGCATCTAAAATATAAGCGGTCAGAGCCGTGCCGCACCTAAATTATGCCGGTAACGGCCGGGGGTTCATAGCTATGCCTGATTTGCCAAATGTTACTTCACCAAAGGAACTGCTCGTCCTTTTTGAAGAATATGGTATTCAACCAAACAAGCAGCTGGGGCAGAATTTTTTGATTGATGCCAATATCGTCCGGAAGATAGAGGCGGCAGTAGAAGCTGTTCCCGGTGATAAAATAATCGAGGTTGGCGCGGGAGCGGGCGCTTTAACCCTGGCTTTGGCCCGGACGGGAATTGAACTGACGGTCCTGGAAATAGACAAAGGGCTGGTCAGGCTGCTTAAAGATATCCTGCCGCAGCGACCGGAAGTTAAAATTTCCCACAAAGATGTCCTGGAAGTAAACTGGCGGCAGTTCCTCGGCGAGGCTGCCCCGGGGGGAAAAAACAAACTTGTTTCTAACCTGCCTTACAATATATCCGGCCCGTTCATGTATAATTTATTTAAAGAAAGCTTCCCCTTTGAGAGAGCGGTTTTAATGTTTCAAAAAGAGGTGGCCATGCGCCTGCTGGCAAACCCGGGGGATAGCGATTACGGTTCTTTATCAGTGCTTTGCCGCTACTATACCGAAGGGCGAACTCTATTTAATGTTTCAAAGAATGTATTTTGGCCGCGTCCCAAGGTAGGCTCAGCTGTCATTTTACTGCGTCCCCGAAAGCGGACTTTGACTACCGGTGAAGAAGCGGTATTCTGGAAACTGGTGCAGGGGGTTTTCAGGCAGCGCCGCAAAACCATTTTAAACGGCCTGCTGAGCATCTATTCCTGCTCGAGAGATGAGGCGACTTTATTGCTTAATGAAGCAAATATAGACACCCTGTCAAGGCCTGAGGAGCTTTCTGTGGAGCAGTTTGCATTGCTTGCCCGAATCACTTATAATAAGCTTAGCAAAATCTAGCTGAAAGGTCGCAGGAGCGATGTATTTCACCAGTCCATCGAAAGGCCGCATATCTTTTCAGGATTTGTTTGATGAGTTGGTCAATTATACCAATGAATACCCGGAGGATTCCTATAAGCTAATTATTGGGACCGATTCTCATTCATTCCTGGATGACTGTGTAATATTCGTAACCGCCGTGGTAGTCCACCGGGTGGGCAAAGGCGGCAGGTTCTTCTATCATAAGCAAAAAACCCGCTACATGGAAAGCTTGCGTCAAAAAATCTATTATGAAACTTTTCTTAGCCTGGAAGTAGCCACCCGGCTCACGGAAAAACTGGCCGAGGATAGCGATATAAGCTTAAATGTAGAAATTCACCTTGACGTGGGCGAAAAAGGCGAAACCAGGGATATAATTAAAGAAGTTGTGGGCATGGTAATCGGCAGCGGCTACCAAGCATTTATAAAACCTTATTCTTATGGTGCGGCTACTGTTGCCGACCGCTTCACCCGGTAGTGTCCTTAATACATGCTTCTACACAAACCTCTTCTCAGCCCCTATTTCCGCTATATAGGCGAAATTACAAGCAAACTGCTCAGTTTTCTTGACTTCTCGCAAGCTAATGTGGTAAAATTAAAATTAGAATAATTATAAGGTGGTTTTAAATAGTGGCAAAGGACGTCCTGTTTGAAATCCGTAAGAAACTAGAATCGCACCTGGGCGAAAAGATAAAATTGAGAGCTAACCGCGGTCGTCGAAAAACTTACGAAAAAGAAGGCGTATTGGAAAGCTTATACCCTTCTATTTTTGTAGTCAGGGTTAATGAGAACAACTACTTTCAGAGAATTTCATTTAGCTACGCCGACATTTTAACTGAAACCGTAGAACTCAGCTTTGATGAAGGCAAACTGCGCCGTTCTGCAGGGTAATTATTAAGGTTTTCGCAGTTTGCTTGAGAATTGAATAGTTCGATTCCCTTTAGCTCTTTGGCTTTTACATTATTGTGCTGGCGATTCATTGACAGGGAAAACTATGAACCGGATTTTTATTCCGGTTTTTCTTTTTCTGAACATATATTACCCGGATCCAGGGTTTAGGCTGCCTTAAACTTAAGATAAATAAGCAGGATTAATATGCTTTTTGTAGAATAGCGAAATACACTGCCAATATTTGTTTCATGGGAGGGTTGTGCAATGAAAGCTTTGCTGGTAGTAGATATGATTAATGATTTTGTTGCCCCGAACGGCGCCTTATATATCGGCCCGGTTGCGGAACAGGTCGTCCCGGAAGTAAAAACGAGGTTGGAGCACCACCGGTCTGCAAATAACCCGGTGATTTTTGCTTGCGATCAGCATATTGATGAAGACCGCGAGTTTGACCTTTTTCCTCCGCACAGTGTGCAGGGTTCCGGGGGAGATGAGGTATTCTCAGAAGTAGCTCCGAAACCAAATGAAAGAGTGATTGGCAAAAGACGGTTTAGCGCTTTCTTCGGCACCGACCTGGATTTAACCCTGCGTGAAAAAGGAATTGAAGAAATTGAACTTGTCGGTGTAGTGTCAAACATCTGTATTTTATACACTGCAGCAGAAGCCAGGATGCTTGGATACCGTGTAACTGTACCGCAGAAAGCTGTAGCCAGTTTTGATGAGGAGGCACACCGCTTTGCTCTGCAGGAAATGGAAAAAACTCTTGGAGTTAATCTGATCTAAATCAAGCCGGAGGTACAGAATGAAGCCTAGAAAATTAATTACGCTAAACGATATTGAAGATAGAGAAATAGAACCGGGTAACAGGTATTTTTCTGCATCAGCTTCTGAAATTGAAGAAGGACTGACCAGCGATATTTATTTTGTGCGCAGCATGGATTTACTTGATTCAATGGGCCTTGCGGATACAGATGTGACCGCCGAAATTTTTTCTTCCGGCGAGGGGCTCATCGCAGGTGTTGATGAAGTTATCTACATGCTGCGTGACCGGGGGCTTGAGGTTTGGGCGCTTCCCGAGGGTGAAACAATGAGCCACCGCGAAGTAGTAATGCGTATAAAGGGGCCGTACCGCCAGTTCGGAATCTATGAAACCCCTCTATTAGGAACGCTCGCCAGTTCAAGTGGTTGGGCTACTGCAGCACACAACTGTAAAGAAGCTGCTGGAAAAAGCATGGTTGTTTGTTACGGCTCCAGGCACCTGCACCCAGCAGTAGCGCCGGTAATGGAACGGGCGGCTGTGTTAGGCGGTGCTGATGCC
>CAYXQO010000080.1:0-5127 GCA_964467475.1 uncultured Syntrophomonadaceae bacterium
GATTAAATAATTTTAAAGCGGCTTTTTTATATTATCCGTGCCGGAAGTGTATTCACCGCGGTTCATCGCCCGGGCCTGGCGGGCAGAATCATACATGACCCATAAATAGACGGCAATAAGGCCCAGCCCGCGGGCAAAAAACCAGGCAACCACAGCAATAAGAAACCAAGTAAAACCCTTTCCGGAATAACCGAGATACATATAACCGGCACCGGGAAAAAGAAGATTTAAGAGGCTGGTCAGAATAGGATCTTTTTTGAACTCTGAAGCAGGCCTGTCGGAGCCTGTTTTTTCAGCTTCGAAAACTTTTTTGGAGGTATCGAGATCAGAGCGGCAATAGCGACACTTCACGGCAAAACTGATGATTTTTTCCCCGCAGAAAGGACAACGCTTATAGCTGACCTGCTCGTTATCGCTGCCGATTTCCGGTTTACCTGAACAAGCATAGGTGGTGCAGCCCCCTGTCTTTTCCCAGCAGCGGGCGTGGTAATTGCACATACACAAACGACAACGCACTGAAAGCTCGCCTGAATTTATTTCTTCTCCACATGTGCTGCAGTAGTTTTCTTTCATCTCACTAAAAGCCTCCAGTTTGATTATAACATAATTAAAGCGGTTTACGGCTGTTACGCTCAATAATTTTTGCTTGCCCTTTACCCTTCAAAAAGGCATAATTGGTACAGTATTCAACCGGGGGTGCAATATTGATGGAAAGCCGCGATATAGCAGAGGCTGCAATTTGCCTGGCGATGAGCAAAACCAGGGAAGAAGAAACTGAGTTAAAGCAGAAATACCAGGAAGAAGGAATCCAGGGGCTCGCCGTTGATTATGGTGGCGAATTTTTGAGTTCACTGCAAAAAGTAGTAGAAAGAGCGGTAGTGGCCTCAAAAAGAGAAAACATCATTGACGATTCTAGCCACTCCGACGGCGCCGTGGCAGGAGCCACGCGCGAAGCCCTGTCCCAAATCATGCCCAAGGCACTGGGTCTTAATGTGGGCGGTAAAGTAGGGATCGCCCGTGGAGGCACCCACTTAGCAGTGGCAATATTTTTTGGGATCGGCCTTTTACATAGAAACGACATTGCCATCGGCCTGGGACACAGGGTTATATAATTTAAAAAGGAACCGTTCGCACAAACCAGTTGTCTATAAAGCAAAGGAGTTGAAGCAAATGAAATTTAACAAACACAGCTTTAAAAAAGTTCCCTTTATTGCCCTGGTTGCCGGGCTGGCCCTCATAACCGGTTTCGTTATAACCTCCTGCAGCCCGGCCAGCTACATGGACACGAGCGAACAGGTCGTTGATGAAGCGGTGGAAATGGTAGACGCAGAGCGCCCGGACCAGCCGGAAATGGCCGCTGAAGAAGCAATCTCCCGGGAGATTGCGGCAGAAGAAGCACCACGCCATCACGAGCAGGCAGGTGAGGGGGAACCACAACGCAAGGTTATTCGCCGGGGGTCAATCAATCTCGCCGTGGAAGATGCCAGGGCCGGGGCGGAAGAAATCCGTTCGATTACCCGGGAATTTAACGGGCTTATCGACCACTCCTCGGTCTATGAAATCAGGGAAGGACAATATGGTGCAAGGTTAACAATTCGGATACCGAAAGAATCATTCGAAGAAGTAATGGCAAAACTGGAAACCCTGGGCAAAGCCACCGAGGTGCGCACAGAACTCGAGGATGTTACCGACCAGTATGTCGATTTGGAATCGAGGCTTAATAATCAAAAGGCCCAGGAAGAAAGACTTTCAGAAATATTAGAAATGGCTGATACGGTAGAAGAAGTGCTTGAAGTGGAAAAAGAGCTCCAGCGAGTCAGGGGCGAGATTGAGTCAATGAGCGCCCGCCTGGACAGGCTGAAAGATCAAATTACTTACTCCACCATTAATATCACCATGCGAGAAGAAGCAGTGCCCACCGGGGCGATTTCTCCCCATTCCTTTGATAACCTGGGAAACCGTATTGCAGAAGCCTTTACCGGTGGGGTGAATTTCCTGTTGAGCGCAGTTTCAATGCTCATCGTGGTCTTTTCGGCAATCTTGCCTGCCCTGGTAATCCTAACAGGGCTTGCCTTAATTACCTGGTATTTAATTCGCAGGTACCTCAGGCGGAAAAATGCTGCCATAGGGCACAGCGACGGGCCTAACCGGTAAGTCTTTTTGTTACACCTCAGTGGTGCTGCATTATCGGCAAAAGAAATTGCTGGTTAAGCGGTTGCAATGTTCATTAAGGCAGAAGTTATAGGTAAACGGCCTGCAAGGAAGCAGGCCGACCGCTGGTAATGGCTTTGCAGGTACTTCTTCTATTTTCTAATAGGAGTGGTTTTCTTCTTCCAGGAGATCTCTTTCCAGGATGTCATCCCGCTCAAACAGGCTGCGCGCCCGGCTGAGAAGTCCGAGCAGTTGCTCTCTTTCACCTTCCGGTAGTTTTGACATATAAACAGCCAGCAAAAGATTGCGCCGTTCTTCTACGTCTTTTAAAACCTGCTCCCCCTTGGGGGTGATGGTAATCCAAACCTGGCGGCGGTCCTTTTCCTGCCTTTCCCTTGTCACCAGGCCCATCTTATGGAGGCGGTTGATCAAAGCAGTGATCGCACTCAAGGTAACGCCAAGCATATGAGCCAAAAAAGAGGTGTTGCAAGGTCCTTTGCGCAAGGCCCGGAGCACAACAAACTGAGTGTCGGTTATCTCATCAGCTGTATAGCGGTTGTGCAGAACACGAACCCGATAAACCAACCGGCTAAACACATAATCAAGTTCCTTGATATATTCAATCAGCCCGTCACTTTGAATCGCAAACCTCTCCTTAACAGATTAATTTATGTAGTTAATTATTTAACTGGTAAAATATTAACTCATTTATATCACTGATTTACTGTTTGGTCAAGGCTACCGGTTTATTCCAATAAATGCAGTGCTTACTCGGCCTTGCTTCATTTCGGAGTGGTGCCTGCTCATTTAAGGGCAATGGCTCCAACCCAAAATGCTGCACAAGCGCTGGCTGAGCAAAAGCAAATAAACTAAGCTGAGGGAAATTTTCTCCTCCAAGAAGCCTGTGTTAGAATACAGGTAAACTCCCACTTTTAGTTTTACGTAAACCAGCCGAGGGGGTCTTAAATGAAGCTGCAAAAAATAATTAGAGAACTACCGGGCAAACAGCACGGATACCTGCTGCCACCTTTGTTATCCGGTCTATTTTTGATTTTCGCCTTTCCCCGGTTCGAACAGGGCTACCTGGCCTGGGTTGTGCTGATCCCTTTGATCTGGGTTTGCCTGCAAGTTTCGCCGGGGCGCGCTTTCCGGGCCGGTTTTGTTTATGGTCTACCCATAAATATTTATGTCAACATGTACCTGGCGGTGGTCCTTTATCCCTACCTGCCGGATGCCCTGGCCACCCTGGCGATGATCCTGCTGTTTCTCTACATCAGTTTGTTTTATGCCTTATTTGCCCTGGGAACGAGCCTGGCAAGCCGAATGGGCAACCCCTGGTTTGCTGCCCTGGCCGTTCCTTCCTTGTGGCTCCTGGTAGAGTATGTCCGCTCGCTTGGCCTCCTTGGTTACAATGTCGGTTATCTGGGCTATACCCAGTGGGGCTACCCCTTTTTGCTGAACATCGTTTCTGTCTTTGGTTACTGGGGACTGCCCTTTTTGATGGTCCTTTTTCAAAGCATCCTGGTTCTGTATTTACTGGGAAAATTGCGCAGCAGAAATCTTTATGCCTCCACGGCGGTTTTTGGCTTTTTGCTTGCAGCCGGACTCTTAATCCCCCTCTTTCAGCCGGTAGAAAAAAAAGGTGATCCTTTGCAGACCGGATTAATCCAGGGAAATACCCATCCTGAAGAAATTGTGGATTACAGCAAAGATGAAGTGCTCAACCGCTACCTCGATTTAACCGGACAAGCCCTGGAAAAAGAACCGGAACTGGACCTGGTGGTGTGGCCAGAAACTGTGGTCAGGCTGGATTTTAGCGAAGAGAAAAAGCATCTTTCGGAGATGGTAAAACTGGCTGATAAACACGAGATCGACCTTCTTTACGGGGCCCGGGTTAAAAAAGAAGACCGACTTCATAACTCGATTACCCTGTACAGCAAAAACCAGGAGGAGCTCCCGGTTTATCATAAGCACCGCCTGGTGCCTTTTGTCGAGTATTTTCCCGCCGAAGAGCTGTTAAACCGCATCCTTCAGCTGGACCTGCTCCTTGGCAGTTATACCCCGGGAGAAGAAATAACCGTTTTTGATCTTAACGGGACAAATGTAGCAGGAGTGGTATGCTTCGAATCTTACTTCGGGGATCATATGCGCCTCTTTGCCAGGGAAGGTGCCCGCCACCAGTTTATCGTCACTAACGATGCCTGGTTCGGCGAATCAATCGGCCTGGAACAGCACGCCCAGGCTGCTGCAATCAGGGCGGCCGAAAGCGGCACCGGCGTCACCCAGGTAGCCAACAGCGGCATCACGATCTCCTTTGACTACCAGGGACGGGAATTGTTCCGTTCAGGGAAAAATGAACAGGCTGTTTTCACCGTCCCGCTGGACATGGCTTACCGGGAAACCATCTACACCCGTTTCGGTGATTACTTCCCGGCAGCCTGGGCGGCATTCCTGGCAATTGCCACCCCCCTGCTCCGGGTAAAAGCTAGGCGAGAAAGTTCTTAACCAGCACCACCGGGGTGCCTGCATCCGCTGAACCACTGACCAGGTCGGCCAGGCTGGCCAGAACATCTTCCATTCGCCGCGGAGTAGTTCCTTCCCGCTTCAGGCTGTCTTTTGCTGTATCCTGCTTCACGTTTTTAGAGATAAATGATTCGATTTCGCCGGCATTTTTATGTCCATCATAATAGTATTGGTCTGCCAGGTACTTGTATTTAATCCCTTCACGGAAAAAGTCCAGCCCGTCAGTAGCGGCAAAAGCTGCTTTCGGGTCGGCCAACTCGTAGATGCCGCTGGTTGGATCAAGGTAAGCACCGTCCCCGTAAATCATTACTTCCACTTCTAAACCGAATTCTTCTTTAACCCTGGCCTGCAGACTCTCAACTACCTTTTTTCCTTCCCGGGGGGCCAGTTTGAGCCTTTCCCCTGAAGAAAGGTTGCTGCCCAAGAGGCCCCATTCTGAATATTTTTCGCCTT
>CAYXQO010000081.1:0-4968 GCA_964467475.1 uncultured Syntrophomonadaceae bacterium
CTTCCGGGAAGGCAATGAGTGGTTTATCAGCCACTACCTGCTGTCTAAATAACTGTAATAATTTTCATTGTGTCCCTAAATTTTTTCTAAGCTTGTTTGTTTTCTAAAAGAACTCTTTTTGCATCAGCTCTTCCGGCCTGCCGAAAAAGAAAATCGCCAGGTTGATAGCTATTAAAACCAGGCAGCCGGGCAATCCCATCACACCGGTGAGCAGCGGTGAGGCCTCTGTAAGAGGCATAAGCGATAGGCCGGCTACAGCATTTATTGAACCGTGCAAAATTGCTGCAGCGATAACATTGTTTGCTTTTATGGTTATATAGCTGAATAACGGGGAAAGTAGAATACACCACAATGTCATCATGAAGACACCGGGGATTTCATAGCCCGGATAATTATGGCCCATTAAAATTAGGGGAGCATGCCAGATGCCCCAGATAAAGCCGATAAACAGGGCAGATTTCCAGAACCCGGCAGAGGCTGTTTCCTTTAACAAAAAGCCTCTCCAGCCAAACTCTTCACCAAAGGCGAAAATAGCGTAGATCGTAGGGCCTGCAATGAGGCCTTGCAATAGCATCAGCCAGAACATTAAAGTGGGTGAAAAGGGCATTTCTTCAATCATTTCTTCTGTGATTAAATCGCCAAGGTACTCAGTTATACCGGTCATTTCCGGAGAATAGCTTACCCCGGGCATAAGCAAGTTGACCCCGATGGTTGTAAAAGTAATCAAAACCGGCAGCAACCATGCTACCAGGAACCACTTATTGATATTTGTATTGACTCCGTATGTTTTAAAAACCGGCTGTTTGTAAATATATTTTTGCACAATAACTGTGCCGAGCAGGGGAAAGAACATATAAACCGCGGCAAAAACGGTGGCGTAAACAGTGCCCCATTCTGCGCCGGCGAGGTAATACAGGCCCGCCGCAGCCCAGCTAATCAGAAGAGTAATGCCTACAAATAAAAATATTTTTTTCCTGTTCATATCTGCCAAGCTCCTTTACCTGTAGATTAAAAAAATTTCGGGACACAATGAAAATTATTTCCCGAAATTATTTAGCTCATCTTTGCCGGCTTTACCGGTCATGTGCTCGATTTCAATTTCAACGATGCCGGTTCTGTGGAGCTCATTTTCGATTTTTTCTTGCCCCTCCCTGATGTGGTTGGGAGTATACTTTTCAATTAACCACTGCAGGGCATTTCTTTTTTCGTTATCATCGGTTACTATCCTTGCTTTGCCGAAAGCAATTACACTGCGGTAGAGGGTGGTAAAAAGCTCTTCGGCAATCTCGTCTTTGTCGATAACCGTAAAGGAAACCCGGTTGTTTTCTTTGATCCCGTCTATTTTTTGTCCTTCCTCTGCGCAGTGGAAATAGATCTTGCTGTTTCTATAAGCATAATTCAGGGGCACGGTGTACGGATAGTCGTTGCTGCTGCAGATACCGAGCACCCCGGTTTTTCCTCTACTCAAGATAGCCTCGGTCTCTTCTTTCGAGAGCAACTGCTTTTTTCTTTTCATCTCCCGGAACATCATTTATCTCTCCTCTCGCCAGTCTAAAGATTAAATCTGCTCTTTAATCATATCATTTAAAATCAATGGTTATTCAAAGATGCGAGAAGTACTGGTGAAATTAAGTACTGTTAGAGTTCTTGTTTCAAATTCAAGATCACCGGCACAAACTAAATATCCTTTAGATCGAGATTCGCGAATATTGTTTGCCTGGCGGGAATCTCTTGCAAATTTCAAGTTTAACTTTAAATTTACAAATTCTGAGGCAAGTCCCGAAATTTATTATGTGTCTTTCCTAAGAATCTGCAGATATTCTTCGTAAGCAAAAACCCGGTTTCGTTTAACATTTTCTGTCTGCTTTAAAATATCTAAGTCAACAAGAATGTCGACAGCATTAGCTGTTGCATTATAAGATATTCCGAGTTCTTCGCTGGTTTTCTTAATTTCAATAATTGGGCTTTTCTCCAGGTAATTGAATACCTTCATAACTGTCTTGGCTGCTTTTCCCGTTTTCTTGACGGCATCTGCATTTCTATCATGCAGCTTAACCAACTCCTCAATGGTCTGGATAGCATCCTGGGCAGATTCATAAATTGCCTGCAAGAAGAATTTGATCCACTGTTCAAAGTTTCCTTTTGTCCGGACTTCCATCAAGCGGTCGTAGTACTCAATACGGTTTCGCTTAAGAAAAAATGAGACATATAAGGTTTCATGGGTTAATAGCTTCTGCTCTATCAGAAAAAGATTGATCAAGAGTCGCCCGATTCTACCGTTGCCATCTAAAAAGGGGTGGATTGTTTCGAACTGATAATGGATCAGGGCGATTTTAACTAAAGGCTCCAGTTGATCCCCGCTATTCATAAACCTCTCTAAATCTGACATAGCTTCAACCATGTCCTCCGGATGCGGAGGGATAAAGCGTGCATCTTTCAAGGTGGCACCTGCCGGGCCGATCCAGTTCTGGCTTCGCCTGAATTCGCCGGGATATTTTTCCTCGCCTCGCACGTCTTCCATTAGTATCTGGTGGGTTTCTTTGATCAAGCGGTTGCATAAAGGCAGGTCTTTAAGCCTTTTGACCGCATGCTGTGATGCCTTGATATAGTTGATGACATCTGCGATGTGGATATTGGTGTTTTCTTCAATCCGTGGATCCAAAATATCATCCAGGGTTGCCTGAGTGCCTTCAATTTGAGAAGATAAAAGAGCTTCTTTACGCACATACATGGAAACGAAAAGCTCGATATTTGGCACCTGCTTGGAAAGACCTTCCAAGATGCCGATGCTGCGGTTGGCCTTGGCCAGCAAACCAGCAACCTCGTCGTCAATTTCAACAGGAGGGTTTGGCGGCAGCGTTTTTGGCAAAAAAGATTTATATTGAAGCTCGCCGCTAAAGTTAGTCCGATATTGTCCTGCCCGGTTTTGCATTTGCCCCATCTCTCAAAATGAAATAATAACCTAAGGTTAGCAGCAATATTTCATTTTGTCAAATATAATGAAATAAAATAAGCGTTGTATTGCTATAATTACATTTTAGTTAAATTATTGCAATAAAGATAGGAGCGTTTCTTATCCCTACAATTGCTTGACACGATCTTTGGCTCGAATTAGCTTGATTTTTCGCAATACTTTATAGTATTATTAATTACATAGGAAGCAAGGTCTTATCTACAAGGAGGTTCTATTATGGACAAAAAAGACCGCAAGCCCACAACCAACGATGCGGGTAACCCTGTATCCAGTGATGAGTTTTCCCTTACTGTGGGACCAGATGGACCCATTCTGTTACAAGATCATTACTTGTTCGAGCAGATGGCCAACTTCAACCGGGAAATGATCCCGGACCGTCAACCCCATGCTAAGGGTTCGGGAGCCTTCGGACACTTCGAGGTGACCGGGGACGTCAGTGCCTACACCAAGGCAGGCGTGTTCCAACCGGGCACGAAGACCGAAGTGCTGGCCAGGTTTTCCACGGTAGCCGGTGAAAGCGGCAGTCCCGACACCTGGCGGGACGTACGCGGCTTTGCCCTCAAATTCTATACCAACGAGGGAAACTACGATATGGTAGGGAATAATACCCCTGTTTTCTTCGTGCGTGACCCGATGAAGTTCCAGGACTTTATTCACTCCCAGAAGCGCCGCGCGGATAGCGGACTGCGTGATAACGACATGCAGTGGGACTTTTGGACCCTGTCGCCCGAATCTGCCCATCAGGTGACCATACTGATGAGCGACCGCGGAGTCCCCAAGAGCTATAGGCACATGAACGGCTATTCGAGCCACACTTACATGTGGATCAATGCCAAAGGCGAGCGCTTCTGGGTGAAGTACCACTTCAAGACCGACCAGGGCATCGATTTCCTCACCCAGGAGGAGGCCGACCGCATTGCCGGCGATGATGCCGACTACCACCGTCGCGACCTATTTAATGCGATCAAACAGGGGGATTACCCCAGCTGGACCCTGAAAGTCCAGATCATGCCTTTTAAAGATGCTGAGAACTACCGGTTCAACCCGTTTGATCTTACCAAGGTATGGCCCCACTCTGACTACCCCCTCCATGAAGTGGGACGGCTCACTCTGAACCGCAATCCTGACGATTTTCACAGCGAGATCGAGCAGGCTGCATTCGAGCCAAACAGCTTTGTTCCGGGGATCGGTCCCAGCCCGGACAAGATGCTGCAAGCCCGCCTGCTTTCCTACGCCGACGCTCACCGGGCACGCCTGGGCGTCAACTACAAGCAGATTCCGGTTAACCGGCCGAAGAGCCCGGTGCACAGCTACAGCAAGGGTGGCGCGATGCGAATCGAGAACGTCTCCGACCCGGTCTATAAACCCAACTCCAAAGGCGGTCCCGAGGCCGACTCGGAGAAATATCCGGAGGAAGCTGTCTGGAGTGCCGAAGGGGAGTTTGTCCGCGCCGCTTACACCCTGCGCAAGGACGATGACGATTTCAGCCAACCCGGCGCCCTGGTGCGCAAGGTCATGAACGATGAGCAGCGTGACCGGCTGGTGTCTAACGTGGTCGGGCACTTAAAAGATGGCGTCTCCGAGCCTGTTTTACAGCGGGCTATCGAGTACTGGCGCAATATCGACAAAGACATCGGCGATCGCATTGCCAAAGCCATGCAAAAATAATTTCGGGACACAATGAAATTTTTTAAGCTGTCTTTTCCGCAGCCGATAAAATCAGAAGTTAAAATAAACCCCAATGAGCCTCTGGCGTATGTTTCCAGGTTTTTTTGGGGTTTTTCTTTTGCGGTTTGAAATTTAAGCATAAATTTTTATGTGGGTATTCCCATTTGACACTAATCCCACATAGCTGTATTATTAGTTCAGGAGGTGTAAGCCATGAGAACTGTTAACTTATCTGTAGACTCAAGAAAAAGGATTTCACTCAGCAAGCTGTTGCCAGATTTACCGGTAAGCTCAGTCAGAGCTTATGTAGATGGTGATAAAATTGT
>CAYXQO010000082.1:0-4965 GCA_964467475.1 uncultured Syntrophomonadaceae bacterium
TCCACCATTAAGCCCTGCCTGGCAATATAGCCAGCATATTTTACTTGATTTTCCAGTTCATTAAGCGTCCCGGGAGGTAGAGAGGGTTTATCCCTGTTTTCCCATACCAGGTAGGAGGAATAAGTAATTTCCGGTCTTTTTATCAGCTCAAGGGCAGTAACCGGTTTTCGAAGTAAAGATGAATTGAAACCGACAAGAAAATCATTAATCTTGCCGCCGGGATTATGCCTCGTTTTAGCAAGACGATCCAGCTCAGTTTCTATAAATACTTTTTTCTCCAGGTGCAACTTATAGCGCTCTTGATCAATCAAGCCAATAGACCTGCTTTTTTCTGTCAGGCGCAAATCAGCATTATCCTGGCGCAAAAGCAACCTGTATTCGCCCCTGGAGGTAAAAATGCGGTAGGGCTCACTGACCCCTCTTGTCACCAAATCATCAATCATCACCCCGATATAGGCTTCACTTCTCTTTAATACAAGCGGTTCTTTGTCGTTTAATAAAAGGTGCGCATTGATCCCGGCGATTAATCCCTGGGCAGCTGCTTCTTCATAACCGGTTGTCCCGTTGATCTGGCCTGCCATAAACAATCCCTCGACAGCTTTCGCTTCCAGCGAAGTCTTGAGCTGGCTTGGCGGGGCGTAATCATATTCGATTGCATAAGCAGGGCGCATAATTTCTACATCTTCCAAACCTTTTATCGTGCGTAAAAATTCTTCCTGCACCTTTGGGGGAAGCCCGGTTGAAATACCTTGCAAATAAAGCTCATCAATATCCGCGCCTTCCGGCTCGATAAAAACCGGGTGACGATCACGATCAGCAAAGCGCACAACTTTATCTTCAATTGAGGGACAGTAACGGGGACCCGCCCCCTTAATCAGGCCGCTGTAAATAGGTGCCTGGGAAAAGTTTTGCCGAATTATTGCATGGGTATCCGGATTAGTATAAGTCATCCAGCAGGGAATTTGCTCTGCAGGAACCCCTCTGCTGGCAATAGAAAAACCGGGGGCTTCGGGGTTTCCGTGGACCGCTTCCAGTCCGGATAAGTTAACGCTGGCCCGGTGTACCCGGGGTGGGGTTCCTGTTTTAAAGCGCTCCAAGGAAATGCCCAGTCCCTGCAGGCTGCCGGCCAGTTTTAAAGACGGGGTCAGGCTGCCGGGAGCGGCATCATAGCTTAAATCACCCAGGAAAAGCCTGGCACCGAGATAAACCCCGCTGCAAACAATTATTACCCTGGCCGGGTAATATGCACCGCTGCGTCCTTTCACTCCGGCAACTTTTCCATTATCACTAATAATTTCTTCGGCCATATCTTCCCGCAGAATCAAACCATTTGCTTTTTCCAGAGCTCTGCGCATCTCCCGCTGGTAACCCCATTTGTCTATTTGAGCTCGCAAAGCTTGAACGGCCGGCCCCTTGCCGGTATTTAACATCCGCACCTGCAATATATTTTTGTCGGCAACGCGAGGCATTTCCCCGCCCAAAGCATCAATTTCTCTTACCAGGTGCCCCTTACCCGGCCCGCCCAGTGAAGGATTGCAGGCCATAAAAGCAACCATGTCAAGGTTTAAAGTTAACAGGAGGGTTCGGCAACCCAGGCGGGAAGCCGCCAGCGCCGCTT
This sequence comes from uncultured Syntrophomonadaceae bacterium, assembly GCA_964467475.1. Classification (GTDB taxonomy): domain Bacteria; phylum Bacillota; class Dethiobacteria; order DTU022; family DTU022; genus B1SED10-74M. The sequence goes on from CAYXQO010000082.1 coordinate 1,619, forward strand.
CACAACCGGCATGACCTGCACCAAGGACAATAACATCATACACCCTGCCGAAAGAATTATTGATTACACTATCGCCTGCTTTTTTTATACCCATGCTCCTGCCAATCACCTGCCTCGATTTGCGAATATTTATAACCCTGTTTTCAAATAAAGCAGAAGGAGAGGAGTAAGCAACCTTTGTGGATTTTCTGGGAAGGACGAAGCCCTAAAGGAAACTCCCGGGCTTTTATAGCACCGGTTTGTCAGGGTTAGGAAATAGGCTGATAAACTTTACTTTTTTCGTAAAGAATCTCTGGATCTATATCTGCCTGATTATCCCATTCAATGCTATCAAAGCTAAACCGCTTTATTCTCTTATCTTGTATTTTACCATAAAAAACCCCGGATATAATTTATTCATACTTTATTAACACGTACGAAAAAAGACCCCGCAGGTTTTATCCCGCAGGGCTTTTATCGTTGCTGGAAATATTTTCAGAGGGGGCACCCAAAACAAAGCGGGAGCGCTTTTAACGCTCCCGCCTTAAGTGATCCTGCTTTAATAATTTTACTTACTTCAGCTCGACTACGCCGCCTGCTTCTTCGATCTTGGCCTTGGTTGCTTCGGCGTCTTCCTTGCTTACCTTTTCCTGGACGGTGCTCGGCAGTTCGTCAGCCATTGCTTTCGCTTCCTTGAGGCCGAGGCCGCTCATTTCACGGATTACCTTGATTACCTGGATTTTCTTCTCGCCGGCATCGGTAAGGACGACGTCAAATTCGTCTTTTTCTTCTTCCTCTGCGGCGGCTCCTTCGGCAGCAGGGGCAGCAGCTGCGGCTGCCGGGGCTGCTGCGGTTACTCCAAACTCCTCTTCAAGGGCTTTGACCAGGTCGGAAAGTTCGAGCACAGTCATTCCCTTAATCGTTTCCATAATTTCGTTTACTTTGTTACTCTCTGCCATTTTAAGACATTCTCCTTTATATATGTGGTTTATATTTAAGATTAGATCTATTTAAAAGCCCTTTTAGGCTTTTGTTCAATCCATATTCGCTTTGATTGAAAGCAAATTTTGTTACAACACCTGGTGATTAAGCGCTTTCTTTTTGCTGGCGGACCGCATCGATGGTGCCGACCAGCTGGCGCAGGGTTCCGCTTAATGCACCGGCCAATCCCTGGATGGGGGCCTGAACGCCGCCTACTACTTTAGACAGCAAGACTTCGCGGGAGGGGATTTCTCCCAACTCTTTAATCCGGCCCGGGTTTACCAGCATCCCGGAAAGCATTCCACCCTTAATCGCAAGGGCTTCATTTTCCTTGATAAAGTCATTAAATATCTTGGCTGCCGCCACCGGATCCCCTTCGGCATAAGCTATGGCTGTGGGCCCCTCAAACAGCTCTTCTAATTCCTCATAACCTGCTTCGCGGCAGGCCCAGCGGTTCATCGTATTTTTGGTGACCCTAAACTGGCAATCTTCTTTGCTTAACTGCCGGCGCAAATCATTCATTGTCTGGACATTAAGGCCTCTGTAATCGGTGACCACAACCAATTCCGCTTTCGTCAGGGCTTCCTTTACTTCTTCCTTCATTTTTTCTTTGGCTTGCCTGTTGGTTTCCCTGGTACTCAAATAGTTCACCTCCTTGTCCTGCAAACAGAAACGGGGTTTTCCGTAGACAGAAAACCCCGTGAACACCACTTTTAGCAGCGGCGCATCATTAGCAAAGCGTTTTCCTATGACAGGGGGTCTTTAAACCATTAAACTAAGAAAGTGCCTGCCGTCTACGGAAAAAATCATATTCTGCTGTGTTAGTTTACTTTATAAGCTTTCCACCTTAATTCTTGGCTACGGCACCCGGGTTAACCTTTATCCCGGGGCCCATGGTCGAGCTTACAGTCACACCCCTGACATACTGACCTTTTGCCGTTGACGGGCGGGCCTTGATCAGGGCGTCCATGACCGTATGAAAGTTTTCTGCCAGTTGATCCGCGTCGAACGATACTTTACCAATGGGCACATGGATATTACCGGCCTTATCGGTGCGGTATTCCACCTTACCGGCCTTAATGTCATTGATTGCTTTTTCGATTTCAAAGGTAACCGTGCCGCTTTTCGGATTGGGCATCATGCCACGCGGACCGAGGACTTTACCCAGTTTACCGACCGAACTCATCATATCAGGTGTAGCTACAGCCACATCAAAATCGAGCCAGCCTTCCTGGATTTTGGTTACCAGATCATCGGAACCGACCACATCGGCTCCCGCATCTTCTGCCTCTTTAAGCTTGTCGCCCTTGGCAAAAACCGCCACCCGCACGGTTTTACCGGTTCCGTGTGGCAGGACTACAGAGCCGCGCACCTGTTGGTCCGCATGCTTCGGGTTGACCCCGAGGCGGACAGCGAGCTCTACCGTTTCATCGAAAGAACGGTTGCTCAGTTCCTGGACCATCCGCAGAGCTTCTTCAGGTTCGTACCTGCTGTAGCGGTCTACCTGTTTACGGGCTTCTTCGTACTTCTTACCTCTTTTTGCCATGTTAATCCATACCTCCCGTGGTGATTACAGGCACTTTAAATGCGCCCTCCCACTTTGATTCTTATTTATACTTAACCCCGCTTAGAACAACCAGGGTTATTTGCCGCAGTCGAAACAGCGATTAATTGCCTTCGACCACAATGCCCATGCTACGGGCGGTGCCGGCAATAATGTCTGCAGCAGATTCTAAGTCATTTGCGTTTAAGTCTTCCATCTTCTGCTGGGCGATATCTCTGACCTGATCCCGGGAAACGGTTGCCACTTTAAGGCGGTTGGGTTCTCCGGAAGCGGTTTCTATTCCAGCCGCTTTTTTAAGCAGGATCGCTGCCGGCGGTGTTTTGGTAATAAAGCTGTAGGTGCGATCTTCATAAACCGTCAGTTCAACCGGAATAATCAAGCCGGCATCGGCGGCTGTGCGCTCGTTGAATTCCTTGCAGAAAGCCATAATGTTGACCCCGTGCTGGCCCAGGGCCGGCCCGACCGGAGGCGCAGGGGTAGCTTTGCCGGCAGGAATCTGCAGCTTTACCATCGCTAGCACTTTTTTCTTCTTGGCCATTATCTTTACCTCCCCACTGTAACTGCCTTGCGGGCCGTACAGCTGTAATTAAAATTTTACGACCTGGTGGAATTCAAGTTCCACCGGGGTTTCTCGTCCAAACATGGACACAGATACTTTAATTGTGCCTTTTTCTTCATTTATTTCTTCAACTTTACCTTCGAAGTTCTTGAAAGGACCGCTGACCACTCTGACTGCCTGGTTAATTTCAAAATCTATCCGCGGCTTACCCTCGACTATTCCTACCTGGCGCAGGATGTGATTTGCTTCTTTTTCGCTCAAAGG
>CAYXQO010000083.1:0-4894 GCA_964467475.1 uncultured Syntrophomonadaceae bacterium
ACAGACGGCCGCAAAAAAGGAGAACTGCGGCCGATGCGGATTACCCGTTCATATTTAAGGCACCCTGAGGGCTCAGCCCTGATTGAGTTAGGCGATACCCAGGTTATTTGCACGGCTTCGGTGGAAAATAAGGTTCCTCCCTTTTTAAACGGCCAGGGCCAGGGGTGGGTGACAGCCGAATATGCCATGTTGCCCCGTTCTACGGAAGTGCGGGTCAACCGGGAAAGGGCCGGTGTCAATGCCCGCAGCCTGGAAATCCAGCGCCTGATCGGCCGCTCCCTGCGGGCGGTGGTCGATTTGCCGGCCATGGGGGAAAAAACGATTAAGATTGACTGTGACGTGCTCCAGGCCGACGGTGGCACCCGCACGGCGGCGATCAGCGGCGCCTTCGTGGCCCTGGTTGAAGCCCTGAACAGTTTGCTGGACAAAGGTGAGCTTGTTTCGCTGCCGCTTACCGATTACCTTTCAGCGGTCAGCGTAGGCCTGCTCGGAGGGGTGCCGGTCCTTGATTTGAGCTTTGCTGAAGATTCAGCGGCCGGGGTGGACATGAACGTGGTGATGACCGCCTCGGGGGAACTGGTTGAGGTGCAGGGATCGGCGGAAGAAAAGCCGTTTAGCAGAAAGCAGCTTGAAGAAATGCTCGACCTGGCAGCCGCAGGAGTGCTGCGGATTACAGGTAAGCAAAAGGAAGCTCTCGGGCCTGAAATCAATTCCCGGGTTAAAGCATAGGAGGGGGCTGCCATGGAAAAAACACTGGTCCTTGCTACGAACAACCAGGGTAAGCTTGAGGAAATCAGGCAGCTGCTTGCAGGTCTGCCGTTGAAAATATTGACCCTGCAGGATTACCCCGCCCTGGTTATGCCTGAAGAAGATCGGTTCACTTTTTGCGGAAATGCCTTGAAAAAAGCAGAAGCGGTGGCCCGCTTCAGCGGTGAAATGGCCTTAGCCGATGATTCCGGCCTGGAGGTCGATGCCCTTGGCGGCAGGCCGGGGGTGTGGTCTGCGCGCTATGCCGGGGAAGATGGTAACTGGGAGGCGAACAACCACAAGCTGCTCGAGGAATTAAAAGGAGTCCCTTCCGGTGAAAGGGGTGCTGCTTTTAAATGCGCTGTTGCCCTGGTTTTGCCGGGCAAGGGGCCGGAGCTGCTTGAAGAAGGCTGCCGGGGTAGGATTGCTGAAAAGCCATGCGGCTCAGGCGGTTTTGGATATGATCCCCTCTTTATTTATGAGCCTGCCGGGCTCACTTTTGCCGAAATGCCGGGTGAGGAAAAAAACAAGGTCAGCCACCGGGGCAAGGCGCTGCGCCGTACCCGCCTGGTCATAAAACAGCTTTGCTGATTCCGGCAGTTTTTATTTTAGGCAAGCATTTTTTGGGTCGGCCGGGCTAGGCCTTTTCCAGCACGGCAAAAGGCATTTCCTGCATGCGCCGGTAGTACCTTTTTACTTCCTGGAACAGGTGAAACAGGGAGGCCCTGCTGATAAACTCATCCCGGCTCCCGGGCATTTCCATCTCTTCAAAGCTTTGTTCAAGCCTTTTCATCAACCGGTTAACTAGCTTGTAGTGGTGGTGCCGGCCTTCTGCCCGCCGGTACTGCATCCTCTGGACAATCCTGAACATCTGCACGATCGGTGCGGCATGGGGGACCTTGACCGGGATGCGGCGGGCCAAGTTGTGCATTTCTTCAAGCCGGTCGAGCTGGGATTTAAAGATTTCGAAGGTGCGCCTGTAACGCTCAGAGTCGGTTTCCCGGTGAATGACGAAGCGCTGTTCCTCCTGGAACAGTTTCGCCAAATCCAGGCCCTCTTCAATGGAAGTTTTCAAGCGGCCCACTTCTTTATTAAATTCATCTTCATCGCAGCCCGGCTCAAGCATTTCCAGCATTATAAAATCAATAGCCCGGCGCAGCCCTGCTTCCACTTCGCGAAGTTTTTCATAAACTTCCCTTTTATGGTTTGGCGTGAAGAGGTAATTAACCGCCAGGCCGCAAACGGCGCCAAGTAAAGCGGTTAAGATTTGTTGCAGGGAAAAGATAAGGGGCATCTCGTGGCTGCTGAAAATGACGGTTACCGCCGTGATTGCGGTTAACACGATATGTTCCTGCCAGTGCAGGCGCAGGCAAATATAAATGGCAAATAATGTGGCCAGCCCGTAAGCAAGCGGGGAAACTCCGAAAATAAGGCTGAAGGCGGTGCCGAGCACACCCCCTAAAAGGACGCTTCCCAGCTTGGCAAAACTTTGCATGAGGGAGTGGTAGAATGTCTTCTGCACCGTGAGGAGCGCCACAATGGCGGCAAGGGTCGCCCTTTCCATGTCCAGGTGCTGGGCTATAACAATGGCCAGGGTTACAGCAAGCGCTGTTTTAAGGACCCTGCCCCCGATCAAAAAACGGTTCAATATTTTAACCTCGCTTTTTATTGATCATTTAGTCTATTATACATAAGATAGCCCCGGTTTGTAGGGGTAAAGTTATTCACCCGGTTTTGCTGCATTTTTAACCGGTAAAATTTGCATTTAAAAGGGGTTCAAATGGCCACTGAGGCAAAATTGGAAGCTAAGAGGTGCGGTTTTAACGTTTTCCCTTCGGCCTTCGTTTTTCTTTCTGCCTTAAATGATGCTTTCATTTTCTTGCCAATTACTTGAGGCTGTGCTACAATATTTTTTGCCAGTAAAATAATGATCTGTCGGGGCGTAGCGCAGTTTGGCAGCGCACTTGGTTTGGGACCAAGGGGTCGGAGGTTCGAATCCTCTCGCCCCGACCATTATTATTATTATACAGGATTTTTTTTAATACTCCAGGATAAAGGAATTATTGAAGCACTTACCTTAAAGGGGCCAGGCTTAACAGCGAGATTGCCGGCATAAAATTATGGTCATCGCTTTGGAGGTAATCTTTTGCAGTACGAAGCATTAGTTGAGGAAATAAATAATTTTGTAAACCAAAGCCAGTTGAATTCGGTAGAAGAGCTCGGCATTGATCAAATTTTCGATCCTCCTCTTGTAGGCGTAGCTTCTGCGGATGATCCTCTCTTTGATCGGTTGAAAGATCCCCTCGCAGTTAGTGAAAACTATATTTTACCGGGTGAATGGCTTAATCGGGCCAGGTCGGTGATCGCTTATTTTCTGCCCTTTTCAGAGCAGATCCGCCGTGCTAATAGAGGTAAGGGGTTTCCGGCAAAAGAATGGTTGTATGGCCGCATCGAAGGGCAGCAGTTTAATGAAGCGCTGGCAAGCCATATTGCAGTAATGTTCAATCAAGAAAAGAAAGGTTCGGCGGTGGTTCCCGCCGCTGATTCCCGCTTTAAAGTTAGTGAAGGTTTCATTAGCAACTGGTCGGAAAGGCACACTGCATATATTGCCGGGTTAGGCACTTTTTCTTTAAGCCGGTCGCTGATTACTGCCCTGGGGTGTGCCGGGAGGTACGGCAGCGTGATCACCGGCTTTAATTACGAACCTACTGAAAGGGCCTATACTGAAATATATCAGTACTGCAATTTTTGTGGGGAATGTCAGGCGCGCTGCCCGGCGGGGGCAATAAAAGCTGCCGGCAGTGAGAAAAAAGCAGGGATGGAAAAGCACAAGTGCCGTGATTACCTTCAGTCAAAAATAAAACCTCGGTTTGCGCCCCGTTATGGTTGCGGCAAGTGCCAGACAGCGGTAGCCTGTGAATTCAAAATACCTTAACCAATGGTAACTGATTGCTAAAGCATAAACTACCGAATAGATAAGAAAAATCCGGTCTTTTTGGTCTTTGCGATGTATCCTAAGAATGGCACAGATGTTTTTTGGTAACAGTGAGGTATTCAGGCAAAGTCAAGCCGCAAACTCTTTATTCCCTTTACTTCATGCCAGGCTTAAAGGGACTGTTTTGGCCCGGGCATTTTTTTTAAGTGTTTGAATCTCCCTGCATTACCGATTTTTTTTGTTAATCCAATAATTTTCAACTAAATAAAGGGATTTTTGATTATATACCGAAGAAAAATAAAATAAGGATAATACCTTCTAGCCTGGCGGCAAAGATATTAAACCAAAAGGTCTTTAGAGCAAGGAGGATTGGCTTAATTGTGCAAATTAAGTTTTTCACGGACTAGAAACTACAAAAAAATTTTGCCTCTTATCGTGGTGCTGGGAGCCCTGGTTCTTTTGTCCTCCTGTGCCGGTGAAGAAGTAAAAAGTGAAGAAGTAAAACCTGATAAGGAAACCGTAAAAGTAGTGTACGTGAGCTGGGAGTCTGAGATTGCCAGTGCTCACGTAGTTAAAGCGGTGATTGAAGAAAAGCTCGGCTATGATTGTGAACTTTTAAATGTAACGGCCATTTCCATGTGGGAGTCGGTTGCCGCCGGTGATCAGGATGCCATGGTAGCAGCCTGGCTGCCTTCACTGCATGAGCAGTATTACGAAGAGCTTGCAGAGGATCTTAAGCTAGTGGGACCCAACCTTGAGGGGGTAGAAATGGGTTTGGCCGTTCCGGAGTACGTCGATCTAGATTCGATCGAGGAACTAAACGAGCATGCGGATAAATTTGATGAAAGTATTATCGGGATTGACCCCGAGGCCGGTTTAATGGGAAATACGGAAAAAGCGATTGAAAAATACGGCCTCAATCAATTTGAACTGGTTTCAGGCAGCGATGCCACGATGACCTCGGCGCTTGATATCGCTTACGAAGAAGAACGCTGGATCGTGGTGACGGGGTGGAGTCCTCACTGGAAGTTTGCCCGCTGGGATTTAAAATATCTTGATGACCCGAAGAATGTTTACGGTGAGGAAGAGTATATCGGCACTGTGGTCCGGAAGGGCTTAGAAGATGACATGCCCGAGGTTTATTCCTTTTTTGAAAACTTCTACTGGGAACCTGCCGATATGGAGCAGGTGATGCTGTGGTTTGCCGAAGAA
>CAYXQO010000084.1:0-4849 GCA_964467475.1 uncultured Syntrophomonadaceae bacterium
CGTTCCATCGCTTCTTCCTGGCTTTCTCCTTTTTCCCGGGCTTCTTCCAGGCAGGTCATGAAAAAGTTGGCCATGACCAGCTTGGTGACCCCTTCCAGGGCAGAATGCACCGCGCTAAGCTGGGTAACAATATCCTCGCAGTCTTCACCATCTTCAACCATCCGCCGCACGGCCCGGATTTGACCCTCTAACCTGGAAAGCCGGTTGGACACCTTTTTCTTGGTTTCATTACTCGCTTCCATCTACTCACCCTCTCTTTTAGTGCCAGGGGGACGGGGTTGTTGACACAGTTTTGTTGATAACACTTTGGTATTAATAATCCCCTTTATTACTCCACTTTTATATCCCGGTAAAAACTGAAAGGCTCAATCAAAAAGATGTCAACAACCCCGTCCCCCTGGCACGTCTTAGTTGAAGCTTTCATAATGAATGTTTGCTGGCGGGATTCCTTTTGCCTTCAGCAACTGCGTGGCGGCGTCTGCCATCTGGGCGGTGCCGCAGATATACACTTTTGTTTCCGGCGAGAAATCAAGTTCTTTTAAGATGTCGGTAACATACCCTTTTTGATAATTGCCGCTGCGGGGCCGGGAAAGAATCTGGTAATAATCAAAATGGTTGTTGCCTTCTGCCATGGAGGCGAAGTAGTCGTCGTAAATCAGGTCTTCTTCATAACGGGCCCCGTAGAGCAGAACGGCTTTGCCGGCGAAGGGGTATTTTTGGCGGTCAAAGAAGTCCTGGACGGTTGATACAAAGGGAGTAATCCCGATGCCGTTGGCGATAAAAAGCAGCTCCTTGCCCGAGGGATCCACCCGCAGTTCGTTGCCCAGCGGACCTTTCAGTTTAAGCTCGTCGCCTTCCTTGAAATTAGCGAAGATCAGGTTGGTGCCGTAGCCGTCTGCCAATTTTTTGATTGTTACGCTTACTTCTGAATTATCTGCGTTAGAGCCCGAGATCGTGTAGGCCCGAAACATTTCTATTTCAGGCAAGACCTCGGCAAGAAGGAACTGCCCGGGATCGTAGGGCATCTGCCCCGGTTCGATCAGTTCAAAGGTGAATTTACGGATATCGCCTTTTAAATCTTCTATTGATTTTATCCTGGCCCGGTAGTACTGCGCGTTTTCGAATCCTTCGAGGGATACTTGTTCTTTAAGGGATTCTTTTTCCCCGGGAGAGGCTAAGTGCAAAATGCCTGCGGGGCAGTTGTTGACGCAGGTGTTGCAGCGGATACATCTTTCGTCATCAAGGGTACCCTCTTCTGAAAACTGCCGGTAGGGCATCAACTGCATGGGGCATACCCGGGCGCATTTGCCGCAGGAATGGCACAGGTCCGGATGGCTGATTGTAACCTTTTCATCGGTGTTTTTGGCCAGGCCGGTGATTTTGCCCAGCTTGTAAAAAAAGGTTTGGAAGGTGCCCATGGGACAAAACTGGCACCAGGTCCTTTCATTAATCACCAGGCCTAACAAACCGCCCGCAAGTAGGACCACCAGGTATGTGGTGGAAAAAACCAGGCCGAGGCGCTCCAAGAATTCTGCAGAACCTAAGGTGGCGTAAACATCGATAAAACGGCGCCCCAGGTTAAACATGAAAAACACCAGCACCGCCCCGATCACAACCCGGGAACGCAGCAAAGGCGGTATCTTTGCATGGCGGCTGATCGGGCCGAGCAGGTTGTCAAAAAAGCTGCCGTGCGGGCAAAAGTTGCCGCACCAGTACTTGCCCTTGAACAGGCTCATGCCTATCAGGGCGATCATGATAAAGGGGACCAGCAGGCCGAGCAAAGGGAAAAACTGCCCGGCAGCACCGATAATAACAGTTAATATCCAGATATATTTGCGGACAGGAGAAAATGATCTTTCTGTTTTAATATAGAATGAAACCGGTTGTGTGCGTTGCATCGTGAAAAACTCCTTTGTAGCTGTGTCCTGGTCATTGTTTATACCCCAGGGGGTATCCATGTCACTATCATATAACCATTTTCTTTTCACGTCAAGGGGAGGGGCAAGCGTGCCAGGGGGACGGGGTTGTTGACATATTTTTTATTGAACTATCATTTTTTTGCCGGGCTACTTAAAATGAAGCGATTAAAGGGATTAATAATACCAAAAATGTGTCAACAACCCCGTCCCCCTGGCACTTCCCCTGGCACTTGAGGGATCAATCCTTCCAGGAAATCTTTATAGTTGTTTTTCCCATTTACCACTGCAAAAAATTTGTTCATATTTTCCCTGTCGTGAAGTATTTGTTTAAAGTAAGCTTCTGGAGAGTGGTGGACTATTTTCGCCAGGGAAAAAGAACAGTCAAGGTTGGGGCTCATTTCTTGGCAACAAGCAGATTCGTAGCTAGAAAGGGAGTTTTCTTTTTCTTTAAGCATGCCGTAGACTGCTTCTGCAGCCAGTTGTCCCGACCTGATGGCATAACTTATTCCTTCACCGGAGAAAGAATCGGCAAATCCTGCGGCATCACCGCTGAGCAGCATTCTTCGAGAGGTGATGTTTTGCTTGATTCCCCCGGTAGGGATTAAATGTCCCTTGAATCTTAAGTTGCTGTACCGGTTAAAACCTGTAGCAGATAAGAAGTTGAATAAAGCTTTTTTTGTCTTGGCCAGATTATCCCCTGATTTGCATATACCGACAGAGAAGTACTTTTCATGGGGGAAGATCCAGCCATAGCCCATTTTCACGTAGCCAAAGTGCATATTTAAAATATCAGCGCCGGGTTTATTTATTATCTCATTGGATGCGGGGATTTCTGTTACCAGACCCAGGCCATAATCCTTTTTAGTGTCAGTTTTTTTTACCTGTTTTTTTAACTGCCCCTGGGCTCCTTCAGCGATGATAACATACCTGGCCCTGTATGTTTTTTGTTCAGAAATAATAACTACGTAGCTGCCTTTTTCTTCACAGGAATGCACTTTTTCTCCTGTAACCACTGTGCATTGAGCTTCCTCTGCTTTTTTAAGTAAATATTGGTCCAAATTAGCCCGTGAAACCATTACCGCCAGGCGGGCGGGGCTGTAATTTTCTATTTTGCTGCCTGAAAAATATATCCTGAGCCCGTAAATCTCCCTTTCAATTACACCAGGCAAAAGTTCGAAGTCAAGGTAGGAAAGTGCTCGTTCAGAGAGCGCTCCTCCGCATGGCTTATAGCGGGGAAAAGCTTTTGCTTCCAGCAGCAGAACGTTCAAGCCCAGTTTCCCGGCCTGTCTTGCCGCACTGGAGCCCGAAGGCCCACCCCCAACGATAACGAGATCGTACATAACCTCTAAGACCTCCAAACGCTCAATGCCAGGGGGACGGGGTTGTTGACACTATTTGGGTATTATTAATCCCCTTCATCGCTTCCCCCTCAATGTCCCGGTAAAAACTGATATTTTCAATCAAAAAGTGTCAACAACCCCGTCCCCCTGGCACTTTCCCCCTGGCACTTTAGGCGATAGTGTCTCTTATGTTTTCGTGCTTTTCATGGTCCTTTTGGTCAATAATATCTTTTAAGTGCCAGGCTACTTGCCAGGTTTCATAAAAAGTATTATACAGGGCCACCGGGGCTAAACGGATTATATTGGGGGCTCGGAAATCTGGAACGATACCCCTTTCTTTGAGCGCTTTGGTGATGCTTGCTGCGTTTTCGTGTTCCACTGCCACATGGCCGCCCCGCCTTTTTACATCACGCGGGCTGCCTAAATAGTAGTTGTAAGGTGCTTTCATAAGCCCTTCTTCCTCGAGCAAGTAGATCAGGTAAGAAGTCAGGCTAATTGACTTCTTGCGAATGTTTTCAATCCCCGCTTCCTTGAATATTTCCAGGGAACCTTCCAGGGGAGCGGCGCTTAATATTTGGGGAGAACTGATCTGCCAGCCGCCTGCACCGATGGCCTGCTCAAATTCAAGGAGCATGTCAAACTGTTTGTCTTTCCGGTAACCCCACCAGCCGGCCAGCGAAGTGGCTTTACCAAAATGTTTGCGGTTTAGATATAAACTGCCTGTCGCCCCCGGTCCGCCGTTCATGTGCTTGTAGTTGCACCAGAGGGCAAAATCCACTTCCCAGCGGTCGAATTCGTGAGGCACCGCGCCGATGGAATGGCTGCAGTCAAACCCGATCGGGATGTTTTTCTCGTGCGCTTTTGCGGTTAGCCGTTCCATGTCAAGCAGTTGACCGCTGCGGTAATAGACCGAGGGCAGTAGAATCAAAGCAATTCCTTCGCTTTCTTCTTCCAGTATGGAAATGATATCGTCCTCTTCAATCAAGCGGTTATCTCTGCTTTTAACCAGCCTGAGATGTTCTTTTGGATCCAGCCCCTTGTTTTGCAGCTGGCTTTGCAAGGCATAGATATCAGAGGGGAAGTTCAATTCATCGGCCAGGATCTTTGTTTTAGATCCCTGCGGGTCATAAAAGGTTCCCACCAGGGCATGCAGGTTTAAGGTAGTGGAACCGGTAACCACGACTTCCTCTTCTTTTGCTCCTACCAGCGGGGCCTGCATCGCCCCCAGTTTTTCCCCGTAGTAAAACCAGGGATTGTCTTCATCCAGCCAGCCTTCTATCCCGAGACGTTTCCACTGGTCCAGCACTTTTTGCAGGCTCGCTTCTGCTTCTTTTGATAGCAAGCCCAATGAGTTTCCGTCCATATATATTTTATTTTTCGGGAGATAAAATTTTTTGCGGTAGGTGGCCAGTGGATCTTGCTTGTCCATCCGTTGAGCCCCTTCTTTAGCTGTTTCTAAAAAGGTCATTGGTATCCCTCCCCATTTAATCCAGGTGAAAAAAATTAGACAGAATCGTTAAACTTATCTCTATTATACACTACCGGATAGGGGCAGGGCTAATTATTTATAGCATGTCAAGGGGACGGGGT
>CAYXQO010000085.1:0-4731 GCA_964467475.1 uncultured Syntrophomonadaceae bacterium
AATGCCCTCTGCTTTACCTCTACCTGTGGTGAATCAGGCCGGAAGTCTGCTTTTTTAGGGTCAGGATAGCTTGACCCACAGCTTTTTAGTGTAGTAGTATATCCTCAACAGACAAGCAAATTCTTATCTACCTACTGAATATTGATCGGTGTTTAAATAGCCTGGTCAAAGTGTTTACGGATAGCTCATCATGGATCGCATCTAAAGCCGGTACGTATGCCTATGTAAATCCTGTTGTGGCTGTTATCCTGGGCTACCTGATCTTAAATGAGGTAGTGACAGCACAAACCATTATTGCCGCATCGATCATTCTTAGCGGTGTAGTCCTGGTCCAGATATCAAAAGTTAAAATACTGGAGCAGAAAGTGCAGAAAAAAGATGGGAAGCCTTCGCTTAGTTTAGGGAAATAGATTTTAAGGCAGCAAATGAATCTACCACCTCAGGAGCTGGATACCCATGGCCAGTGTCATTCCTTGTAAAAATTTAATGTTAAATCATCCGATCTTATGGCTACAGTTCTGAGCTTGGCATACATTCCCTCCAAATGTTGTTAACCTCTAACATTTTCTTGTATCGGGAAAGAACCGTTTGATATTTGAAATTGTAGTGGTTTTGTGTTAATATATTTGTATGTATAATTAAAAAAATTCACACATTGCCACTTTTTTATCGGTAGAAAAATACATCTACTTTAAGAAATATGATACTTTTTACCTATTTACTTTAAGCATTAAGAGTTTGATACTAGTTTAAAGGAGGACTTAACTTATGTTAGAAGTAAGCGGCTTGATGATGGGAATCCTAACTGTTGCTTTTGGCGTGGTCATTATGATTTTTCCCAAAATCATAAACTATCTCATTGGTATTTACCTTATAATCGTCGGGGCCCTCGCTATTCTTCAGGGCATGTAATCAAGCCTTGATTTTGGTTGTGATTAAGTATTCTGAAGGCGGTAAATGTAAACTGCAACAAAACTGATGGGAGGTTAAATTTACAATGCGCTCAATTTTATATCTGGTTGGATTGATAGTGGTTGTATATCTAATTCTTAGGATTCTTGGTATTGTTTAATATAACTAGTAATTATAGCAAAAAGAGTAGTAAGTTTATGGATGGCAGAGTTATTACTTTTACCGGTGACTATATAAATCAGATGGCTATATTTTTAGCTTATGGGTTACCGAAACTTTAGTTGAAAAACCAAGTCCTTTGCTATTAAAATGACCCTACACTATGCTTTTTTAAACCAGGATGCTTGTTAAATGAAAGCAAGGTTACAGGTATTTTTGTTATTTTGATCGTTGTTGCCTGCTTGGGGTAACTGGAAATGCCGAACTTAAGCCGTGCTCACAGATTTACTGTTACACACTTATAACAGGATTAGAAAGGCCACATCAGGGGGGCAAGCACTGCCACAATTACCATGGTGATTGCCACCAGTCCGGCCCCAAACTTAAGATAATCTCTGGTCTCATACGACCCGGGGCTCTGTACCATCAGGGGTGCCGGATGGCCTTCCGGCAGCAGGTATGTAGCTGCAGCCCCCACAATAACGGCAACTGCAAACGCTTTTGGCTCGATCCCAATCAGGCCGGCTGTATCCAATGCTACCGGGGTCATGATCACCGCCACGGCTGCCCCGTGCAGGGTTTGTGTCAGAAGCAGTGCGATCAACATTATCCCCATCATGGTGATATGCGGGCCAAGAGTACCCAAAGTACCCGCTATCAGGCTGGAAACCAGTCCAGACGCGCCGCTTTCCACCATCGCCAATCCCAAGGGGTACATGCCCCCGACCAGTACGATCGTACGCCACTCCACATGTTCATATAACAGCCTGGGGGGCAGAATACCGATGAGGACCATTAAAGCCGCACCTCCCAGCGCCGCTACAGCAACAGGTAGCAGGTTGAAACCTGCCAAAGCAATCACCCCGGCCATTATCAAGGCGGCCCATTTGCCAAGGTGGCGGAGCTTAAGGGGAGCTTCCTCCCGGCGCGGCTTATGCAGCCACAAGAAACCCGGATGAGGGTTGTAACTGCGTGTTTGATCGCCCGGACCATAGAGCAGCAGTGCATCTCCTTCTTGCAGGGGAGTGGTTCCCACATCGGTTCGAATAGGGTTATCCGCTCGCCAGATCGCTACGACTGTGAGGCTGGTTTTACTGCGAAAATCCAAATCAGTTAGGGTCTTGCTGACCACCGCTGAACGCGGAGGGACAACCACTTCGATAAGCTCTCCACTGGATGACGGAAATTCTTCAGGTTGGCTGGGATGTCCCAATACTTTAAGTCCCGGGCGTTCCTGTGCCAGTTTATCGACCCTTGTCCTGCGCCCGCTTACCAGCAGCACATCGTCCTTCTCCAGTACAAAATCTACTTGATTAAGAAGCTGGGGTTCGTCATGGCGCACAACAGACAATACCGTAAGCCCGTGCTCGCTGCCGATTTCGATTTCTTTCAACCGTTTCCCTACCCAGAGAGAATCATCTAGGATCAAGACCTCCCACAGACGATCTTCCAGGTGATATGTCCGCATTAAATCGACGCGATTTTCCAGACTTTTTACGGGGCCCTTTTCATTTTCACCGGGCAACAGGCGCTGCCCCACGGTCAATGTGTAGACGGCGAACGAAATGATCAGAACAATACCTAACGGTGCAATTTCGAAGAATCCAAGCGCGGACTGTCCCGAGCTTCGAAGCAAATCGTTTACCACGAGGTTGTGTGAAGCCCCGATAATAGTAAGGTTTCCACCTGCCAGGGCAGCCATAGCAATGGGCAGCAGCAGCTTCGAACGATGGACATCGTTTTTGCGTGCCAGCCGGAGGGCCACCGGGATAAATAGCGAAACGGTGGCAATGTCGCTTACAAAACCCGACAGGACGCCAGGGACCAGAGAGCTCATCAAGGTCAATCGCTTGCGGCTTCCTCCGGCGATGCCGTTAAGACGCTCCGCGATCCAGCGGACCACCCCGCTGCGTACCAATCCGGCGCTCAATATCAACAAGCCTGCGATCGCGATAACAGCTTCGCTGCTAAAGCCTTTCAGAATCTCTTCCACCTCTAATACGCCGGTAACTGCCAGCGAAACGAGCACCAACAACGCAACGATATCTGCACGGACCCAGCCGGTTATAAAAAGCAGCATAGAGGTTCCCAGTATTGCAAAAACCAGCCCGATTTCTAAGGTCATATAATCTATCCCCCCGGACCTATTTTGGGCAAATAATTGGTCTCATGGTCTGGTATCTGCCTAATAGCGGTAGATTGCGGCAATTCCAGTATCTACCGGCATCTTTTCAGTTGGAACTATTACGGCTTTTCCGCCCATCTTCAGGGTCAGCGAACTTAAGTCGTCGAGCACGTCATCAACCTCAGGGTTGGCCAGATCTCCAAAAACGATAAGGCCTGTTTTCTTATCCACCCGGCCCGGAATCTCGCGGTCGGCTTCAATCAGCAGGGTTGCAACCCTGCCGTCCACAATAGCTTTGGTGACTTGTGTTAAATCATCGTGACCGAGACCCTGTGATCTTGACCGGTGAAAGTCCTCAACCAGAGTGGACAATCTGGCCTGGTAGAGAGGTTCCATAACCTGCCAGGCTCGCAACCGAAGATCATCGATCGGCAGAGAATCGGGATGGATATCAATACCTGCTTCCAACAGATAAGGATTATGGCTGACCTGGTGAAAGAGAAATTTATGCTCGGGTAATGAAGCTAGGATCAGCGGCAAACCTGAGGGTTTCGAATAATATTCCAGGATACTGCGGTCAATTTGGCGAAAATAACGCTTAGCATCTTCATCTACCTCAGACTCTTTCCCTCCGTGGCCATGCGATCCGCCAGCACTGCCGAATGGGGCAGCGTTGTGGTGCGGTTCGGTCAGCTCTTCCCCCAGCACTTCTGTGATCGTCCATGGCATACCTGCAGTCAGTTCAACCTCATCCAGAATATCACGGTTACCTTCAAAGAGCCTGATCCCGTGGCGGCTAAGACCGAGGATATGGTAACGATCAGCTGACTGAAGGATACGCCTCAGCGGTTTGATATGGAAACTATCGGCCACGATAGCCATCTCGGCAACCTGGTTCTGAAGCCTGTAGACCCGGAAGAAATCTTTTGAGCCGAGCACTGCCAGACCGTTGAAAGTGTGGTTCCAAAATTCGCGGTTGTCAGCCTGGGCCAGAAATGGGGCAAGCAGTGGCTGAATATCCCTCCTGGTGTATTTCTGCAGCAGTGTTGCCTCCAGAATTTTCACCAGATTACGATATCGGATCAGGTCACGCTGATTATCCGGGCGGTGCCGGTGAGTCGGCTGATAGAGTGAGAGGCAGGGCGGCTCACATCTTTCAAACAGACCCTCTGCATAGTCTTTCTCGAATATATTCATACACATCTCATCCTTTAGTGACAGATTTCTTTTTATATAACTACACCTGTGGACAGGCTGTTTTATCAACAATAGCTATCCTTTTATCTTTTAGTTCCTCCACCTTTTCCTTTACCTCATGCACTGTTTCGTTTACTTTCTCGCCGGTGGCAGCAGCAGTTTCTTTCACTTTTTCGGCAATTTCCTGCCGAGTTTCTTTACCGGCCTTTGGCGCATAGAGGACACCTGCGATTCCACCGATTAGAGCGCCAATCGCAAACCCGGATAGCACCTTAATTGCACCTTCTTTTCTCTGTTGCTTTTCCCTTTGATATTTAAGATTTTCAAAATAACCCTTA
>CAYXQO010000086.1:0-4717 GCA_964467475.1 uncultured Syntrophomonadaceae bacterium
CTGGGGTTCCTGGGCTTAACAATCCCCGAAGATTATGGTGGAGAGGGCATTAATTACCTGGGCGGATTGATTACCATAGAAGAATTGTCAAGGATCTTCCCTTCATTTGCCTTAACCTATATCGGCTCTGCTTTTACAGGGGGTGGAATAATAGCTGCTCTCGGCGATGAAAACCAGAAGCAAGGGTATTTAGAAAAGCTTACCGGTGGGGATTTGTTTTTTTCTACCGCCTTGGCTGAAGAAGAAGCTGGTTTCAAGACTGAAGGGTTAAAGACTATTGCCGAACTTAATGGAGGGAAAATAATAGTTAATGGTAGTAAAAATTCAGTTAGCTCAGCCGGCTTTGCCAATCATCTGGTTGTTTTGGTCAGATCGGGGGATCAGGACGATCTGGAAGCAAATTTCTCAGTACTGATCATTGATGTTAACAGCCCTGGAGTAGAGCTCATTAAAAAAAATAAAATAGGGATGAAAAGCGCCGGTTCTTATGAAGTGAATTTTAACCAGGTTAACGTGCCCGCAGCCAGTATTTTGGGAGGAAGTGCTTGTTACAACCGGGGTGCCGAGCAGTTGCCCTTCATTTTTGATCTGCAAAACCTTGCTTACGCCGCCTGTCGTCTTGGTATTGCCGACGGAGCTTATGAATATGCCAGGAATCATGCCCATGAAAGAGTGCAGTTTGGTTTACCCATAATTGAATTCAATGCGATAAAAAAGATGCTGGTTGAACTTGCTGTGGAAATCGATGCTTGCCGCCTGCTTGTTTACCGGGCAGGCAATTTGGCTGATGCCGGTAAGCCCTTTTCCCTGGAGGCGGCTATGGCAGCTTCTTCAGCTATGCGGCTGGCTAAAAATGCGGTTAGCCGGGGGATACAGGTTTGTGGAGGGTATGGATATGCCCTTGAATATGACGCGCAAAGATACTGGAGAGATGCTTTTGCCGCTCCCTTTGACGGTCAGACGGCAGAAACTATAGATAAAAGGACAGCTTTACTGGCAGGGCTTTAATAAAAGTATTGGAAAAGAGGGATGATCATGTCACATGGAAATATTTTTCAATTACACCAGGAAAATAATTTAGCTACAGTAGTCTTAAATGACCCTGGTCAGCCTATGAACACATGGACGGAGGAAGCGCTGCAAGAGTTTTTCAGTTTACTTGATGAGCTTGAAATGATTAAAGGCTTGCAGGGGGTTGTTTTTATATCCGGCAAGCCGGGCAACTTTCATTCCGGTGCCAACCTAAAATATATAAACAGCCTTAACTCCCATGAAGAACTTTCCAGGATCTTAGATAAAACCCATGAAGCCTTTAATCGATTGGAAAAAGCTTCCTTTACTTCCCTGGCAGCTATTAATGGCCACTGTCTTGGGGGTGGTTATGAATTTGCCCTGGCCTGCACCGCAAGGATAGCAAAAGATTCAAAAAATACAGTGATTGGTCTTCCTGAAACCCAGCTGGGTTTATTACCCGGAGGAGGAGGCACACAAAGGCTGAGCAGGTTGATCGGGCCTGCTGCAATCGAACTGATTTTAAGCGGAAAAACCCTACCGGCAAAGCAGGCCCAGGAAAAAGGTCTAATTGACAGGGTTACCGGTGCTGATTCCGATTTGGCTGAAGAAGCTAAAGAATATTTAAAAACTATTATTACCGGCAAGGAGAAACTTAATCGTCCGAGCCATGATTTCTCCAATATTAATTCTATTGCCGCTGAAGTAAGGAAGCAGGCCCTAAAAGCTTCTCGCGGCCGTGAACTGCCCGGTCCCATGATGGCTATTAAGTCCATAGAAGATGGAGTTAACTTGACCCTGGAAGAAGGTTTGGAAAAGGAAAAAGAATACTTTTTGGACGTTGCTTTGTCCAGGGAAGCCAAAGGCAGTATCCATACTTTCTTTCTCAAAACCGAAACAGACAGGCCGGCTTCCCTGGTGTCAGCGGGCTTTCAGGCCAAACCAATCCGGAAAATTGCTGTAATCGGCTTTGGCAATATGGGCAGGGGTATAACTATTGATCTGCTTCGTAGAATGAAGATTCCGGTGATGGTAAAAGACAATCCGGATATGTTAAAAAAAGGCAGTGAATTTGTGCGGAAGATTTTACTTGATATGGCCGAAAAAAACAAGTTAAAAGATCCCGTTGAACAATTAACCGATTTATTGATCCCTGTATCTGAGTATAACGACCAAATTGACGACGTTGATCTGGTCATTGAGGCTGTGTTTGAAGAAACTAAGACCAAGCAGGAAGCTTTTAAAGATATTACGTCCCGGGTTAGTGAAGATTGCCTTCTAGTCAGCAATACCTCAACCATTCCCATTGATAAAATGGCTCCCTTTGTAAGTAATCCGGAAAGATTTGCCGGCCTGCACTTTTTCTCACCGGTTTGGCGGATGGAATTAGTTGAAATCGTTAAGGGGGCTAATACAGGGCAGGAAACTTTGAATAACTTACTTGCGTTTTCAGGTAATATGAGGAAACGCCCGATTGTATGCAAAGATAATCCCGGGTTTGTAGTTAATGCTTTGTTATTGCCCTACTTTCTAAAAATGTACGACTTAATGGAACAGGGAGTCCCCATTGAAAGCATAGACCAGGCTATGGTTAAGTTCGGATTACCGCTGGGCCCGGTCAGGTTGATTGATGAAATGGGTATAGATGTTCATTATTACGCTTTTATTGCTCTTGGGATGGAGCCACCGGCAATCGTTAAGAGAGTTTTTAACGATGGCCGCTACGGGTTTAAAAAATCAGGTAAAGGTTATTTCCTTGGTGACGGCAGTGTGGATCCCGAGGTGCTTGATTTAATAGCGCCGGACCAAAACGACCCCGGCTTAAGCCTGGAAGAAATACAACATAATTTATACAAAGCTTTTGTGATCAGGGGTAAAGAGCTTTTAGACCAGGGGATCGTGGACAGTCCAAAGGCAATTGATGTGGGGATGATCTGGGGCATTGGCTTTCCCCCGGAAAAAGGTGGGCCTATGAAATGGGCGGATTTAACCGGTTTAAGTGAACAA
This sequence comes from uncultured Syntrophomonadaceae bacterium, assembly GCA_964467475.1. GTDB lineage: Bacteria > Bacillota > Dethiobacteria > DTU022 > DTU022 > B1SED10-74M. The sequence goes on from CAYXQO010000086.1 coordinate 3,019, forward strand.
ATACAGGGTAAGCCTTTTTACAGGTAAAATTAGGCTTTATAAAGTCTTATTGGCTAAAAGGAGGCTGAAAAATGAAAGGCTTGACTGCAGGTTATTTGTACGATCGATGTACCAGTTTTTATAAAGATGAAATCGCGATTAAATATTTTGACCAAACCCTTACTTATGGAGAAATCAGAGAGCAGGCTTATGCACTGGCAAATGCTCTAAGCCAGAAAGGATTAAAAAAGGGCGATAGAATAGCTTTCTTGATGAAAAATTGCCCGGAATATGTGGTCTGTGAATACGCTCTGGTTAAAAATGGTTACGTACGTGTACCGCTGGCGGTGCTCCTGGGTAACAACGATCACATTTATATGATGAACCAGGCTGAATGCACCACCCTGATTTATCATGAAAAAATGAGTCAGCGAGTTCAGGAGATGGCGCCCCACTTGCAAACAGTAAAGCATTACATATGCATTAGTGATAGCCCGGCGACGATTATGGAAGGACATGAGCATCTGCAGTCGCTCATTGAAACCCATGATCCTTCGCTGCCGGTGGAGGAAGTGGATACAGAAGATTTATGCGGTATTTATTTTACCGGTGGAACTACCGGGTTGCCCAAGGGGGTAATGCTTTCTCACAGGGCCTGGATTGAAACAGTGTTTTTGGAAATGCTTGAAACAGGGATAGATACCCGGGAAAAGTTTGCATTCCTAACTCCTCTAACCCATGCCGGTGGTTGTTACCTGTTGCCTGTTTTGCTTAGAAAAGGGACCTGCGTAATTATGGAACAGTTTGATCCGGTGGAATTTTTTAAAACAGTACAAAAAGAAAAGGTTACCTGTTCTTTGCTTGTGCCTACCATGATTTATATGCTGTTGGATCACCCGGATCTTAAGAATTATGACCTGAGCAGCCTGCGCAATATATTGTATGGAGCAGCAGCAATCGCCCCTGAACGCTTGAAACAGGCCCTAGATACCTTTGGTCCAATTTTTACCCAGTTTTATGGACAAACCGAAGCACCGATGATGATCAGCGTCCTCTCCAGGGATGATCATATTATCGATGACCCGGAAAGGCAGAAAGAAGTTTTTGCTTCCTGCGGCCGACCGACAATAAGAACCAGGGTTCGGCTTGTAGATGACCATGGGAAAGAAGTGGAAAAAGGTGAAGTAGGTGAAGTGACGGCTTATTGTCCAAACGTGATGGACGGATACTTGAAAAATCCTGAAGCTACGGCAGAAACCTTGAGAGATGGCTGGCTTTATACCGGAGATCTCGGCAGGCAGGATGAAGAAGGATTTATTTACCTTGTTGACAGGACTAAGGATATGATTGTCAGCGGCGGCTTTAACATATACCCGCGGGAGGTTGAAGACGCTCTATTTGAACATGAAGCGGTTAAGAATGCAGCAGTTGTCGGAGTGCCCGATGAAAAGTGGGGAGAAGCTGTCAAAGCAATCGTCGTTTTAAATGAAAATAAGCCTGTAAACGAGGAAGAGCTAATTAGCTATGTGAAAAAGAATAAAGGCAGCCTGGTTGCTCCTAAAAGTGTAGAGTTTTGGAAAGAAATACCTCTAACTAACCTGGGTAAAGTGGATAAGAAGAAAATTAGGGAAAAATTCTGGGCAGGCAAGGAACGCAAAATTTGATCTATCCGGTTTGTTTAAAGACCGGGCAACTGCATGATCAGATCAGAAAGGAGCAC
>CAYXQO010000087.1:0-4632 GCA_964467475.1 uncultured Syntrophomonadaceae bacterium
AGCTCAATAAGCATCCCATTCCTCCTGTCACCTTAAGCTTTTAATTTTTGATGCAACAGCCTGTAAAAAGAGTTATCATGAAAACATATAAGCTTGACTTTTTGCCGGGCACGGCGGATAGTTATCTGGTCATCGTCTTCCAGGGAAAAGCGAACCTGGCCGTCAACTGTGAGGACTACCTGCACGTGGCGTGAATCGACCCGCAGCTTCATCGTATCTGCACCGCCTATAATCACTGATCGATTATAAAGACTGTGCGGACAAATTGGTGTGATCACGAAAAGCTCCATCACCGGGTTGACGATCGGGCCCCCGGCAGAAAGTGAGTAAGCAGTAGATCCGGTGGGAGTAGAAACAATTACCCCATCACCAAAATAGCTTTCCATAAAATCTTCGTTTATAAAGGTATCGACCTTAATATTGCGGGAAAAGGGCCCCCGGGCTACTACGATGTCATTCAAGGCAAGGTAATAGCCTAGCTCTTCTTTGCCGCGGCGCAGCCAGGCCTCAATCATCATCCGCTCCTGGTAGTCATACTGCCCTGTGGCAATATATTGCAGGAAACGTTCCATCTGCTCAACTTCGATTTCAGCCAAAAATCCTTTATGTCCCAGGTTGATGCCGAGTACCGGCACATTCCAACAAGCAAGATCCCGGGCTACCCTGAGGATGGTTCCATCACCGCCGACGACTATGATCATTTCCAGTTTGTCATACCACTCTTTAAGCTGTTCGGCAAGAGATACACTACTGTAAAAGTCAGCATTCTTTTCTTCGGCAATTTGTAATTTGATCCCGCGTTCTTCAAAAAAGCTGGTGATTTTTTCAACGACGAGTTCGGTATTTTGTTTGTGCCAGTTTGGTACCAAACCAATCTCTTTTTCCATCGGCTTCCTCCCGTGGGATATTTTGCGCCCCTGGACAAAACAAAGCTTCAGCTATAAAATTCTCTGCCCGCTTTAAAAATCCTTTTCAGATCTCTTTGCTTATTAATTCTTTAAAACCTCTTTATGGGCATAGTTCACCGCTTTTTCAACGGCAGGGGAAACTGGTTTTTGGCAGCGACAAACCGCTTCATTTTTACGGATAAAATAAATAAAGAATTCCAGGTTGCCTTTCGGTCCTGGATAGCCTGAAGCAGCCACCTGGTTAAAACAATAACCATGGTTGCAGGAAAAGTTGATCAATTCTGCTAGAATATTTTTGTGCAGCTCCGGGTCTCGGATTACCCCCTCTCCCTTGTTGGCATCATTTCGTCCTGCTTCAAACTGCGGCTTAACTAGTGCCAGCAGGGTCGGAATTTTCAGTCGTTCAATCACGGGGACTACCATTTTTAGTGAAATAAATGAAACATCTACTGTAGCCAGATCCGGAGTTGTGGGTAGATCCTCTGGGGTAAGATGGCGTATGTTATAGCGTTCCATCACTGTAACCCGGGAATTACTGCGCAAACTGTAGTCAAGTTGTCCGTAGCCAACATCCAGGGCATAAATGAAACCTGCCCCTTTTTTCAGAAGACAATCAGTAAACCCACCGGTGGAAGCGCCCACATCCAAAACAGTAGCCCCATCAACTTCAAGATTAATGGTTTCAAGGGCTCCGGCAAGTTTTAATCCACCGCGGCTAACGAAAGGATTCTCCGGTTCCAGGATTTCAATTCTTGAAGCTTCGCTAACCAGGGTTCCCGGTTTATCGCAGATTTTCCCATCTACCAATACTTTCCCGGCCATTATTTCAGCCTGCTGCCTGCTGCGGCTTAGATGGGGCCGCTTTTCTTGTAGTCGTTGATCCAGCCTGATTTTTTTGCCCTGTTTGCTCAACTTTGCCCCTTTGCGACTTTGCCGTTGACAAATACCGCCGCTTCCCGGTAAATGTTTTCTGCGTCGAGGTTGCAGCAAGATAACATTTTTGCCCGGGTGCCGTGTTCGACAAACTGATCATTAATCCCAAGCCGTTTTACCGGCACACAGAGACCGCGCTTCTCAAAGAGTTCCATAACTCCGCTGCCAAAGCCTCCGGCCAGGACATTTTCCTCAACTGTAATCACCCGGTTACACTTTTGGGCCCAGTGAATGATTAAGTCCTCGTCAAGAGGTTTTACAAAGCGGGCATTGATTAATGCCGGTTTTATGCCCTGCCAAAACAGTTTTTCCGCAGCTTCGAGCGCTGAATTAACTACTGTTCCGGCAGCAACAATCAACACATCACTACCCTGTTTTAGTAACTCCCCTTTACCCCAGGGTAAGTTTTGCAGTTCATTTAATTCAACACCCTCTACCTTATCTCGAGGATAACGAAGCGCTACCGGGCCATCACGGTAGTCGAGAGCGGTTTTTAGCATGTGCTGCAGTTCATCTTCATTAGCCGGGGCCATGATCGACATATTGGGTATACTGCGCAAATAACTTAAATCAAATAGCCCCTGGTGGGTTTCACCGTCTTCCCCGGTAATCCCGGCACGATCAACCGCAAAAACCACGGGGAGTTTTTGCAGGCAGACATCATGTAAAATCTGGTCATATGCTCGCTGCAGGAAGGTGCTGTAGATAGCAACCACGGGATGCATCCCACCGGTGGCCAATCCTGCGGAAAGGGTAACGGCATGTTGTTCGGCAATACCTACATCATAAAACCGCTCCGGGAATTCGTCGGCAAACTCTGCCAGGCCGGTGCCCGCCCTCATTGCTGCGGTAATTGCCGTTAATTTCGGGTTTTCCTGGCCGAGTTTACAGAGGGTTTTTCCAAATATTTCTGTGTACGAAGACCTCTTCTTTTTTTTCAAAAGTTGACCATTTTCTAAATCAAAGGGGCCGATCCCGTGAAATTTTTCTGGAGCTTGCTCGGCATAATGGTAACCTTTTCCTTTTTCTGTGACTGTATGGACCAGAACAGGCCCTTGCATTCGGTTTGCCTGATTGAGTACCTGCTTGAGCGCTTTTATATTATGGCCGTCCACCGGTCCAAAATAGGTAAATCCGAGCTCTTCAAAAATTACTCCGGGCATTACCAGGTATTTCAGTCCGCCTTTAATTTTTTCGGCATAATCAATTGCTTTTTTACCAACCATGGGGACTCTGCCGACAAAACTCTCAAAATCTTTTTTGATCCGGGAATATTTTGGATCGGAACGGATCCGGGCCAGGTATGAAGACATACTCCCCACATTAGAGCTAATCGACATTTCATTGTCGTTCAAAATTACCAGCATATCAGCATTGATGTGACCGGCATGGTTTAAAGCTTCGAAAGACATTCCCCCGGTTAAAGCGCCATCGCCAATTACAGCAATCACCTGGTAATCGTCACCATTAAGGTCGCGTGCTTGGGCTAAGCCTAAAGCCGCAGAAATAGAGGTGCTGCTATGCCCGGTAAGAAAGGGATCGTGTTCACTTTCCTGTGGTTTGGGAAACCCGCATAACCCTTCGTATTGGCGTAAGGAGGGGAAACGGTTCCACCTGCCGGTCAGCAGCTTGTGCGGGTAACTCTGGTGACCTACGTCCCAAATAATACGGTCCTTAGGGCTTTCATAAGTGCTGTGCAGCGCCAGGGTTAGTTCTACAACCCCCAAGCTGGCGGCCAAATGCCCACCGTTGTCGGCAACTGTGCGAATCATGTAGGTTCTGATTTCTTCAGCAGCTTCTTTCAACTGTTCCTCACTAAGGTTTTTCAAATCACCCGGTAAATCCATATTCTTTAGAACACCGTCCATATTCTTCACTCCAGGTTGTTGCCGCCTCTGCCAAACAAAACCAGCGGCTTTTGCAGTTTAGTGATCAGGAAACCGACTAAAAGAATCACTTCAGTTGAATAATTTATGGCAATAATTTTTCCCCAGGCTTTACCACCTACCGTAATGGCGGCGATCAGGGCTGTCAGCAAAATCCCGACATAAAATTCGGCCTCGGCATAAGCTATAAAAACAGCAAGTTTGATTACAATTGTCGTTACCAGAGTTCCGCTGATAATCCCGCTGATATCGCCACCGACGTCATTACAAAAAGTGGCCACACGCTCGGCATTTTTAACAATCTCAACTCCTATTTTTGCTCCGCTAACTTTGCGGGAAGCTTTAGCGTTTAGCGGAGCGCTATCCGCTGCCGCGGCAGCGGTGCCGACAAGATCAAAAATTATGCCTAAAAACACAACGAAAAGTAAAATTAAAAAAGATAATAATATCGAATCGATTCGGTCTAAAAGTAAGTGTGAAACAAAACTCAGCATAATCGCAAGAATAAAAGTCCAGATTGAAATAACCAGGATCCAACGAGTCCAACGAAAATTTTTCCGGTTATTGGCCAAAGCTTCATCACCTTTGTACAAAGAAACATAAGTGGTGACAGGCCAGGTAAACTTTGCGGCTTAGGTCCAGCAGGTTTTCCCGGACAGCCACCCTTCGTTACCGAGTCGGGCAGTTCCCTTTTAAAGCTGTCCCTGCTATGTCACCAAAAGCAGAGCTGGATTACCACTTAGCTCACACTTTAATCCCTGGCCTGCCTCTCTTAAGAGAGCAGTCTAGGAGATTTCCTCACTGGCGCCTGGTCTTTCCTAGCCTCTTTTGCAGAAAGGGTTTAAGAGAAAGCTTTACCTCCTCCTCCCTTTCCACTCAAGGCAGGCTACACTGCACACAGCTTC
>CAYXQO010000088.1:0-4626 GCA_964467475.1 uncultured Syntrophomonadaceae bacterium
AGCTTCCTTAAGTGATCGACTACTTCTTCAGTAAACTGGTAGAGCTTGTAAATGCCTTCGTTGGCGGCAATGATGTCTGCGTAGACATCAATGATGTAGGCCGGGGTTTTTACATTCGCCAGGGTGCTGAGGGCGTGGCTCAGCTTGTTTTCCGGGTTATCCTCGGGTAAAACATGCTCATCTGTCAATCCCAGGGCAGCATAATAAAATTCTTTGCGTTCCAGGCTGGTCAGGTTGAAGGCCTCGGCCAGAAGCTGCAGGTCAGCAGGGTCTAGATACTTGCGTTCTCCTCTTTCCAGCCGGCCCAGCTGCTCCGGGGTTAAATGGATCCGGCTGCTTAACTCTTCCCTGGAAAGGGTCTTTCCGGGGCTGTTGGGGTTGTTTTTGCGCAGCTCCTTAACCAGTAAGCCGAAATGTGCCATTTCATGATGTCCGCCTTTTACTTTTTTTTATTAAGATAATCAATATTGCATAAAAAATCTATCACCCAAAAGGGGGGATATTTGTTTATTGAAGAGTTTAGATCCTCATCAAAGGCAGTTTTTCAGCCAGGGGATAATCATAAAAATCGCTGTGGATGGTTAGGGGAAGCGAATGCCTGCAGCTGAGTAGTTCTCATTTCGCTTAGACGAGCCCTCACCGTTCCAAAGGCAGCAAGGGCTCGAGCAGGAACAAATGATCATATATTTTGCGGGACTTTTTCTTCCTGCATGGCCTTGATCATTATTTCAGTCAATTCCGGGTCGAACTGTTTGCCGGAGCATTGCTTGAGCTCGGCGATTACTTCTTCCTTAGGCAGGGCTTTTTTGTAAGGCCTGCCATTGATCATTACCTCGCAGGCTTCAGCAATGGCGGTGATCCGGGCAAGCAGCGGAATTAGGCGGCCTTTTAGCCCCTGCGGGTAACCCGAACCGTCCCAGTGTTCATGGTGAGCCAGGATCTCTTCTGCCACCTGGGACAGGCCTTCAGTGGCCTTAGCGATGCGGTAGCCGGTGGCCGGGTGGGCCTTGATCATTTCCATTTCGGCAGCGCTCAAAGGTTGTTCCTTGTTCAAGATGTCTTCTGAGAGGGTAACTTTCCCGATGTCATGCAGGGTGATCAAAAGGTCTAAGCGGCTCAGTTCAGGTTCTGAGAGCCCCAGCTTTTTGCCGATATATCCGGCGACCATGTGCATAAAGCTGGTGTGGTTTTCAGCCTCTTTGCTTTTTTCTTGCAGGATTTTCAGCAGGGTTTCTAAAACAAAGCTTTTTGTGGAGTGCCCGTAGGTGAATTTCTGCTTGTACATGTTGTTTTCTGCAATGCTGAGCAGGTCGGGTAGGGTCTGCTCCGGGGTTGTTTTAGTGGCGGCACCCACGGCTATGGACACAGGCATGCCGCTGCTGTAAGTGCGCCGACTCAACTCGTTTATTTTTTTGCAGATTGCTTTTGTGGTCTTGTAATTGGTCTGGGGCAAAAAGATTATAAATTCATCGCCGCCCCAGCGGGCGATAATGTCTTCTTCCCGGCAGGATTTTTTCAAGATTTCGGCTGCGGCTTTTAGCATTTCATCGCCCGCTGCGTGCCCCAGGGTATCGTTGATCAGCTTAAGCCCGTTCAAGTCGGCCATGATGATGCTGATCGGCAGCTGCCGGGGGGTGTCTAAGCGGTTCATTTCTTCTTCTAAGTAGGAGCGGTTGTAAAGGCCGGTCATTTTATCGTGGAAGCTGACGTAGAGGATTTTTTCTTCCCGCTGTTTCATCTCGGTGATATCGGTGGCGATTTCTAAGCAGACAGTGCGTCCGTCGTGCCAGGTCATGATGGTTTCGCGGCAGTCGTACCAGTGCCCGTTGAGGCTATTTTTCGTCTCCCACCGGTAGACGCTGCCCGGCTGGTCCCCTTCAGCAAGCACTTGATCGATGGTGCAGTTTTCACACGGCTCGCTCGTTTTATTGTGAAAGACCTGCCAGCACTTTTTCCCCTCGATATCGCCCCACAGGTTGCGCCCGTGCTGGTTGGTGTAAAGGATCTCATGGGTTTCGATGTCGATAGCGTAAACATAAGCATCGATAGTGTTTAAAATGGTAAGCATCTGTTCATGGGCGGCATCTACTTTCTTTTCCGCTTTTTTGCGAGCGGTGAGATCAAGCATGGAAGTGAGGAAATATTGCTTCCCCCGGCTGCTATAAATTTGGCCTGAAAAAATCCCCTCAATGACGGTTCCGTCGCGCCGCCTGATTTTGGTTTCAAAATTCTCGATCTGCCCTTTTTCCTCTAATAATTCAGCAGCTTTTTTTGAGTCCTCCGGGTAGACAAAAAGGCCCAGTTCGGCGGAAGTTTTGCCGATGACTTCCCGGCGGGTGTAGCCCAGGGTTTCTAGAAAAGCGTTGTTAACATCGTGATAGCGCCGCTCGGGCAGGGTGGTCAGGGCCATCAGGGTAGGGTTGTGACGGAAAAGCTGTTCGAAGCGTTCCCTTTCTTCAAGGAGGTTATGATTAGTTTCTTCCCCGGTGATATCGGAGAATATAACGGTGAAGAAGCCCGGTTCATCTGTGAAAATGGTCTCTTTATACCAGCTTTGCATTGACTCGATGAAGTGCTCGAATTGCAGGCTGCCACCTGATTGCGCCAGCTTCCCGCACTTTTCAATCCATTCATATTTGGATACTTTGTACTCGTGGAAGATTTCAGTCACTTTATTCCCAATGACCGCTTCCCTTGAGAGCCCGGTCAATTTTTCGAAAGCGGGGTTAACATCTAAGTAAATGGCATCGCAGGGCGTTCCATCGCGGTCGACGACAAGCTGGAGGTAGGCGAACCCAAGGGGCAGGTTTTCCACCAGTAAACGGTACTTTTCTTTATCGAGTGACATGGCCTCTTCTCTCCCGGAAAATAAAGATATAAGTTACTGGCAAGCAAAGGTTTTGTGCTGTGGTTATAAGGCTTTGTTTTTTTGGTTCCCTGGTAAGATAAGTGGCCGGAAAAGTGGTTGAAGCTCGCATGGTGCCTTTTCTAAAGGTGGGGGTCTTTCTAAGTTGAAGGTCTCTCTTCCGCCGTCTGTCTGCCGCCAAAGCCTCGCAGCACACTTAAGTCTCAATATTAATAATGATTCTATATAAACTGAAAATGTCCTGCATAATTATTATTAACCGAATATTTTTTTGCAGGATAATCAACAATTAGCGAGAATTATTTAAACTTAAGGAAAGCCTGATCAAACTAACCAAATTTTTCAAGAGGGGTATCGAAGATGTGGACTTATGAAAAACCGGACAACCTGGTGGAGTGGTGGCAAGAGGGTGAAAGGAAGTTCAAGGACAATGTTTTATTCTGGGTACACAATGATGAGGGGTCCCTTGACCCGATCACCTACGGGGAGATAGGCACAAGAATTGCCAATGCCCGGGGTGGTTTGGCCAAGCTTGGTATCGGCAAGGACGACGCGGTGGGTATTATATCGCCCAACCGGCCGGAATGGGCGGTGCTTTCTTTTGCCACCTACGGCAGGAACGCCCGCTATATTCCCATGTATGAAAAGGAACTGTGGCAGACCTGGAAGTACATCATCAAGGACAGCGCGATCAAGTTTTTAATGGTTTCCACCCCGGAAATCTACGAGCAGGTCAAAGATTTCCCCAAAGAAATTCCAACGCTTGAACACATTTACATTATCGATGCAGAAGGCGAAAACAGTATGGCTGCTTTGGAAAAAATGGGCGCTGAAAACCCGGTGGAGCCTGAAGTGCCGCATTACGACGATGTGGCGGTGCTGATCTATACCTCAGGCACTACGGCCGCCCCGAAGGGAGTGCTTTTGACGCACGGCAACCTTACCTACTGTTCCCGGGCCGGCTACCGGATTTACCCGGAGCTCGATGAAAGCCAGGTCGGCATTTCCATGCTGCCCTGGGCCCATTCGTATGCCCTGAGCGCCGAGCTGAACAACTGGGTGCAGTTTGGCGGTTCGCTCGGGTTTATGCGCGATGTTACTACTTTGCAGGAGGACCTGCAGATAGTTAAACCGACTTACCTGATCTCGGTGCCGCGGGTCTTTAACAAGATTTACGACGGCATCCAGATGAAAATGAACGATGCCGGCGGGATGAAGAAAAAGTTGTTTGATGCCGCCTGCGAGACGGCCAGGCAAAGAAGGGAGCTGGCCGAAAAAGGTCAGTCGAACGCCTTTCTAGACTTCAAGCACCGCCTGCTCGATAAGCTGGTCTTTTCCAAGGTCAGGGATGCCTTGGGCGGCCGGGTGACGGGGGCGCTAACGGCGAGTGCGGCGATGAACAAAGAGATTGCCGAGTTTTTCTATGATATCGGGATCCCCACTTACGACTGCTACGGGTTGACCGAAACGTCCCCGGCGGTTACCATGAACAGCCCCGGCGCCTGGCGGATCGGCAGCGTGGGCAAGGTCTTGGAAGGCCAGGAAGTGGTGATTGATCAGTCGGTTACAGAAGATGAAGCCATCGACGGGGAGATCGTGGTTTACGGCCCCAATATTATGAAGGGCTACCACAACAAGCCTGAAGAAACGGCCGAAGTGCTTATGCCTGATGGCGGGTTCCGCACCGGCGACCGCGGCTATTTTGACGAAGACGGCTTCTTGTGGATTACCGGGCGGATTAAAGAGCAGTACAAGCTTTC
>CAYXQO010000089.1:0-4545 GCA_964467475.1 uncultured Syntrophomonadaceae bacterium
CTTATTATAGCAGACCTTTCTACAGAATCCAAACTGTTCAGCAAAGCGGCCAGGTAAGCCAATTCTTTATCCGGTTTTTCACGCCAGTCTTTTTGCTCAACCCATTGCAATATTTCTTCTATTTTTGCCAGGCTAAGCCAGGTATTTTTATCCGGGGTGACCCGGGGATAAAGAAACTGTAGCAAATTCAACTCCGTAAATCGTTTCAAGATGCTCAGGGGAGAGGGTTCATTGTATATTAGCTTCAGTTCTTGATTCAAACGGTGGCGGCTTACCTTATCCAACACCCTCTGCTTAACTGCATTATGAACTAGTTTTAAAGTTTCAGGTTCTATAGAAAAATTATAACGCTGCTCGAAGCGGACCGCTCTCAAGATTCGCAGGGGGTCGTCAATGAAGCTAAGCTTGTAAAGAACCCGGATCAGCTTGTTACGCAAATCCTCACGTCCATTATAATAGTCATAAAGTTCACCGTAGTTTTCACCACGTAGGGAACAAGCCATAGCGTTGATGGTAAAATCTCGCCTAAAAAGATCATTTTTCAAACTGGAGCTTTCCACCTGGGGCAAAGCAGCCGGAGCAGTATAATACTCCTTGCGGGCGGTTACAAAATCAAGCCTGAGCCCGTCTCCCAGGAAAATCGAGGCTGTGCCAAAATGTTCGTGGCTTCTGATTTCCCCGCCGATAATTTTATGCAGTTCGCGAGCAAAATCAATAGCGTCACCAAGGGTGACAAAGTCGAGATCTTTTTCCGGGGGGTAGCGAAGCAAAAGATCCCTGATAATTCCTCCAACCAGGTAGATCTCGGTATTCTTTCGACTTGCCATGTGGCTGACCTGGAGGAGCAGCTTAACCATTCTTTTCGGCAGTTCATTGTTGAGCAAGGAAAGGAGATTTACCGAACCGTTATCTTCGAAATATAAACCTTCCGTTACACTCTTGTTTTCTTTTGCGGCCTCCGGGTTACTATTATTTAACGAACGTCCTCTGCGATCAAGAAAGCTAAGGTGACGCAGTATATCAGAGCGGGTAACAATACCGGTTATATTACCATGTTCATCAAGAATTGGAATCCGCCCAATGTTGTGCTCTATCATCAGGCGGCGGAGTTCAATCAATGATTCTTTAGGACCGGCAGTGATCACTTCCCAGGACATAAAACCCTTTACCGGGGCATGTCCTAAGTTGCTGCGCAAACCTTTGTGCAGATCGCGACGTGAAATCATCCCGGTTAAACGTTTATTTTCGGTAACGGGACCTCCCTTAATATTTTTTTCTGCCAATATTTCATCTGCTTCATTGAGGCTGGTACTGCTATCAATCGTAATTACCGGGCTGGTAGCTACGTTTTCGGCAGTTTTTACCGGGGGTAAATAGTTTCTTAAAAAATCAATTATCTGCTCCTTAATTTCCCCGGCTTTGCCTTTTTTATAGTGAGCTGTTACCGCCTCCGGGTAACCTTTGACCTCGAAAGGAGCCAGCAATTCCAGCAGGTCAAGATCCCGGTCCTTGGCCCTGGCGGCCAGGTAGACATTTTCGTTCATCTGCACTATGATGAAAGTCAGTCCTGCATCTTCAATATCATCAAGCAGTTGAATAATTGCCGAAGCACCGAAAACGTACTCATCCAGCGCAGTTGCACTGATTAATACCCGGCGCTGGTTCAATTCGTAATGTTCGCTGTTGTGGATCAATTTTTCCAAAAGATTCTTCTGGGTTTCAGAAAGTGGCGCCCGTAAATACTCCTGGATAACTTTTAAATCTACCCCGAGGTTCCACAAAAAAGCTAGCGCTTTTACATCGCGTTTAGTAGTTATATTGTAGGTCAGGGAGCCAGTGTCTTCATAAATACCCAGGGCAAATAGGGTGGTTTCAAATTGAGTTAACCGGGCTTTGTGCCGGCTCATTTCTTCTAAAAGCAAAGTAGTGGTAGAACCGACCTTTTCTATCTTGGAATAGACCGCCCCCATATTTTCCTCGCCGGGGTGGTGATCATATATTATTACCTGTTTGGCTCGATCAGCCAGGTAGGCCCACTTACCAAGGCGTTCTTTCTGGTTGGTATCGACAACTACAAGCGACTCGATTTCCCTGTTCAGATCTTTGGGATCGCCAAGCGGAAGCAAGTCGCGGTACAAATTGACAAATGAACGCACGTTTGACTGCAGCGGTTCAGGTATGATTGCTATACTGCCTGGATAAAGCTTTGACGCAGCAACAATCGAAGATAAAGCATCAAAGTCGGCATTTTTATGGCAAATGATAACGTTCACTGCTCAACTCTCCTGGATGATCAAGCTTTTATGCTTATTCTACCTTATTTAAGTGCTCTAAAAAACAGGTTGCGCTTAAAAAGCGCCAAAACGGCGCTTTTTATAATAACCGGAGCATTACTTGTATATTTCCAGTTACTGTTCAGCCTTGCTATATTTTGGACAGGGGGCTTTGCGAAAGAGCGGTAGCAATGGCCAAGGAAGCAAAGGTTGTTACCGGTCTTTATATATCTGGTATCGGTACCCGGTTCAAGCCCGGGGATGTGCCTTGTCGTAGATTTCCCTGATCTTTTTCCTGGTAACCTGGGTATAGATCTGGGTAGTGGATATATCCGAATGACCAAGCATCTCTTGGACAGAACGCAGGTCGGCGCCGTTTTCCAAAAGGTGGGTAGCAAAAGAATGACGGATTGTATGTGGAGTAATTTCGGTTTCTATACCTGATTTTTGGGCATATTTTTTCAACAACTTCCAAAATCCCTGCCTGGTCATCCTGGTTCCGTGGTGGTTAACAAATAAGGCTGCTTCCCCGTTGTTCTTGCATAATATTTCCCGGGCGCTGTTCATATAATCACTGACATAACCGATTGCCACTGAACCAATCGGCACGATTCTTTCTTTTTGGCCTTTGCCCCGGCAGCGCAGATAACCTACGAGAGGATCGAAATCACTTAAGTTGAGATCGATCAATTCCGATACGCGAATACCCGAAGCGTAAAGCAGTTCCAGCATAGCCTTGTCCCGCAATCCCTTGTTTTCAATTGTTTTAGGTTGGCCAAGGAGACTGTTGATTTCTTCGGTAGTCAAAACCCGGGGTAGTTTTTTTTCAATCCGCGGCGATTCAAGCTCCAGGGCCGGGTTAGCTTCGATATTTCCTTCTTCCAACAAGTAATTAAAAAAAGACCTGATCGAGGCAAGCATCCTGGAAATGGTGGAAGTAGCGCTGTTGCTTTTTTTCAGTTCGCCTAAAAAACGGTTGATATCACTGCTTTCAACCTTTTGTGGTTCGCTGATTCGGGAATTGTTCATAAAGGTGATAAACTTCTGTAGGTCGCGGCGGTATGAATCAAGTGTATTCTTGGCCAGTCCTTTTTCTACAGCGAGGTAATTTGTATATTCTTCCAACTGTTTTTGCATGCCAGCACTGCCCTCACAAAGCTTTTTATTGTCTTAGAAAGAAGTATCTAAATAATTCAACAGCAATTCAAAAAAACCTTCTTAATTTCTAATATAAAATTTATTTGGCTTGCTCAGCCGTACTGAAAATTACAAATAAAATAAATACGGGCTTTAAGAGTTTGAACGTTTAATCATGGCATGCTGCACTGCAATAATTGTTTTGCCGTCCTTGATGCCGCCTGTTTCAATCATATTTACCGCTTCTTTTAGGAGTATTTTTTCCATCTTGAGATTTTCTTCGGGATCCCCGGTGGCATTTTTTCCTGTGCTAGTCCTTTCCGCCAGGTAAAGGTGGATTTTTTCGTCACAAAATCCCGGTGAGGTATAAAAGCAGCAAAGTTCGCTCCAGCTTGCCGCTTCCAAACCAGTTTCTTCCAGTAGCTCCCGGCGGGCGCAATCTACGGGATCTTCACCGGGTTCTATCTTACCGGCCGGGATTTCCAACAAAACCTCACCGGCCGGCTGACGATGCTGTCTTACCAGCACTATTTCCTCTTTTTCATCAACAGCCAGGATTGCCACCGCACCCGGGTGTTCAACAATTTCTCTGAAAGCAGTTTTTTCATCTCCGGTTTTTACCTGGTCTTGCCGTACATTGATTATTTTGCCCCGGTAAAGGTAACTGCTTGAAAGGGTTTCTTCATGCAATTTGTCCGTAATTATGGATCACACCTCTCCCTTTTGTTCGACTCTCAAAAAGTTTTGCTCAACTTTTATCACCGTTAACCGACCAATTTTTCCTTGAACTGCCTGGCGCGTTCAAGAACACTGTCAACATGCTTGAGGCTAACCTGGTCGATGCTGGCACCGTCAAGCATCCGGGCCAGTTCTTTCCTTCTTTCTTCTTCAGATAAGAGGGTGGCCCTGGTCAGAGTTCTTTCTCTAACGGTCTCTTTGTAAAGGCGGTAATGACAATCAGCCATTGCCCCAATTTGAGGGCTGTGAGTAACACACATTACCTGGTGATGCCTGGCCAGGTGGGCCAGTTTTTCTGCAACAGCCTGAATGGTACTTCCCCCCACCCCGGAATCAACTTCATCGAAAACCAGGGTAGGAACCAGGTCCTGGCGGGCAAGGATGGTTTTCAGGGCCA
>CAYXQO010000090.1:0-4485 GCA_964467475.1 uncultured Syntrophomonadaceae bacterium
TATAAACTGCGGGTGGCGATCAGGTTTGAATCGGTGCCGAGCAGTTTTTCTATGAGCACCGTGCCTATTTTTACCGGACCGGTTACTTCCACACCGGCTATTTCTTTTAAGACTTCAAAAACCAGGTTCTTGGGAATGGGCTTGTCAGTTTTTACCGGCAGTCTGGGCAACAGGGCATTGTGGATCACCACGGTAGAGGTAACCGTACGGGTAGGATTAGTATATTCATCAAAAGCGTAGTCAACCCCCAGGCCGCACTTTTGGCCCCGCACAGAAAGTTCTTCGGTAGTGCCCGGTTTCTTTTGCACCTGCATTTTGCATCCGAGCGGGCAGAGAATGCAAACCATTTCTTTTTTTTCCATTACCGGCTTGTTTCTCCTTTCTCAAGTTCAATTAACAATTCATTGAAACTGCCCGTGGGCAAATCTTCTTTTTTGAGTTTTGCCACAATCATTTCACCGGGAGTAAGCACTTTCTTTTTCATTGACTTGATCAACTGTTCGTCAGCTTTGACCTGCAGGTTCACCCCCTCGTGGTGGCCTTCCGCCCTCATATACAGATCGATGCTGCCATCCATGTAAGCAGGCCTTACTTTATGGGGGACAATGTATTTAATTCCCCTGCCCGGCGTGGTGTAAAAAGTAAAGTCCGATTCTTTTTCTTTGCCAGCAGTTTTGATTTCCCTGCGTTTTAGATAATCTGCGGCTCCCTGGCCGGCTTTGAATCCTTCTTCGGTAACCCAGTCCACCAGGTCGTGAACATGGACCACGTTGCCGCAGGCAAAGATTCCTTCTACTTCGGTTTCCATTGTTTCGCTGACTACGGGACCGCCGGTAGCAGGGTGTAATGATACTCCGGCACTTTTTGACAGCTCATTTTCCGGGATCAGTCCTCGTGAAAATAGAATTGTGTCGCATTCCAATTCGCGTTCCGTTCCGGGAATTGGTTTTTTCTCAGCGTCAGTTTTGGCGATGGTGATCCCTTCCACCCGCTCTTTGCCTTTGATGTCGACGATGGTGTGTTCCAAGAGCATAGGAATACCGTAATCTTCGACACACTGTACATAGTTCCTGACCAGCCCGTCGGAATAAGGTTTGCGCTCAATCACCGCCGCTACTGAGCCACCTTCCCAGACAATACGGCGGGCCATAATCAACCCGATGTCTCCTGAGCCAAAAACAACTACTTTTTTACCGACCATGTATCCTTCTAAGTTGACGAATTGCTGGGCGGTGCCGGCAGAATATATGCCTGCCGGCCTGGTTCCGGGCGTGCTGATTGCTCCACGGGTCCTTTCCCGGCAACCCATGGCCAGCACTATGGAGACGGCTTTAATCGTCTGCAACCCGTCTTTGCTGTTCACATAGGTAATTTTGTGATCATCGCTGATTGAAAGAACCATCGTGTCAAGTTTGCAAGTGATTTCTTCTTCTCTTACCCGGTCAATAAAACGTTCGGCGTACTCCGGTCCGGTAAGTTCTTCTTTGAACTGGTGGAGACCAAAACCGTTGTGGATGCACTGCTGCAAAATGCCTCCCAGTTCCCCGGCCCGTTCGATAACCAAAATATCTTCGACTCCGCGTTCGCGGGCGCCCAGGGCCGCTGCCATACCTGCAGGCCCGCCGCCGATGACTACCAGCTCGTAGTTTTCCCTGGGAGTGGTTTCAGTCGGTAAATCAAATGATTCAGGTGTGTCGGAAAGCTCACCGTTTTTGCCTGGCTGCTGCATATCTGAGAGCCTGCTTTTGGTCGGTCCGGTCAGGATATATGAGCCGGGATTGTTTTTTTCTATTGCGGGGGGTTCCACGCCAAGTTCCCGGGATAGGATTTTGATTACCCGGGGACTGCAGAATCCACCCTGGCAGCGTCCTCCGCCCGGGCGAGTTCTTTTCTTGATTCCGTCCAGGGTGCGCGCTCCCACGGGGCTTTGGATGGCCCTGACAATTTCCCCCTCGGTGATGCTTTCACAGCGGCATATAATTCTGCCGAAGCGCGGGTCTTTTTTGATCAGTGATTCTTTTTCGTGGTCCTCTAAGTCTATGAACAGGCTGTGAGGCTTGGCACCCGGGTAAAACTCGCTTTTCTTTTCAGATTGTCCGGTTTTGCCGGTTATCAGGCCGGCTACGTAACGGGCGATGGCCGGTGCCGAAGCCAGCCCCGGTGATTCAATCCCTGCTACGTTAAAGAATCCCGGTGAATGTTCCGATTCTCCGATGATAAAATCTCCGGCCTTAGTTTTTGCCCGGAGGCCGCTGAAGGTAGTGATTATCTTGTCAAAGGGGAGGTCTTGTTTAATTTTTTCAGCGTTGCTGCGCACCTCGGCCAGTCCTGCCGCAGTGGTTTCGGTAGCCTCCCTGGAATTGACCGGTTCGGCATTCGGCCCGACGATCAGGTTGCCATGGGCGGTTGCTGAGACGAGGATTCCCTTGCCAAGCCTGGTAGGACAGGGAAAAAGCACGTGTTTTGCGTAACTGCCTGTTCCCTTATCCATCAAGAAATATTCGCCCCGCACAGGGATGATTTCAAATGAAGAGGGGTTTACCATTTCATTGATTTTATCGGCGTAAAGCCCCGCAGCGTTGATCACGTAACGGGTATCAACTGTTTCACCGTTGCAGTTAAGCTTGAACCCTTCAGCTGTTTTTTCAATACCGGTAACCGGGCAGTTTCGCCGAACTTCTGTTCCGTTAGCGGCGGCACTTTCTGCCAGGGCTATAGCCAGCAAGTAGGGGTCGGTTATTCCGGCGGTGGGGGCATAAAGGGCTCCGCATGCCGTTTCGTTCAAGCCCGGTTCCATCGAGTGCAGTTTTTCCTTATTCACTATCTCCAGGCCTGGAATCCCGTAGCTTACACCCTGTTCCAATAAGGCTTGCAGGGTTTCCATTTCTCCTTCGCTGCAGGCGATAACCAGCGAGCCGTTCTGCCTGAACGGAACATCGAGCTCACGGCAAAGTTCTTTGAATATCCGGTTACCTTCCACGTTAAACCTGGCCTTATAGGTTCCCGGTTTGGGGTCAAAGCCAGCATGGATTATTGCGCTGTTGGCCTTGGTGGTTCCGTTGGCCACGTCGCTGTCTTTTTCAATTAGTAACAGGTTTAAGTTGTAGCTGGCCAGTTCTCTGGCTATGGCTGTGCCTATTATACCGGCACCGATAATCGCTGCGTCGTACATCTGTTACCTCCTATGCTGCGTAAAGACATAGTTGTTATTATTAATCCGTTGATAGATTTATCTTATGTCACCGGTAAAAGCTTCGATCCGGTTAATTCCTCCCTCGATGTTTTCCATTGAGGTGGCAAAAGATAGGCGCACGTAATCAGGAGCCCCGAAACCGGTTCCAGGTACGAGGGCTACTTTTCGGCTTTCCAGCAGAAATTGGGCAAAAGCATCGCTGGTACCGATTTCCTCCCCCTGGAAACTCTTTCTGAAGGTGTTAGCCACGTTGACAAAAAGGTAGAAGGTGCCCATAGGTTCGAAAGCGTCAAGGCAGGGAATCGACGTGATTCTTTCATGCATATACCTGCGGCGCTCGTCGAAAGTGCGGTGCATTTCACTGACGCAGTTCTGATCACCTTGCATTGCCGCCACTGCTGCTTTTTGGGCGATAGAATTAGGATTGGAAGCAGTGTGACTCTGCAGGGCGGCGATTGCACCGGCAATTTCCGGGGTTGAAGCTGTATAACCGATCCGCCAACCGGTCATGGCGTAACTTTTGGAAACTCCGTTAACCAGGATAGTTAAGTCTTTGACTTCTTCGTTAAAACCAGCAATGCTTACGTGACGAGCCTGGTTATAGATCAATTTCTCATAAACTTCATCGGCGATTACGTAAATGCCTTTTTTGCGGCAAAGTTCGGCAATTGCCCGGAGTTCTTCTTCGCTGTAAACCTGGCCGGTGGGATTGTGGGGACTGTTTAAAATCAGGGCTTTGGTTTTATCTGAGCAATATTTTTCCAGATCTTCTGCGGTTGTTTTTAATTTGTTATCTTCGCTTGTTTCCACGATCACCGGGAGGCCGTCACAAATTTTAACCAGTTCCGGGTAGCTTACCCAGTAAGGTGCTGGGATCAATACCTCGTCTGCCGGATCTAAAATTGCGGCCAGGGCGTTAAAGAGGGCATGCTTGGCCCCGTTGCTGACCACAATCTGGTTCGGTTTGTATTCCAGCCTGTTATCTGTTTTTAATTTGTTGCATATTGTTTCTTTTATTTCCGGTGTACCCGCTGCTGGCGTGTAACGGGTGTGTCCTTCGTTCATTGCCTTAGCAGCGGCTTCCCTGATGTGGGCGGGGGTATCGAAATCAGGTTCGCCGGACCCGAAACCGATAACATCGACACCCTGGCTCTTCATTTCTTTTGCCTTGCTATCGATGGTCATAGTCGGCGAAGGGTTAATCGCCTGTGCTTTTCTTGACAGCATCACTCGTTCACTCCTGTTCATGGGATGTATTTTTGTATTTTATCACGAGATTAATAGTTTTGCAT
>CAYXQO010000091.1:0-4465 GCA_964467475.1 uncultured Syntrophomonadaceae bacterium
CGGGGAGGAAGAGTAGTGGGGTGCTCCTGTGGTCCAGGTGAGCGAGCTGTCGGTGTTGCCTGGGCTTTTGGCCGGTGAGCGCCATCCCGGGATTATGGCCGGCGGGTGCTCGCCCCGCCGCTCTAGATTTTTTATAGCTAGTCCGGTTCATTACTGCTTAAGCCCTGCTCGATATAGCGGCCGGCTAATTCCTGGTATATCGGTGCGCTCTGGGAGATCCACATCAAAGAATTGCCGGTGATTTCTTTTTTAACCTCGGCCGGGCTTCCGGCGGCCAGGTGGCGCGGCGGGATTTCCATGTTGGTAGAGACTACGCTGCCCGCGGCAACCATCGCCTGTTCACCGATGCGGCAGAAATCCTGGACTACCGCGTTCATGCCGATTACCGCTCCCTTATCGATATGGCAGCCGTGCAGGACGGCCCCGTGCGCGATGGTGGCGTTTTCCCCGATAATGGTTTCACATTCGGGGATAATATGCACTACCGCGTTATCCTGGACACTGCTCCCCTTTTTTACGGTGATCCGGCCAAAGTCGCCTCGCAAAACAGCCCCGTACCAAATGCTCGCCCCCTCTTCAACCACCACATCACCAATTAAGGTGGCGGTGGGGGCGATAAAGCTTTGCGGGTGGACCTGTGGGGTAATTCCTTCAAATTCAATAATCATGAAAAGCTTATCCCCTTTCACTAAATAATAGTTGCTCACTAATTCGCCGGGACTCTTTGATTTTCCTTTACTTGCAAATTATCCCGGTATGTTATAATCTATTAAACAGTGCCTGGGAAGGGAGTTTATAAGATTAACCGCAAATCATTAGAGGAACTTTTAGAAGCGGTCCGGGAAGGAAATATCAGCATCGAGCAGGCGGTTGAACGTTTTCAGACGCTGCCTTATGAAGATATCGGCTTTGCCCGCATCGATCACCAGCGCGACCTGCGCTGCGGTTTCCCGGAAGTGATTTACTGCCCGGGTAAGACGGTCGAGCAGATTACTGCAATCTTCGAGCGCCTGGCGGCTGCGGGCGGCACAGTGCTTGCCACCCGCGCGGAACCGGCAGCTTTCGAGGCAGTGAAGGCAAAGCACCCCGGTGTTGAATACCACCGGGAAGCAAAAGCGATCGTCCTGCGCGGTGCGGAGGAGCCCGAGCCGGTCGGCTGCGTGGTCGTAGCCTCGGCGGGGACCGCCGATATTCCCGTAGCGGAAGAAGCCGCCCTGACGGCTGAGCTGATCGGCAGCCACGTGGAAAGGCTTTTTGATGTCGGGGTGGCGGGAATCCACCGTCTCTTTGACAACTGGGACACCTTAAGCAAAGCCAGGGTTATCGTGGTGGTGGCCGGGATGGAAGGCGCCATGGCCAGCGTGGTCGGCGGCCTGGTAGCCTGCCCGGTAGTGGCAGTCCCTACCAGCGTGGGGTACGGGGCGAACTTTGACGGACTGGCGCCGCTTTTAACCATGCTGAACAGCTGCGCTACCGGGGTAGCGGTGGTAAACATCGACAACGGTTACGGGGCCGGTTACATGGCCGCCCTGATTAACCGGACCGGCGAAAATAAAAGTAGTTAAGGAAGAATGTCCCGGGCACGGTGATAAGGATTGGACGAGAGTAAGATGAGTAAAAAAAGTGAAAAAATAATCTACTTTGACTGCTACGGTGGCATCAGCGGGGATATGGCCCTGGGCGCTTTACTGGATTGCGGGGTTAGATTGTCCGACCTGCAGGAGATGCTTCGCAAGCTGGATTTAACCGGCTACAGCCTGGAAGCGGAGAATATAATGCGCGGGGGTATCAGCGGAACCCGGGCCATCGTGCGGACAGAAGAAGACGCAAAAGTTCACAGGCACCTTAAAGATATCGAGGCCATCATTAAAGCTTCTGGTTTACCCGGGCCTGTTAAAAATAACAGTACTGCTGTTTTCAAAAGCCTTGCCGAAGCGGAAGCGGCGGTTCACAATATTACTATAGAGAAAGTGCACTTTCATGAAGTCGGCGCCCTTGATGCGATCATCGATATTACCGGCACCTGTGCGGCCCTTTATTTACTGGGTATTGAGCGTATTTTCTGCTCACCCCTCCCGGCTTCCCGGGGTACAATCGAGGCGGCCCACGGCAGGCTGCCCCTGCCTGCGCCGGCGACGCTTGAGCTGATTGCCAGGCGCCAGGCCCCGGTGGAAGGCAAAGAATGGGGCTATGAGCTGGTCACTCCCACGGGAGCGGCGCTGGTAACCACCCTGGCTGAAAGCTTCGGGCCCCTGCCTGCTTTCAATATTTCCTCAGTTGGCTACGGGGCGGGCAGCATCGATCCCGGCTATGCCAACTACCTGCGCCTGCTTTACGGGTTTATTCCCAAAGAAAAGTCTTTCTCAGAAGAAGAGCTGGTTGCAATTGAGGCCAACATTGACGACCTTAACCCCGAGATATATGGCTACCTGATGGAAAAAATCATTTGTGCCGGCGCTTTTGACGTTTATTTCACCCCCATCCAGATGAAAAAAAACCGGCCGGGCGTGCAGTTAACCGTCCTTTCACCGCCGGAGAAGGTTCATGCGCTGCAGGAGTTGATCTTTTCAGAAACTACGACCCTGGGGCTGCGGACTACCCCTGCCGCTAAAGCAGTGCGGCAGCGTGAAATAGCAACGGTCAGCACCCAGTGGGGCGAGATCAGGATTAAGTACACCCCTGACCCGACCCGGGAGTTCCCCCTGCAATATGCTCCCGAGTATGAAGATTGCCGGGCTGTGGCTGAAAAATCGGGGACCCCCCTGAAAGATGTATATCGCCTGGCAGAAAGATTGTTCCAAGAAAGGCATTTTTCTGATTAAATGCTCATTTATAGTGCGAAAATTATTGACATATTTAATATTTTGTAATATAAACAAATGAAAAGGAGGAGTTTTCGATGGAAGATAATTCATTGGCAACCCGGATAAGAAGATTGAGCAGTGTTTTTCTCCAAAGCGATCACCAGGAAACAGCTCTGGCAGAAGGCACCAAAGAAATAGCGACGGCAACCGGTTCCGTCGCCCTGGTAATAGACAAAGATGGTGGTGTGCTTGCCTGTCAACCGGGTGATGAAAAACTGGATCAGAATATTGAGAGCCTGGTAGAAGAAGGTTCACTCGCCGGGGATCCCGGGGTGATGGCCCTGTTAGATACAGATAAATCTTCGTTTAATGAGCCATATCCCGGCGGTTCCGGAAAAAAAGGAGGCAAGAAAGGGGCAGCAGCCAAGGGGCAGCATTTGAGCGTAATGCCGATTTTAAGCGGGGAGAAAAAAGTGGCCTACCTGGTCCTGTCCCGTGAAAACGGTGCCCTGGACGAAGGTGAACAGGCCCTGGCGGAAGCTGGCGCCGCCCTGCTTGGGATGATCCTGGTGCAGGAATTTGTTGGCCAGGAAGAGCAGGATGCCAGGAACAAACAACTGGCTGCCGCTGCTTTCGAGAGCCTCTCTTACTCGGAAGTGGAAGCGATCCACGAGATTTTAAAATCAATCAATAACAACGAAAGTATCGTGGTGGCCAGTAAAATTGCCGACGGTCTGGGAATTACCCGTTCGGTGATTGTTAATGCCCTGCGCAAATTTGAAAGTGCAGGGATTATCGAGTCACGTTCGCTGGGCATGAAGGGAACCCTGATCAGGGTGAAAAACCCCTATGCCTTAGAAATGATTGCCAGCCGTTCGGCGGATATGGATTCTATCCGGTAAGGCACCACAGTCCTTTTAAAAGAGGCACCCTTAGTTACTTTGGAAGAGCTGAGCAGAATAATTTAGCAGGATGCGGCGAGGGCATACCTCGCCGCCTGGTATGTCCTGAGAAAAGTTTTTATTGACACCGGATGGGGGCGTTGTTAAAATCGAGTTCGATCTTTGGCAGACCCCGGTTTTGCCTGATCACAATTTTTGATCTATGATAGGAGTAATTAAAGTGCCTCTTTTATCTGTACTGTTAACTTGCCTGGCCATTTTTATGGCCAAAATCGCTCATGTCAGCCTGGGGACGATGAGGATTATCTATTTAACCCGGGGCAACAGCGTAACTGCAGCCTGTATAGGCTTTTTTGAAGCGATCATCTACCTGGGCGCACTGGGTATGGTCTTGACTAACCTGGACCAGTGGACCAATATAATTGTCTACGGACTCGGGTTTGCCACCGGTAACCTGGTGGGCAGCAAACTTGAAGAAATGATTGCTGTCGGTTATGTTAATGTTCATTTGATTACCCGCCAGGAATGCGCGGATCTGGAAGAAAACCTGCGGGAAGAAGGCTACGGGGTTACCGCGATGCCCTGCTACGGCCGGGAAGGGCTTAAAAAAAGCGTGCAGGTACTTTTAAAAAGAAAAGAACTGCCTTCATTTTTAAAAACCGTGGATCGCTGCGACCCGCAAGCGGTAGTTTCAATCTTTGATACCCGTAAGATTATGGGTGGATATTTTAACAGGATCAAGGCAAAATAATATGGCAA
>CAYXQO010000092.1:0-4322 GCA_964467475.1 uncultured Syntrophomonadaceae bacterium
AAACCCTGCTTGACCATGCTTAAAACCCTCCTTAGACCATGCGGTCTAGACTACCCGGTCTAAATATACCATCTCTTACCTAAAAAAGCAATAGCCATTTTGAATTTTACTACTTTTTCTACAGAGAAAAGAAAATCCTGATCTTAGCTGAGGCACGTATACTCATATATTCCCAAATAGAAAAGCATAAGCTAAAATATAGAAGCAGGAACTTAATTACAGAATAAATTACAGCAAGTTGATTGCAGAAAGAGGTTTATAAAAAAATGCTCAATAAATTATTTGGAAACCTGGAAGAAGGTTCTGTAAAGATTGGCAAAAGTGAAGTTGAATACGTCGCTTTTGGCAGGGGAGAAACACCACTGGTAGCTATTCCTGGCCTTAGCGAAGGGTTGAAGACCGTTAAAGGAACCGGGAAGATGCTCTGGTTCATGTATCGCGGCTTTGCAAGCACCCACAGAATGTATATCATCGGCAGAAAAAATGAGCTTAAAAAAGGTTACACTACTAAGGATATGGCAGATGATCTGGCTGCGGTTATGGATAAGCTGGGTATAGTTCCTGCCCAGGTACTGGGCATGTCTCAAGGTGGGATGATCGCCCAGTGGCTGGCCATCAATTATCCTGAAAAGGTCAGCAGGCAGGCTATTGTCATATCGCTTGCCAGGCAAAACGACACTATACAGCAGACAATAGGCAGCTGGATTAACATGGTAGTTGAAGAGCGATATGAAGATTTTGCTATAGATATGCAGGAGAAAAATTACAGTGAAAAATACCTGAAAAAAGTTCGCCCTTTTTACTGGATTTTGAAAAGAATTGGCCACCCGCAATCAAAAGAACGTTTCCTGATCCAGGCCGAATCATGCATCACTCACGATGCTTACAGAGAGCTGTCCAAGATTAACTGCCCCACCCTGATAATCGGCGGTGGAGCGGACAAAATTGTGGGAGGGGCGGAAGTGCAGCAGGAAATGGCCGAGGCGATTAAGGATAGTAAGCTTCATATCTACCCCGAATTGGGTCACGGGGCTTTTGCTGAGGCTAAAGATTTTAATGATCATCTCTACAGGTTCTTTACTGCGGAGAAGCAAGAAGCATAGCCGGCACCGGGAAGTTAATGTATTCATGACTATCCTTCCCTCCAAAACTTCTTGATTAAAAATTAGACCTGCTAACTATTCGACGCTTCTATTAAAATACCTGCTGTTATCTGCTAGTTAGTTGTTTTCTTATCTGCTTTGTTAAGGACCTCAATACTTCCAGTTTCCCCGTTGATCCGGATATATTGCCCGTCTAGAAACCTGGTTGTAGCTTCATGGACACAGGCAATCGCCGGTACCCCGTATTCCCTTGCTACAATCGATCCATGAGATATGGGGCTGCCGGTCTCCATTATCAAACCGCCAATAACCAGGAAAAGAGGGGTCCATGCCGGGTTAGTTGAAGTGACAACTAAAATATCGCCTTGCTTCAACCTGTGCCCTTCTTCGGGATTTTTCAGCACTTTAACCGGGCCTTCATAGGTGCCGGGGGATACCGGTATTCCCTTATCTCCTTTACTGTTTTCATCTTTTACAGCAGTATATATGGCTTCTCCCGTGCTGGTTATTACTCTTGGAACAGAAATCCTTTGCAGCTCCCGATGATATTCTTCTCTATTTTGCGTGACCAGCTGTTGAAGTTTATCTTTTGACCTGATTTCTGCAAAGGTTACATAGAAGATGTCATCTTTATGATCTAATCTGCCCTCTGCCTGCATTTCCTCGCCTATTTCAAGCAAGATTTGCCTGAACAAATCAAATGCTGAAGTTAAAATGTACTTGGGAAGTTCCCTGACACCAAACATTTTCCTGAATTTTATCAGGTGTTTTTTAACTTTTTTAGCATCCCTGTTAGCACCTTTTTCTTTCAATACCCTGTATATGTTTTCTATTGTTTGCTCAGCTTCCGCCATATCGTGGTTAAACTTCTCTAACCCCTGGTTAAAGCTTTGATGATCGATATAAGACTGGATTACGCTTATAATATACTCGGGGTTTTCTTTCCACCTGGGCACACCGAGGTCTATTTCCTGGTTGGATCTGTGCCCATAATTGGTCAAAAATCTTTCAACTACCGGATGGTCCGCAGAAGGCTTTTCCCTTGCCTGGTCAAGCTCTTTTGCCACCTGAAGCAGCTCCATCCCCATTTCAGTCGTCACATTATGAGGCATAGCTTTTTTTACTTTATTTATTATTGAAGCATCGTCCATATGTTTTAAAATTATTTTTTTTGCCTTTTCCAGGTAAGTAAATGATATTGATACATAATAGAGAATCTCAAGTGGGACATAGTAAAAAAATTCTATGAACCTGCGCTCGATAAAAACAAGTTTTTGCTGCCTGGTTTGCAGGGTTAAGGCTTCTTTCTTAAGTAATGCGATTTTTTTATTGCCATGTTCAAAGGCTTTTTTTACTGCTTTATCAGGGGGAAACACCATCCCATAGATTGCTTTGGGGATAGAGGTAACCATAAATAAAAGCAGCTTTGGATTAATCTTAAAGAACATCTTCAATGCCGGTATTATTAAAGATTTGCTTTGCCCGGCAAGTTCTTTCTTGTTCTTTTCAAGAACCTGCACCATTGCTTCTGTGGTTAGCGGATCCATATCAGTGGGGTTGTCTTTTAATTTACCAAACCATCTTTCGAAGCGGTGAAACTCAGAAACGTCAGCATAAATCCTTCTGCCGGCACTCTTAAGCCAGGGGACAGGTTTTTCCCGACTCTTACGATTAAAGATAATACCAGTATAAGCTCTTCTGATTGCGTCTTCACCCAGAGGGGTAAGCGGCTGAGGCATGGCCTGATTGCTCATAAGGAAGTTCACGTGTACACGTAATCCTTTATCAAGATCTTCTGGTTCTGGCATTGGAAATAGCGATGTGATTGGCCTGGATTGGACCAGGTAAAAAGTGTCATCAAAGAATGCCCACTCAATATCCTGGGGTGAACCAAAGTGTTTTTCTGCTTTTTCACCTAGCTCTAATAGCCTAAATACCTGATCCTGATTAAGGGTTGCCTGTTCCCGTTTCCCGGCGGGGATATCAATATTTGCAGTTCCCGCTTCTTTTTTTACAGTCATTACTTTTTTATAATTGATCTGTTCTTCTATTATGGTCCGGTTTAATTTGTCTACGACCCATTGATCCGCAGTTACCATTCCGCCTACGATAGCTTCACCCAACCCCCAGGATGAATTTAAAAGCATCTGATCCCGTCTGCTGTTAACCGGGTTGGCTGAAAATAGCACTCCTGATTTTTCTGCCCTGATTAGCTTTTGGATCACCACCCCGTGAGCCAGTTCTCTATGATCAGCCTTTTGCTTCATCCTATATGACAGGGCTCGCATGTTCCAGAGAGAAGCCCAGCACCTTTTTATGCTTTGATGTAACTGATCTTTTCCTTCAATGTTTAAATATGAATCATATTGGCCGGCAAAGGAGGTTTGCGGTAAATCTTCTAAGGTAGCCGAGGAACGAACTGCAACCGTAGGGCATCCGATCTTTTCATATGCACTGTCAATATCTGTAAGGAGATCCTGTGGTATTTCACCCTGTTCGAATAGCTTCTTGATTTTTTGGGCAGTTTGTTCTAAAGATGCCTGGTTATTTTTTTCGCTCTCTATTAATAAGTTGCTTATTTCACTGTTAATGTTATTATCTGCAACAAATCTTTTGTATGAATCGGTAGTTATAACAAAGCCTTCAGGAACAGGCAGTCCTATTTTTAACATCTTACCCAGGTTTGCCGCTTTACTACCAATCCCGGGTAAATCCAGGTCAGATATATCTTGCAGCATTTTGATATATTTGTTCACCATGATGTCCTTTCCTTAAAGATACTCAGAGAAGAAACACAGAAAAAAAGGTGTTTCCTGTAATTTATGATCTCTAAAAGCTGTCTCTGATTTTTTAAGTTTCTATAAGCAAAAAGTCAATATTTCTTAACCCCTGTTTAGAACGATAAAACCGGGATCTTCAACCTAAACTTGTTACAAGGTTCCACGTCAGATAAAAAAAACCCTTTTATTAAGTTGTTTAGGGAATACAGATAACTTTTGTTCTAGTCATTTAACGCCAATTGCAGGCCAGTTGACGCCCGGAGGTAATCTGGTATAATTTGAAATGTAAATCATGTAAATTTGATATGTAAAAATTACATGAAATAAGCTGGGAGTGATTAGATGGAGGCGCCGAAAGGGAAAAAGTTTTACGGGGCAGTAACAGTAAGCGAGCGAGGACAAATAGTGATCCCGGTTGAAGCACGGCAGGATTTTAATA
>CAYXQO010000093.1:0-4249 GCA_964467475.1 uncultured Syntrophomonadaceae bacterium
ATCATCTGATCTAGGGGTGCAATTGTGCCGGTAACATTTGAAGCCTGGTTGATTACCAGCAGGGTGGTTTCGGTGCGGTAAGCCCTTTCTAAGTATTCTAAGTCGGGATATCCCTCGGCATTACAGGGAATCATGCTAGCTGTGATTAAGCCTTCCCGGCGCAGGCGACCAAGCGGTCGTAAAACCGAATTGTGCTCCATAGCGGTATAAAGCACGTGATCGCCTTTCTTTAGGATACCTTTTAAGGCTATATTCAATGCATCGGTGGCATTCAGGGCAAAAACCACCCGGGCGGGATCATTAATATTGAACAACCGGCTCAAATTTTCCCGGGATTGATAAACCAGGCGGTCTGCCTCTAGCGTATGGGTATGTCCCGAACGTCCCGGGTTTCCAAAAGCCTGGCGCATTTGCTTTTCTGCAGCCGCATAGACCGCTTCCGGTTTGGGCCAGGAAGTGGCGGCGTTGTCGAAGTACAGGTTAAGTTCATTATTCATTTTAGATACTCTCCAAATCATCAATGCTTAATTCTTTGGCAACCGGTTTTTTCAAACCCGATTCTTCAAGCTCGTAAAATCCCTCGATTTCCAGACCATTTTCTAGTAAGTTTTTTCCAATGGTGGAAAGGTCGTCGCAAGCGCACATCAAAGCAGTACCGCAACTTGAGCTGATGCTGCGGGGCACGGGGACCATTTTAAAGCTGGACCCTTTTTCTTTTAAGATACTTTCTGCCCTGATGGCAAAGAAAGTAGTTGGGAAGGTTATATAACAGCTTGCAGTCATAAATTCTCCTCGTTAGCTTGAGTTGTTTTTGTTTACACGCAATTATTATCTAATATAAGGCAAGCGCTGTAAAGGCAAATCACCTATTAATGCAAGAGATAGCAGTTTTATAAGAATTATTGATTTATAGATCCACAGGGGGAGAGCCTTAATATCACATTATAATACAGTGTTTAAAGGCATAAACTCCCCCTGTCTATTAATTTACTTACTTAATTGTTATTTAGTCATGTGTAACTTGAAGTCTTCACCATCTTCTTCAACTCTAACCTGCCAGCCCATTGACTCAGCAGCCCTGCTCACATTATCACGGGCCACGGCGTTGCTTACTATTACTGTAATCTTACCCGAAGCTTCATGTTGCAAGGCTTCCCTGGTAAGAAGAACCGGTTCGGGGCAGGAAAGACCCCGGCAGTCAACTAACTCAGACATACAAATGCCCCCTTCAAGAATTATTGGTACATTAAGAAGCTTTTGCTTTTGTTTTAGCTTGTGACAATGAACGCATTTTTATATTGCCTGCTCCGATAATAAACAGAAGGACTAGCGATATGATAACGATCCATTGCCCGGCCGGTGAAACACCTGCCGGGCTACCGGCCATGCCAAAATTGTGCATAAAAGCAGCACCGGCGCCCATGCCGAGGACTGTCATCAAAGCATCTCCCTGGCCTTCTCCGGTTAAGATCAACTGGCGCATCGGACAACCGCCTGCTAAAACAGCAGCTATGCCGACAACAGTCATACCTGAGAAATTCCACAGGGTATCAATGTGTGCTACCGGTTGCTCGGCAAACCCGGGTAAAAATTGACCCGTGACCACGTTACCGAAAAATGCAACCACAGTTATAGCCGCAAAACCCAGGAATAACTGGTAGTCTTTAAATAAAATCAGGTCGCGGATAGCTCCCATGGTGCATAAGCGGGTTCGCTGGGCTAGTATCCCGACAACGAGACCGGCGCCAAGCGTTAAAACAAGCGGCGCCTGCATTGAACCGGGTCCAGCTTCGCTAAAGAAAATAAAGGCCGGTGTTGTAAGCAGTAAGATCAAAAGGATAACAGCAATAAAGGGTCCGGTATAGCCATTTACCGTTGATTGATCCTGGCTGCGGCCCAAAGTGTATCCTCTTCTTAAAAATAAAGTTCCCAGCCATACCCCAAAAACATAACCAGGCAGGGCTATCAGGGCGTTCCAATCGCCTCCGGCCAGGCGTAGAACCATACGCAGCGGGCATCCCAAAAAAATTAAAGCTCCTGCCATCATTAACATGCCCAGGATAAAACGTAACACCGGGCTTGATCCCCCGGTGGCCTTAAATTCCTTGACCCACATGGCAGTTGCAAAAGCGCCAATAACCAGGCCCATAATTTCCGGTCGCAAATACTGAACAACATCAGCCCGGTGCAGACCTAACCCGCCGGCAATATCACGGATGAAACAGGCAATACAAAAACCCATGTTGGCCGGATTGCCCTGCATCACTAAGATAACTGCCAGCAACCCGGTAACGGCGCCGGCGATAATGATAAATAAACGATCGCGCATCACAAACCTCCTAGAATAATATTTTTAAAACCACATTAATTATAGAGTAACGCTCTTGTTGCCGTTAAATACTAATTTGTAATACCACTGGTTTTTATTATTAACGATCTAGATTCTTTACAGGCATGATTAAAGATTGACGCATATGGACGAATATTGCATTACACAGTATAATTTAGCTGTTATAATATATGATTTATGGAGGAGTCTAATGGATATCGAGCAAATACGAGCTTTTGTCAAAGTAGTTTCGCATAAGAGTTTTTCGGGAGCCGCGGAGAAGCTTTATATCAGCCAGCCTTCGGTAAGCGTAAAGATAAAAGCTCTGGAAGAAGAGCTGGGAGTAATCTTGTTTGACCGCTCCAAAGCCCGCGAACCGGTTTTAACTGAAGAAGGCCGAATATTTTTAGATTATGCTTATTCTATAGTGGATTTGCATGAAAGCTGCCGCGAAAAGCTTTCCGGGCAGAAGAAAACAGCCAGCGGACCGGTGTATATTGGGGCCAGCACAGTACCCGGAACTTATCTGCTTCCAGCCTTCATGGCCAATTTTAAAGAAAAAAACCCTTCTATCGATTTAAACTTAGATATTTTAGATACAAGCGCCGTTTTGGAAGGTGTGCTTAATTACAGCTACGATTTGGGATTTGTCGGTTTAATTAAAGAAGATGATCGATTGAAGTATGTTACCCTTGCCAGCGACGATCTGGTTTTATGCACAAAAAAGGGTTTGATTGATACAAAAGAAGAAGAAATTACTGTCGAGAAATTGATGGATTATCACCTGCTCATGCGTGAAAGAGGTTCTGCTACCCGCAGGCTTTTGGAAAAAGAACTAACCGGAAGAGGCTTTGATTTATCGAATTTCCCGGGGATAACCTATATCAATAATCTGGAAGGATTAAAGCAGGCTGTTAAAAAGGGCCTTGGTGTCGCGGTTATTTCCAGTTTATCCGTGCAGGAGATGGTTGATGCTGAAGTGGTTGATCTGTTTAAAATTAAAGACCTGGATCTGAGTCGTTATCTATACCTGGTGTACCACTGTAACAGGGTATTAAACGGTGCTGCAAAATTGTTTAGGGATAATACTATTGAAAAGGTAAATCGGTTAAACCAAATATAACTTACTGCAAAGTCTTTTGCTTTCCGGGTGCATCTTTTATTTTTTGCCGCTTCAATTTATAATAGAAAAAGCAGGTCGCAGTCACCCTGCTTAATAAAAAACAAGGAACCGAGATATTGATGAGTTTTAAAAAAACTGAGCAATATAACTACTGGACCAGGGCGGCCATGATCGGGGCGATTTACACGGTTCTGACCCTTTTATTTGCCCCGATAAGCTACGGGATGATCCAGGTGCGAGTTTCGGAAATGCTGATGGTGTTGCCATATTTTACAGGCGCCGCAGTACCCGGGTTGTTCGTTGGTTGTGTTATCGCCAATATCTTTGGCGGCCATGGCATTTTAGATATCGTTTTTGGCAGTTTGGCGACCCTGATATCAGCATATCTTGTTACCAGGATAAAGAATCGCTACCTGGTTCCTTTGCCGCCGGTAATCATAAATGCCATAATAGTAGGGATGGTCCTGCATCTTGTCCTTGGATTTCCATATTACTTGACGGCAGCCTGGGTGGGAGTTGGCCAGATCGTTGCTTGTTACGGTCTTGGTTTACCGCTCCTGCTTTTCTTGGAAAAACGGCGCCATATTTTTGATTAAACTATAAAGATTTGATATGTAAGGAGGGTTTTTAATGGCCGGCCACTCAAAATGGGCTAACACTAAGCATCGCAAAGCTCGTGCTGATGCAAAAAAAGGAAAGATTTTTACCAAGCTGGCCCGGGAAATCGCAGTAGCTGCCCGTGAAGGAGGGCCTGATCTCGATACCAATGCCAACCTCCGGTTAGCTGTCCAAAAAGC
>CAYXQO010000094.1:0-4228 GCA_964467475.1 uncultured Syntrophomonadaceae bacterium
CTTGATATGTTGCGCAGGGTTCTTTTGGATTTACAGTAAGGGGGTATTATTTTGTTACGGTTGTTTATAGCCATTGAATTGTCAGAGAAACAAAAAGAAGAAGTAACCGGCTTGCAAAATAAATTAAAACAATACCTGGACGGGGTTCGCTGGGTTAAACCTGCAGGGATGCACCTGACCTTGAAATTTCTTGGTGATACAGAACCGGCACAGGTGGAGCAGGTTAAAGCTGCAATGGATGAGGCTGTTTCTGACCTGGGCAGTTTCGGTCTGGCTTATGGACGGAGCGGAGTATTTCCCTCTCCGGCAAAAGCAAGGGTAATCTGGCTGGGCTTAAAGGACGGGGAAGAACAGGTTAGGAAACTTGCTGAAAACATGGAACAAGCGCTTTACAGCCGCGGTTTTCCCAGAGATAAGAAGGCTTTTACCCCGCATCTGACTATTGGCAGAGCCCGCGGCCGGATTCCAAAAAATAAAATTGAATGTTTTATCGAACAGGAAGAAGCTTTTGAAACTGCCAGAGTTAGAGTGGACGGGGTGGTGCTTTTTGAAAGCAGGCTTAACCCGGAAGGGGCTATCCACACTCCGCTTTATACAGCTTCCCTGGAGAGTTGATTTTTTTAAGACTGAATGAACTGTTTTCCCAATTGATGGCTGGTATAATCAAAGAGTCTTTTTAAGAGACAAATAATTTTATTTTTATCCAAGCAAAAAGAATGCAGGAAATCATTTAGTAAAAAAGAATTTAGAACATCGGGGATTAACCCTGTTTATCAAGGGAGGTAAGTTTAGTTGGAAAAAGATAAAGCGTTGGAAACTACTTTATTACAGATTGAAAAACAGTTTGGTAAAGGGTCAATCATGAAACTGGGGCAAAACGCTATCGCTGAAGTGGCGGTAATCCCAACCGGTTGTCTGGCGATTGATTCCGCTCTTGGAGTTGGTGGAGTGCCAAGGGGCAGAGTTACAGAAATATATGGCCCTGAAGCCTCGGGTAAAACTACTGTTGCTTTGCATGTTATAGCTGAAGCGCAGAAGAGAGGCGGTTATGCAGCATTTATTGATGCTGAAAATGCTCTTGATCCTCAGTATGCCACCAATCTCGGGGTGAACCTGGACGAACTACTGGTATCTCAACCGGACACCGGTGAACAGGCCTTAGAAATTGCAGAAGCACTGGTTCGTAGCGGTGCAATCGATATTATAGTTGTCGACTCGGTTGCCGCCCTGGTTCCGCGGGCTGAGATTGAAGGAGAGATGGGGGATGCCCATGTCGGACTGCAGGCGAGGCTAATGTCGCAAGCTTTGAGAAAGCTGTCCGGGGTAATCAACAAGTCCAAGACTAGTGCTGTATTTATCAACCAGGTTCGTGAAAAAGTTGGGGTTATGTTCGGTAACCCGGAAGTAACTCCCGGTGGAAGAGCCCTGAAGTTTTATTCTTCGGTAAGGATGGAAGTAAGGCGAATTGAATCGCTTAAGGTGGGTTCCGACCAGATCATCGGTAACCGCACCAAGGTCAAAGTAGTAAAAAATAAGGTGGCTCCGCCGTTTAAAGTTGCTGAATTTGATATTATTTACGGTAAAGGTATTTCTGCTGAAGGTTCCCTGATTGACTTGGGACTCGATTACAAGGTGATCACTAAAAGCGGCGCCTGGTATTCATACGGTGAAGAAAGAATGGGACAGGGTCGAGAAAACGTGCGGGAGTACCTTCAGGAAAACCCGGAAGTACGGCAAGAAATTGAAGACAAGGTCCGAGAAATGGCCGGTTTGCCGAAATCAATGGTTCCCAGGCAAGAAAATGCCGGAGATAATAACCAATCCGCAGAAAAAAGTGCACAGGAGACCAAGAAAAAACAACAGTAAGGCAGTTCAGATGGAGCTGAAACCGATTGGATGAAGAAGCGGCCCTGAAAAAAGCGCGAAACCTGGTTCTACGTTTTTTAACCTATCGGGCACGCAGCCGGAAAGAGGTTTCAGAATACCTGGTAGGCCGCAAAGGTTTTTCTGAAGATATAAGTGAAGCTGTCATCAGAGAGATGGAAGATTATGGATACATTGATGATGAACGCTTTGCCAGGGATTTTGTATCCTATCGAAAACTGCGCGGTTTCGGTATACTGAAGGTTCGCTATGAGCTTTCCTTAAAGGGAATCGATGACAATCTCGTTGACCAGGTAACCGAAGAGTTGTTTGATCCTGGAGAGGACCTGGATAGAATAAAGGAGCTCATCAATAAAAGAGCTTTCAACAAGCGGAAAGATGCGCAGTCATACGATCGTTGGTTCAGGAAAGAAGCGTCATTTTTGCAGAGGCGCGGTTTTCAGGATAACTTAATTGTGAAAGCCTTAAAAGAGTACGACCATTCTGAGTAATCTTACCTTGACATAATATCTCATCCAAGATAGAATGAATAAAGAAAAATAGTTTTATATTGATAAGTGTTCAGTTCATAACTAATAAGAGAAAGCCTAAGTGTCCTTAGACACTATGGATAAATAAAAAAATGCATAGATTTTACGGTAAAGGGGTAAGTGCACCTTTTTCTGACCTTTCTCTTTTTAAGCTGTGTCCTGGACACAGCTTATATTTTTAAACAGAACTTAAGATATGGCAACGATCAATCAAACGGAGG
Organism: uncultured Syntrophomonadaceae bacterium; assembly: GCA_964467475.1. Lineage (GTDB taxonomy): Bacteria > Bacillota > Dethiobacteria > DTU022 > DTU022 > B1SED10-74M. The sequence goes on from CAYXQO010000094.1 coordinate 2,636, forward strand.
TGAGCACCTTGCTGGAAACTGTATTGATAATTGTCGCCGCCCTGATTGTTGGTATTGGTGGTGGTTATTTTATACGGAAGATGATTGCTGAAGCTAAAATATCTTCGGCCGAAGCAGCGGCAAAAAAAATCATCGATGAAGCCGAACAAAAAGCTGATTCCCTGAAACGGGAAAAAGAGCTTGAAGCGAAAGAAGAAACCCATCGTTTAAGAAGTGAACTGGATAAAGAGACCAAGGAAAGACGCTCGGAATTGCAGCGCCTTGAACGCAGGTTGGTTCAGAAAGAAGAAAGCCTGGACAAAAAAATAAGTAATACCGAACGCAAAGAAGAAGAACTGAGAAAGAAAGAAGAAGAGAATCGAGAAGCAAAAGAAAAACTGGATGAGCTGTACCAGCAACAACTTGCTGAATTGGAGAAAATATCAGGAATTACCCAGGATGAAGCCAAAGATATACTCCTTCAGAGCGTAAGGGAAGAAATGGAGCACGAAATGACCGTGATGGCCAAGGAAATTGAAAATCAAGCTCGGGCAGAAGGAGAAAAGAAAGCCAGGGAGATTGTGACCCTGGCTATACAGCGTTGTGCCGCCGATCATGTTTCCGAGTCGACGGTTTCGGTGGTATCCTTGCCTAATGACGAAATGAAGGGAAGAATTATCGGTAGGGAAGGAAGAAATATACGGGCTCTTGAAACCCTAACCGGCATTGATTTAATTATTGATGATACCCCGGAAGCGGTAATCATATCCGGATTTGACCCGATCAGGAGGGAGGTTGCCCGGTTAGCTCTCGAAAAACTGGTTAGCGACGGACGTATTCACCCCGCCCGAATTGAAGAAATTGTAGAAAAAACTCGCAAGGAAGTAGATAACCAGATTAAAGAAGAAGGAGAAAGGGCTGCCTTTGAAACCAAGGTCCACGGCCTGCACCCTGAAGTAATTCAACTTTTGGGTAAGCTTCGTTTTAGGACCAGCTACGGGCAAAACGTGCTGCAGCATTCGATTGAAGTTTCGCATTTGGCCGGGATCATGGCAGCGGAACTGGGACTTGATATAAACCTCTCCAAACGAGCCGGTTTGCTTCATGATATCGGAAAAGCTGTGGACCATGAGACTGAGGGATCCCACGTACAAATTGGTGGAGATTTAGCCAAGAAATATAAAGAGTCTCAGACTATAATTAATGCCATCGAAGCACACCATGGAGATACCGATTTTAATACCCTGGAAGCTGTGCTAATCCAATCAGCCGATGCGATTTCTGCTGTTCGCCCGGGTGCGCGTCGTGAAACCCTTGAAGCTTATATCAAGCGGTTAGAAAAGCTGGAGAACATTGCCGACTCGTTTGAAGGAGTCGAAAAAGCATACGCTATCCATGCAGGCCGGGAGATCAGGATCATGGTCAAGCCGGACAGGATTGATGATTACAATTCTGTTAAAGTGGCAAGGGATATAGTCAAGAAAGTGGAAAGCGAACTTGAATATCCCGGCCAGATAAAAATAACCGTGATCAGAGAAACCAGGGCGATAGACTACGCAAAGTAAGCTGTGTTTTCCGACTGGTTGCCAAGAAATAATCTCTAAGCTTTAAAAG
>CAYXQO010000095.1:0-4183 GCA_964467475.1 uncultured Syntrophomonadaceae bacterium
AAAGCCCGGGAAGAAGGACGCCGCCTGGTAGCGGTGGGGACAACTGTTTGCCGGGTTCTCGAATCAGTGGCAGATGAGCATGGCTACATCAAAGATGACCGGGAAGGCTGGACGGACCTTTACATCTACCCTGGATACAAGTTCCGGGCTGTGGATGCCATGCTAACCAACTTCCACTTACCCAAATCTACTCTATTAATGCTGGTAAGCGCCATAGCCGGCTACGATTTGATTATGGATGCTTACAGGGAAGCTGTAAAAGAACGATACCGTTTTTACAGCTTTGGTGATTGTATGCTCATCCTCTAAGCTTTAATAAAAAGTTTAGACGAAGAAGCTTCTTAGTAAAATTTCTTAAGTATAATTGACAGTGAAGCGTGCTTAGGGTACCCTATAGAATGGATGTGCGGCAATGTCCTTTAAATTTAGCGTAAAGTGTAGATGTGCAAAGACAGAAGCCCGTACCGGGATGATAGAAACAGCCCACGGCCAGATTCAAACTCCGGCTTTCATGCCGGTGGGAACTCAAGGGACAGTCAAGGCTGTTACAACCGGAGAACTTGAGGAAATGGGTACGGGTTTAATTTTAAGCAACTGCTACCACTTATTTTTACGCCCCGGCGTAGAAATAGTTGCCCGCCACGGTGGTTTGCACCGCTTTATGAACTGGAAAGGCGCCATTTTAACCGACAGCGGTGGATTTCAAATTTTCAGCCTCGGGGGCTTAAGGAAGCTCGATGATGAAGGGGTTGCTTTTACCTCCCACATAGATGGTTCAAAGCATTTCCTCACCCCCGAAAGGGTTATCCGGTTGCAGAACATGCTTGGCGCGGACATTGCCATGGTCCTTGATCAGTGCCCGCCTTACCCGGCCGAGTATGAAGAAGTCGAAGAGGCGGTAGAGCGGAGCAGCAAGTGGGCGAAACGCTGCCTGCAGGCACACCTGCGCAGCGACCAGGCTTTGTTTGCTATCGTCCAGGGCGGTGTTTACGAGGATTTACGCCGCCGCTCGGCGAAAGAACTGGCCGGCATGGATTTCCCCGGTTATGCTGTTGGCGGCTTAAGTGTGGGAGAGCCGAAAAATTTGATGTACGGGGCCCTTGATTGTACCGTGCCTGAGCTTCCGGCCGGAAAGGTCCGATATTTAATGGGGGTGGGGTCACCCGATGCTTTGCTCGAAGCAGTAAAGAGGGGTATTGATATATTCGACTGTGTCTTACCCACCCGGATTGCCCGCAACGGCAGGGTAATGACTGCACAGGGCTATCTGCCCATTCGCAACAGTGTGTACAGCTCGGACCAATCACCGCTCGATCATGAATGCAGTTGCCCGGTCTGCAAAAATTATACCCGGGCGTATATACGGCACTTAATTAATGCCGGTGAGATATTAGGGTTGCGACTTACTACCTATCACAACCTTTATTACCTGGACCGGTTAATGCGAAAGATTAGAGAAGCCGTGGAAAAAGAACAATTTGAAGCATTTTACCAGAAAATGAGCAGTAAGCTCACAAAATTGTATGGAGGTGTTCAATAAATGGAAAACATTGCTTCCTTTCTCCCCTTGATTTTGCTGTTTGTTGTTTTTTATTTTCTGCTGATCCGGCCCCAGCAGAAACAGCAAAAAAAGCGCAAGGAGATGCTCGAAAGCCTGCAGAAAGGAAACCGTGTCGTTACTATCGGAGGTTTACACGGCGTAATTAAAGAAATTGACGAGGAAGTTATTTCCTTGCGGGTTGCTGAAGGTTTAAGCCTTAAATTCAACCGGGCTGCAGTGGAAAGGATCCTTGACGAAGAAGGAGAACAGTAAAGAAGTCTTTAAGCGCCCAAGTTTGAAAAACGTAAAACGCTGGACTAATCAACACTCCTTTCTAAAACACCAGGGCCGGTGTAGGGAAGGAGTGTTTTCTTTAAATCCTGCACTTTAAGGTTGGTGGGCAAACTTTTGGATATAATCAATGCCGGATTGGAAAACAAAATTAAGGAAGAGGGACCGCTGGCCCAGCGAATGCGCCCGGAAACCCTGGAGGAGTTTACCGGGCAGGAGCAGATCCTTAGCCGGGGAAAACCGCTTTACAATATTATAACTGCGGACAGGCTGGTTTCAATGATTTTTTACGGGCCACCGGGCACCGGTAAAACCACCCTGGCTAAAATTATTGCCTCTGTCAGCAGGGCAGAATTTACCCAGTTAAATGCCGTAGCCGCAGGAGTAAAAGAGGTCAGGCAAGTAATTGAACAGGCGCGCGAAAATTGGTCGCTTCATAACCGGCGGACAATCCTATTTATTGACGAGATCCACCGGTTTAACAAAGCACAGCAAGATGTTTTACTTTCGGCCATCGAGCAGGGGACAATTATTTTTATCGGTGCAACCACCGAAAACCCTTTCTTTTACCTGACCGGACCGCTTTTGTCGCGGAACAAACTCTTTGTATTTGAATCTCTACATAAAGAAGAAATTATCAGCTTGCTTAAAAGGTCCCTAAAAGATAAGGGAAAGGGGTTAGGAAAACTGGCTCCGGCACTGGAAGAGGGGGCCATCGAATATTTAGCCGACAAAGCCAACGGGGACGCTCGGGTAGCCTTAAATGCTCTTGAAACTGCAGTTATATCGGCCGGTAGTCGTGAAGGCGAGCTTAAGGTAACCTGTAGAGATACAGCCGAAGCTATGCAAAAACGCCTGCTTTCATACGACCGGCAGGGTGATGATCATTACGACATGGCCTCTGCCTTAATCAAATCGATCAGGGGATCCGATCCCGATGCCGCCCTTTACTGGATTGCCCGGATGATCAAGGGCGGTGAAGACCCGCTGTTTATTGCCAGACGCCTTATAATCAGCGCTGCTGAAGATATCGGTAATGCCGATCCTCAGGCTTTGCCTCTGGCGGTTTCTGCCGCCCAGGCCGTGCACATGATCGGCCTTCCGGAAGGTAAAATTCCCCTGGCCCAGGCCGCTACTTACCTGGCCGGGGCACCGAAAAGCAATGCCAGTTACCTGGCAATAAATGAAGCACTTTCCCTGGTGGAAGAAGAAGAGAATCAACCGGTGCCCCCTCATTTAAGGGATAGCAGCTATCGCGGGGCAGGACGCCTGGGCCATGGTGAAGGTTACCTTTATCCCCATGATTATTCCGGCCATTTTGTGGGCCAGGAGTATCTCCCCCCGGCAATTAGCGACAAAAAGTTTTACCGGCCCACTTGCCAGGGCCGGGAAAAAGAAATACGCGAATACTTAGAAAAAATCAGGCAGAAAAAAAATAACAACAATGATTAGAAGCAGGGGGACGGAGGTATTGCTTCCTTTGATCAGGAGGCTTTGCCGGTAAAACGTTTGCAATGGTCAGTGAAGCAAATGCAAAAAGGCTGAGCAGAAATAATATTTCAAGCTAATGGAGGAAAAACTGATCGAGAATAATACCTACCTGGCTCCGGCGAAAAAGGTCCGCCGGATATTTAAAGTGCAGGGGTCTAAATTTATTGCTACCCTCGCCCCGGCTGTAAATGAGGATCAGGCCCGTGAGATCCTTTTTTCGGTGACACAAGAATTTCCCGGTGCCACCCATCACGCATACGCCATCCGCATAGGGGCGGGCGCCGGTTTACTTGAGCGAAGCAGTGACGACGGGGAGCCGGCCGACAGCGCTGGAGCGCCTATGATCCAGGTCATAAACGGAAAAGGTGTTTCAGATATTCTAGTTATCGGGACCCGCTACTTCGGGGGGAGGAAACTTGGTATTGGAGGACTTACGCGGGCTTACCGCGACTGTGCCCGCCTGACGCTTGAAGAAGCAATTTTGTACCAGAAAGAACCGCTTGTAAAATACCGGTTAGAGCTGGCTTATGAAGATCTGGGCACGGTAACCAGGCTTTTAGAAAATTTGGAAGGCGAAGTGCTGGAAAGCGAATACTCTGAACAGGTAGGGTTAACAGTATCGGTCCCGGCCCGGTTGAAAGAAGTTTTTACAGATGGTTTTAAATCTGTTTGCCGCGGCGGGGGAAGGTACAGTAAGCTTTGAATATTATGCTTAATTCCGCTCTTTTATTGACATTACTTCTTTAAAACAGATATAATTGCTTTAACTTATAAGGGAGGTTAAAAGATGCAGTCCAGCACGATACGCGAACTCTTTTTAGACTATTTTAGCTCAAAAGATCACCTGATCATGCCAAGTTT
>CAYXQO010000096.1:0-4172 GCA_964467475.1 uncultured Syntrophomonadaceae bacterium
AGCTTTTCCGCACAGAAGCATCATCTGAAGCGATTTCTGCAATAATGTCGGAAGCACCTTTAAGAACTTCTTCGGGACCGGGGAGATCTTTTTCCTGGTCAATATATTTATCAGCTTCCTCCCGGGGGATTACCTGGCCTTCCAGCACAGCCTGGGCCAGGGGCTCAAGCCCCTTATCCCGGGCTACAGAAGCCCTGGTCTTTTTCTTGGGCCTGTAGGGACGATAGAGATCGTCGAGTTCTGTAACCGTGGCCGCTTTTTCCAATTCTTTTTGCAATTCCTCTGTAAGCTTGCCCTGATCATCAATCAAACGGATTACTTCAGAGCGCCTTTCTTCGAGATTGCGGTACTGGCTTAATTTTTCCTGCAGCCGGCGCACTTCTTCGTCGGTTAATCCGCCGGTCATTTCCTTACGGTATCGGGCAATAAATGGCACTGTGTTGCCTTCATCAAGGAGGGTAGCTGTTTGGACCACCCTGTCCTTTGAAATATTCATTTCACTGCTTAATCTTTTGTAAATCTGTTCCTGCATACTATGATTAACTCCTTTTGACATGATCAATGCCTACCGGCCCTTGGGTTTTTCCAGGGGAATTCCTTCTTTACAAAGGGGACATTCACCCGGGTCATAAGATCCAATTTCCATGGTAAAAACCGAGCTGGTGGGCATCCCAAAATCAACTTTCCCGGAAGAACGATCAAAGATAACAGACACCCCGGCAGGCTCGGCGTCTAATGAGCGCAGCAATTGAATAACTTTTTGCACCGAACCACCGGTGGAAACTGCATCTTCAACAACCAGTATTCTTTCCCCGCGGTCGACTTTAAACCCGCGCCGCAACACCATAAAATCCCCTTCCGGTTCGGCATATATCGCCCTTGCCCCAAGCTGGCGGGCTATCTCATAGGATAGGATTACCCCGCCCATGGCCGGGCCGATCACCGTTTTTATGTCCTGTTCCCGGAAAGGAGCGGCCATTTTGCTTCCCAGGGTTTCAACGTACTCCGGATACTGTAACAACTGGGAACATTGCAAGAAGCGGTTGGAATGCTTGCCGGAGGTGAGCAGGAAATGGCCGTCTAGAACCACTCCCGTTTCTTTAAGTACTTTTTCCGGATCGTCCAGCCAACTGTAACCAGAACTATTTTCCATGTAATCATCCATTAGATTATTCCGCCCCCATTTCCCTAATGATCTTTTTTGCCGCGACAAAAGGTTCCGCCGCCCCGGTAACCGGGCGGCCGGCAACCAGGTAATCGCCGCCTGCACGAATTACCTCTTTTGGTGCAGCTACCCTGGACTGGTCATTATGTTCCACACCGGTAGGCCTGACCCCGGGAGTAACAGTTAACAGTTTCCCGGAAAACTTTTGCTTAACAGAGATTACTTCCAGTGGTGAGCATACCACCCCGTCCAAATTGCATTCTTTAGCCAGGGTGGCAAGCTTGATCACCTGTTCCTGCACTCCCAGCGAACAACCGGTTTCAGCCAGGGCCTTCTCATCCATACTGGTCAGCACGGTCACGGCAAATAAAAGCGGCCTTTTACCTCCCGTTTCTGCAAGAGCATCCCGGGCCGCTTCAAGCATGGCTTTGCCCCCCGAAGCATGAACATTGACCATCCATACCCCCATAGCGGAGGCCCGTTTTACCGCCCGGTTAACCGTGTTGGGAATATCATGAAACTTTAAATCTAAAAAGATGCGGTGGCTTGAAGCCAACTCTTCCACCAGAGCCGGTCCTCCGGCCATGTACAGCTCCAACCCTATTTTAAAGCCAACCCCAAGAGGCGCCAGTTCGGCCGCTAAATTTTTAGCTTTTAAAGGATCTGAATAATCAAGGGCTATCAGTAAACGCTCAGCCGGCAGGCCCGGCTCGGAACCTTTCGCCTGTGCAGGCGGTTCGTTCTCTGCCCGGTGATAAACCTCATCCTGGGTGAACTGCCGCCACCGGCCTTGCCTGGTTTCATCCATCTCTGCTTTCCCCTTTCTCCTCCCGGGCAACTCCCTCTAGATCTGTAATTCCGGCCCGGCCTTTATTGTGCAGGTAGCAGGACAAACCCTCATTAATTTTTGCCGGCAGCCCGGGGTCATAAAAAAGCCCGGTGCCCAGGGCAACCGCCCTGGCCCCGGCCATAATAAACTGAAGGGCATCATCGGTAGAACTGATCCCGCCCATACCAATAACGGGAACGTTAACAATTCCTGCTACCTGCCAGACCATTTTCAAAGCCACCGGCATGACTGCAGGCCCTGAAAGGCCGCCGAAAACATTACCGAGCAGGGGTTTTTGCCGTTCAGTATCGATAAGCATGCCGGAAATAGTATTAATCAGGGAAATAACATCCGCCCCGGCCGTTTCTGCTGCCCGGGCCACTTCAGTTATATCGGTAACATTAGGCGAAAGTTTGACCAGGAGGGGTTTTGTAGTAATTCGGCGCACCTTTTCTACAACCCTTGCAGTCTCTTGCGGGTCGGTGCCGAAAGCAATTCCGCCGGCTTTGACATTCGGGCAGGAGATGTTAAGTTCAAGCCCGGCAACATCCTCTAAACCTTCCAGGCAAGAGGCTACGGCAGCATATTCATCTGCGCTGCAGCCGACGACGTTGACGATAATTTTTGTCCCGCAATCGCGCAGGGCGGGTAAATCCTCATTCACAAACTTTTCCACACCCGGGTTCTGCAATCCGACAGAGTTTAACAGCCCGGAAGGAGTTTCCGCCAGGCGCGGCGGGGGATTACCGGTCCACGGTTCAAGAGAAATCCCCTTGACAATCAGTGCGCCAAGAGAACTAAAATCAACAATTTCCCGGTATTCGTGGCCGTAACCGGCGGGCCCTGAGGCTAAAAGGACCGGGTTTTTCAATTCGATGCCGCCAAGATTTACCTCGAGGGACGGCTTAAAACCATTTGTATCGCCGGATTTTACGCCGGTCTTCCCTAAAAGTTTACCGCTAGCTTTATAATCCCTCTTTTCGAAACTGCCTTTCTCAAAGTACTGTTCCGGAGATTGTCCCTTGTTTTTTCCGCTGTCATCCTTTTTCACCTTAGCACAACCTCCTCCACCGGGAATACCGGGCCGTCTTTACAAACTCGCTTGTAGCCGTTTTTAGTAGCTGTTACACATCCAACACAAGCCCCGATACCGCAAGCCATGCGTTCTTCCACAGAAACCCACCCGGGCAGGTTGTGTCTGCTGCATAGATCCTGCACCGCAGAGAGCATCCCGGAAGGGCCGCAGGCAAATATCACTGCTTGATCCTTAATCACACCCGCAAGCAAATCCACTGCGGTTCCCTTTTCTCCCCTGCTACCGTCTTCAGTCACTTCCAGGACGTTAAGTCCGGGCAGGTCGAGGTCACCTGAGGGGCAGGTTAACAGGGTAGCGGTGGGGGCTCCGTAAATCAGCGTCCGCGGCATTTCGGTTGAAGCGGCTAAAAATGCCAGCGGGGCTATGCCCATACCGCCCGCAACCAGCATAGCTCCGGGCGGCAGGGAGGGAAAGCCATTCCCGAGAGGGCCGAGTAATTGCCAGGCCTCCCCTTCTTCTGCCCCGGCAAGCAATGTGGTTCCCGGCCCCTTCACTTCAAAGAGTAAAACCAGCTCTCCCCGGCTACGGTCAGCGTGAAATACGCTAAATGGACGTGGCAGCATGGGCCCACTTCCTGAGGGCATAAAGACCTGGACGAACTGCCCGGGCAATGCCTTTTGAGCTATCTCCGGGGCCTTTAGAGCCAGGCGGCAATAACCGGGAGCCACTATCCACCGGCTGATTACCCGCCCCTTTTCCAATATCCGGTTAAACCCGGCAGGATTATTCAGCCAAAACACCTTCCTTCATCGTTATCCTACCATCAACAATGGTATAAAGGGGGGCTCCGGTTAACCGGCGCCCGGCAAATGGCGTGTTACGCGATTTAGACTGCCAGCTCTCCGGCTCAACAATAAAACTACGGGCGGGATCCATAATCGTTATATCCGCCGGGCTGCCTTCCTGCAGGGTTCCCCCCGCTATTTTCAGGATGCGAGCCGGCGCCGCGGTTAACTTCTCAATCAGGACAGGGAGTGTAAATTCTTTAACCCGTTCCGCATTAACCTCATCAAGCATCAAGGGCAGGGTTGTTTCAAGCCCGGCAATACCGAAGGGGGCAAAGTCATATTCCATATCCTTAT
>CAYXQO010000097.1:0-4125 GCA_964467475.1 uncultured Syntrophomonadaceae bacterium
GCAGGTTCTTCTTCCGGTGTTTCTTCAACTGCTTCCGGCTCTTCATCTTCTGCGCTGCCGATAGCCAGCAGGGCGAACACTACTAGCACCAGCACCGACAAAAGCGTTAATGCTCCTTTCTTTTTCAACTTGTCACACCCCCTTTTAAATTAGCTTCTCTGCGCACCCCGATTAAAGCCATAATGCCTCCGATCAGTGATAGCACCATGAAGATGGCGACAAAGGTCCCACCGGCAATGACATTTACCAGGGAAAGAACAATTACCGCTACCGGGGGAAAAACTGAAGAAGTGAAAATACTGACCACCGCTAAGGCGATGAGGGCAAGCGATAAGAATATGCCCGCCCAGCCAAAGCCGATCACAGTCTCTGCTCCTTCTCCGCCGAAGGCTCCACCGAGGCCGCCGATGCCTAAGGTGACAAAGGCCAAGATCACCCCGAAAAGGCCTCCAATCAATGCAACAATTCCACCTGCAGTTTTCATGAACAGATCCTCCTTTCAAGATTTATAGCCAGCGCAAAGCCGGCTGTAATTCCGGCTGTGCAAAATATAAGATCCTGGTAGCAAAAAGTCCCCGGGATCGCTCCTTTTAGCTGCAGGAGCTCATAGCCCAGCCCTACAATTGGTACAGATATTAACCAGAAGTACTTTAAATAGCCGCTTTGTTTCCACCAGGCAGCGGTGATGATAAAAGCATAGGAGAAAGCCCAGAGGCCGTTTGGCAAAGAATAAATCAGCCATTCGGGCATCAGGGGCACAAGCTGCAAGGTATGAACCCTTAATATTTCAAGGGGCTCCCGCAAGCCAGCGAGGTCCAGCCACTTAAAAATTCGCAGCGTGCCGGGGCGGAAAAGCAAATAAATCAGCCCGCCTGAGAAAAGGGGCAGCCCTGCAAGCAGTATCTTTTTAAAGTTGAGCCTGGTTGCACAGGCGACATTCCGGTAAGCGAATTTTTGCAGGACCATTGATGTCACTTGGAATTAAGCCTCCTTTCAATTAAGGCTTTTTACCATCAAGTGGTGAAAAGTATTTTAAAGAATAACAGGGTGGAGGGACACATGTGTGTCCGTGGGGAGATAGTAGCTGTTGAAAGTAAAATATTCTTTGACTTTACTATTTGTTTAAAGCCAAACATTTGCCCCTACCGGGATTATAGTTAAATCATTCCGGCTTTTTTTACTTGTACCTTCTCCCGCTCGAGCACAAACCCGCTCCAGGTGTCGGCATACTGCAATAGCAGGGTGAGCGGTTCTTCTTTGCAGGCAACTGAGGCATTGTCGGCGACATACTGCCCGTCGTGGTAGACGATGGCCTGGGCTTCGGCTTCGCTGAGCTCGATATAGGGCAGGGCCAGGTAAAGGCTGCGGATGGGGACGCTTAAATAGGTAAGTTCTTTGTTGAAGGTGTAAGGGTACTTGCCACCCTTTAAATACTGCGGGTTGCCAGGCATCCCTACTTTGCCCAGGTCGTGCAGGAGGGCGACGATGACACAGATTTCATCTGTTATGTGGGGCGCCAGGGTATCTTTTAACCTGAGCATGGTTTCTGCCACGTTGCAGGAATGCTCCAGTAAGCCCTGCTCCTTAGAAAGGTGGAAGCGGGTGCTGGCCGGGCTTTTTAGCCAGTCGGTTTCTTTTTCCAGAAAAGAGATCAAAAGAGAAAAAGAAGCCTTCCTTTCGATCACTTTTTCTTTAAGCAGTGCGTAGCGTTCCATTAAGGGATCCATTTTTTAACCTCGCTTACCGGGTGATTGCTTTCTGAGGTAAGCTTAACAAGGGGGAGGGACACATAGGTGTCCTTGTGAGATAAAAAATTTCATTGTGTCCCGAAATTTTTGAATGGTTTGCATGAACGAGTAATTCTAATATACACTTAAGGGTAAGCTAAAAGCATACAGCCAGGCAAGGTGAAAATAAATCAAATTTACCGGGCAGGGTTTGTCCTCTTTTCCGGAAATAAATATTCTCAGAGTTTCAAAAGGCAGGTTAACAATGATAAACAGGCTTAAGCGGGTTCTAAATAACTTAAACCTAAACAGCGGTGAACAATGTAAAAGCAAACCACGACAGCTGGTAGAAATTATTTACCTGGCACTGCGCTACCGGCTTGCCCCGATTGAATATCGCACTTACCGGTTCTTTAACAAAGACAAAAAGATGCCTGAAATGTCAACTTACATAAGCAACCATGAAATTCTTAATAAAATCAGGCCCCGGCTTTATGATCGCACCCTTCTGCCAATGCTAACCAATAAACTGATTTTCAACCGTTATTACAAAGCATCCGGCCTACCGCTGCCACATCTGTATGCCTATTACCATTCGGGCTCAGGGTTTACTGCAGAAAATGATTTATTACGCAGCGGAAAAGACCTCCGACAATGGCTTGCCCGCACAGGCTTAAACTGCTTCTTTATCAAACCCTGTGGCGGGAAAAAAGGTTCAGATGTATTAGCTATCAAGCAAGTAACTAAATATAACGGTGATTACCTTTTGAGCGATTCAAGCGGCAGTAGCCGTTACCTGGGAGAACTTACAACCCATCTAGAACAAGAATCCAAAGAATCTACTTACCCGGGCTACCTGTTTGAAGAAATGATTGAGCAGCACCCCACCCTCAGTGAGATAAACCAATCATCCGTCAACACCTGCAGAATTCTCACCCTGATTCTTCCGAACAATACAATCAACATTCCCTTTGCAGTAATGCGCTTCGGACGGGAAGGAAGCGCGGTAGACAGCTGGTCTAGAGGAGGAATAGCTTTTGCTGTAGATTTAGAAACAGGCAAATTAGGCAAAGGACTGTTTCACCCGGATTGGGGCTCAACAAAGGAAGTAACCCGCCACCCCGACAGCGAGGTGGAATTATCCGGTCTAAAGATCCCTTACTGGAATGAAATAAAGGAAGTAGTCCGGAATGCCGCCCTGGTAACCCCGGGAATTAAAAGTATCGGCTGGGACGTAGCCGTTACACAAAAAGGACCACTTTTAATTGAGGGCAACAGCCTCTGGAGCCCCTTGATATTCCAGGCAATATACGGCGGCTTTTTATCTGCAGAAAACAGGGAATTATTTAACCAGGCTGGCGCAGCATGGCGTTAACATTTGCTTGCGGCACAAGGCAGACAACAGTTATGGCCAGGGATTGGTGGTATTTTTGCACCAACCCTGGCCACAACAATACAAAGTAACCTCAAAACAACTTGATTTTAAATAATAAAAAAGTCAATAACGAAAAATATAGCTGTGGCTATCACCGTAGCTATAACAGACATCAAAACTGAACTTTTGAATTCACCTTTTTTTACGTTGCGCATCCCGGTGAAATAAGCAAAAACAGCAAAAACAACAAAAAAGATTAAGGCAAATATAGCGTATTGCACAAATATCCCTCCTTTCTGCTATCGAATCAAGAACGCTTAGGCTTACCAAAAAATCTCATACATCCACAGGGCTAACGACAACCTGCTTGCTTGGAAGTAGAGGGCCATGGAAGATTCTCCCCTTCTTTGTTATTTACCCGCCGGGGGTTCCGCCGGGGCCACCCGGGGTTGGCGATTGCACAGGACCTTCGAATAGTGAGCGGATTTTTGTCCGCAGCCGGTCAAAAAAACGGTTGCTGTTTACAAAAACGATAAAAGTAGTGCCATCGTGAGCAAACCAGTATTCACCTTCAAGGCTCCTGGTATCAGGAAAGTTGTCTGCTTCAAATAAGATCGCTTTCCCATTTTCCTCGACTGTTTGATACAAGGTTGCTTTAACACAGGGAGGAACGCTGTTGACTACCTCTATGTCAGCTTCATATCCGCCGGGGAATTCTGCGGCATATGTTTTGATCGCTTCATCCCGGGGGTGCTCGTTGCAATAGCCACCATCGATTGATAATATTTCTTCCATTCTGTCGAACTCGCCTGGTTCGATGAAAATACTTTTTTTGTAATAATCCCTGTCCAAGTTACCACCTCTTTCCTGCTGCCTGTTTTATATACTGTCTTGTTTAAACCTGCCGGGTTAACGATAGTTTACAAAAATTTTACGAGGAAATAATTTCGGGACACAATGAAAATTATTCAATGTGTTTTAACTTCAAACCACAAAAGAAAAACCCCAAATAACCCTGGAAAC
>CAYXQO010000098.1:0-4116 GCA_964467475.1 uncultured Syntrophomonadaceae bacterium
ATTTTTGAATGCTCATTGCCCCGAAATTATGAGGGGTTAGACAAGTTTAGCACCAGGGAAAGAAATAAAAGTAAAGGTAATACAGGAGGTCTTGATTTAAGCTGCTATATATAACTCTCAGGTTTGTTAAATTGTTTGGGGAAAATGCCTCAGCACTCGCAAAGCCCGCAAGGTATTCCAGCGACTTGGCTTACCCGGTTGTTCCATGTCAAGATGAACTTTTCCAGGAAGTTTGGCCTGCAGGGGCCAGGTGCCGTCTTTCCTACGTTTGTTTTTAATAATCTGCAGAGCATCGGCCATGCGGGGATCATAAGTCCGTTTAGCAAAACGAAAATAATCAAGAGCGCGCAAGATATCGTAGCGCCAGCGAAATGGAAATGAAAGCATGGTCATTTTGGGATCCATGGGCTCTCCGGTCCGGTGAGACCGGTAGAGCTTGTGGGTGAGCAGCTGTTCTTCTCCTTTGGATATTGCCTCTTCTACTTCAGCAAGCCTGTAAAGGTAACCTGCCTGGTTATATGCGGTTAGACCTTCCAGTACATTTATGGTGGTGTGCGCTGAAAAGTGGCGATCACCTTGATGATAAAGGCAGTTCCAGCCACCGTCCGGCAATATTGTATGCAGCAGTAGGTCTATACCGTTTTTTAGAAGGGGTTCTTTTGCTTCAAAATGTACAGCTATTCCGAGAAACATGCCATCGATGCAGAGATCACTGGTTTTAACCGTTTTGGCGTATTTAAGGCCACCATCGGGGTTGGGTTCTCTTTCCAGGATCATTTGCACTGATTCCCTACAGGCCCAGTTTGTTGGTGGCAGGCCCAGATTTTTTAGATCCAGTAAAGTGTAATGTGTGCAAGTCCATTTAGGCTGGTAAAATCCTTTATCCCAATGGCCGTCAGGTTTTCTGGCCTCCAGCAGTTTTCGGCCCCATCCCTCGCAGGCTATCCTTTCCTGCAGGGCGGATAATTCATTAGTATCCGCATCAAGCAGGTCTCGTTTAACCTGGTAGGTAATCGAAACATCGCCTTCGAGCAACCATTTGATAATATTACTTGACGGTTTAATTATGTTTTCCATGGTGAAATTATATCACTATTTGTATTTTTCATCTTCCTTGGATTTAAGTCAGCTTTTAATTGTATGAAAAGGACACATGGCAAAAAAAATTTCATTGTGTCCCGAAATTATTCCGAAATTATTTAAAGGAAAGCCGGGTTTGCCTGTAAGGTTTTAACCCGGCTGTTTTCCACTTAGTTTGTAACTGGTATTTGCTCTATCAATCCTGCGTCTCAGGTTGCGATGTAATGACAGCTGTTTCCTTTAAAGTTCCAAAACGGGATGCCAGGGCAGCGCCCAGGGCGACAATAAAGACGGCAACCGAGACAATGCTTCCAAGTACCGGAATCATTGCTACTAAACCGATGATCAGTATCCCCAGGGCAATGGTACCAAGCGAACCGGCCGATGAAGCAGGGGTTCTAATTATTCTTCTGCCAATTAAGTTTGCTATGCCGGTATAACCCAGGATGGCTGCTGCAGCAAGGACAATGATTTCCACCAGGATCAGGGGGATGCCGATAATGGTTATAGCCAGCAGTATCATTAAAGGAATGGCCAGTATACTTGCTAAAAGTCCCCAGCCGAGAACCGGGCCGGTTTTTTCTTGTACGGCATCACCTGCTGCCTGGACTTGTTTCGGGAACAGGGCATATGTTAAAGCAGCAAGCGCAAACAAAATAAGGATGTTCAATATTCCCCGGGCAATATTTCCGTATATTGCAAAAAAGGGTGAAACTGAAACTTCAGGTAGACTGACCAGGCCAGGGATTAGCAAGCTAAAGCCGAAGCGGTTTAGAATGTTGTTAATTGTATTAATTACACGAGTGATTATTCTTTCTCCTGTGTCTTCATCCACCCCGTGAAAGCTGTAGCCTTTTTCATCGTTTTCTTCGGGCAATTCTGAGGCTTTTACTTCTTCGCCAATTTCGACGGACTTGGCCGAGGCTGTATCATCTATTTTGACAACGCCCTTATCGACTGTTACTATGCCGGTTACGGTTGCGCCAGGCCCCAGTTCAACCATCCCTCTTTCCAGGTGCACATTGCCTTCAACGGTTCCACCAACCATGATATTTCCGCCTTTACTATAGACATCTCCGCCGATGGAACCATTAAGGGTTAAATCACCTAAACCTGAATCAACGTTTCCTCCGACTGAGCCGTGCACCCTGGTTGCCCCCATGCCGGCTTCTAGGTTATTTCCCACGGACCCGTTGATCACCATTTCGCCCATACGGGTTTTAACATTACCACTGACATTGCCATCGACGACAACCTTGCCCATATTAGCTTCCACGTTTCCGTCAACATCACCGGCGATTATAACTTCACCCATGTTGTTGTCGACATCACCATTGACGATGCCGTAAACTGAAAGCTCACCTAAATTTAAGGTGACATCACCATTTACTTTAGTACCTGCTGGGATCGTCAAGTCGCCGGCGATCTTTTTAATATCTTCGTCAATTACTGTTTTTGCTTCAGCGCTTGCAGGAGCAGCTGGCAGCAATCCAACCACCATGAAGGCAAATAATAAAATAAAAAGCGCCGCTGTAAATCTTTTACTGTTAGTCATTAATACCCCTCCAAAATTTTAAATTTAATTAATATCAGGACTTCCAAAGCGACAAGGGCCAAAGTGATCATAACAAGCCCTAAGTAGCCCAGGGTCTGGGCGGTATAAAAAATCCCCATAATAAAATCGATTGCCAGGCCTACCTGGTGGGTTATTCCGGCAGTCAGCCACCATTCGAAATAGCCGGGATATAAAACCTGGGTGCTCAGGAAAGCAAATAAAAACATAACTGCTGCCACCAGAGCTGCGGGGAAGGGCTTGTGGATCGGTTTTGAAACAAGCCTGTTATAGAAGCCTTCCGGTAGCTCAGCATCAGATTTTAGTTTGTCGGCAGTAACAACCAGTTCACGTAATTCCTGGTAAGCTTTTTTACAGGCCGGACATTTTTGCAGGTGCTTTTCCATATCCGGGGGCACTGCTTCGCCATCTAAGTATGCCTGTATCATCATCAGGTCCGGGCAGTTATTCATTTTTAACTGAGCCTCCATTCCCTTTTGTCAAGCTATCTCTTAGCATTAACCTGCCCCGGTAAAGCCGGTTTTTGACCAGGGATAGATCAAGATTCAGGGTTTCTGCTATTTCGTTGTAACTCAACTCACTAACATGCTTGAGCATTATAACTTCCCTGTACTTTTCAGGCAGCCTGTATATCGCTTGCAACAGCTCTGCTTTTTCTTCCTGGGCCAGGTAAAGTTCCTCCGGGCCGGGATTTGCTGACCGGGTTTCTTCATCAAAGTTTAATGCAATCTCCCGGTTGTCGCGCAGCCAGTTTCGGCAGAGGTTGGTGGCAATCTTAAATATCCACGGTCCGGGGGGCCTGTTCTGGTCATAACGGTCGAGGTTTTGATAAACCTTAAGAAAGGTCTCCTGGGTTATATCTTCGGCCTGAGGCCGGTTACCGGTATAACGTAGGGCTAAGCGGTATATCCGGTTCCCGTAAGTTTCAACCATCTCCCGCAGCAGTTCCTGCAACAATTGCACCACCATTTGCTTTATCTAATTATAATTACACATTACACCAAAAAAAGTCTGATCAAAACATAAAAAAATTCGGCGGTGTTATCTTTTATAACAATAGTGACTATATATAACAGCTGTTATATTTAGTCAAGAGTTTTTTTCTCAAGGGCTTTTAAGCATACAATTGACAGTGTCTGCTTGAAATAATAAGATACTATAGGGTTTGTATTTAGGATGTTTCGGAGGAGAGTCTTTCATGGAGGATCAGAAAAGAGACGCGATTATCGAGGTTGAAGGTTTAACCAGGAAATTTGGTGAGATTACCGCTGTTGACGACATTTCTTTTTCTGTAAAAAGGGGAGAAATATTTGCTTTTTTGGGTCCGAACGGTGCCGGTAAGACGACAGCAATCAGCATGTTGACGACCCTGATCAAACCGACAAGCGGCAAGTTATTGATTAACGGATATGATCCTGTTTTAGAACAGGATGCGGCCAGGCGTTCTTTCGGCATTGTTTTTC
>CAYXQO010000099.1:0-4079 GCA_964467475.1 uncultured Syntrophomonadaceae bacterium
GCCCGCACTTCCGACGGTGAACTGCGCCGTTTCATCGACATCAGCGAACCGTTTGACGGAACTTACCTGATGGAAGACTTTGAAGTTATTGGTGAATCTGATGTTCAGGAAGCTTTCAATATGACTAATATTCCTCCGGGAGTAGATATTGAAGTGCTTTGGTATGACCTTTTCTAAAAGAAAAACATTTTTAGAATAACACCTCGCTAAACGAGATGCTTTAAAAAACAGGGGAGTTTATTAAAAGCTCCCCTGTTTTCTTATATTTTGACTCACTAATTAATCTCATTTTTAGTCGTACTTGTAAAAACCCTTGCCGGTTTTACGACCCAGGTGTCCGGCGCGGACCATTTTACGGATCAGCGGGCAGGGACGGTACTTGGAATCCCCTGTTTCCTTGTAGAGGGTATCCTGCACAGCAAGTAGAACATCAATCCCGACCAAGTCTCCCAGCGCCAGGGGACCAATGGGGTGGTTTGCTCCCAGGGCCATCCCCTTGTCAATATCTTCTGCACTGGCAACCCCTTCCATCAAAACATAAGCCGCTTCGTTAATCATCGGCACCAGGATACGGTTTACCACGAAAAGGGGCGCTTCATTAACGGCAATCGGTTCTTTGCCCATCTTGCGGGCAAGATCCATGATCAACTGGAATGTCTCCTTGGAGGTTTCTGCCCCGTTCACTACTTCCACCAGCTTCATTACCGGGGCCGGGTTGAAAAAGTGCATGCCAATTACATTACCGGCGCGGTTTGTAGCTGAAGCCATCTCGGTAATGCTGAGCCCGGAGGTATTGGAAGCAAGGACCGCTTCCGACTTGCAGATCCGGTCCAGATCCCTGTATATCTCTTTTTTCAAGTCAATATTCTCTATTACCGCTTCGATAACCAGCTCGGCGTCTGCTAAATCTTCTAAGTTGGTGGTGCCGCGGATCCGTCCCACTATTTCCTCCGCTTCTTCCTTGCTCTTTTTGCCTTTATCTACAGCACGACCCAGGTTCTTATTGATCGCGCTCATGCCCTTGTGAACAAAACTGTCATCGATGTCACGCATGATTACCTCAAAGCCTGCTTCAGAAGCAACCTGGGCAATACCGCTGCCCATAGTTCCCGCTCCCAGTACACCGATTGTTTTAACCTCCATACCCTTACACTCCTTTCATTATATATTCAATTTTCCAAAGGGACGGTTCCAACGTCTTTACTTCGTCCTTTCACTTCGTTGCGGGGACAACCGAACCGCCCCTAATGGTCGTCCCTGATGGCCTTTCGTTACTTACCCTTGAACTCAGGTTTGCGCTTCTCTAAGAAGGCCTTGGCACCTTCTTTTTGATCTTCGGTATCGCAGAGATCGGCAAAGAAGGAAGCCTCCAATTTTTGTCCTTCTTCCAAAGTCTTATCAAGCCCCTGGTCGACTGCTTTTTTCGCCATGCTCACACCGATAGGGCCGGCCTTTATAACTTTCCCGGCAATTTCGCGGGCCTTCTCCATCGCCTGGCCCGCTTCCGTTTTGTGATCGGCCAGCCCGATGCGGTAGGCTTCTGCAGCATCGATCATTTCACCGGTAAAAATCAGTTCCTTGGCCTTGCCGGTAGCAATGGTGCGCGGCAGGCGTTGAGTTCCGGCATAGCCGGGGAAAATACCTAAGGTCACTTCCGGCAGGCCCACCTTGGCATTTTCAGCAACCACCCGGATATCGCAGGCTAAAGCCAGTTCCAGGCCGCCGCCTAAGGCAAACCCGTTGACCGCTGCAATCACCGGGGCCGGAAATTCGGCTATCTTTTGAAATACTTCCTGGCCACGGCGGCTCATTTTCTCGCCGTTTTCTTTATTCAACCTGGGAAACTCTCCAATGTCAGCGCCGGCCACAAAAGCCTTTTCACCTGCACCGGTGATGATTACCGCCCTGACGGAGTTATCTTTTGGCAGCTCTTCAAAGGTTTTTTCCAGCTCGTCCATAACCTCCTGGTTCAAGGCGTTAACCGGCGGGCGGTTAATCGTTACAACCGCCAGGTGGTCCTCGCGGGCTACTTGAATCATTTCAGACATAAACATTCCCTCCTGTAAAAGTAATTTTAAATTAAGATGGACGCTCCAAAATCATGGCCATACCCATTCCTCCGCCTACGCACAGGGTAGCCAGACCTAAGCGGTTATTCCTTCTTTTCATCTCATGCAGCAGGGTAACCGTGATGCGCGCCCCGGTGCAGCCTACCGGGTGGCCGAGGCCAATCCCGCTGCCATTTACATTGACAATATCCCGGTTAAGTTCGAGCAGCTTTTCGCAAGATAAGTACTGCGCGGCAAAGGCCTCGTTCAACTCTATTAGTTCAATTTCTTCAATGCTTATTCCTGCTTTTGCAAGCGCTTTGTTGGTAGCAGGCACCGGCCCGTAGCCCATCAAGTCCGGTTCCACCCCGGCCCAGGCGTAAGAAACAATCCTGGCCATCGGGGTTAAGCCCATTTTCTCTGCTTTTTCTGCACTCATCAACACAACCGCGGCAGCCCCGTCGTTCAAACCGGACGAGTTGCCGGCGGTGACAGTGCCTTCCATCCGGAATGCCGGCTTCAACTTGCTCAGCTTTTCTAAATCAATATCGCGGCGGGGATGTTCATCGGTATCGACTATGGTTTCTTTTTTGCGGCTTTTCACGGTCACGGGAACAATTTCTTCTTTGAACTTTCCCGTATCGATTGCATTGATTGCGTTTAAATGGCTGCGGGCCGCTACCTCGTCTTGCTCTTCGCGGCTGATGTTATACTTATCTGCCAGTCGTTCGGCGGTTTCTCCCATCATGATCTTATGTACCGGGTCGGTTAGCATTTCCCACAGAGCATCGGTCATTTCGCCGTGCTGCAGGCGCTGTCCCCAGCGGGCTCCTTTTAAAACGTAAGGCGCCGCACTCATCGATTCCACGCCGCCGGCAATGGCTACCTCAGTATCGCCGAGCATAATCTCCTGGGCGGCTGACACGATCGCCTGCATGGCCGAACTGCACTGGCGCTGGATTGTAAAGCCGGTTGTTTCCACGGGAAAGCCGCATTCTAAAGCGATACAGCGGGCAATATTCGGCTCGTCGCTGCGCTGGCTGCAGTTTCCGTAAACTATTTCTTCCACCTGTTCTTTTTCCAGGTCGGGCACCCTCTGGAATGCTTCTTCTACAGCCGTACTACCCAGTTGCAAAGCTGAAACATCGCGGAAAGCCCCACCAAAATCGCCAATGGGGGTGCGCACAGCGCTGACAATAACCACATCGTTTAATTTGGACATTAATTATCACCTCCGAAAAAAAGACAGGCCGGTGAAGGCCTGCCTTGATCTTGATTTATTTAAAAAGTTTAAAGAGTATCTCCCGAATCATTTTATAAATTCGGCCGGGGGTATAAACCGGACCGTTCGACGATTTCCGGGACGACCTCTTCCCAGGCGATGGCCATAATATGGACTCCGGCCACCCCTTCGATTTCCTGCAGCCTTTGGATGGTCTCGATGCACATATTCAGGCCTTCTTGCTTTCTCTCTTCCTTTTCCACGCCTCGAAGCCTTTCGATTACCGCATCGGGAATGGTAATCCCGGATACGTTGTTTTTCATGTACTTGGCCGCCCCGAGTGATTTGATCGGGGTAACCCCGCCCATGATGGCAGCTCTTTCGTGCAGGCCGCGTTCGCGGACCATCTCCATCCACCGCTCAAAGCGTTCCATATCGTAAATACACTGGGTCTGGATGAATTTGGCCCCGGCTTCGATCTTTTTCTCGAGCCTGTCCACACGGTACTCGAAAGGATCGGCAAAGGGATTGGCTACGGCGCCTAAGTAGTACTCGATCGGCGCCTCCAGTTCGTCTCCGCCGACGAAGCGGTTTTGATCACGCATATCCTTTAAGCCTTTGAGCAGCTGCATGGAGTCGAGATCGTAGACTCCCTTGGAGGAGCCCTCGTTGCCGAAGTTCTGGTGGTCACCAGACAGGCAGAGGATGTTTTTGATCCCTAAGGCATGCGCCCCCAGAACATCGCTCTGGATGCAGATCCGGTTGCGGTCGCGCACGGTGATCTGGATAATCGGCTCCAGGCCCATCTG
>CAYXQO010000100.1:0-4019 GCA_964467475.1 uncultured Syntrophomonadaceae bacterium
TGGTGAATTGGAGTTCGTTCAAACAGGCGGTATCCTGGCGGATTTTCCAGAAACCCTGTTCGCCAAGGCCGAGCAGCCTGCATAGCAGCACCTTATTAATGGCGCGGTGGGCGACAATGACGGAATGCCTGTCGGGATTTTTCCGGGCGATTTCATAAATACCTTTTTCCGCCCGGTCGCCTGCAGCCTTTAAATTTTCACCGCCCGGAAAAACTACTTCTTCGGGCTTTTTCAGCCAGCTGCGGTAGAGCTCGGGATATTTTTGCCTGATTTCTGCCAGGGGCTTTCCCTCCCAATTGCCGTAGGAGATGTCTAAGTAAGCCGGGTCCTTGACCAGGTCAGATTTTCCCAGGTAGGAAGCGATAATTTCGGCTGTTTCTGTGGCTCTTTGCAAGGGACTGGCAATAAACAGTGGGTTTTCGAGGTTTTTCCTTTTTAACGCCTCAGCCAGGGCTTTTGCCTGGTTGCGCCCAAAATCGTTCAAGGGAATATCTGCCTGTCCCCTGAAGATTTCTTCCTTGTTCCACTTTGTCTGTCCGTGGCGGACCAGGTAAACGAAGGCCATGGGGCACTCTCCCTTTATAAATCTTTCAGCAGTTTGTTGCGGTCTGAATTTTCGACCAGGATGTAAAAATCATGCAGGGTTTCTTTTAAGCTGTTCAGTGTGGCTGAAGGCCTGGCAACGAGGACGTCCTTGCCCTTGTGATCCAGGCGTTCCAGGGCCAGTTTAATGGTTATGGTATTTGGATCTACTGCAGGCTGGTAGGCACTTTCCTTGGAGTAAGCCGTCCTGGTTTCACTAACCAGGTTAACAGTACTCAGATCATTTAAAATGTCCCGCACCAGGCTGTTTGGTATCTGCAGGTTGCTCGAAATTTCTTCCGGGGTAGCCGGGCTTTCCCCCTTTTTGAAGTTTTGGACCAGCAGGTGAAGGATGTAGAGGGTTAAGATTTTCTTGTTGTAGGGGCTGATATTTTTAGTTTCAGTTTCAAATTCGTAGCTTTCTACATTGTGGTTGGCGAAAGAAAGCTCTGCCCCGAAAAGGACCACGATCCAGCTGACCTGCATCCAGATCATTAAAAGCGGGAGGGCAGCAAGTGATCCATACATGGCGCCGTAGCGGGCGGCGCCGATTTGAAAGGTAACATAGCCCCACTGAACTAACTGGAAGATTGTGCCTGCGATTATCCCGGCAATTAAAGCCGAAGTAAACCGGACCCTGGTATTGGGCATAATCATATAAAGGAGAGTGAAAAGAGTCCATACCAGGATGTAGGGGATCAGTCGGACTAAAAAAAGTAAAAGTGGATTTAAGATAGCGCTGCTTACTGCTTCAAGCTGAGTATTGAGATAAACGGTGATCACCCCGGACATGATGAAAAAAAGCGGGACAATGAACATCATCGCAAAGTAATCGCTAAGTTTGCGAGAAAGGGCGCGCCCTTTTTTTACCTGCCAGATGTCGTTGAAAGATTTCTCGATGTTGGAAAGAAGCATAATAATGGTGTAAAGCAGGATGATCAGCCCAAAGACAGCCACGGTGCCCCGGTGGATTTGTTGCAGGAAAGTTTCGCTCAGCTCGACGATCCAATGATATACTTCCTCCTGGCCGACTAGAGCTTCCCGTAGCTGTTGTTCTAAGTACATCTCCAGGCCGAAACCCTGGGCGATACCAAAAGCCAGGGTAGCGAGGGGAACGATGCTGAGCAGGGAATAAAAGGTAAGCGCGGGCGCTCTTAACAGCAAGTTATCTTCTTTAACTCCCCGTAAGGCTAAGATAAAGATGCGCAGCTGATTGACCAGGATACTTTTTCCCGGGGTCAGGCTTCTTGAAGAGATCTGCCAGATGCCGTCCGTGAGAAAGTGGGCGGCATATTTTATCGCATCCAATAATTTTATAAATGTATGTTTCATAGTGTACCCGGCAGGCATATGTTTTTTTACAGGTAAAACTTGCCTGCTGCTGCCGAAATGCTACCACGGTTTATTTCGGACGTCAAGTTGAATTGCTTACCCTAACTTTCATGCCTATCCAGCAGTTAAAAATTTAAGCATTTCAGGGCAGGGTTATTTTTGGTTATGTCCGGTCCAGGGCAAGAATTAGATCCGTTGCTGGCAGGTAGTTTTGCCCGTGGTTTTTATTTGAAAGCTCGCCTAAACTATTGTTATATGGTTTTTTTGTTCAGTAATGCCGAGTTTTAATTCAAACTGATTCCCCAGGTGAACGGCAACCACAGGTAAAGGATCAGGGGTAAAAGGGCAATCGTGATCAGGGTTATGCCCAGTCCCGCCCGGGCCATTTTTTCTATAGGGACATACCCGCTGCTAAAGATTACTGCGTTCGGTGGGGTAGCTACAGGCAGGATAAAAGCAAAAGATGCTGCTGCGGTAGCTACGATCATGAAGCCCATCGGGTGAACGGCCATAGCGCCGGCCATGGCAATCATAACCGGTAAGATCATTGATACGGTGCCGGTATTGGAGGTAACGTTTGAAAGGAAAACCACCAGGGCGAAGATGCCGAAAATGACTAAAAGCGGCGGGGTGTGTTGAAGTGCGGCAAGTTGCTGTCCCAACCATTCAGTGAGCCCCGATTCCTCAAAGCTGCCGGCGATGGCAATGCCCCCTCCGAAAAGCAGTAAAATCCCCCAGGGTATTTTTACTGCGCTCTCCCAGTCTAGAATAAAAATTCCTTTTTTCAAATTCGCAGGTAAAACAAAAAGGATCGCCGCTCCGGCTAGAGCGATCATCGAGTCATTTAAGGCCGGTAAGGCACCTTCAAGGAACAAGCCGCGGGTAATCCAGCCCAGGGCTACCAGGGAAAAAACGATTAGCACCTTTTTTTCTTCCGCTTTCATTGGACCAAGTTGTTTGATTTCTTCGTCAATAACTTCCTTTCCGGCAGCAAGCCCTTTGATATCGTCCAGTTTAAAATATTTTACCAGGTAATACCAGACCACGATAATAAAGACTATTGCCAGGGGAAATGCGAAGATCATCCAGTCGAGGAAAGAAATATTAATCTCCAGTGAACTCTCGGCAACGGAAGCAAAAATTGCGTTGGGAGGAGTGCCGATCAGGGTGCCCAGCCCGCCAACCGAGGCCGAATAAGCTATACCGAGCATAAGGGCGGATCCGAAGGAGAATTTCCCCGCTTCTATTTCAATGTTCAGGTTTTGTTCCTTGATCAGACGGGCTACCTGGAGGATTACGGCCAGCCCCACGGGCATAAGCATCATCGAGGTAGCGGTATTGCTGATCCACATGGAAAGGAAACCGGTAGCCAGCATAAACCCGAAAACAAGGCGCTTGGGCTGTGTCCCCATTGTTTTAACTATGCCCAATGCAATTCTGCGATGCAGGTTCCAGCGCTGCATGGCGGCGGCAATTATGAAACCACCCAGGAACAAAAAGACAATCGAGTCGGCGTAGCCTGTCGCAGTATCTGTAAACTCCATCACCCCGGTGAGGGGAAATAACAGCAGGGGAAGTATAGAAGTGGCTGGAATGGGAATTGCTTCGGTAAGCCACCATATGGCAATCCACCCCGTGGAGGCAAAGGCATTACGCATGGGAAGGGTAAATGACTCACTTGCCGGGACCAACAGGAGGCAAAGAACAAAAAATAGCGGCCCCATAACCAGGCCGATTTTTTTACGCCGGGGGTAGTCCTGCTGTTCTTTTCCTTTTTCGCCCAGGACTTCTTCTTTTAGTGTTTCATCCTGGTTATTATTTTCGTGGTTGTCTGCCATGGTTGCTCAACTTTCATATCAATTTCAGGTTTAATTTGGAGGTTTTTGCCTTGTGGTTATAGTTTTTAACCGTTGATATTTTATCATAAAAGTAGCTCCCGGTGTATATGTTGCTATATACCGGGAGCCGGCCTGGCAATGGTGATTGTTAACTGGCCAGGGAGGAAAAATTAACCCCCCGGCTATAAATTTAGCTTCTTTCGTACGTTCCGACCAGTCGGTTCATGCCAATTACATGCGGTTCAATGCGTTCAAGAAGCTGCCACA
>CAYXQO010000101.1:0-4013 GCA_964467475.1 uncultured Syntrophomonadaceae bacterium
GCAGTTCCGGCAGTAAGCGCTATAATAATGGTAATATATGACAGCAGTGTCCTGTCAACCACCGCTTCGCCCGCAATTACCGTCGAAAGTCCCAGGGCCTGAATAAGGGCGATTACGATCGTTCCGTAACGGGTAATCTGGGTAATCTTCTTCTTCCCTTCAGGTCCTTCCTGGCTCCATTCCTTCAGCTTTGGAATCACTATCGTCAGCAAGTTCATGATAATGGATGCGTTAATATAAGGCATGATGCCCAGGGCAAATATGGTAAAATTAGCCAGGTTCCCACCACCGATAATATTGACAAAACCGAAGATGGTATCCTCCTGGAAAAATTCAGCCATCACGTCTGCATCCACACCCGGGACAGGGATGGCCGAGCCAACCCGAAATACAACAAACATTGCCAGGGTAAACAGGATGCGTTCCCTTAATTCTTTGATTCGCCATGCTGTGCGAATTGTTTCAAACAATTTATATCACCTCTGCCTTCCCACCGGCTTCTTCTATCTTAGCCTGTGCCTGGCTGCTGAAACGGTGCGCGTGCACTTCAAGCTTGCGATCTATTTCACCGTCGCCAAGCACTTTCAGGGGATTGCGCAGATTTTTAATCATACCCGCTTCCAACAAAAGCTCCGGAGTTATAGTAGTACCGTCATCGAAATCGTTCAGGTCACCTATATTGATTATATTCCACTTTTGTTTAAATATATTGTTAAAACCGCGTTTTGGCAGACGCTGAAAATATGGCATCTGGCCACCTTCAAAACCGGGACGAATGCCGGAACCCGAACGTGCCTTTTGCCCTTTTTGTCCCCGGCCGGTTGTTTTACCCATTCCCGAAGACATGCCTCTGCCTTTACGTTTAGCCGCTTTCCTGGCTCCCTCAGGAGGCCTTAATTCGTGTAAACGCATTGTGTGCTTACACCTCCCTTTAAAAACGCTTCTTTATGTTTGCTATTCTGTTTCAACCCTGACCAGGTGATTAACCGTGTTAACCATGCCCCTGATTTCCGGGGTATCTTTGTGCTCCACGCTCTGCCCGATTTTTTTCAGGCCGAGTGCTTTCACCGTACGTTGGTGTTTCTTGTTGCGGCCCAGCGGGCTGCGAACCAGGGTTACCTGCAATTTCTTCTTGGCCATCGCTTTAGTCTCTCCTTAGCTAAGCAGTTTCTCTACTTCAATGCCGCGTAAAGAACTAACTTCTTCAGCCTGCTTGAGCGATCTCAACCCTTCTATGGTAGCATTGACTATATTAATAGCATTGTCGGAACCTAGGGACTTGGTCAAAACATCCCTAACACCGGCCAATTCAAGGACCGCACGCACCGGTCCGCCGGCAATAACCCCGGTACCTTCGGAAGCCGGTTTGAGTAAAACTTTACCTGCCCCAAAACGGCCCGTTACCTCATGGGTAATTGTTGTTCCCGCCATTGGTACCCGAACCATATTTTTCTTGGCATTTTCAATGCCTTTGCGGATAGCTTCCGGGACTTCACCGGCTTTACCCATACCTGCTCCGACAACTCCGTTTTCGTCGCCGACGACAACCAGGGCACTGAAGCTAAAACGGCGTCCGCCTTTAACTACCTTGGCTACGCGGTTGACTTTAACTACTTTTTCTACCAGCTCCTGTGATGGTTCTATCTTTGACACCCGTGCAATTCCCCCTTTCTAGAGATTTAACCCGGCTTCGCGGGCTCCATCGGCCAATTCTTTTACTCTGCCGTGATAGAGGTAACCACCCCGGTCAAAAACTACATCTTTGATGCCTTTATCCACAGCACGGTTGGCTACCAACGCCCCTACTTTGCGGGCAGCTTCACGGTTGCCGCTGTGGTCAAGTTCTGATCGCAACTGCGGATCCAGGGTGGAAGCGGCAACCAGGGTCTTACCAGATTGATCATCAATCACCTGGGCATAAATATGTTTGCTGCTGCGGAATACATTTAACCGGGGGCGTTCCGGGGTCCCTGTAACTTTTTTCCGGACTCTTTGATGACGCCGCTTCCGGCTCAGTTGACGTGATCTTGCCTTAAGCACAATTCTACACCTCCAGGCGACTATTTGCCAGCTTTACCCGCTTTCTGGCGGACGTTTTCATTTTCGTAACGGATGCCCTTACCTTTGTACGGCTCAGGCGGGTATACTCTGCGGATTACCGCTGCAAGATTATGAACCTGCTCTTTATCTATACCCTTAACAATCACCTTATTAGCGCTGGGCACCTCGATTTCTATGTTTTCCTGAGGTTCAAAAACCACAGGATGGGCAAACCCCATGTTCAAAACCAGGTTATCACCCTGCATGGTAGCCCTGTAACCGACTCCTATAATTTCAAGGTTTTGGGTAAACCCTTCGGTTACCCCCTTAACCATGTTGTCGATCAAGGTGCGGGTCAGGCCATGCAAAGACCTGTGTTGCGGTTTGTCAGTAGGACGCTTCACATGCAGCGTTCCTTCTTCTTGTTCAATAATCATGTCCTGGTGTAGCTCCCTTGAGAGCTCACCTTTCGGGCCTTTTACAGTAATATGGTTTCCGTCGAACTGTACCTCTACATTGTCCGGTACAGCAACAGGTTTTTTACCGGTTCGAGACATCGGTAAACCTCCTCGCTATGCTACCAGATATAGCACAAAACTTCTCCGCCGGTGCCGGTTTCCCGGGCCTGGCGATCGCTCATCAAACCCTGGGAGGTAGAGATAACTGCTATTCCCAATCCCCCCAGGACTTTGGGCAGTTCATCTTTCTTAACATATACCCTTAAACCGGGTTTGCTGATCCGCTTCAGCCCACTAATAATCTTTTCCTGGTTGGGGCCGTACTTGAGATGAACACGCAAAATGCCCTGTTTATTATCCTTGATAAATTCATAATCCTTGATAAACCCTTCCTGCTTTAATATGGTGGCAATCGATTGCTTTACATTTGAAGCAGGAATTTCCACTGTTTTATGCCGGACATCGTTGGCGTTACGCACACGTGTCAGCATATCGGCAATTGGATCCGTCATCATTGGCAGTAATAACCTCCTCTCATTCTTTCATCATCTACCAGCTGGCTTTTTTAACCCCCGGAATTTTCCCTTCGTTGGCCAGATGACGAAAGCAAAGGCGGCACAGGCCGAATTTGCGCAAGTAAGCCCTCGAACGGCCGCAGATATGACAGCGGTTGTAACCGCGGACTTTAAACTTAGGCTTTCTCTTGGCCTTGGCTATTAACGATTTCTTGGCCATCCTTTCCCTCCTTAAACTAACGCAGAACTTTTATTAGGCCGCCCTAAAAGGCATGCCCATCTTTTGTAAAAGTTCGCGTGCTTCTTCATCAGTCTCAGCAGTGGTCACTATGGTGATATCCATGCCAAGGACTCTTTCAACTTGACTGTACTCAATCTCCGGGAAAATCAACTGTTCTTTAATGCCAATGGTAAAGTTACCCCGCCCGTCAAAGGAGTGCGGGGATATTCCCCGGAAATCCCTGACCCTGGGCAGTGCTATACTAAAAAGCTTATCCAAAAAGTCATACATCCGGATACCACGCAGGGTCAGTTTGCAGCCGATAGGGTTACCCTCACGGACTTTAAAGCTGGCCACCGAGCGGCGTGCCCTGGTAATAATCGGCTTTTGGCCGGTTATGAGCGAGAGGTCATTTACCGCTGCATCCAGTATTTTCGGGTCGTCTTTACCTTCACCCAGGCCCATGTTGATCACAATCTTTTCGATCCGCGGCGCCTGCAGTTTATTTTTATAGGCAAACCGTTCAACGAGAGCGGGTCGTACTTCTTCTAAATATTTCTGCTTCAGCCGTGACATATTCGCGCCTTAACCCTCCTTACTTATCCAGCGATTCGCCGCACTTTTGACAAGCTCTAACCCGGCGGTCATCAGAAAGATTTTTTTTCTTTACCCGGGTCGGTTTACTGCAGGCCGGGCAAACAACCATTACCCTTGATACCGGAATATCGGCTTCCATCTCCCTGATTCCCCCCTGGGGAACCTTCTGGGTCGGCTTGGCAT
>CAYXQO010000102.1:0-4009 GCA_964467475.1 uncultured Syntrophomonadaceae bacterium
ATCTGGACACCGTGTGGATGGCTTTCTTTTAGGGAAGCACCTGAAATGCGGATAAAACGGGTATTTTTCTGTAATTCTTCGATGTTGGTTACCCCGCAATAACCCATTCCGGCCCGCAGGCCTCCTGCCATCTGGTAAGCCATATCGCCGATAGTCCCCCGGAACGGGACTCTTCCTTCGATCCCTTCAGGGACAAGTTTCTGTTCATATTCCTGGAAATAGCGATCGCGGGAACCTTCTTTCATTGCTCCCAGCGAACCCATCCCCCGGTACACCTTGTAACTGCGGCCTTGAAATATTTCAAATTCACCGGGGCTCTCTTCGGTGCCTGCCAGCAGACTGCCGATCATGACAGCAGAAGCGCCGGCAGCAAGAGCCTTGGTGATATCGCCGGAAAACTTGATCCCTCCATCTGCAATAATGGGAACATCATATTCCCGGCTTGCCAGCGAAGACTCATAAATAGCGGTAATTTGCGGCACCCCTATCCCGGCAATAACCCGGGTGGTGCAAATAGAACCGGGGCCAACCCCGATTTTCACCGCATCCGAGCCTGCTTTGATCAAATCGCGAACTCCCTCGGGGGTAGCTACATTGCCGCCCATTACTTCAATATCCGGGTGAAGCTGCTTGATTTCTTTCACCGTCTCAATTACCGGATTGGAATGGCCATGGGCTGAATCAACTACGATCAAGTCAACCCCTGCTTTCACGAGCGCCCCGGCGCGGGTAATTGCATCTCTGCCCACCCCAACAGCCGCTGCAGCCAAAAGCCTGCCGTTGGAATCTTTCGATGCCCGGGGGTACTGGATCGTTTTTTCAATATCTTTAATCGTGATCAGCCCTTTTAACTGGAACTGATCATCGACAATGGGCAGTTTTTCAATTTTATGGTGGCGCAGCAGTTCCTGGGCTTCGTTAAGAGTGGTCCCCTCCGGTGCGGTAACCAGCTGTTCACTGGTCATGACCTCCCCAATCGGACGAGTATAATCTTCTTCAAAACGTAAATCCCGGTTGGTGATAATTCCTACCAGTTTGCCGCCTACGGTGACAGGAACCCCGGAAATACGGTAACGTTCCATTAACGCTGCGGCATCGCTTAAAATATTGTCGGGGGCAAGCTGAAAGGGATTGGTAATAACTCCGTGTTCAGAGCGCTTAACCTTGTCAACTTCTTCCGCCTGTTTTTCTGCGGTCATATTGCGGTGAATCACGCCAATGCCGCCTTCTCGGGCAATACCTATAGCCATTCTCGCTTCGGTAACTGTATCCATACCTGCTGATAATAATGGAAGATTAAGCTTTAAGTTCCTGGTGAGCCTGGTGGTAATATCAATGTCGCGCGGCATAACTTCTGAAAGAGCCGGAACCAGTAAAACATCATCGAAGGTAAGTCCTTCCCATGCAAATCGATCAGCCTGCAAATTTTTCTCCCCCCGCTTATAGCGCTGGTAATTTAAATCATCATAACAAACCCCCTGTAGAGTGTCAACACTAATGAAAGGCGACGGATAATCCCGGCAAAAAAAGGTTTTCCTTTCTTTTATCAGCAGGATATAGAGCGGAAAAACTCGAATCAGTTAAAGCCGAAACTTTACAAGGGAGGTAATCGAAACATGCCATACTTGGAGATAGATGGAAATAACTGTTTTTACGCCGGGGACCCGTCCCGGGAGGGAAGCCCGGTACTTTTCTGCCACGGTTCCGGCGGCGGACATCACCACTGGGTTTACCAGCTGAAAAAGTTGCCGAAAAATATCAATCCCATTGCAGTTGATCTGCCGGGTCACGGTCGATCAGAGGGACTTCCCTATGATAAAATCGACGTTTACCGTGACTGGCTGCACCGGTTCAGCGAAACTGTCGGGTTAAACAAGTTTGTTGTTGCCGGTCACTCCCTGGGCGGAGCAGTAGCTATGGCTTACGCCCTGGCTTATCCAAAATATACCGCCGGCCTGATTCTTGTCGGCACCGGCGCCAAGCTGCGGGTGCTGCCTGCTTTCCTGGAAGAACTGCGCCGGGGACAAATCCCCGAAGAGTTGCCCAACTATCTTTATTCACCCGACACGCCGGAAGAACTGGTTAAGCGAGGCAGGGAAGAAGTGGCGAAAACCGACCCCGCGATCTACCTGGCCGATTTAACCGCCTGCGACAATTTTAACCTCATGGATGAACTGGAGCGCATCGAACAACCGGCACTAATTATTTGTGGCAGTGAAGACCAGCTAACCCCGGTAAAATACAGCCGGTTCTTAGAAGAAAATTTATGCCGGGGTAAACTCGAAATTATCGAGGGCGCGGGACATATGGTTATGCTGGAAAAACCGGATCAGGTAAACCGGGCTATAACCAATTTTATCGAGGAGGTTATTTAATAATGAATCAAAAAAAGCGTAGTTACTTTAACTTAGATGTAACTTTAAAAGAAGCGATTAACAATTTTTCCACCCTGGAACCGGACCAGGTAGCAAAAAATGCCCGGGTTGACTTAAACCGGGAAAACAATACATTTACACTCCCCTTTATTGACCGGACTTTCCGGGTCAAATACCCCTCCGGTGATATCATCGCCGAAGACGGGAGCCCGGCATCACAATACCTGGCCATCATCATGCTCCACTACCTGACTACGGCAGACGGCACACCCCTTAGCGGCAAATGGATTGATTACCGCCACCTGCCCGGGGGAGACATTTATGTAGAGCCTTTTAAAAAGAGGGCGGTAACCCCCTTTTTGAAAACATTCGGCGAACGTCCCGAACTATTCCAGCAGGCAGCCGAAGCCCTTGGCGGGCATGCTTTACAAATGAGCGGCATCCGGATGGTAGTCCCGGCAATGCCCATGGTTCCAATATGCTTTGTCCTCTGGCCCGGTGATGAAGAAATATCTTCCTCGGCAAATGTGCTTTTCGACGAGGCGGCCCCATCCTACCTGCCAACAGAAGATTACGCCCACTTGCCGGCCATAGTAAATGGGGCAATGAAGGCAAAAGCAGGGCTATAACCACTAAATAGCAAAGAGACCTTTTACATTTCCCGCCGGCCATTAATCGCCCGGCTTAAAGTCAGCTCGTCAGCATACTCAATATCTCCGCCTACAGGTAAGCCGAAGGCAATCCTGGTTACTTTTACGGGGAGTGGATTTAACTGCTTGGCCAGGTAACCGGCAGTGGCGTCTCCTTCGACATTGGGGTTGGTGGCAATAATTGCCTCATTAATTTTTTCTTCGTTTATTCGCTGGATTAGCTGATCAAGCCTTAGTTCTTCGGGGCCAATCCCGTCAAGCGGGGAAAGGGCCCCGTGCAAAACATGGTAAATCCCGCGGTACTGGCCGGTTCTTTCAAGCACTAAAACGTCTCTCGGTTCCTGGACAATGCAGACCGTGGAATGATCCCTTTTTGGATCGCTGCAGTATGAACACTTATCTGCTTCAGCTAAACTCCCGCATGTTTCACAATAGGTCAGCTTGTCTTTGGCTTCCACCATGGCCCTTGCTATTGCCACAACCTCATCGCGAGAACGATCAAGTAAATAAAAAGCCAGTCTTTGGGCCATCTTAGGCCCTATCCCCGGGAACCGGCGAAAAACTTCGATTAGTTTATATAGCGCATTCGGATATACCATCGTTCCCTGCAATTGCCCCCTTAATATTGCCTATCGCTATTGTTTGTAACCTTGCCTTAAATTAAAACATTCCCGGGGGAAGATTCATTCCTCCGGTAACTTTTTGCATTTCCGAAGCAATCATATCGTCAACTTTCTGAAATGCGTCGTTTACTGCAGCTATGATCATATCTTGGAGCATTTCACGGTTATCTTCTCCCATTGCTTCAGGATCAATATCCAGTGAAACCAGGTTTTTCTGGCCATCGGCAACCACCCGGACTGCTCCTCCGCCGCTGGAGCTTTCCACGGTCTTGGAAGCCAGCTCTTCCTGCATCCGGTTCATCTCCTGCTGCGCCTTTTGCAGCTGCTTCATCATTTTAGACATTCCACCGTTAGACATTAA
>CAYXQO010000103.1:0-3970 GCA_964467475.1 uncultured Syntrophomonadaceae bacterium
TTATTATTCTACACTTGAATAAATGCTTTGTTGTTGCACCATGCTTTTAAAAGGTTATTCTTTTTTAAAGTCTGCTACCGTACCTCCGGTTACTTCCTTTAACTTCTCGAATGAAATTGGTAGAAGCGAGTGGGAGGTGCCGGCAGAGGTGTAAACTGCGTCGAAGCGCTGCATTGATTCATCCAAAAAAATGGGGATGCTTTCATCAATATCAAACGGGCAAACCCCGCCTACATGGTAGCCGGTAACCTCTTCTACTTCCTCAGGTTTAGCAATTTTGGCTTTTCCGCCGCCAAGTAAGGCTTTAACCTTTTTGTCGTTAATTTTAATGTCCCCGGCGGCTACAAATAAGCCGTACTTGTCACCTGAGCGAAAGAGGATTGACTTGGCGATTTGGCCCAGTTCCACATTTAAAGCCTTTGCTGCTTCAGCAGAAGTTTTGGTGGTTTCTTCATGTTCCATGGGAACCAGTTCAGGGTCGAATTGCTGCAAAAATTTACGCGCTCTTTCCAAAGCAGGGTTTTCAGCCATTTTTAATCACCTCATCAAATCAGTTTTAAATCCTTTATTATGCCTCTCTACGGTAAGCCTCGACTTCTTTTTCCGGGTAACGGGAAAAAACTATTACTCCTACCAGGATAAAGCAGGCTGATACCGGCCCGGTTAGCTGGATTCCCAGTGGCTCAGCCGCTGTGCTTCCAAAGAGCTCCAACAGTGCCCCGGTAATCAGGGTGGATAACCCCATGGCCAGTTTCAAGATAAACCCCTGCGCCCCGAAGTACATGGCTTCACGCCGCTGACCGGAGAGTTTTTCTTCCAGGTCGGATACTACAGCGACTATTGCATCGGGGACAATGAAAATGACCGCCAGAGGCAGGCCGCTCAATGCCATTAAAAAATAACCGAAAATTTCGGGATTTAAGCCGAACACGGGTTGACCGAGGAAGAAATAGAGCGGCAGCAGGATCATGAAAGCCACCAGGGCGAACATCATTACCGCTTTTAAGCCAAACCGCTTGGAAAAGATGTTTACTAGGGGGAAGAAAAGCAGGGCAACCCCGAAAGCCAGTCCGAAGTAGATAGAAGTTTCGTCCTCAGTGCCTCCCAGTAGCACGGTCACGTACAGGGGTAGATTCAGGGTAATAATGTTGAAACCGAGCCAGAAGGTTACATTACCTACCAGGTAGATTAAAAATGCATTATTTTTAAAGGTAGTTTTAACTGCTTCGACCAGGCCGAGCGTTGCTGGTTTGGCTTCTGCATAATCTCTTTCCTTGATTGCTAGTGGTAAGTAAAGCAAAACCAGGCCGGCAGCAGCCATGATCCAAACCATCCCGTGGAAGCCGAATCTGCCGATCAGCATCCCGGAGCCGATCAGGGCGGCGCCAACTCCAAGAAGCATAAATACAGCCCTAAAGGTGGCCAGGTCTACCCGGTCCTTGGTGCTGTGAGCCAGTTCGGGCAACAGGGCCAGGTAAGGGGTGACATAGGCGGTGAACAGGGCGAAATACAGAGCTAACATTACTGCCAGGTAGAGACTGTTAAACGCCGAGGTTTCCTGTACTGGTGGATAAAAGAGGATTATAAATACCAGGCAGTAAGCTGCACTGCTAAAAAGCAAAAATGGCATCCGCCGCCCCAGGCGACCCTTGTGATTATCTGACCAGCGGGCAATTACCGGATCGGCCACCGCATCGATGGCTCGTCCAAGGAACATGATAATCCCGAAAGCAAATGGCGGCATCAAGGCCTCTACCCCTTCAAGGGGACTGGTGATGTAGTAATAAAAGAGCCAGGTGATCATCACCCGGTCGATCAGGCTGAACCCGCCTGATCCGGTTCCGTATATGATTTTCCCCCACAGCGGCAGTTGTTTTACCCGGGTCATGTTGCTTGCCTCCTCAGTTTTTACTCAAGGGTCTGTTCTGTCTGTTCACCACACCTGCTTTCTGCGGCCATGTTGGCTAAAGCGTAAGCCAAAAAGCCGGCAGCGGAAGCGAAAGCAGCCCCGGTGGAAACCTTTCCGGTTTTGGAGTCGATGCTTTCGCAAAAAAACCCGTTGTCCATTTCCACTCGTTTAAAAAAGTCCACGGCTCCGGCATTGCACGCAAGCAAATCATTGCAAGCTGCCAGGGGCCAGGGGTTTTCGGCATGCAGGGAACCCGCTTCTTCGAAATTGTTGTCCAGGTAGAAGTAGCGGTTATTCGAAGACCTGATCCAGCGCACCGTATTTTTAAAAACAATATCATCAGTAGAACAAAATCCATAATGAGCCAGGAGTTGCAAGCTTCCCGGAGGGTTGTCATAAAGGGTGAACTTGCCTTTGCCGTCGACGGCCCAGGCAAACATAATCCCAAAAGGCCCTTTGACCATGCAGTGATCATAAATGGCCTGCAGCAGTTCTTTGGCCAGAATGGCAAAATCGCTTTTATGATCCCACAGTTCACCGAGCTGTAGTTCTGCCAGAAAACTGAATGAGCGTTGCAGCAAGGCGTTATTATAGGTCAGGAAAGGGTAAGTCACCGGGTCGTCCGAAGGGTCGAGAAAAGTGCTGTAGAGTCCCGATAAAGGATCAAAGTGATCAAAAGCTTTTTCAACCAGGGTGTGGAGCCCTTCTTTGATTGCTGTTTCTTCGAAAATAGTAGTATCACCACTCTGCCGGTAGTAGTGCGCCAGGGCTAAGAAAAAGGCGGCAAGTTGATCTAATTCGAAACCGGGGTATAGAACTGTGCCGTTGATATAGTGGGCATGGTCACCGGCATTTTTTAGGTGTCGCTTGTAAACGGTAACCAGCAAATTGCGGGCAGTTTCTTTACCTGTCAGCACAATCGCCGGAAAGCTCCACAGCAGGGTGTCGCGGCTCCAGAAGGCCGAACTGACATAATAGTGCGGGCTGCGCGAAGTAACCGGCACCAGCTCTTCGCTGTCTAAAGACCTGGCCAGGGAGAAGAAATAGCAAAAAAAGAGGTTTCGATTTAATAGCTCTCCCAGGTCGGGCTCCTCTAAGTTAATCCGGCGATCTTTCAACCACCGGCAGGTTCTATCGAGCAAAGAATCATAACCGCGACGTCTTAGATCTATACCCGTGGTCCCGGCCCCGTCCGCTTCGAGATTTACCGCAGCGTAGAGTATGATTTCACTGGACTCACCTGGATCAAGCATTACTTCACGTGCAATTTCAAAACTTAAATTTGCCTCATCAAAACTCCACCCGGAAGCAGGTTCGGTGGAAAGGGCCAGTGCGGCAAGAGGGAAGCCTGCTGATGCTTCCATGATCAAACTATCTGTCCACCTGTCATAGCGGATCAAGTGATCGCAATTAATTGTGCGGCGGTTAAAAACAATGTAGTTGAACCCGGTCCAGGATCCTTCCCAGCCCAGCCGGGCCTTGATGGAAGATGAACTATTGTTGTTAAAACTTAGCCGGATACAAAAACCTTTAAAACCTGGTGGAGCAATGAACTCTCCCTCAAGAGACCAGTTATCATAGTAGTTTAAGTTGAAAATCGGCAACCAGTCCAACCGGTAGCTCCAGTCCGGTCTGGTTTCTTTTGAGTTTAGATTAACCCGTTCTCCTTCTACTTCAAGCAGCGGTGCCAGGAGCGGTTTTGTGTCGGTGCCTGAGAATTCGAACAGTCCCTTTTGGTCCAGGCGCAATATGTTAAGGTTTCTGATACCACCAGTTGAATCAATGTGAGGTAGTGAGACGTACTCGTTCCCGGTCAGGGTGAGCGGCTCATGGACGGTTATTTCCTCAGGTACAGTCATCAGGCTTTGCGGTTCCTTTGTACTACTCATTATGCCCCTCCTTACTAATATTCCAACCTGCAAGCAGGCACAAATTATTGCCTGATATCTTTTCGCTTTTAATTAGTTAAAACCTTTTTTCTGTTAAATGTTTTTGTGAAGCATAATTTGCGTTTTCAATCCTTGACGGGGCCGGCAGAAAACCTTATAATCTTAAATGAAC
>CAYXQO010000104.1:0-3968 GCA_964467475.1 uncultured Syntrophomonadaceae bacterium
GTCTCCATGCTTCATCTCTGCCGCCTTCTATCGATCAAGATGTTTCTTCCCCTCTATTTCATGACCCTGATTTAGGTAAAAGTCGCTTTTAAGCTGCCCTCCCTCTTTTTAGAATTTTTACTCTTATTGCGCTGAGCAGGAATTTTTTATGCAAATCGAGAAAGAAAAACTTGGATATAAGTGAGTAAATTTAGCACAATGAAGTGCTAAGCTTTGATCAAACTTTATAAAAAATGAATGGAGGGAAGGATTTGCAGGAATTGCAGGATTTAACCAGTAAAGCATTAGCTGCCTTTGAAGGTAAACGCAGCGAAGTAATCCCCATGCTGCAGGCTGTCCAAAACGAAGTTGGCTACCTGCCTGAAGAAGCAATCCGGGACATCGCCGAGATGATCGGGATTCCGGAAAGCAATGTATACGGCACCGCAACATTTTACTCCCAGTTCTATTTTAGTCCCCGCGGTGAGCGCACGGTAAAAGTATGCCTCGGCACCGCCTGCCACGTCAGGGGCGGTATGCAGGTGATGGAGGCTTTGGAACGTGAAATGGGAATCGACGCCGGTGAAACTACTGAAGATTACAAGTTTAGCCTGGAACGGGTAAACTGCGTCGGTTCATGCGCCCTGGCTCCCGTGGTTATGGTTGACGACGACGTTTTCGGGCGAGTAGTCCCGAAACAGGCAAAGGAGGTTCTGGAACAAAGTGACCCAGAAGTTTGATGCGATTGTAAAAGAAGCCGAAGAAGCTATGGAAAAGAAACAAACTAACGATACCACCGAAATTTATGTGGGTTGCGCCACCTGTGGTAACGCCACCGGAGCACAGTCGGTAGTCCAGGCTCTTGAAAAGAAACTGGATCAAGAAAAGCTAGCAGCCGAAATCAAAGAAGTGGGCTGTATCGGGATGTGCTTCGCTGAAGTTTTAGTCGATGTGATCAAACCGGGGCGCCCGCGCATTTCCTACCACGGAGTCACCCCGGAACTGGCCGAAGAAATAGTCGACAGCTATATTAAAAATGACGACCACCGGCCTGACCTGGCCCTGGGCTATTTCGGTGAAGGCGGCCCTGAAGACATCCGCCAAATTGACACAGGCGATGTTTTTAAAAACCAGCAGCGAGTGATCCTTAAGAATTGCGGGGTAATCGACCCCGAAGACATTAATGAATACATTGCCCAGGGCGGTTACCGCGGCCTGGACGAAACCCTGGGACGAAAACAGGAAGAAATCATTGACATCCTCAAAGAATCGGGCCTGCGCGGACGCGGAGGCGCCGGTTTCCCGGCCGGGCGTAAGTGGGAATCATGTCTCAAGCCAGAGGCCGATCAAAAGTACGTGATCTGCAATGCTGACGAAGGCGACCCCGGCGCATTTATGGACCGCTCGGTTTTAGAAGGCGACCCCCATTCCGTGATCGAGGGGATGACCATTGCCGGATATACAATCGGCTCTTCCAAGGGCTATTTTTATGTGCGGGCCGAGTACCCGCTGGCAATAAGACGCCTGCGCAAAGCAATCGCCCAGGCCAAGGAAAAGAATTTGCTCGGAGAAAATATCCTGGGCAGCGGTTTTGATTTTGACTTAGAAATATTCCAGGGCGCCGGTGCCTTTGTCTGCGGCGAATCAACAGCCCTGATTATGTCTATTGAAGGCAATCGCGGCTGGCCCAAGCCTCTGCCGCGTCCCCGGACAACAGAAGAAGGCCTTTGGGGCAAACCCACTTTGTTGAATAACGTAAAAACTTTCTCAGTAGTTCCCCAGATCCTGAGCAAGGGAGCTGACTGGTTTAAGAGTATCGGCACCGAGGGAAGCCCGGGAACAGCTGTATTTGCCCTGACCGGAACAATTAACCGCAGCGGCCTGATCGAAGTGCCCATGGGTATAGAGCTGGGCAAGATTATTTATGAAGTCGGCGGCGGTATTATTGACGACAAAAAATTCAAGGCTGTGCAGACCGGCGGACCCTCCGGGGGCTGCCTGCCCGAAGACAAACTGCACTTATCCGTCGATTTTGACACCCTGGTAGAAGCCGGCTCGATGATGGGCTCAGGCGGAATGGTTGTCATCGACGAAACAACCTGCATGGTCGATGTGGCCCGCTACTTCCTGGACTTTACTTTCGAGGAATCCTGCGGTCAGTGCGTCCCCTGCCGCCAGGGCACCCAGC
Organism: uncultured Syntrophomonadaceae bacterium; assembly: GCA_964467475.1. GTDB lineage: Bacteria > Bacillota > Dethiobacteria > DTU022 > DTU022 > B1SED10-74M. Next base: position 2,168 of record CAYXQO010000104.1, read on the forward strand.
AGATGCTTGAGGTGCTGAACGATATCTGTGAAGGAAGAGGCCGTGAAGGCGATATCGAACATCTCCTCGAGATAGGTGATTCAATTATCAAGGGCTCGATTTGCGGGCTGGGGCAAACCGCGCCAAACCCGGTGCTAAGCACTGTGCAGTACTTCCGGGACGAATACGAAGCCCACATTAAAGATCATGCCTGCCCGGCACTGGTCTGCAAAGACTTGCTCGTTTACCACATTGACGAGGAAAAATGCACAGCCTGCGGGCGCTGCCGTAAGGCCTGCCCGGTAGAAGCCATCAGCGGTGAAAAGAAAGTGCCCCATAAGATAGACCAGAGCAAGTGCACCAAATGCGGCATTTGCTTCCAGGAATGCCCGGAACGCTTTAGCGCTGTAGAGCGTTTGACCGGGAAAGAAAATCTGGCTTGGGCAAGCGGAAAGGAAGGTTAAGCGATGTTAAAAGTGACAATTAACGGCCTAGAGCTACAAGTCGAAAACGGAACGACCGTGTTAGAAGCAGCAGAAAAAGCGGGCATTTACATACCTACCCTTTGTTACCACCCTGATCTTCCCACTTTCGGCGGTTGCCGGGTTTGCATGGTTGACGCCGACGGCAAAATAGTCACCGCCTGCCGCGCGCCGGTAAAAGACGGTATGGTAGTTGAAACCGATACTGAGGAAGTACGCAAAGTACGCCTGCATAACGTAGAGCTGATCCTGGCCAGCCATAACGAAGATTGCCAGAGTTGTTCCAGGAACAATACCTGCAAACTGCAGGAAGTCAGCGCTTTTGTAGGTGTTAACAATGAACGGATGAAAAGGATTCGCCGCACGGTAGAACCGGAGGAACCAGATGACAGCAACCCCTTTTTCCACCGGGACTTTACCAGGTGTATCCTCTGCGGAATCTGTATCCGCACCTGCCAGGAAATAAACGGGGTGGCAGCAATTGACTTTGCTTTTCGCGGGTTCCATACCAAGGTATCGGTGCTGGGTGACAAACCACTTAAAGATTCAATGTGTGAATCCTGCGGGGAATGCCTGGTGCGCTGCCCGACCGGCGCTCTTTATAAAGCAGAACCGGTTGTCCCGGAACGAGAAGTTGAAACTGTCTGCACCTACTGTGGTGTCGGCTGTGGTATAAAACTTGGAGTGAAGGGAAACCAGGTGGTCAGTGTTGAAGGTAACCGGGATAACCCGGTAAACTCAGGCGACTTATGTGTTAAAGGACGTTTCGGCTTTGACTTTATTAACCACCCCGATCGCCTGACCAAACCTCTGCTTAAGAAAGAGGGAATTTTTGTAGAAGCCGAGTGGGACGAAGCGCTTGATTTTATTGCTAAAAAAATAAATAAAATCAAGGAGAGTGACGGTGCCGATGCTTTAGCCGGAATCAGCTCCGCCCGCTGCACCAATGAGGAAAACTACCTCTTCCAAAAGATGTTCCGAGCCATGGGCACAAATAATGTGGACCACTGCGCCCGGCTCTGACATGCTCCGACTGTAGCCGGTCTGGCTGCAACATTTGGAAGCGGAGCAATGACCAACAGTATCGATGATATCACCAGTGAAGCTAAAGCTTTCTTCATCACCGGATCCAATACCACCGAAACCCACCCGGTTATCGGATACAGGATCAGGCGGGCTATCAAGAACGGTGCCAAACTGATCGTGGCTGATCCAAGGCGGATCAAGATCGCTGAACATGCTGATGTATTCCTCCAGCTTAAACCCGGCACCAATGCCGCCCTGCTCCAGGGTATGGCTAAAGTGATCCTTGATGAAAAGCTGTATGATGAAGATTTCAT
>CAYXQO010000105.1:0-3967 GCA_964467475.1 uncultured Syntrophomonadaceae bacterium
TGCAGTTCGGAGATAGCAAAACCCATTGATAAACACCCTTTCTTTAAGTTTATTGAACCTAACCCGGAAAAGCCGGTACCATGAAAGTTGAGCTTCAAAATGATCCTTTATAAACCCAGAATAGATCGGCGTTTCCGGGATCACATATAAGAGTTTTTCCATATTTGCGCAGGGTTTCAGAATTTAGGGCCTAACTGGCCTGGTTAGTGAAGATCTTCTTCTTTATTAAAAGGTGATAATCCTTTTGGGTTATTAATTTGTATACTTTTGCAGCAGCATGTCCAGTTCTTTATAGAAGGTCTGTCTTAGCTCTTCCCCTTTTTCCACAAGCTCAACTGCTTCATCAACCATATCCTGGTCTTCTTCCTGGATTGCTTCCACCCAGAGGTTATAACCCTGTAGTAAGGTGCTCTGGGCTTCCTTTATTTTTTGATGTACTTCCTGGATTTCTTCGGTGTCCTGGTCAATGTCTCCCAGTTGATCAAGCAGGTCTTCGCTTTCCGGGATTATATTTTTCTCCAGTTCGTCGTGGAGAACCTGTTCGCTGATAAAATTATCACCGGTGACGCTGTTGTAGGCTTCCTGGATTTCTTTATCATGATCAAGCAGTTCCTCAATTTCATGGTTATAACTGAAGAATGCTCCGGCGCCTTCTTCGGTGTTACCCTCACGCTCTTCCAGGGTAGTGACTTTATTTTCCAAGATTTCGGCGATCTGGAGCAGGGTATTTTCCATTTCTTCATAAAGTTCCACCTTACGGTAAAAATCTGTGGTTTCTTCTATCTTTTTTTCCAGTTCTTCCAACCAGTCAGTGAGAGGTTTCAGTTGTTCTTCAAGTTCCTCCCTGGTGGTTTCATCGGCCAGTTCTTCCTCAAATTCATTTACTTTTTCTTGTGCTTCGTCGACCTGCTCTTTTACAGCTTCGAGTTCGGCGCTTAATTCCTCTTCCTGCTCTTCTAATAAGGCTCCTACATAAACCCTGATTTCTTCTTCCGTGTAACGCTCGCCATATTCTTCAAGAAGTTCTTGATATATTACATCTTCATTATCTTCTCTAAGGAACCGCTCCAGGACTTGTTCCACTGATTGTTGAAACTCTTCATCGGTTTCAACATTGTAGGTTTCTTCTTCTGTATCTCCATTACATCCTGCTGTCAAAGATAGCAGGAAGAAAGCCATGGTTAAAGCAAAAACTTTATATTTAAATAATCCTGGCATTATAAACACCTTTTTTTGATTAAGATAAGGTTCTTAAGCAACATTATCAACCGCAGTGATTATTGTCAAGCCCTGTATGAAGGTATAGAGCTGCTATTTGTTGAATTAGAAGAATGAACATACCTTGTTTGCCTGCAAATATAATCGGGAGAGTGATCGCAAAATGAATGGTTTTTATGATAAACAAGAAGTTGAAGCTTTGAAAAATGCCGATAAAAATTATTTTCTTCACCCCTTTTCGAGCATAAACGATGTGCTCAGCAACGGGCCGAAGATAATGGAACGCGCATATAAAACCCGGCTTTATGATGTGGATGGTAAGGAGTACATCGACGGGTTTGCCAGTCTATGGTACAGCAACATAGGTCATGGACGGGAGGAAGTTATTGAAGCTGCCAGTGACCAGATGACCAGGCTAGATGCATTTCACTGTTTCACCGGTTTTTCCAATGTGCCGGCAGTTATGCTGGCTGAAAAGGTCAGCAAAATGGTCCCGATCAAACAGGCGAAGGTGTTTTTTACCAGCAGCGGTTCCGAGGCTAATGACAGTTTGTTTAAAATCGTCAGGCTGTACTGGTCCGTGCTGGGCAGAGACAGCAAAGATTATATCATATCCCGTGACAAGGGTTATCACGGCGTTGGCTACGGTTCACTCCAGGCTACCAGGTTTCCCAAATATCAAAAGGGCTTTGATCCTTTCCCGCCAGGTTTTGCTTCTATAGACGCTCCCTATTGTTATCACTGTCCTTTGGATAAAACTAATACGCAGTGCAGCCTGGAGTGCGCGGATGTCCTGGAAGAAAAAATTGAGGAGCTGGGAGAAGACCGGGTTGCTGCTTTTGTCGCAGAGCCGGTAATCGGAGCGGGAGGGATCATCGTCCCGCCGCCAGGTTATTATGAGAAGATAAGGGATATCTGCACTCGCCGTAATGTCTTGTTTATTGCCGATGAAGTGATCACCGGGTTTGGGCGCACGGGGAAAGACTTTGGCATAGAACACTGGCGAGGAGTGATTCCCGATGCGATGACCCTGGCCAAGGGTATTACCAGCGGGTATGTGCCACTTGGTGCAGCGGTGATCTCAGATGAAATATACCAGGTATTAAAAAGCATCGATAATTTTTACCATGGTTTTACGTACAGCGGCCATCCCCTGGCCTGCCGGGTAGCTTTAAAAAACATAGAAATCCTGGAACGAGAAAATTTAAAAGAAAATGCCCGGAAGATGGGGGAAAGGTTGGTTGAAGGGCTCCGGGCATTAAACAGTCGGTTTATTGGGGAAGTAAGAGGCAAGGGGCTAATAGTAGCGGTTGAATTAGAGAAAGATCCTTCTACAAAAGAAAAGTTTGATCAAGCAATTAACCGGGATGTTTTTAACCATGCTTACAGCAATGGAGTAATTGTCCGCGCTATGGATGTTGACTTAATCGGTTTTTCCCCACCTTTAATCATAGAGGCCCGGGATATTGATAGAATTGTCGAGGTGTTGGGCCGGGCAATTGATCAAGTAGGGGTTAAGAACCTAAGCTAGGTCATTGCTAGCACTGCCAGGCGGCTTCAAAAATATGCAGGTGGTCTGGAGAAAGCACTTTAAAGGTTTCAACCAGCTCGAGGCCCTGGGATTTACCCTGTTCCCTGGCTTTGGCGGTCAAGTAATCTTTTAATACCTTTCCTTTTGGGGAAGGGAACTGGCTTTGGTGGCAGTCGATCGCGGCCAGCTTTAAGTCCCAATTAATAGAGGCATCGATGAATGTGTTCGGGTAGGCAGTGCAGTAAAAAGCTATGGCGCTCACTTTGTAGGGGTTAATTCCTTCTTCCATGTCCCGGGAGCTAAAATAAGGCATTCCGGAAAGGAAGGCAGCTTCTGCTGCAGCCATTCCTGTGCGAAGATGATCGGTGTGGGCTTCATACGGCAGCCAGGGATCGCAAACCATGACTGCAGCAGGCTTTAGCTTGCGGATTTGCCTGGTTATGTCGGCGCGCACTTCTTCATACGGGAGGCAGCCGCCGTCGGTGTAATCTAGCCAGAGCAGTTCTTTTACCCCTAAAATACCCGCTGATTTTTCAGTTTCCTTTTTCCTGGTTTGAACCAGCTCTGCCCGGTTAACCGTGGGGTCGGTGGTTCCTACAGAACCGTCTGTTACTGTAAGCAAGGTTATTTTGCCTCCCGAGCGGCTTATCCGGGCGATGGTGGCACCCGCCCCGATTTCTATGTCATCTGGATGGGGTTGGATGCACAGGAGATGTTCAGCCTTTAGCAGGTCGGGGATAGGGAAAAAGTTACAAATTTCAGGTCTCATCAGTTCACCTTTGCTAGATTTGGGTAATCAGTTTTATGCAAGTGCTCAATTAAACCCTGCATTTAAATGAAAAGCTTAATCCTACAACGAAATATTAAAATTTAAACGGCACCATGGGAACGATTCGAGCATCCCGGAGCGCAGCGAAGGCCGAAATGAAAACGATGGGACTGTTTCCATGGCTTGCGGTAAGGGCCGGGCAAATATAGATTACCGGGCGATTCTGCCGTAGAGGAACCCGCCAAGCACAAGGATTGCCCCTATAGAACCACTTATTGCCGGGATAATCATTATTGTTTCTACGCCGTGAGAAGCCACCTGGTTGAGCATTTCCGGTCCGAGGAGAGGAATTTCTCCTTCCGCTCTCGGGAGAAATATCTGTCCAAAAAGTTCAAGGAATAACCTGGTTCCCAGCAGGTAAGTAGCGCTAAAGAATGCTACTGAAGCCC
>CAYXQO010000106.1:0-3913 GCA_964467475.1 uncultured Syntrophomonadaceae bacterium
GTTCCGCGTTTCACTCGCCATTGGCGAAGCTGCTAAAAAGCTTTTAAACTGAATAATTATGGCCCCGGGAGATGGTAAAACTAATACCAGTCTTCCGGGGTTATTTTTATTGCATGCCTCTATACTGTGCCGGTTTATTTCCTCTTCCTGAGTTGTAGCGTGCTTTCCCTTTCGCAAAACAGTTATAGCTCTTCCCGGGTTTTGATTTCAGTTATCCCTGAAACGCGGAACCGTCCCCGCGTTTCACCGCGTTTCACCCTCCCATGTTTTACATGTTTTCGTTGCTGTAAAGCCCAGCGCAGGCTTTATTTAGTTTCAGATATTTCGATGCCACGTTTAAATTTTAGCAAAAATCACCCCTTTAGGGTGATATGCCTAATGGGTTAATGGGTATATGATTAATTAAAGTAATCCTTGTTTTAACCAGGCAATAAACTCTAAAGCTAAAAGGGAATTTTATAGCAGATCGAGTTAGGCCCTTAATCCTGAAGTGCTGCACATTTTTGGCAAGACTTTTTTTTAGCGATCTCAAAAACGCCGATGTACACTGAGCGATGTACACTGAGTAAAGAAAGGGTTATCTCGAAATCCAACTTTTATGGTACCGGCTTGTCCGGGTTAGGTTAAGAAGTAAAAACGAATGACAGGTATTTATTAGAACAGGGCGGTACAATAAATATTAAGGGAGGCTGGAACGAAATGTAATTAAAAGCAGCTTTTTACAGGATTTTAGATGGCTTGAAGATTAAAGGGTTTGAAGGTTTCGCTATGGCTGTAATTGCATTTTGTAAGTTTTTGATTTAAAAATCTCATTTGTTAAATGGAGATGGCAAAAATGAAAAAGAAAGCTTTACAAAGTTTTGTCATTATTTTCCTGGCTATTTTAATGGTATTCCCCACTCATTTCAACGAATTTCCAGTGGCTGCTGCAGCAGAAGAAGATCAAAGCAGGCTTACCGGTGAGCATGATCCCTTTTTTAACCCGGAAACTCTTGCTTCAAGTGTGGCAAGCAAACGCCTTTCCGGCGATGACCGTTATATGACTGCCATAGAAATTTCAAAGGATAGTTACCCGCAAAGTAAAAGTGCGGAAGCGGTAGTCGTCGCCCGGGGGGACGCTTTCGCCGATGCTCTTCCCGGGGGAGTGCTCGCCTACCAGGAAAAAGGGCCGCTGCTTTTAACCAGGCCCGAAAGTTTGCCTCCGGAAGTAGGAGTAGAAATTACGAGGGTTTTACAAAATAACGGCACGATTTTCATTCTTGGCGGGCCCGCGGCGATTTCAGCAAGCGTGGAAAATCAGCTAAAAGCCCTCGGCAATTATAACACCGAGCGGATCGCCGGCAGTAACCGCGAGGAAACTGCTTTTAAAATGGCTCAGAAAGTGGGAGCTGCTTCCCAGGAGGCCATTGTGGTTTACGCCTACAATTTCCCCGATGCCCTGGCCATATCTTCATACGCTGCCCGTTCCGGGACTCCCATTCTTTTAAGCGGATCAAAATCATTGAGCCAGTATGCGCAAAACTTTATCTCTGCCAACAATATCAACCAGGTCTACGTGACCGGGGGGACTGCGGTAATATCCGAGCAGGTGTTTACCAGCCTGGAAGGGCTGGTGGGGCAAGGTAATGTTAAAAGGCTCGGGGGAGCGGATCGCTACCAGACTGCCAGACTTATAGCCGATGAATTCTTTTCCTCACCGGATACAGTCACTGTAGCTTACGGCAGGGGTTTCCCCGATGCCCTGGCCGGCGGGGTTAATGCCGCCGGCTATAACGCGCCGATCCTGTTGGTGGAAAAAGAGTACATCCATCCTCCCATGCAGCAGTATATAACCGGCAATAAGGACAGTGTCGAAACTCTAGTTCTTTACGGCGGCCCCGCCGTGGTCAGTGAGCTGGTCAATGGTTGGGTGTTGAGCTTGTTTGAACTGGCACTCGAGCCGGGTTACGAGAGTAAGGACCTCTATCATGACACTATTGAGCTGGCGGAATATATAGCGGACATTCAAATGCTTAAAATCGATTTTGTCAAAGCGATTTCTAATGACTTTACTTCCGATGAATTAGTCCCTTTAGAGGAGATTGACTATCAAGAGTATGCTGAAGACTTCTTTGATACTTTGACCAAACTGCAAGAAAAATCCGATGACATAGACGAGGTCATCGCGCGGCTGGAAAATGCCCAATTGCAAGCCCAGGCGCATGCAGTTGCCCTTAATTCAGCAGGAAGCCTGCACCCTGGTGGCAGTGATCTGGTGCTTAATGCTGCCGATCCGGAGCAACAATTTCTTGGGATTACCCTGGGCACCCTGGTGGTGTGTGGAGCTTTTGCCTTGTATACAAGGAGGTCAGCAATCAACAGCCAAAATAAAGTTGTAGAGGTGGTCAACCAGATGACTCCCGCTCAACAAGAACAAGCTTTCCAGGATGCCAGGGGAACAAGAATTGGTTACCATATCGAAGAAACTAATGCCAGTGAATTTTGGGAAAATTTTGCAGATGGCAAATATAGAAACCAGGCAGCGGTGTTACATAACGAGTTAGTTACCTTTAATCATGATTATGAAGATATTGCCCGCGGTGAAGCTGGCGGTAATCATCCTATAGGCAATCGCCTTTGTGAAGAAGGAGTTGAGGGAATCGAGAAAGGGACCAAGGTAGTCCTGGCGGGAGCCAAAGGGGTTAATTCGAACCTGGGCAAAGGAATTGAGTATGCAGAAAAAGGTGTAAAATTTGCCGGTTATGTAGAAAAAACGCTGGACGGCGATGTTGGTGGGGCAGTAAAAGACTATGTGAAAGACCAGGTTTCTGATCTTGTAGATGATGCTACGCTCAGTGGCGCTAGTTCTTCCCTGGAACTGCTCGCTGACGTTATATGCGAGGAAGACCCGACCAAATTCCAACCGGCTGATACAGGTGTGGTAAAAGTTATAGACAGTGATGAAGAAGGCGAACCGGCTTCCCTGGTCGTCGCTGTGCAGGTCGTGGACGACCCTGATCATGATCCGGAAGAAGACCCACCGGTGACGGTAATCAGCGATATGATTGCCGGAGCTGATCCCGATGATCCTGATGAGCCGGAAGAGGAAGAATTAATTATTGTGCTGCCTGAAGGTGAATGGGAGCTCAATGTTATCGATGAAGACGGGGATACCGATTCGACCCCTGTCGATGTCACCCCAGGGACTGATATGGTAGTTAACGTCGATACCTCGCCCCCGAGCGAGTTTTACCTGAGCAGGTCGGTTATCAACCAGACCGATGATTCGACCGAGTACCGGGTTACCGCCCATATCAGCAACCTTGAAACGCCAACCTCGCTGTCGATCAGCGTGCAGGAGGCCATAACCGGTGAATCCACCAAAATACTCTACCAGAGTGGTTCGGTTAGTTGGAACGTGACCGTCCTGAAAAAAGATGGCTCTGCAACAGTGACCAGGAATGACACCAATGCCAAGCAATCGATCAGCTTACCCGCCCAACCAGCTAAAGAATACAGCCTGTCTTTGTGGGCCAGCCCGGCCAGCCCTCCCGCCGGAGTAGGGGTGACTGTATATGCCCGGATCAGTCCCGCCGACGCCGGAGTGCAGATCAATTTCGTGGTTTCGGGGACCGATGGCTATTCCCAGAATAGAAATGTATTAACCAATGCCGAAGGAATTGCCACCACTTATATACCCGGTGGGGGTGCCGGAGTGCGCGATACGATTACGGCCACAATTACCAGCACGGGACAATCCAGGACGTTTACCTATACCTTCCAGTAAAGATGAAACGCAGGGACGGTTCCGCGTTTCACTCACTATTGGCGAAGCTGCTAAAAAGCTTTTAAGCCGAATACTCATGGCCCCGGGAGATGGTAAAACTAATACCAGCTTCCGGGGCTGTTTTTATTGCGTGCCTCTATGCTGTGC
>CAYXQO010000107.1:0-3886 GCA_964467475.1 uncultured Syntrophomonadaceae bacterium
GCTTCCGACATTATTGCAGAAATCGCTTCAGATGATGCTTCTGTGCGGAAAAGCTTGCGGCAGCTTTACAGGCAGCTTGGTATGGTGGAGATTAGTAAAAAGAAAGGTGCCGAGGTAAGTACTTACGATGATTACGAAGGTTACAGCGAACCGCTGAAAAAAATAAAACCACACCGTGTTCTGGCTATGAACCGCGGCGTCAAAGAAAAAGTGCTTGATTTGAAAATTGCTGTGCCCGAAGAAAAGGCCCTCGCGGTAATTGCCGAAAAATATATCGATCCGGCACAAAACCAGGATTGTAGCGAATTGATCAAGGAAGCTGCCGCGGACGGTTTCCGGCGCCTGATTCATCATTCCCTGGAAAGAGAAATCTGGCAGACCCTGCTTGATCAGGCAGTAGAAGGCGCTCTCGTGGTATTCAAGGAAAACTTAAAGAAAAGACTGCTTGTTCCACCCGTACGGCACCGCCGCGTCCTTGGGTGGGACCCGGGATACCGTACCGGGTGTAAACTGGCCTGCGTGTCAGAAACCGGTGAACTCTTGGAGACGGCCGCTGTATTCCCCACCAAACCACGCAGTGATATAAAGGGTGCCTCTGAAAAGGTGCTGCAACTATTGCACAAGTACGGGCTTGACTGCATTGCTATCGGTAACGGTACGGCTTCCCGGGAAAGCGAAGCCTTTATTGCCGATTTGATCAAAGAACACGATCTCAAAATAGAGTATACTATCGTCAATGAAGCCGGAGCCAGCGTTTATTCTGCATCGCCGGAGGCGAAAAAAGAGTTTCCCGGCCTTGATGTAGCCGAACGCAGTGCAGTATCTATCGCCCGCCGCCTGCAGGATCCCCTGGCTGAACTGGTCAAAATTGAACCAAAAGCTATCGGGGTAGGACAATACCAGCATGACATGCCGGCAAAAGAACTTGATAGCGCCCTGTCGGGGACAGTGGAAGCCTGTGTTAACAGCGTGGGCGTTGATTTAAACAGCGCTTCAGCGGCTCTTTTGTCATATGTGGCGGGGATTAATGGTAGTGTTGCCGTAAAAATAGTGGATTACCGCAATGAAGTCGGCGCTTACAGCAGCCGGGGGCAACTGTTAGAAGTTGCCGGCCTGGGACCAAAAGTGTTTAAGCAGTGCGCCGGTTTCCTGCGTCTGCCGGACAGCAACAATTACCTCGAAAGAAGCGCCGTTCACCCCGAATCTTACGAACTGGCCGGCAGGATTATGGAAGAGTTAACGATCAGCCCTCAGCAGCTTGGCCGGCCCGATGAAATAGCGGAACTTAATCATGAAGATGTGGCAAATCTGGCCGGGCGTCTTGAGGCAGGCGTGCCCACGGTAAAGGATATTTTGCAGGAGTTCCGCAAGCCCGGGCGGGATCCCCGGGAAGACTTGCCCAGGCCGGTATTTTTAAAATCAGTGACCGAGCTGGATGACCTTGAGCCGGGCATGACTTTAAAGGGTATCGTCCGCAACATCGTTGATTTCGGTGCTTTTGTTGATATCGGGGTTCACCAGGACGGGCTGGTCCATATCTCTGAAATAGCGGATCGCTACGTCAAGCACCCCCTGGAGATCCTGCAGATTGAGGAGATGGTCCCGGTCAAGATTCTTTCAATCGATAAAGATCGCGGCCGTATTTCCCTGTCGATCAAGCAAGCTGAGCCTATCGGCAATGAAATGGGTTAAAAGTTTATTTGATTAGATCAACCTTTGAAACACTCAAATAAACTAAAGCCATGTTTCACGGGCTTTAACCAGGTAACCACTTGATGCATAGCATCTGCTTATCTGTTTTGCTGTGTTTTTGATCTAATGCTGGTTCCTTGCGGGGAATGATTGACACTTGAGCGGCAAACCATTGTTTCTTCAACTATTGTGACCGCTTTAGAGCGATTTCTCCAGCTATAAAATATAGCAAGGCTCTAGAGCTGAAGCAGTAGCAAACCTGCTTCAGCTGTGTATTGTTTTCTATTGCGCTTTTATTCGTTCGGGATGAGCCAGTGGTGAAAGCAGTGGTTTGTTCAAGAAAATTTTGCAGGCAAGAGTGGGCATGCCGAAGATAATCGGAAAACCGCTAAACAACAAGATTTTCTTATCCATAGGCATTACTTCCCAGAAACCGTTTTGAAAGCTTTGGAAAGCCCTTTCCAGGTCGGGACGGGGCACGCTTAGTCTCACATTACCAGAATCGTCGACTACCAGGACTGACTCGTCCATATTCTCCGCCCCGGTTTCCGGTTTGCCTTCATAGTTTACCCAGATATGGGTTAACGACATGCTTTTTTGGTAGGGGATATCCTTGTTTTCAAGCAGGGAGGCAAAAAGCAAAAAGCGGGCTTTGCAGTCGCCGGAACCTCTGAGCAAGGCTTCCTCCAGGGTGGGGAAATACCAGGGCATATTGTAAACTTCCCAGTCATAGCTGTAGGGGATGCGGTAATAGACGTATTGCTCGATTTCTGCCGGCGAACTTCCTTCAAGTTCCCGGGCAATCTCACTAACCTGCATGGGCATTACCGGTGGATTTTTAAGCCTGTAGATACTTGCCACCAGGTTTCCCGGGTTGGGGTATAGAACCAGTATCATCCAGGCCAATAGCAAAACTGCTTTAAAAAGCAGTACTTTTCGGTTTTTGACCAGCCACTTTGTTGTATTTACGAGAAAAAGTCTCATCGATTTCACCTGATGTTTACAATTTATTTGCAAATAGTTTACACTTTGTTTACAATTTTAAGGTATTTGACCGTTTTAAGCAATACCGGGGAACTAAACGGTTATTAATTATACTGTCCGGATCGCTTTGATCCTCAAATATGCTAACTATTTCTGATTACCGGTGTAAAATTAGAGGAAAACTAAACAGGTTGAAGGGTTTTTTCTACTTAACATAGTAGTATTAAATATTTTTCAGTTGTTTCTGTTCAGTCGGCACCAGTCCAAAATGCAGCACAGTTAAGCAAACAAGTTTTTATAAGGTAAGCAAAAGGAATTTTACCATTTAGCGGGGAATATTTATAGAAAGAGGTGGTAAGCCGATGAAACTAAGGCTTGTGCAATTAACTGCAGCGGTCTTAATGATGTTAGTGATTATCTCCTGGCTTGCGGCTACCGATTTTATCCCTTACGGCCCGGAATACATCCGTCATTTTAGCCTGCTTTTTGGTCCGTTTGGCCTGCTGTTTGTGTTTATGCAGTTTGTCCTTGTTTCCCGGGTCAAGATAATTGAAAGCGGTATCGGACTCGACCGGCTATTTCGCTGGCACCGTATTTTTGGCAGAATCGGCCTTGCTTTTTTGCTCCTGCATGTGTTACTTATTGCCTATTACCGCCTGACCCAATTCGGGGAATTGTTCCCGGATATTTTTATCTTTGCCGGAATCATTGCCCTGATCGGCTTCATGGTGACGGCATCCCTCGCTTCTATGTACAAGCGCCTCGGTTTAAATTATGAAACCTGGCGGAACGTTCACCTGGCTAACTACCTGCTTTTCCCGCCGGCTTTGATTCACGCCCTTTACCATGTTGAACAGGATCGCCTGCTTTTTTACCTCCTGCAGGTGTTAGCACTTTTATTTGCCGGGGTGGTTATTTACAGGCTGGTTCGTATTGCTGTTGTCAGGCGTAAACCCTACGAGGTAATGGAAGTCAGGCAGGAAGCGGAAGATATCTGGAGCCTCTTTTTCCGGGGACGCCCAATTGATTTCCGGCCGGGACAGTTTATGTTTGTCCAGCTTTTGCGTGACGGGCATTTATCTTCTGCGCACCCCTTTACAATCTCTGCTTCTCCTACGGCGGAACACCTGTCGATTACTCCAAAGAAACTCGGCGACTTTACCGCCTCGATCAAGGAAACAAAGGTTGGGGATAAAGCCTTTATCGATGC
>CAYXQO010000108.1:0-3842 GCA_964467475.1 uncultured Syntrophomonadaceae bacterium
CACTGTGTTACCATTGAGCATAATCCGCAGACCATCGGTGCGCACCCTTAATATTGCCGGTGCCTCAGGTAAGGTTATGCTATTTTCCAGGACGATTATACCGGTCTCTGTATCAACTTCATGGACGAATTGCTGACCGTCACTTACAAACGCAGCTACGAGTGGTTCTACCGTTATGGTAGCTGATGCTTTTTCCTCACCCGGATTTTCTACGCCTTCAGGAAGGTCAACCAGTTCACCTTCAACAGAGTATTCGCCCTCGGTTTCAGCATCGTAGCCCGGAATCTCATCATCCCATTCAACGTTAACTTCAACCGAAGAGTCGTCGTCCAGGTTAGCTGTTACTTCACCGGGAAGCATTGCCAGAGCATCGTCTTCAGATGTACCCCAAGGAACACTTCTGGTAACAGGCTCAACACTTACAACTTCAAGTATTTCCTGCTCTTCTACTGTAATAGTCGCTGATGCTGTTACTTCTTCAGGATTAGTTACACCCTCGGGAAGGTCTACCAGAGTACCTTCTACGCTGTACTCACCGGGTGCTTCAGCATCGTATTCCGGGTCGGTTTCTTCGGCCCAGTCAACACCTACATCCACGGTGGTTGCATCTGTAAGGGTGGCTTCTAATTCATCAGGAAGCATATCAAGAGCATCTGCCAACGCGGTACCGTACTCAACACTTACGCTGGCTGATTCAACTGACTCAATCACACCCAGTTCGAGCGGTTCCGGGAACAGATCCTTGATGTCGTCGAACTTGGCTTCACTGACAGCTGCAGTCCCGCCAAGGACATAAACACCGATCTCTGGCTGTTCAGTAACTACAGCAGACATGTATGCCATGACATCATCGTCCAGGCTGGTGGTGTAAAGAATGGGGCCTTCCTGCTTGGCTCCAAAATAACCGCCGGCCATGGCATCAACCAGGTTGTCGTTATGCCCGCTTGCAAAAATGATGCTTCCGGGAACTTCCTCGGTGGGGCTGAAATATTCACTGGCTACTGCCGCCCCTGTTTTATGGCGGTTTTCACCCCAGATCCTTTCTGCGTCCAAGTCATTCTGAACCGCGTCACTGACCACGGCAGGACCACCGATGATGGTAAAGTCCTCTAAACCTAAAGCATCGATGGCATCACTGGTGGCTTCAGGAACGCTATCTTCCCTGACCAGTAAAATGGGCATCCCGTTCATCGCAGCATAGGGCGATACGGTCAGTGCGTCGGGGACAGCATCGCCGCTGACGATAAAGGCTTCCGTGGGGAAGTCTTCTCCCATCAGCTCTGCCACTTTTTCTGCAATCGCAGCGGCAGTGCTGTAGCGGTCGGCATCGCTGATCCGCTCAACCTCAAGACCTTCAGCTACTAACTCGTCAGCAACAGCTGCTGAAACTGCCGCTTCGCCACCCAGGATGTAGACCTTGCTTGCTCCCAGGTCCGAAATGGCATCTTTTGTTACCGCAGGCAGGCTGCCGGTTTGAGTGAGCAAGACCGGCGCATCCAGCTGTGCAGCCAGGACGCTGCCTGAGAGGGCGTCATATAGCACATCGCCCCTGGCCAGGACCACCGCATCGGCTGATTCATACTGGTACTTGGCGATTTCCACCGCGGTTTCGTAGCGGTTATCACCGTACAGCCGTTTAAACTGCTCCTCATTTTCGTTTGCAAAAGTAGTGCCTACAAAAAGCGAAACTACAAAGCATAAAGCGATCAAAATTGCTAGATACTTATAGCTGCGGAAATAATTCTGCATAACTCATCCTCCTAACATAATAGTGAAGCATAAATCAAAATGCTTGTGATTATTTTTTTAACCCAAAGCAACCCTCCCTAGTTAACATTGTTAAGCAATCGTCATAAATTACCAGGGTTGTTCCCCTAAAACTGCCTGCTCCATGCTTCTACCAAACCGGCACCTACAAGAACAGAACCACTGGAAACTTCCGCTAGATGACTGTTTTGCCTTTGGCCACCCCCTTCCGCTGGATCAATTGGCTTTTTTTTGACTGCATTTCGTGGTAAAATGCACCGCACCCTTAATCCTGAAAGGCTCCAGGGCTTCCTGATCAGCAAATGCCTGACTTTAGCTTAACCGCTAAAACTGTCTGCAGTTAAAAGCCCCAGGGTGCGCTTTGGGAAATAATTTTGAGTTAATAATAGCACCGAGGTGTCTCATCACTTACCTGCCATACTCTCATATTGTCCTTCTTTCTTTCTCAGTTTATCCGCCGATTGATCTCTGGTCAGTCGCAAATCAAAAAAATATTTCCTTTATTAGATAATAATGGTATGCCGGGGCATAAAAAAAACCACCCCGTTTCATTGCCGTGGGGTAGTTTTGGCCTTGCCGCAAGCGGGCCTGAGTTAAAAGGCGGCTAGATTTTTAAGATTGTTAAGAATGGGAAAACGAGTGCAGGGTGCTGCGAGGCACAACCAGGTCTCCCGAAATGGACTGGCTGAATCTTTCACAAATGCGCGCAATGATATTATCGGTTTGTTTTTCGCCGGCAATAGATAACAGGATCACGAACTGCGACTCGTTCCAGCGGGTAAAAACGTCATTGCCGCGCAGGCTGCTAAAAAGCACCTCTTTCATTTTTTCCATGGCCTCCATTAAATCCGAAGGAGGGGGCAGCCGGTAATCGGGCCCGGTGAGGGTCAAGGTGGCGATATACATGGGCTTGTTCTCTCTTTTTACCCGGCGCTTTTCTAGCTTGCAAATCAGCTCGAAAGATTCGGGGTCGCAGTAGAGGGCACCGCTCTGAGGCTGGTGTTCTTTGAGCAGTTCCTTGATATCGGCAAAGTCGAGTTCAAGCTCCCCAATGCTGTTTTTCATCTCCCGGTAGAGGCGCTGCATCGCAGCAGAGGGTTTTGACCCGAATTCCCGGTACAGCAAGGCGGTAATATACTGGTAGTGGCTGCGGGCCTGGATCATCTTGTTTTCCTTCATCAGCGCCTCCAGGTAACGCTGGTGCACTTCTTCTTCACACTGTTCGACCATAAAGGTTTTTTCACATAGCTTGGCCATCTCCTGGTATTTTCCCGCTTCCTTGCAAAGGTCAAGCAGCTCTAAAACGCTCCTTATAAACAGCTGCCGGTAGTAGTGGCGCACGGGAATGACCCATTCGCTGTAGCTGAATTCCGGGAGGTAATCGCCGCGATACAGGGAAAGGGCTTTTTTGTAGGTTTCCATGGCTTCAGCAGGTTTTTTTTCAGCCTGGCTGCGGGCCTGGTTGCAGAGATTTTCAAAGGCCTCAACGTCAAGCCAGTAAGAAATATCCCGGTTCCAGCTGTAACAGCCATGCGAGTAAAGCACCGCTGAATATTTATCCGCCTGTTGTTCCGGGTCTATGATTTTCCGCAAGCGGTGCACCTGGTTGCGCAGGTTTTTCGACGGATCGGAATATTCTTCTTCCGGCCAAAGCGCTTCCTGGATCACCTCAACCGGGAAAAGTTTGTCGCGGTGAGTGATCAGGTAAATGAAAAGTTCCCAGGACTTGTTGAGGCGGCCAAACTTGGCTGATAGGAGCTGATCGTTACGGCGCACCGAAAATTGCCCCAGGGTATAAATTTCCAACGTGTCCCGGGCCTTACCCGGTAAAGAATTACTTGGCTCGTACTCGTTACTGGTACTCATCATTTCTTTTTCCTCCCGTTAACCACGGACGGCCCAGCGTTTCTGGGTTGTTTAAATATTAATGTTAGGTTGGCACAGACTGCCCTTACTTTTAACTTTTTTACACACAATACACAATATCGAAAGGAAAAACAATCACCCCTTATGGGTGATTTCAAATATTCGCCATTTACTACTAATTATCCTGCCTTTTGAGTGAAAATTATATT
>CAYXQO010000109.1:0-3839 GCA_964467475.1 uncultured Syntrophomonadaceae bacterium
ACCAGACCTGGTCGGCCGCAGAAGCCATTATTTGGTTGGCCCGCCCGGAGTAATCTCGGAAAACCCGTCCCACGGGATAATTCGGGACCACACCCATACCTACCTCGTTGGTTACCACCGCAACTTCGGCCGGGCAGTCGCGGGCAGTTTCACTTAGATTACAGATATATTCCAGGCTCTTTTTACCGGCTGCCTCCAAAATGTTTTCATCAGCAAAAATATCTTCTCCATCCCTGGTAGCTCCACTTCTGTCTAATTCCGCCAGGATCAAGTTGCTAACCAGTAGAGTCAGGCAATCCAGCAAAATAAAGCTGTCGCTGTTCTCCTCCCCTTGTAAAACCCGGTGCGGTTCGAAGGGTTCTTCCAGGGTCTTAAAAGAGAGGGGCCTTCTTTCCCGGTGTAAAGCTACTCTTTCACGCATTTCTTCATCTTCAACCCGGGCAGTAGCCAGGTAAATTACCGGCCTGCCACTTTTAACCGCCAATTCTTCGGCAAAAGTACTTTTGCCGCTGCGCGCTCCTCCGGTAATCAAAACCAGCGGATATTTTTTTTCAGGCTCCATTTTTTCCGCCTCCATTAGAATGGATCATCGCAGGAAGCTGATCAATTTCTTCCAGGACCACGGCACCCTGTTGCACCAGTCTTTCCAGGACCTGTCTTGCCCTGCCGCTGTAATCCCTCTCTTCAACTCCGTCTAAATCGATAATGTAAACCGGTTTCCCTTCTTTTAAGATAGTTTCCACTTCCTCAAAAATAGGCAGATTACCTTCACCAAAAGGAATCGGTGGGATAATCACCATATTGGAAGCACGCATCAATTGCAGGTGCTCTTCCCTGTGCTCTTCTTTCATACTGGTAAAGGGGGGCACAATTACCACGGGCGAACTATGGAAATGGGCAAAGCGGCACCCGCTGTCCTGAGCAGAAACGGGTCCCACCGAAAGACGGCATCCTTCCTGGTTAAGCAGCTCAAGAACAGGCATCGCCTCTTCCCCTCCGCCGATTACATGGACAGCCGGTCCGTTTGCCCGGGTTTCACCAGAAGTTTGCCCCTTAACTACACTGACCTGCAAAACTCCGTGCAGGGGGTGGCGGTACGTAGATGCCGGCACGCCGTATGACTTCTGGATATTTTCAGGGGTAATCACTTCTTCCGCCCTGCCTGCGGCCATTACTCTTCCACCGGCGAGGAGAATAAAACGGTTGAAATGATGTACGGCCAGGTTAATATCGTGAATAGCGGCAATAACCGTGACTTTCTGTTCCCGGTTTAGACGGGAAGCCAGCTCAAGCAGCATCGACTGATAACCGATATCGAGGTTGGCTGTAGGTTCATCAAGTAGCAGTATTTCGGGTTGCTGACTGACAGCGCGGGCCATTATCACCCGCTGTTTTTCTCCGCCGCTTAAGTTGGCAATCGAGCGTTTCGCGAGGTGGGACACTCCGGTCATTTCCATGGCTCGCTGCACAATTTCCCGGTCTTCGCGAGCCTCTTTTTGGAAGCGTCCCAGATAGGGAAACCGCCCCATCATCACTATATCTTCAACGGTAAAATCAAAATCGGCTGCAGTTTCCTGGGGTACTACCGCCATTTTCCGGGCTGCCTCTTTGCTATCTAAGCGGGAAAGCTGCTCTCCATCAAGTAAAATCTGGCCCGCACTGGGCTGCAAGATGCGACTGATGCAGCGCAGCAGGGTTGATTTACCGGCCCCGTTTGCCCCGAGGAGGGCAACCAAATCTCCCCGGTCAACCGTAAAATTCGTATCATCCAGCACAGGTTGGGCATCATAAGTCAGGTTTAGGCCATGGACTGCAATATCGATTCCCATTTAAATTACCCCCCTCCGCCGAAATAACGCAATTTCTTTCGCTTCTTTAACAAATATACAAACATCGGCGCACCAATGAGCGCGGTAATTATCCCTACCGGCAATTCGGAAGGGGCAATTATCACCCTGGCTAGCGTGTCGGTGGCAATCAACAAAGCCCCGCCAAGCAGCGCCGATGCAGGCAGTAAAAAGCGATGATCAGGACCGGCTACCAGGCGGACAAAATGGGGTACAACCAGTCCCACAAAACCGATTATTCCACTGGTTGAAACTGCAGCCGCTACCAGCATGGAAGCGCCCACTAGGATAATTTTCTTGACCCGTTCGGTATTTACACCCAGGTGGCTGGCCGTCTCTTCACCAAGGAGCATGGCGTTAAGCTCCCGGGAAAAAACGCTGACGACAATATAGCCTACCAGGGCATAGGGAAGCATAACCTGGACCTGTTGCCAGGTAGCTCCGCCCAATCCGCCCATCATCCAAAATACCACCATGTGTAATTTCTCACCGGCAAAATAGGTTAACAGGGAAACCAGGGCAGATAAAAATGCGCTGATTGCAATACCGGCAAGCAGCAAGGTCATTACAGGCACAGCCTGGCCGACCCGGGCCATACTGTAAACGACAATGATAGTGGCAATTCCACCCGCAAAGGCGAAAAGCGGCACCGCGCCAAACCCACCGACAGCCAGGCTGAAACCGCTTAACATGGCAAAAACAGCACCCAAAGCTGCACCCGAGGAAATACCAATCACATACGGGTCGGCCATCGGGTTGCGAAAAAGCCCCTGGAAAGAAGCTCCGGCCACGGCTAATGAACTACCCACCGCGGCAGCCAGCAATACCCGGGGAAGGCGGATCTGCAAAATTATGTCTTCGTGCACTGCCGCTATATCTCCGCTTGAGAGGCTTATCGAAAAAGGCAGCGCTTCTAAAAGAATCACAAATACATTAAAAAAACCGATTGACACTGCCCCGAAAACCATCGCACTTACGGCAGCGAAAAAAAGCAGGACTAACAGGCCGCCCATGAATAGCGGCCTGGTTAGGTCCCTGCCGTTTTTCTTTTGCAGTTTGTCTTCCTTGTTGCTATCTTCCTTACTTCTAAACGTAACTACCTACCCCTTGTTATAGATGAATTGTACCTGCTCGGGCCGTGCTGCATATTGCATACTGGTTTGGTGCCTGCTCATCACGGACAATAGATACGACTCAGCACCGCTCACTGCTTTACCAAGCATAATTAAAATCACAGCCCGGTTTAAAATTTATCCGGGTAGAATATCTCCGCTGCTTCTTCAACAGCCTCCACTACCCGGGGCCCGGGACGGGCAAAAGTATTGTCATCAACAGAATAAAGCCTTTCATTAACTACAGCGGGAACATTTTCCCAACCCGGCCGGGCCGCCATTTCTTCCAGGACAAAATCGGCTGAACCGTGATAATCCGGGTAGAGAATTACTTCAGGCTGTCTTTCAGCTACTTTTTCAGCACTGATCTGCGGGTAGTTTTCTTCCACATCACCAAAGATGTTGTTCCCGCCTGCCAGGGTGATGATTTCATTTATAAAGGCCCCTTTGCCGGCAGTCATTAACGGATCCGAATAAACCTCATAAAAAACAAGCGTCCTTTCTGCTTCATCAATGTCGGCAACTTTTTCCTCAACTGCGCCAATACGTTCCTGCATCGATGAAATCAGCTCTTCACCGGCCTCACTAACTCCGGTCATATCGGCAACCAGGGCAATACTATCATAGAGTTCGGTTAATTCCGATGATTCCACTACCAACACCGGAATGTCCATTTCTTCAAGGCGTCCCACCTCTTCTTCATGTATAGTAGAAGCCAGGACCAACTCCGGTTCAAGTTCAACTATCTTTTCAATACTGGGGGAATCAAAACCGCCCACCAAATCTTTTTCTGTAGCTTCGGGTGGATAATCACAGAATTCAGTCACACCGACAATGCGATCTTCTAACCCTAAGGCAAAACTGACCTCGGTATTACTGG
>CAYXQO010000110.1:0-3835 GCA_964467475.1 uncultured Syntrophomonadaceae bacterium
CTAAGGGGACCAGGTATTCCTCGGGGTTATCTGCGGCCAGGCCGGTATAGGCATTGCGGACGCCGATGAACTCGGCCCCGTACTTTTTATTACCCCTCCGGACAACCGAAGCCAGGAAAGCATTTATGCCGGGGCAGTCACCGCCGCCGGTAATCAGGGCTATTTTTCTACTCATCCTTCAACCTCCGTATATTTGCCGGCTTTAAAGTGTTATATATTTTATCACACCTTTGGAGAAAAAGGGCAAACTATTTCATAGCATATTTATAGTTAGTGCGGCCAGGCTTGCTGCCAGTTGTCGTAGCTCTAGTTTACCCGGGGTCGTAGTGAAAAATCATACCCGGGGACGATAGCATTTTCATACTACCGCACCTTGGGCGGTTGTGCTCCTATTGATAAGCTATACTTAGCAACAGCAAAAAGCTGCACAAAATGGAGGGATTAAAATGCAGGTAGTAATTAACTTGCCTTACCGGAAACTGACTTTACAGGTGGCAGTTGAAAAGGAGAATTCCAAAAAAACAAAGAAAACTGACATGGAAAAAGAAATGAAGCAGGAACAAAAACTGCAGCAGATCAAGAGTAGGATGGAAAATGAATACAAAAGGTTTATTTACAGTTAAGGGTGTAACCGTCCGGGAGAAATAACCCTGTGCAGCTTTACCGGCAAGGCCGGGAATGTTACTTTAGGGCGGTTACGCTTTTATATTGTGTCCGGTGAAACTAATTTTTACAAGCCTTTACCGCCTTTTTACTTCACAAATCATTTGTGGGGGGTTAAACTACTGGTAGGTACAGCATTAATTTCACTCCACAACCGGTTTCTCGAAAACTTGGAAAACGTAAATGATAACCACGATAGGTTTTTTGTAATTGCAAACCGGATTATTTGGGGCAAGATTTAGAAGGGTTGCCTGTCCTGCTCTAAACTTCGGGGCAATCAAGGGGTCTTCCTCTGGAGATGTAGAGGCACATTTTTTTAGAAATCTTAACGGGGTGATAGCCGGTGAAGGTAAGCAGTTGCATTAAGAATAAGATCCTGGAACCGTGCAGCTTAGAAGGGTTTGGCTACCAGTTAGACCTTTATACCGGTTGTGAACATCTGTGCTGTTACTGTTATGGCTTGAACAAGGCGGTAACAAAGTGGGATGAGGAAGTGTTGATCCACGATAACTTAGAAGAGCGCCTTTTTAATGAGCTTGCATCTTTAGAGCCGCAGGTGATCTATATCGGGATGAACAGCGATCCTTACCAGCAGTCTGAAGCAGTTTGTGATCAAACAAGCGCGGCACTTGAGCTTTTAGCTGCACAAGGGTTTTCTGCCTCGGTGCTGACAAAATCCGGACTCATTACCCGTGATACCGGTTTGTTTAAAAAAATGCCTTTTCCGGCAGCCGGTATTTCGGTGGCTTTTAACGCAGAAAGTACCAGGAAACGGTTTGAAAAGAATGCTCCACCTACTAAAGAGAGGATAAAGGCCCTTGGGAAGATGAAAGAGGCGGGAATCAAGACATACACCTTGATTTGCCCGGTTCTACCATATATTACTGATGTAGAAGCGCTACTTGAGCTGGTGACGCCATGTTCTGATGAGATCTGGGTGTACAAACTGGAGATGAACGCTTACACCGATCCAAACTGGCAAAATCTAAAACTTGTCCTGGAGCAGTTTTACCCGGATCTTTCAGAAAAGTTTAAGGAGATTGTTTTTTCACCAGGCCACGAGTACTGGGAAGAAACAAGAACCACCCTTGAAAAATTACGTCCAATAGTAGCTCCCCGTTTAATTATTGAAGTGTGAAATAAATTTTCTTTCCCTCTTTTGTGTTTCCAAAGCAATAACAGCAGCATATCCTTCTGGTCCATCAATAGTTTGCGTTCACAACCATTGCAATTTCTTGTACTTTACAGGTTCCCGGTAAATTTGAGTTAACCTGTTAAAAATTCGAAGCAAGCCCACAGTTTTTCTATAATGCAAATACTAAAAGCGCAAAACCAGCTTTACATAGGGTTTAATTAATGTTACGGTGGGTATACATAAAACTGACCAGCCAGTTCTGTTCATGATCAGGGCCTGCTTAAACAGGCTTTTATTAAAACCTGATCAAGGATTTATGGGAGGTTTAATAAATTGAGCAATATGGAAAGCTGTTCCGGGAAAGGGGATAAGAAAGAAAAGATAATCAAGGCCGCCCTGGAGATATTTTCTCAGAAATTATTTCACCAGGTTGCCATGTCAGAGGTGGCGGCAGCTTCAGGTGTTGGAAAAGGAACTTTATACCTGTATTTCGAAAGCAAGGAAGTACTTTTTCGTGAAGTAATCAGGTATTCTTACAGCGTTTACTATCAATCTTTAAAAAGCTGCCTGGAAGCGGGAAGCAGTGCCCGAGATAAGTTGAAAAAGGTCATGGATATGCAAAGAGATTATATGCAGACCCAAAAGAAATTTGTTTATATGCTGGCAGAGGAAAGGTTAATCAGTTCGCTGATTTTGGAAGAAGAAGCTTTTCAGTGTCAGCAGGAAATCATCGACCTTGTTCGCCGGGTTATCGATAAAGGGATCAAGGATGGCGAATTTAGGAACATGGATCCCGGTTTGGCTGCCAAGATATTTATGGGCGGAGTAGCCTCCCTCTGGTACAGCGCTTACGTGTATGAGAGCAAATATGCGCTGGAACAGAATTCGGTTGATGATATTATGAATATTATCTACAATGGGTTCTGTGCCGAAAGATTTTTACCCGGCAGGCATTAAGGGTGGTTTTTGCATGAAAATAGCTCAACAGGAGGGGTTTATAGTTGCCTCTTAAAAATATAGTCCTGGCATTCATCGCCGTTCTGGTGATTACAGCAGCCCTGGTTAGCTTTATATTAGATGACGAGATCAATATCGGCGATATTGCCCAGGAGACAGAAGAAGAAAATGAAGAAGAAATTAATAATGATACTCCTGCTCTGCGGGTTTCTACGACTTCCCTGGAAGAAGGGACTCTGGCCGATGAACTAATCCGCAGCGGCGAGCTCGCTTCCTGGAGAGAAGCGGAAGTCTACCCGGAAATAACGGCAGAGGTACGCGAGGTATATGTTTCTCCAGGCGATAAAGTAACCGAAGGAGAGGTGCTGGCCAGGCTTGACGGGGAAGATTACCGTGATGAAGTAAGGGCTGCTGAATCTTCCCTGCGAAGTGCGCAGGCCCAGTACCGCGAAGCAGAGATAACTTACGAGCGCATGCACGATGAGCTGGAAAACATGCGAAATCTTTTTGAAGCCGGGTCGATTTCCCGCCGGGAGATCGAGGAAATGCATGACCAGATAGATATTGCCAAAGAAGGACTCAAAGCCGCTGAATCGATGGTCGAACAGTCCCGCACCCAGCTTTCAGCCGCCAGGAGAATGCTTGACAGAACCGAAGTGACCAGCTCGACGACAGGCACGGTTAGTGCCGTCGTCATGGAAAGGGGCGACATGGCCACTACCCAGGCTCCACTGGCCATAGTGGACCAGCTTGACCCCTTGAAGGTGGAATTGACGGTTGATGAAAGACATATAAACGAACTTGAAGTAGGCCAGGAGGTAGAGGTTATGGTTAGTGCTGCCCGGGAAGAACCTTTCAGCGGTGAAATTTACGAGGTTTATCCTACAGCGGTGGAAGGCACGCGCAGTTTCCCGGTAACAATAGAAGTGGATAACCCGGAAGCGGACCTGCGCCCCGGGATGTACGCCGAAGTTGTATTTACCCTGGTTGAAGTGGAAGAAGCCTGGCTGGCCCCGCAGGATGCAGTGGTCAGCCGTGACGATAAAGATTTCCTGTTCTTCGTAGAAGATGGCCATGCAG
>CAYXQO010000111.1:0-3811 GCA_964467475.1 uncultured Syntrophomonadaceae bacterium
AGGAGACAATATGATAGAAAAACACGATGAAAGTGAAACGAAGTATGCTCACGTCTTATTCGACTTAGACGGCACATTGACCGACTCCGCCGAAGGGGTAACCAGGTCTGTGCAATATGCTTTAAAGAAATTTGGCATTAATGGAGGCCCTGAAGATCTAAGATCTTTTATCGGGCCGCCCCTGCTGGAATCATTTCAAAATATATACGGGTTCAGTGAAAAAGAAGCCCGAAAGGCAATTCAACATTTCCGGGAATACTACCGGGAAAAGGGAATTTATGAAAACCGGCTTTACCCGCATGTCCCTGAAATGCTGCAAGAGCTAACCGCTAAAGGCTCAAAACTCTACCTGGCAACTTCAAAGATGACCCGCTTTGCCGAAAAAATCCTGCACCATTTTTCTATAGATAGCTATTTCACCTTTATCGCCGGAGCCACCCCTGAAGGCACCAGGGTGGAAAAAGACGATGTGATTTCCTACTTGCTCTCTCAAAACAGCAACCTGGACAAATCAAAAACCGTTATGGTCGGGGATCGTAAACACGATGTCATGGGTGCTGCCAGGTGCGGTCTCGACTCGATAGCTGTCACCTACGGTTATGGTTCAATCGAAGAGTTACAGGAAGAAAAACCCTCTTATCTGGCCCATTCAGTGCCCGAACTTAAAGAATTGCTCCTTTCATAAAATGCAACTTGGCTCTATCTCAATAGTAACAATGTTTTCATGAAATTTGTCGATCCGGCGGAAAAATGTTATAGTTAATGGTGTCACATAATAACTATACTGTGCTACGAAAGGGTGCATTTAAATGAAAAAAATGGCCGCATGGGAGGAAGTAGTTAATTTTCACGGTCACAGCTGCCTCGGCCTGGCCATGGGCTACCGGGTCGCAGAAGCTGCTTTAAAAGAGCTGCAGAGCAATCGCGACATAGATGAAGAAATTGTCACCATTGTAGAGAATGACAACTGCTCTGTAGACGCTATCCAGTATATAACCGGCTGCACCATGGGTAAAGGCAACCTGATTTTTCACGATTATGGCAAACCAGCCTATACTTTTATCAGGCGGTCGGATAAAAAAGCAGTCCGAGTTATCGCTCACGGCCCTGATGAAGATAAGTTTCCGGAGCTGGCTAAGCTGCGCGAAAAAGTATTCAGCGGAAAAGCCGACCAAAAAGAAGAGGAGCGCTTTTCAGAATTGAGCGCTGAAGCGCTCCGGCAATACCTGGAAGACCCACTCGACAACGTAGTTACGATTAAAGAGACTGCCGCGGAGATGCCTGAAAAAGCAAGAATTTTCAATTCAGTAATCTGCAGCGAATGCGGTGAAAAAGTGATGGAACCGAGAGCAAGGGTCAAAAACGGCCAACCTGCCTGCATTCCCTGTGCCGAGGAGTACGACAGCAGAGTATAATTTTTTAAGGCCGGCATGCTTGATTGCCGGCTACTTTATTAACCTCCTCATATAAGGTATAATAATATTTATAATATTAGGATTTACTCTTATTTGAGGGGGATTGCCTTGGGGTAGAAAAGTTGCTGGCCTGGCTAGTATTGCTGGTAGTGCTGGCTCTGATTGCTTCCGGAAAGTTTAGGATAGATCTGGTTGCCCTGGGGGGCCTATTTTTTCTGGGCCTGATCGGTGCGGCCGAACCCCAAACTATTTTTTCCGGATTCGGTCATCCGGCCCTGGCCACGATTATTGCTGTCTTTTTAGTCAGCCAGGGCATTGTTGAATCAAACCTCCTGCGGGGACTGGGCCAGGCTGTGGCCAGGCGTCTGCGCACTTTACACGGACAAACCCTGAGTATTGCCGCAGTCGGGTCGTTGCTTTCAGCTTTTATGAATAATGTCGGCGCTGTCGGCCTGATGCTGCCCACTACAGTAAGAATGGCCAAGCGTTTTGGGACCGAGCCGGGCAGTTTCGGCCTGCCCCTGGCCATGGCTTCGATTTTGGGAGGCGCGGTTACCCTGGTTGGCAGCGCTCCCAATATTATTATCGCTTCATACATGTTTTCAGCCACCGGCCAATCATTTAAAATGTTTGATTACGCTCCCCACGGATTGGCTATGCTGAGCCTGGTTTTTCTTTTCTGGCTGTTTTGCAAGTCCTGCGGCATTAATCCGGTTGGAAGCGTTTCTAAGAGGACAAATGATGATTCCTGTGCCCAAAAAACACCGGGGAAAGCTTCGAGCCTGGAAAGCGGTAACCAGCCCCCCGGAAGCGAGCAAGTTGAGCCCGATAAGTTTAAAGATGCCCGGATAACCGGCGAACTAAGGGGGGAAAATAATAGCCTGGATGAGAAATTTTCTTTTTCACCTTTTTCTAACCGGCAAAAAATAATTACCCTGGTCATCCTTCTGGCAGCCGTAATCTCTGTTAGTTTTGGTTTTTTACACCCCGCCTTTGGTTTCGGCATTGCGGCATTATTAATGATTGCGGTGGGGGTACTAAAAATCTCTTCGGCTTACCAGAGTATCGATTTAAAAATAGTTTTATTCCTGGGTTCCATGCTTGGCATCGGAAAAACCCTGGAACAAACCGGAGCGCTTGCTCTTTTATCTTCGGTTTTAACCGGTTTCACCCAGGAACTTTCGCCTTTTTGGGTTATTGTAATGATAGTCTTTGTATCATCACTTTTGTCTAATGCAATCAACAATTCTGCAGCGGCCGTATTTATGGCGCCGCTGGCAGTGGGAATTGCTTCAGGGGGCAAAATAGAAACGGCGGCAGCTTTAATGGCCACCGCAGCCGGGGCTAATTTAACCCTGCTGATACCCACTCACCAGGCCGCTCTAATGGTTATGAGCAAGGCCCCTTTTCCGTTTAGATCATTTATGCGGTTTGGCCTGGTTTTATCTGTTTTATCTATATTTGCTGCTTCTGCGGTTATCGCCGTTGTCTGGCAATAATTCATTTACCGGTCAGCGGTTTAAAGATATACTGGCAGAAACATAATTAATCAACACCCAGCCAGTATATTGATAATAACAAAATTTAAAGGAGGACAACCTGATGCATTTTGCTCAAATTTATACGCCGGGAATCGCCCAGTGTTCATACGTGATCGGCAGTGGCAAAAAGTGCGTAGTCGTGGATCCGGTACGCAATATAGAGCCGTACCTGGCCAAGGCCAAAGAATTTAACATGGAAATCGCGGCGGTGCTTGAAACCCATCTTCACGCCGACTTTGTTTCCGGTCACATGGAACTGGCTGAAAAAACAGGGGCACAAGTTTACGCTCCCCAGATTGGCAACTGCACTTTTCCCCATCATGCTCTTGAGGACGAAGAAGAATTTACCATAGAAAACCTGCGTTTCAAAATGCTTGAGACCCCGGGCCACACCCCGGATTGCACCATCACCCTGGTTACAGACCTGGAAAGAGGAGAAGAACCGGTGATGGTTTTTACCGGTGACACCTTACTGGTAGGCGATGTGGGCCGCCCGGACCTTTTCCCCAACCGGGAAGAAGAACTGGCAGAAAGCCTTTTTGAAAGTATTAAACGGATAAAAGATCTGCCGGACCATGTGGAAGTTTATCCCGCCCACGGGATGGGATCGCTCTGCGGGCGGGCTCTTTCAGCCAAGCTTTGGAGCACAATCGGCACTGAAAAACAGCAAAATTACGCTTTGCAGCACGAAGATCTCGATGCTTTTAAAAAAGAGCTGTTGACCGGCATGCCTGCAGCCCCCGATCATTTTGCCCGCTGCACCGAAATTAACCGCCAGGGGCCGGTTTTACTAAAAGATACTTTACCCACCAGACCCTTTAGCCCGGGTGAAGTCTCGGAAGCTATAGATAAAGG
>CAYXQO010000112.1:0-3789 GCA_964467475.1 uncultured Syntrophomonadaceae bacterium
TCGGCTTCCATCTCCCTGATTCCCCCCTGGGGAACCTTCTGGGTCGGCTTGGCATGTTTCTTAATAATATTTACTCCTTCCACTTTTACCCGGCCTTGCTTGGGCAAAGTGGAGATTACTTTACCTTTTTTCCCTTTATCCTTGCCGGAAAGGACAAAAACCCTGTCTCCCCGGCGTACTGGCAATTTTTTCGCTACCACCGGTTATTCGCCACCTCCATACAAAGAACTAAATAACTTCCGGCGCCAGGGAAACAATCTTCATAAAGTCTTGTTCCCTGAGCTCACGGGCAACCGGGCCAAAAATGCGGGTCCCCCGCGGGTTGTTCAACTCGTTAATCAATACTGCCGCATTTTCATCGAAGTTGATATGCGAACCATCCCTGCGGTTTAGCGAACTTTTCGTCCTTACGATTACAGCTCGGACGATATCGCCTTTTTTAACCCCGCCACCGGGAGTGGCTTCTTTTACCGAACCAACGATAATATCGCCAATCCGGCCCGCTTTGCGCTTTGAGCCTCCCAGGACCCTGATACACAGGATCTTCTTCGCTCCCGAGTTATCAGCCACTTTTAAGACGCTCTCTGTTTGAATCATCGTTGCCTCTCCTTTCATCCTCTTCCCGACAGGCTTTTCGAAAAGAGAACCCTACAGCTTCGACTTGCGAGTAACTTCCACCAGGCACCAGTTTTTATCCTTGCTCAGGGGCCTGGTTTCCATCATTTTTACTATATCGCCTACTCGGGATTCGTTATTTTCATCGTGCATTTTATACTTCTTGGTGCGGCGAATGGTCTTTTCATACAAGGGATGCTGGGTTACTCTTTCCACCGCGACAACCCTTGTCTTGTCCATTTTGTCGCTGACCACGCGTCCGCTGCGGACTTTAGTCTTACCCTTTTCCAAACCGATGGGCCTCCCTTCCTCTACAAGCTTAGCCAAGGGACCTCTCCCTGAGCACTGTTTTGACACGAGCAATGTTCCGGCGAACTTCTTTGATTCGCATGACATTGTCCAACTGACCGGTGGCTTGCTGGAAACGAAGATTGAAGAGCTCTTCCTTCAACTCTTTTACCTTATTTTCCAATTCCTGCTCATTTAATTCATGGACTTCTTTCATTTTCATTCTGATACACCACCCGCTTCAGCTCTTCTTACAACCTTGGTCTTGATCGGCAATTTGTTGGCCGCCAGGCGCAGGGCCTCTTTGGCCACTTCATCGCTCACGCCGGCTAGCTCAAACATGATCCGGCCCGGCTTAACCACGGCCACCCAGTATTCGGGGTTTCCCTTGCCTTTACCCATCCGGGTTTCGGCCGGCTTTTCGGTAACCGGTTTATCGGGGAAAATGCAAATCCATACTTTACCGCCCCGCTTGATGGACCTGGTCATGGCAATTCGGGCCGCTTCAATCTGCCGGCTGGTAATCCAGGAAGGCTCCAGGGCCTGCAGGCCGAATTCACCAAATTGTACAGTAGTGCCGCCCTTGGAACGTCCCTTTAACCGGCCGCGTTGATGGCGGCGATATTTAACCCGCTTAGGCATTAACATTTGTGTCTACCTCCTCTGCAGGCTTTTCCTCGCCAGGTTTGGGGGGTAATATTTCGCCTTTGTATATCCAAACCTTAACCCCGATTCTGCCGTAGGTGGTTTTGGCTTCCACAAAGCCGTAATCGATATCAGCGCGCAGAGTCTGCAGCGGTACCGTCCCTTCATGGTAACTTTCGTTACGGGCCATTTCTGAACCGCCAAGCCTACCGCTACATTCAATTCTTACCCCTTTGGCTCCATTGCGCATGGTCCGGAAAACAGCCTGTTTCATCGCCCTTCTGAATGCAATCCGCCTCTCCAGCTGGGAAGCAATATTTTCCGCTACCAGCTGAGCATCCATTTCAGGCTTCTTGATTTCCATTATGTTTAGGTGCACTTTCTTGTCAGTCACTTTTTCCAACTGCTTGCGCAGCGCTTCCACACCGGCGCCGCCCCGGCCGATAACCATCCCCGGTTTGGCAGTGTGAATATTAATCCGCACATTGTTGGCTGCACGTTCAACCTCGATCCGGGATACGGAAGCACTCGCAAGTGTATTTTTAATATAATCCCTGATCTGTAAATCTTCGTGCAACTGCTGCTTGTAGTTTTTCCCCGAGTACCAGCGTGCATCCCAATCGCGAATAACGCCAATCCGGAAACCGATGGGGCTAACTTTTTGTCCCACGTCTAGACCCCCTTTCTTTCTTTGAGTATAACCGTAATGTGGCTGGTCCGTTTCATAATAAGGGTACGCCTTCCCCTTGCCCGCGGTTGGACACGCTTTATAGTAGGGCCTTCATCAACATAGGCCTTGTCAATATAGAGCTCACCGCGGTTCATTTCATGGTTATACTCAGCATTTGCGGCCGCGGAGTTAACCACCTTGGCCACTGTCGGAGCAGCGCCCCGCGGAGTATAACGCAATATGCCCAAGGCTTCGTCCAAATCCTTATTTCTTATAAGGTCAATTACGGCCCTCGCTTTACGCGGCGCCAGGCGTACATAGCGAGCCTGTGCTTTTGCTTCCATTTATTTTCTGCCTCCTCTGCCCTACTTTATCGTCGTAGTCCGCTCGGTATGGTGCCCGTGCCCACGGAAGGTGCGGGTCGGAGCGAATTCTCCCAGTTTATGCCCCACCATATCCTCGCTGATAAAGATCGGTACATGCCGGCGTCCGTCGTATACTGCAATGGTATGTCCGACCATCTCCGGAAAAACTGTCGAACGGCGGGACCAGGTTTTGATAACCTTCTTATCTCCCTTTTCGTTCATCTGCTTGACTTTCTTCATTAGACTGGCCTCAACATAGGGGCCTTTTTTCAGTGAACGAGACACTTTGTTACAACCTCCCTTTCAACCCTTAGGCGAGAAATCCATTTGTCAAAGACAGTGTTCCCGCTTATTAGGCTACTTCTTCCGACGGCGGACAATATATTTATCCGAGTCTTTTTTCTTGCGTCTGGTTTTATACCCGATAGTCGGCTTGCCCCACGGGGTGACCGGGCTGTCCAGTCCGATCGGCGCTCTTCCTTCGCCACCACCGTGCGGGTGATCGTGGGGATTCATCACCGAACCGCGCACTGTCGGACGCCGTCCCATCCAGCGACCTCGTCCGGCTTTGCCGATGGTCAGGTTCTCATGCTCTACATTACCAAGTTGACCAATTGTTGCTCGGCAGTCCATGGGCACCAGCCTAACCTCACCTGAAGGCAGCCGTAAATGGGCCTTTTTGCCCTCTTTCGCCGCCAGCTGTGCGGCAGTTCCGGCCGAGCGGGCCAACTGTCCGCCATAACCATGCTTCATCTCGATATTGTGGATAAAAGTGCCCACCGGGATCGAGCGCAGCGGCATTGCATTACCGGGCCTGACTTCGACTTTTTTCCCGGACACAACTTTCTGGCCGGGCCGTAAGCCCATCGGGGCCAGGATGTATCGTTTTTCACCGTCTGCATAGTGCAACAGAGCAATATTGGCCGAACGGTTCGGATCGTATTCAATTCCGGCCACTTTTGCCGGAATATCATCCTTGTCCCGTTTAAAATCAATGATCCGGTAGCTGCGCTTGTGTCCACCGCCCCGGTGCCGGACGGTTAACCGCCCGTAAACATTGCGGCCGGCCTTTTTTCTTAAGGGAGCCAATAAAGATTTTTCAGGCTCCTTCTTGGTAATTTCATCAAAAGTTGATACAGTGGCAAACCGCCGCCCCGGTGAAGTCGGTTTAAAACGTTTTACAGCCATTACCATGTCCCTCCTTCT
>CAYXQO010000113.1:0-3768 GCA_964467475.1 uncultured Syntrophomonadaceae bacterium
TGCCCACCACTAAATTCATGGGGGTATCTCCTTAAGTGATGCGGTTGAAGGCCGCATTTTTCTACAGTATCACGCACCCTGGCTACAGTTTCTTTGCCGTTGGTAATCCGGTGCTCTTTTAGAGCTTCCCCGACAATATCAGAGACTGTCAGGCGGGGGTTTAGCGAACTGTAGGGATCCTGGAAAATTATTTGCATTTCCTGTCTCAGGTTTGTGAGTTCACTTCGATCAAGGCTAAACAAGTCACGCCCTTTATAATTCACGTCACCTTCCGTTTTTGTCAGTAGACGCAGGATGGTACGGCCAACCGTAGATTTACCGCAGCCGGATTCACCAACCAGGCCGAAGGTTTCACCTTTTTTTATTTCAAAGCTGACTCCGTCAACAGCCTTGACCCAGCCGATCACTCTTCTTAATATACCGCCCCAGATTGGAAAGTATTTCTTCAAATTTTGCACGTCCATCATTAAATCATTTTCTGGCATCGGCTACTACACCTCCTCCTGGTTTGTATGCAGCCAGCAGCGGACGGTATGTCCTTTTTCAGTTTCTACAAGGGCGGGGACTTTTTCCTTGCATACTTCCATCACCTCGTCACAGCGAGGATGAAAGGGACAACCGAGAGGGACATTTAGCGGGTTGGGGACATTTCCTCTAACCACTTTTAAACGGGGCTTCTTTTCTTTTACATCAGGGATGGAGTTTTGCAAACCGATGGTGTAAGGATGCTTGGGTTTTTCAAAAATGCTGTATACATCGGCGTGTTCCACCACTCTCCCGGCATACATCACTACCACATCATCGCACATTTCAGCAATTACACCTAAGTCGTGGGTGATCAAAATTACTCCAGCTTCATATTCTTTCTTTAAATCATTCATTAAATCCAAGATTTGGGCCTGGATGGTTACATCCAAAGCCGTGGTCGGTTCATCAGCAATCAACAGTTTTGGGTTGCAGGCCAGTGCCATGGCAATCATCGCTCGTTGCCTCATGCCTCCGCTAAGCTGGTGTGGATATTCGTCAACCACTTTTTCTGACCGGGGAATTCTCACCGTTTCCAGGGAATCAATGGCTTTTTGTCTTGCGGTCTTCGGCGAAATGTTTTGATGCAAAATTAAAGCTTCCATGATTTGATCGCCCACGGTGTAAACCGGGTTAAGAGAGGTCATCGGTTCCTGGAAAATCATTGAAATTTCATTGCCCCTGATGCCGCGCATTTTGCTTTCCGGGTAGGCTAAAAGATCTTCATTTTCAAAGTATATTTTCCCCTCTTTGATTTTCCCTGGAGGGCTTGGAATCAGCCTCATGATCGACATCGAAGTGATACTTTTGCCGCAACCGGATTCTCCTACTATTCCAACGGTTTCCTGCCTGTCTACTGAAAAATCCACCCCGTTAACCGCTTTGACTACGCCATCTTCTGTATAAAAGTAAGTTTTTAAGTTTTCTACTTCTAATAATTTATTGTTTTTCAACTCTTTGTCCCCCTATTCTTTTAACCTGGGATCAAGAGCGTCTCTTAAAGCATCTCCAACCAGGTTAAGGCTCATCACTGCGACAAAGATAGCAATTCCCGGGGGAACCCACAACCACCAACGGTGTTGCAAAACGTACATGGACTGAGCAGCATTGAGCATGTTGCCCCAGGTCGGGGTTGGCGGATTAACTCCCATCCCTAAAAAGCTAAGCATTGCTTCAAGTAAAATAGCCGAGGCAATTGCCAGGGTCCCGTTAACGATAATTGGAGCCATCGTATTGGGCAGCAAATGTCTGAAGATCTGGTTCCTGTCTTTAATCCCCAGGGCCCGGGCTGCTTCCATAAATTCCTGTTCTTTCAGAGACAAAATTTCTCCTCTTACCAGGCGGGCCAGGCTGGGCCAGCCCAGGATTCCAATCACAAGCATAATGTTGTAAATACTGGCCCCAAATATAGCGACCATGGTTATAGCCAGCGGCAGAAAAGGCATGGAAATAAATACATCGGCAATCCGCATAATTATGTTGTCGATGGTTCCGCCATAATAACCGGCAACTCCACCGGCTAATGTGCCAATTAATATGATCATACCGGTAGCCACCAGCCCTACGGTTAAAGAAACACGACCCCCATATAATACCCGGGTCAAAGTGTCCCTGCCCATACTATCGGTGCCTAAAATGTGTTCACTATCCGGTTCGGCATTAGTATTAAGCACGTTGGTTTCGTTCCACTCATAAGGGGTCAGGTAAGGAGCAAATACAGCTCCGAAAGCGAGCAGGATTAAAATAATAATCCCAAGAATGGCCAGCTTATTTTTCTTTAGCCTGCGCCAGGCAATTTTTGTTGGTGTAACAATTTCTTCAGATACTGCAGTATCGTCAGCCTGGTGCTTTTGTTGTTCATCATTTAGATTAGCCAAATCTTTGATCCCCCCTGGGGCACATAATATCTAGAGGAAAACAATTGCAAACATAACTGATTAATCATACCTGATCCGGGGATCTACAAACGCATAAGCGAGATCTGCCAAAAGGTTTCCTAAAATCACCAGGAAGGCCAGGAACATGTTGATCCCCATTAGCAAAGGATAGTCTCTGGCGTACACGGCATCTAACATTAAGGTGCCCATTCCCGGCCAGCCAAAAACCTGCTCGGTAATCACAGCCCCGGAAAAAAGAATTGGCAGTTGGAAACCCATTAAAGTAATAATGGGGATCATTGCATTTCTCAAGGCATGCTTGTAAATTACAACCCTTTCTTTAAGCCCCTTGGCCCGGGCCGTGCGAATATAATCCTGGCGGATTACTTCGAGCATGCTTGACCTGGTATAGCGCATAAAGGTAGCAGTAGAACTTAAGCCTAAAACGATCATCGGTAATATCAGGTGTCTTAGGATGTCAATTGCTTGCCAAAAAGGAGTATAATCCACACCTGCGGTGGTCATGCCTGATATGGGTAGCCATCCGAGCTTGAGCGCGATTAAGAACATCATAATTAATCCAAAGAAAAAGTTGGGAATAGATATACCGAAAAACGCAAATGAGGTTAAAGTATAATCAATTTTCGAGTACTGTTTTGTAGCCGAGACTATCCCTGCCGGGATAGCCACGACAAGGCTTAAAATCAGGGAAGAAAAGGCAAGCAGGAAAGTGGGAAACAACCGGTAGCTAATTGCATCTGCCACCGGGATACGCAGTTCGAAAGACATGCCCAAATCGCCCTGCAGCAGGCTGGTTAGCCAGTCAAAATATTGTTGAATCGGGCCTCTGTCCAGACCGCGTGCTTCTGCCATTCGTTCTACTTGTTCCACGGTCATCCCCGGTTGGGAGATAAACTGAGCCATCGGATCGCCCGGGGCCATTTGAAAAATGGCAAACAGTAAAATGCTAACTCCCAGCAGTAATATGGGAAACTGTAATAAAAGGCGTCTTAAAATGAATTTTCCCACTTAACTTCCTCCTTGTCTTTTGACACGGGCAAAAATTTTTAACAAAACCCCGGGCGGGCAAGCACAAAGGCTTGATGCCCGCCCGGGAAGAATTGTTTTAGTTGTGCTTAAAACCTGGAAAACAACTTTTAGTAATCTACCGAAATTTCATGGGCATTCCAGGTCCAACTCTGAAATTCGCTCGGATTAAAGTTGCTTACGCGGTCGTTAACGCCAAAGTGTTCGTCCCTGAAGTAGACGAAAAGGTAAGGCAGGTCTTCGTTCATCTTAACGAAGAGTTCCTCGTAAATCTCTTCCCGCTCTTCGCGGTCCAGAGTTTCACGGCCTTTTTCCATCA
>CAYXQO010000114.1:0-3686 GCA_964467475.1 uncultured Syntrophomonadaceae bacterium
CTGCTGCGGCATCCGGCTTACTTTCTTCCATGCTTCCATGCTCTGCCTCCTTCCTACGTTCCTGTTATGTCTGGTTTTATCCCTCAGGCCTGTTATCTATGATCCTTTTCTCCTTCAGCTCTGTTTCCATTCCAAGCTGGTTAACCAGTTCAGGGACAGATCTAAAATAAATGTCACTCAATGAGACTTCTGTATCCCTTAGCACTTTCTGTTTTAGATCAGCTGCCAGCTTTTCCTTATCCACCTCGCCCCGGGGGGCAACATGCAGATATATTTCATCTAAATCATATGGATCGTCATTTCTTTTACGCATTTCTACTTGCCATTCCTCAATTTCGGGGTGGCTCATCAGTAGCGGGAAGAAGTTGTTCAAATTAACCAGGGTTCCCTTAACCTTGGTCATGCTGAACTCTTTCAACTCCGACTTGCGTTCGATAGCGGAACTGATCCGGGGCACTGTGCGTCCACAGTTGGGGCAGGGCTCATACATCAGGCCACCTTTGGCGATGTCACCGGTACGGTAGCGCAGGACCGCCGTGCCTCGCCAGTCCAGCGAAGTGTAGACAATTTCACCTTCCTCGCCCTCCCCGACAGGCTCACCGGTTTCGGGGTCCACTGTTTCAAATACCTCCATGTCGGGAAATGTGTGATAGCCGTGGTATTCTTCATGGGAGGGGCATTCCGGCCAGGCCACCTTGGCCTCGGTCATCCCGTAGGTAGCCAAAACCATTACATTTTCAGCACCTAACTGGGCAAACATTTCCTTGATTTTATCCTTCAGCCCCGGCGGCACCCTTTCCCCGCCGAAAAATACTTTCCTGATCGAAGAAAAGTCGCGGCCCTGTTTGACCGCTTCCCGCAGGAAGTAGTAGCAGTAGCCAGGAATGAACACCGCCACTGTCGGTTGAAGGTATTCGAAGGCATCCATCAAGTTCTTCGTGCCGACAATTTTGCCTCCGCCGCTGTGGAAGTTTGCCACATTCATCTGCTCACTTGCGAAGAAGGCCTGCCAGAAAGCCAGGTGCGGGGCGAAGGGAAAACAGTTGACCACGATGTCGTCGCTTGTTACTTCAAAAACATCAAGCAGGCGGTAACCGGCCTCTCTGATATTGTCCAGGTCGCGCTTGGAATACATAAAAGGCGTCGGGTTGGCCGTGCGGCCTGTAGTAAAATGGATGTGCACCGGCTTGAAATCGTAAACTTTTTCTTCCACCTGGGCTTTACCCCCGGTCATCGACATTTTAGATAAGTGGCTGTACTTTTCGGTAATTTCTTCATCGGGTCGGATTACAAAATCCTTGGTTCGTTGCGGTTCTTCATCAGTAGGTGCAATATCCCCCTTGTAGGTAAAGGGAAGATGGCGCAAATCATCCACCCCCTTAATTTTCAAGGGGTCAATTTTTAGTTCCTTGAGCAGGTTGCTGTAGTAAGTGCTGTACAGGTAGATCTGGTTGGCCATAAAAGCTCGCAGCTTGCGGTCCTGCAGCTCTTTAATCTCTTTATAGGGCATCCTGCTCAGTTTTTCCCAATTTTCCACGTGAAGATCACCTCCTGGGTGTTTTTAAGCTCGGGCAGTCCTTCTTTAAATAAGGACTGCCCTTAAGCTTACTAATCAATAGGAAATTCCCCGTAAAGGGTAGTCATGAACCACATAATAAAGAGTGAAATTAATATAATGGCAACCGGCAACCCCTTACCATTGTAGCGTTTGGGATCGAAATCAGGCCATCCGTGCATTTCATCCACCTGCCGCTGTAATTCTTCTTTGGGTGGAGGGGTTAACCAGGATACGACAATAGTCAGAATGAAAGAAACCGGCACAGCTAACGAAAAGACTTTCATCCAGCCAAGCGGGCCATAGAAATACTTGGCAAAGAAAGGTATGGGCAGTTCGGTCGGTTGCATGCCGGCAATATCAATCAATAGCCAGCTGCCAAAAGATATTACAGTACCGGCAACCATGCCGGCGCCTACTCCGTATTTATTCGTGCGTTTCCACCAAATTCCTAAAACTATAGGCACCCCCAAACCGGCAGCAGCAATGCCAAAGCTCCACATAATTGCCTCCAGGATAAATTCGGGAGGGTCGAGGGAGAAAAGAATTACTATTACTCCGACAACAAACATCGCTCCATATGAAAGCTTCAATTTCGTATCATCGTCAACCTCAGGCTTAATTGATCCATATAAGTCGTGGATCAATCCGGCACCCATAATCATCAGCAAACCGGATACCGTGGAAAGCCCGGCCGCGACGGAACCGGCAATCGCCAGAGCCAGCCATCCTTCACCGGCCATGGCTTCCACCAGGATGAAAACCACATAATCATAAGCAGCTGTGGGAATATCCACCCCGGCAGTTTGCATGTAATAAACTGCGGCAAAACCGGTTGCATAAACCGTGGTATTAACCAGTCCTACCAGGAATACGCAGATCACAGTGCTCCAACGGGCTTCTTTAGCATCACGGACCGTGAAAAAGCGCATCACAAAGTGGGGGAGCCCGATGATACCAAAGAATGCTCCCAGGAAGATTGATATATAGGTAACCGGATGGGCAACCATGGCCCAGAAATAATGAGGCACTGTTTCCACCATTTCAGGAACCATATCCCCATACCCCAGAGGCGGGAAAAACCAACCTGAAGCACCAAGTGTCCTCATCACAACAGCCACCGGAAACATCAGGCAGAATAATAGCACAATCGTCTGGAAGGTTTGATTATAGGTAACTCCGAACATGCCACCTAGGGTAACATAAAGAGTCACCACCAGGCCACCGACAACAATGCCCCATAATTCCGGGACTCCCAGCAGGTAGTAAAAAACAATACCGATTCCTTTTAAGTTGCCGGCTAAGTAAAGCATACTAACAATCAACATCACGATGACTGAAATGTAACGCAGAGTATTACTGTCATACCTGTCTGAGATAAAAGCCATCGTGGTAAATGACTTATGCCTTCTTAAATATGGCGCTGCCAAAACCAGCATACCGATGAATGCAGCAGTAAAACCGGCATACACAGAAACTGCCACGTAAAGACCTTCAATAATCAAGGCGGTCAGGCCGATAAAAGTAGTCAAACTCAAGGCCAGAGAAACCATCGCCAGGCCGTTATTGAGAGCGCCGATACTGCGCCCGGCCACATAATAGTCTCCCAGACTGCGGGTAAACCGGCGGGCCCAGACGCTAATCATCACAGAGATCAATAATACAACAACACTAAGAATTAAACCTAATACAAAAACTTCCCCTCTTGGTTCCATTAAGCTGGCTTCCTCCTTTCAAGATAACTAAAGCTTCTGCTTTTCTTCCAACCTGTCCATAACCAGGCACCAGATTACCCCGATTATGGTCACTCCGATCCAGCTTAAAACTACGAGTAGAAAATAATGGAGTGGGAAGCCCCACACCGCCAGCTGTTCTTTAAAAGCAAACATGGTCTCCCCGTATTCAGATACCAGCTGTTCCGGTGTAGGTATTTCATGAAAAAATGCTTCATTAAATAATACTACCAGTGAACTAAAAAAGCCGCCGATTACAGCAACCACAAAAAAACAAACCGCAGTAACCCAGACTTCAATCTTATAACCTCGTTTGCTATCATTCATAAAGCAAAGTTCCCTCCTTATAAAAATAAATGGTTTTTATGTTTTACTTATATTTATTTAATTTTTCACCT
>CAYXQO010000115.1:0-3573 GCA_964467475.1 uncultured Syntrophomonadaceae bacterium
ATTTCCTAAGCTTAGCGGGCACCTGGTAAAAAGGGTGAACCGTTTTGTTGTCGAAGTGACAGTGAATGGCCGCAGGGAACAAGCTTACCTAGCCAATCCCGGGAGGCTCTGGGAACTTTTCCTGCCCGGGACTGAGCTGTTGCTCAGCCCCGGGCTGTCAAAAGGCAAGTTGCCTTACACCGTGCTGGCCTGCCGCAAAGACGGTCGCTATGTTTTGCTCCATACCCACCTGACTAATAAAGTAGTCCGCCACCTGGTTGACGGTGGATGTATCCCTTTTCTAGAAGAGTACCGGGTAATCCGGGAAGAACCTGCCTATGGCCGGCACCGTTTTGACTTGCTCTTAGAGCATGAACAAACGGGTGCTCCCTACTACCTGGAGGTTAAAAGCTGCACTCTTTTTGCCGGCAAGGTGGCCATGTTTCCCGATGCGGTGACCAGGCGGGGCGCCGATCACCTGTACCGGCTCAGAGAGCTTTCCGCAGAAGGGATCAATACAGGGTGTCTTTTTGTGGTGATGAATCCGCAGGCAGAGTACTTCCTGCCCGCATACCATATCGACCAAAATTTCGCCAGGGCGTTTGCCCAAGTTAAAGATAAACTGGATTTGAGCGCCGTTGCCGTGGGGTTTGACCGGCATTTAACCGGCGTGAATGACCTAAAATCAGTTAATGTACCTTACGAGATTTTGGAAGCAGGGTTGCAGGACCGGGGAGCTTACTTGCTTTTAATCAAGTTAGAAGCTAAAGCAAACCTTTTTGTAGGGGGTATGGGAGAAATTGTTTTCAAGCCGGGCTTTTACGTTTACGCCGGTTCGGCGAAACGCGGTTTAAAGGCAAGGGTAAACCGTCACCTGCGGAAAAAGAAAAATAAACGCTGGCATATCGATTACCTGGTTGCAGCAGCAGATAAGATTACCCCTGTGCCGGTTATAAGCGATGATGATCTTGAATGCATGCTGGCAGATAGCTTGCAGGATATAGCGGACTTTCCGGTTAAAGGGTTTGGTTCTTCCGACTGCCGCTGTAAAAGTCACCTCTTTTATTTTGGTCAAGATCCCCTGCATAATCCTAATTTCATTGACCTGGTTCAGTATTACCGCATCCAGCGTTTGGCAGATAAATTAAAATAGGTCCAGGCATAAAAAAGGGCTTTCTGGTATATAGAAAGCCCCTAAAAATGGGTTTAGCCGGTATATCTGCATTTACTTTTTAGGGCTGCACCTGGAATTCGGCACTGCCCCTGGTGGAATGCTTGGTGCTGATGTCATCTGAGTTCCGGTGCATGCCGATGATCAGGGCATATGTTTCACCTGCTAAAATTTCTTCTACGTTGTAACCTTCATCAGCCGGGAAACTGAGCGGATAGGCAAATTCGAACACTGTTTTCCCTTCTGCCCGGTCGACAAATGGCTGTGCTACCGCGGGGCTTTCTGCCTCAGAGTGAGCATGCCCTCTGCCCACGTCATCCCTGTAAGCAGGTTCACCTGCATCTGTTAGGTAGCCCAAAACCATATTAGCCCCGTCCATGCCACCGCCTGGTTCATTGATTCCAACTGAAAGCCACCCCTCAACTTCAGCTTCCA
Source organism: uncultured Syntrophomonadaceae bacterium (assembly GCA_964467475.1). Classification (GTDB taxonomy): domain Bacteria; phylum Bacillota; class Dethiobacteria; order DTU022; family DTU022; genus B1SED10-74M. The sequence goes on from CAYXQO010000115.1 coordinate 1,586, forward strand.
TCAATACGTACAAAAACTCTTCGTCATGGGCCAGGTAAATTGTTGCACCTGAAACTTCAATTGGGTCCGCCGGGTAACCTTCGCTGGAACCGTCCATATTGAGAGGTTCCTCGACTTTCCCCATCATGTTGCCGGGTTCTTCTGCCGGGTCGTCAGCAGCTGTTTCTTCCGGTTCTCCGTCACACGCGGCAGCAAACCCCATGATTAGGATAAAAACGGTAATTAAAAAGCACTTTTTTAACACTGGTAAATACCTCCCATAAATTTTTTACTGCTTCAGGTCAAGTTAGCGATTAGTCAAGGCTCCAGGTAAATCCTACTAATATTATCGGTAATATATACTTATTTTATATAAACAAACCCTATCTGTCAACTGGTAATTTGCTGCCAACTGATTTTCTCAATTAATTAAGAGATCACAGTGAATGGCCGTTTAATGTTATAATAACCGGGTGGATAAAAAGAGTATAAATTTTGCCTGCCGGGTGAACGCATAAAGAAACTTAAGGGCAGCATTTTTAATGATTAAGGAGCAGGAAAACTGATGAATGATAAATCTTTTAGCGGCGCTAAAAAGATAATCGGCCTCTTAATAGGACCGGTCTTTATCCTTAATGGTGGCATCTTTTTCTTTCAGGCCCTGACAAAGAACTTATTTCCGCCCCTGCTTTTACCGTTGCGGGAAACCTTCATGATCGATCACGCCCAGGCTGGACTACTGGTCACCCTGGTTTTTTTCGGATATGCCCTGGCCCGCTTTCCTTCAGGGGTTATTGCGGACCAGATCGGATGTACGAAAACTGTACTTATAGGTAGCGCGGCGATGGCTTTTTCTTTCCTGGGTGTGGCTTTGTCGCCGGGATATCCTGCCCTGGCGCTGATGACCTTTATATTAGGGGTTAGCAGTGGTATCTATGTTACTGCCGGTTACACGCTGGCTGTTATTATTGGCTCGCGACAGCGGGCAGGCACTGCTACGGCCGCTTTTGAGTCTTTTGGCATCGTGGCCGGAATTATCTCACCGGTGCTGGTAACTTTATTTGTTATCTATTTTAGCTGGCAGCTTTTATTTATATTTACGGGGCTTGTCCTCGTTACAGTTACCTGGTTATTTTACTTCTACCGCAGGCAGGCCGGTCGTTATGAAGAAACTTATGCAGCGCAAAACGGAATTGCAGGCTTAAGTTCTAACCGGCAGGAAAGTTGCGGCAGGGGGAAAAAGGAGACAGAAAGCAGGGTAAGAAAAATATTCGAAAGCATTAAAGATTCCACCGTTATTTTTAAGGATCCCCTAATCAGGCGTTTTATTATTTGGAGTACCCTGGTCGGTGGGTTGGGAGCGCTTTCCTGGACCGGGATAAATTCATTTATCCCTACCTTCCTGGTCGAAGAACGCGGCTACAATTACGATGTTGCCAACCAGATGTATATCATTGTTGCTGTGGCCGGGCTGGCGGCAAAAATTGGCACCGGGTGGCTGGCGGATCGGTTCGGGAACAACCTGGTTTTGTTTTTTAATCTTGTTTTGAGTATAGCCCTTTTTATTGCCCTTACTTTAGTCACAGGCCATTTTCAAATCCTCGCTGTTCTGGCCCTTCTGGGGGCAGCTTGTTTAAATACAAACACCCTGATTAATTCTTACGTCCTGCGCTTTATTCCTCCAAAGTACCAGGGTGCAGGTTTCGGTCTTTTTTGCACCGCTTATACGGTAATTTACAGTCTTGGCCCCTATTTGACCGGGTTTTTATCTGGCTTAATTGGCCTAAGCGGCGCAATCCAGTTAAGCGCAATCGGGGCGGTGGCGGCAGCGGCCCTGATTTTAACTGCCGGTTATTTTGTCCCTTCCCACCTGGTTGATAAGATGGCCTCGGCGCACCGGTAATTATCCGGGGGCAACCCTTTTCACCTGCCTGATATTCCGTAGTTGCCCGGTGTTACAACTAAAGTTATGCAGTCTGTCATTCTTTTCTTTTACCTGCAGCAATTGC
>CAYXQO010000116.1:0-3570 GCA_964467475.1 uncultured Syntrophomonadaceae bacterium
CGCTCAAATATTTCTTTCTGTTCACTAACCCGGTTTTCCCGCTGCTTTTCCAGGTTTTCTTGATCATTAACTTTACGTTGATCAGGACCCGGCCGGTTAATATTTTTTTGCTGGTCGATTGAGCTTCCGTATATATTTTTTGATTGCTCGACACGCTGCATCTGGCGGGCTTCTTCAGAAATATTTGCACTGTCTCTGCCCACCCGGTAATTAATACCGCTTTCGCGCATTGCGGAAGGCGGATCGGGTTTTTTTGAAGCAGATGTGGTATAAATGTTTTTTAGGTACTCCGGGCTAAGCCTGGACCGGTTTACTGCAGGTCCCATGAGCCTGCTCCTTTCGAAGACGATGGTGTTTTGTTATTATTAATTATATCATTATAGGCAAATATAAAAAATATCATACTTTTTTCGGGGTGAAACGGTATGATATTATGGAATTAGAAATACTTTCACAGCAAAGAAAGGCGGTTTAAAAACAGTGCCAACTCCTATTGAAGGGCTCACCTGTTCTGTTTGCGAAAATGAAGAAGCGGTAGTGCTTTGCAGCGGCTGTGAAAAGGCCATCTGCGTGAATTGCCGCATATTCGATATCTGGAACCACGGCTGCGGCAGTGGGGATGTTAAAACTTTTTGCCCCGCGTGTTATAACGACCCGGAAGTTAACCTGTTTTTAGTCCAGTAACCTGGCAGCTACTAACTATTGCATCTTCCTGATTCTTTCCCTTACCTTAATCATCACATACTTTACAATGTGATCTTGTTCTTTAACAGAAAGCCCCTCAAAACGGACCCCGTATTTATAAGGCAATTCAGGGTCGGCATTTGCCCTGGGAGCATGGTCCTCCCTGACCACTGTGCCTGATAGATAAACCACGGTTGTTTCTTCCGGAAATACTAAGGGGAAGCGCATATTGATTTCAGAGTTAATCTGCAAAGGCTCCTTGGTGTTGATCAAAACCCCTCCACCGGAAATATCTATAATCAACCCCTTTTCCCCTAACTCCCTGCCTTTTACGTAATACTCCAGCTCAATCTGCACCGGTATCCTCACATAATTGCGCCGCTGCAAACGCTTGAAGTCAGTTAACACAAGCAGCTCGCAAATGGGGGTGCGATCCATTATATATTTCACTACTTCGGCTTCAGCTAAGTAAAGGCTTTCTTCTTTTACCTCTTTTTTGATCACTTCCAAGATTACTCTTTCACCGGTTTCTTCAGCTATCTTTTGCAAATCATCCTCTAAGGCTACACTGATTATATTATCGGTAAAATCAACAGCATGTCCGTAAATGGGTTCATTTATTCCATCAACGGGATATAACCTTACTTTATCGTTTTCCACTATTACATTTTTTACTAGCATGATTATTTACCTCACTGGCATCAAATACTAAAGATGTATTTTACTTGAGCAAACTTTTCTAGCTTTGAGCCGGGAAAAAATTAATAGCGCTTTTAGCCGGTTCCCAGGCCATGGGAACAGATCTAATCATCTTCCTTTATCCAAAAATATATTGCTTAAATCATAATACATTATACCATGTGCTTCAAGTTTTACCCGGCAAAAAATTTTCTCAAATTGATTAAAAGGATGATTCTTTTTATGGTAAAGATGCGTATTACTTTACGGCCGAGATAGAAGGTAACTATTTTTTAAGGGCAGCTAAGGAAAGTTTTAGCGGAGATGTTTTTGAGCGTATATAAAGGGTGCATTAAGAGAGTGAGCTCTAAAATTTATAGGCTCTTGGAACACGCCCACCACCCCGGCACCGGGAATTTAAATATTATCCTGTTTAAATTTCTGACCCGGTTAAAGATTTCCGGGACCGGGGTGGATTGGTGGGAGTGTCAGCGAGGTGTTTTTCGGTCACACTACGTGAGTACGCATTTCTTTCAAGCCTTTATGCATAAGGCGCGACACTTTCCTCTGGTTGATACCCAGCCTTTTTGCCGTTTGCTCCTGGGTTAGTCCTTCAAAGAAAATCATCTTGATTACTTTCTTTTGCATCTTATCCATTTTTTCCAGCGATATCTGCATAGCCAGTTTATCTTCAATCGGCAGTTTAAAGCTTTCATAACGTAAATGCCGAACTTTACTTAAATCAATTTCATCAAGGGAAACACAACCCGCCTGCATAGCTTCGACAATACCTTCTTCAGATACGTTAACTACTTTAGCGATTTCAGAAAGGGTTGGCATGGATTCATTTTTCTGGGCTAATTCTTCAGTAACTTTAAGCACCCGGGCTTGGAGCATTCGCAGTCCTTCAGGCACTTTGAAAGTACCGCGGTTTCTTAGTTCGTGGCGTATTTCACCAATGATGCAGTGAGAAGCATAGGTAGAAAACTTAACTTCTTTTGCCGGTTTAAAACGCTTTAATGCTTTGAGCAATCCTTCATATCCTGCTTGCTTTAAATCTTCCTCCATCCTCCCGGGGCTGTATAGATTGGCATAATAGCAGACAAGGGCTTCCCCTTTCTGCACAGCAGTTTCTTTTGCCCTTTCACAGCCCGTGTAGCTGTAGGTTGTAGCGGCATTTTCAAGTGGCTCGTTTTGTTTTTTCTCCCCAGGCCTGTTCATGTGGGCATCCTTCCTCCACGGTAAAGTAATATGCTATTTCACTGAATAAAAACTATAAATTCGATTCTTGATTGCCACCGGTTTAACCTTAGGAAAAAATAATCCCCACCTGCTTGGTCCAGGAGGGGTCGTCTATATCCCTGTGAACCGGCAGCTGGCTGGCATAGGCACCTGTTGCCTTAAGCCCCTCTAGCTTTGCGCCGCCACCTTTCGGTGGCTTTGCCTTTTACGGCTTTTTCTTAGTGTTATCTATTTTCTCATATTAATAAAGGTTAGTCAAATATAATTGTTAATTTTCCCATATTAGCCCAGGACCCTAAGAGCTTCTTCTAAGGTGGTGATTCCTTCCCTTACCTTGAAGAAACCGTCGCGCCGCAGGGTAATCATTCCTTCCTTGACCGCCGCTTCGGCAATTGCTCCGGCAGAATAACGTTGAAGAACCATATCACGGATGTTATCCGTCATAATAAGCAGTTCGTAAACCCCGGTGCGCCCCCGGTAACCGGTATTGCCGCAACGCAAGCAGCCATGGGCGGAATAAAGGGTCACTTCCTGTTCCCCCTTGGCCATAGGGAAGTCGGACACGTTTGATTGAATTTCTTTCCGGCTGATTGTATAAGGGTTGCGACACTGCTTGCAGAGTACCCTTACCAGACGCTGCGCTAATACCCCGACTACCGAGGAAGCTGTTAAATAAGGTTCTATGTCCATGTCTCCAAGCCTGGTTAAGGCACCCGCGGCATCGTTGGTATGCAGGGTGGATAAAACCAGGTGCCCGGTGAGGGCGGATTCAATGGCAATCCTGGCTGTATCTCTATCTCTGATCTCGCCGACCATGATAATGTCCGGATCATTGCGCAAGATAGAGCGCAGGCCGGTAGCGAATGTAAGACCGGCCCGCGGGTTGACCTGGACCTGGTTGATACCGCTTAAGCGGTATTCGATAGGGTCTTCCACGGTGATGATATGTTTTTCCACGCTGTTAAG
>CAYXQO010000117.1:0-3524 GCA_964467475.1 uncultured Syntrophomonadaceae bacterium
CCATCGAAAACCGCGCGGCCATGGTCAAGGCTGACGGCAGCTATAACTCGGCCATTGTCGACCCTTACGGGAGGATTTTAGAGCTGGCTGTCTTTCCCGAAGGAGGCGAAGCAACATTAGTAGCAGATGTGCAAATTGGTGATGGGAAAGGCACCATAAATACCCGCCTCGGTGACTGGGCCGGATGGCTGGCCCTGGCCGGCCTGGCTTTCTTTGCTTTTGGCGGCAAATGGTTAGAAAGAAAAGCAGCTCTTTCTGCACCCGGTTTCTTTAAAAAATAACTTTGCGGCTCAAGGCTTACTGCTGGCAAACTTCTTACTGTCTGCTTTACAAATCATCTGGATGGTATGGTTGCTATTTAGCCGGACATAACTTGATTAAGGTGTAAGGGCTTTTTCTACTGACTTCAGGAAAGCTTTGCTCGAGACTGTTGCTCCTGTGTTTATATCTACATCTAAGGACTGGTTGGCGACCACAACAGATTAATCAATAGAAAAAATATATCCAGGGCCTGAACCCTGTAGTTTATTATTTTATCTTGAGGCCTTTGATATAAACGGAAGCCTCTTTTGCAGGCAGGCTATCCTTGTGTCAATTAATATTTAAACCGGGCTGCAGAAAGAAGGGGATTTCTACTTAGTTTAAGAATTATTTTACTATGCATGTTTAAAGAAGTTAACTGTGTTCGGGAGGTTCTTGATGAACAGGTTTAAATCTGGTGAGCATGAAGGTGTTACCTGGGTGCGGGTCCTGGCCGGGTGGGGCAATTTCAGCATCAAGGTTTTTCTTTACCTGGTGAACGGAGTCTTGATCGACACCGGCCCGGTCAGACTATCTGATATTATCGTGCCCTTTTTAGACGAGCAGAAGATTGAAACAGTCCTGTTAACCCACTACCACGAGGATCACAGCGGCAACGCCCCCTATCTGGCCGGCCGGGGGATTCATGTATATATTAATCCTTCTTCATTAGAGCGCTGCCGTGATAAGACCAGGTTGCCTTTGTATCGAAGAATATTTTGGGGAAACCGGGAGGCTTTTTCCCCGTATCCCCTGAATGAAAAGCTTACAGCAGGGGAGGTAACATTTAAAACGGTTCCCACACCGGGGCATGTTTTCGACCACCGCTCTTTCTACTTGCCCGAGAAAGGCTGCTTTTTTACAGGAGACCTGTTTGTAACTACGCATCCCCAGATGGTATTAAACACTGAAAGCACTCCCTTTATGATAGAGGATTTGAAAACAGTGCTCCGCTATGATTTTACTACTGTTTTCTGCGGGCATGCCGGGATAGTTTACCAGGGCAGGGAAGCGCTGCAGAAAAAGCTGGACTACCTGCAGGATATTCAGGAAAAAGTGCTCTCTTATCATGACCAGGGACTAAATGTTCCGGAGATTACTCGCAAGCTTTTCCCGGGCAAGTTACACCTGGAGTATTTTTCCTGTAAAGAATGGGCTTCTGAGCACATGGTAAGAAGTATAATCACGGGGAAAGCCACAGCAGAAAATCCCAGGCCGCGGACATAAGGAGATAAGTGAGTGGTATAAGACTGCTGTTAATATAGTATGATTGGCCTATGGGCTTAAGGTAGCAGTATATCTTATAGCCGAAAGGGAAGTGGTCGCGAGTGAGCGGAAGCAGCAGAGGTGCCGAATACATCAAGGCGGAAGTAAGCAAGCCAGCACCCAGAGGTGTGGCGGTTTTTCGTCGCTGGATCAAGCCTGTGTAAGCATGGTGCTGCGGGGAATCTGGCATAAATTAGTGTTTAAGTGGACCAGGTCGCTATGTGCTGCAGGCCTGGAATGGTGGGGGTACCAGGTTCGGGTTTCCAGCTTCCGGGAAGATTTTGTTCCCAGGCTACCATGGCAAAGTGGCACATGGCTATGCCCATGTCCAGGTTTTGCAGGCGAATTTTGCCCATGGTCCGGTTGTAGATCTCGTTTTCTCTTAGTAACAGGTGGAATTTACCAATTTTGTCCTTGACGATCCGCCAGGGCTGGCGGTTTGATGCCGAGGGACCGAGGCGGACTGCTTCTAAGGCATTTCGGTACGGACCGGCCTCATTTTCGGTAAGCGGTGTTCTGCCGTCAGGGCCGAAGAAAAGTTCGGACCAGGGTTTGCGCTTCTTCGATTTAGCCGCGAGACGAATCAGGCGGTCTGAGGGTAATGTTTGATCTGTCGGGTAGCCTACCGGGGTGATCGCAGGCAGTAGCTCGTCCGCTTCAAGATCCATTTTCTGAGCAAAGGCCGCTCGCTTAAAGGTGCCCCCAAGCCAGCAGGTGCCGAGGACGAGGTTGGTCGCTTAAAGGATAATTTTTTCCATACAGTAGCCCAGGTCTTCTAAGGCGCCAGGTGTGTTTTTTATTGCACCGAGAATATAGAGGCGGGCGCCTTTAATGAAGCCGTAGGTGCCCAGGCTCCGCAGTTCTTTTTTATCCAGCGGTTCCAGGTCAAGCATCTCAAAGCGCGGTTTCGTGCCAAAGACCCCGTTTCCCAGGTTTTTCATGTGGGTTTCAAGCTACCGGCGAAGCGCTTTTTCAACCGGGTGGCTGGAATAACTGCGCACTGAGATCCGTTCTTTGATTGTTTCAGAAGCATTAAACTCCTCAATCATTGCGTGTTCTTGCCTGGGGTATTCTCTAATTTGATTCACACTCCTTTATTGGTCCGATTCAGGTGTCCAGGTAGCTCTCTACAATTCTATCATAAAAAGGAAGAGTTAGTCCTATTATTATTTTACAACAGATTTGTACTGCCTGATATTATAAAACCAATCCGCAAAACCAACTAATTGGCAATAAAAAGCCTTGACCGTTTTTGCTCATCAGCACCAGCAGCCAGGGCCGGTCACACCTTTTTTCCGACGGTTATCTTTTCCACGGCTTGACGGTAACTGCTCAGATCAGAGAAATACTTCGCGGCACAAACTCCTCCAAAAATCAGAATTACGGCGAGAATAACAAACAATACTTTTTATTTTTCTTCATTAACAACGCTCTTTCCTTGGTATTAATAAAAAACTCTTTCGAATTTAATACAGACCATCGCCCACCAGTTGCAATATTTAATATAACAAGCTGCCTGGGCTTGTTATTGTTTTTACATTTTTTTAGTTTTAAAGCGAGCTGCAACCTATCATTCGTTATCAATTATAGCTTCCGGATCATGGTGTTAAGTGTTTGCGTTAATTCAACCAGCTTTTGGCAATCAACAATTTCCGGTCTCTCCTCGGGTGTATGAGTAATAGTTTGGTTGTCTATATTCTCTGAAAACCAGTACGAGGTAGCAGCAATAGCCGGGCATCCGTATTGTATAAATATACTATGGTCACCTTGAGGCCACTGACTTCCTTCAATTACCCCTTCGTTTGAAGCCAGCGCTTCCAGCGCTTTATTCTCTATTAAGGAAGGCAAACCGTAGAAAGAAAGTGCCGACGGACCATCCTTATAACCTGCTCCATCAATATTAATATTAAGCATAATCTGGTTAAAATTGTCCTGGTTTGCTGCGATATAGTTCATTT
>CAYXQO010000118.1:0-3492 GCA_964467475.1 uncultured Syntrophomonadaceae bacterium
GCCTTGGAGATCTGGTTTTTACTGCTGTAATAAGTTCCCTTGCGGGCATAATAAGGAGCATCCTGGAGGATAGGGATAACCTTCAGGCTGTGGTCGTCTGTCTTTAGTTTGCCTCTCGGGCGGTCTACTCTTCCCAATTACTTCACCATCGCTCTCTGTTACCTTCTGTTGTTGCTTGTAAAGATATATTTCTGCAAGGAGATGAAATTTCCTGCCCCGCGCCAAAACCACTTAATCTTCGGGAGGCGGCACGTAAATACTCCGCTCTAAGAAACGATCCCACTCGGTCCAATCCCCGCTGCTCGGAGCATGCTTGCCCATTACAGAAGTAAACTGGTTTAGCCTGGCGCTTAAAAGATCAGCATGGAACAGGGCAAAAGCGTTAATCGTCTTCGGCACTTCCGGTGAACCCCATTCCCTGGCCCCGTGGTGGGAAAGAAGCATGTGTTCCAGTTCCAGGCGCAGGTTTTCAGGGAACCCGGGCACTTGATCGAGTTTTTCTGAAACCATTTCTTTACCGATACAGATGTGGCCGATCAACTTGCCCCGGTCGGTAAACTCAAAACTTAAGCTGTCCGTGCGGTATTCTTCGATCTTGCCAATATCATGCAGTATCGCCCCCGTAAGTAACAAATCAAGGTTAATTTCACGGGGGTACTGCGCGGCCTGGCTGCGGCAGAAAGTTATCACTTCCAGGGTGTGTTCAAGCAGTCCTCCCACCCAGTTGTGGTGGATTGTCCGCGCTGCCGGGCTCCCGGAAAACTGGCTGGTAAAGTTTTCATCGTTAAAAAAAGACTCGAGCAGTTTCTTTAAATGACGATCTTTAATATCGCGGTCGATTACCTTCCGCAGCTCGGCCATCATTTCCCCTGGATCGCGCTCAGAAACCGGCTGGAAAAAAGCCCGGTTAACCTTTGCCGGGTCCAGCTTGCGGATATCTGAAACCACGATCTGCGGCCCGTGGTATTCTCCTACCGAACCGCGTACGAAAACCACATCATCCTGCCTAATTGCTTGATCATCCGGCGGGTTCCACATTACCGCTTTGATCCGGCCACTCACATCCCCCAAAACCAGCCTTAAAAAATATTCACCGGCCCGGTGAGGAGCTGAAAAAGCGGTCATGTTCGCTTCCAGCACCAGGACTTGAGTTTCCACCTCGTCACCGATCCTTAAACTGTTGATCATTTGCTTTTTGGTCATGAAAGTACTCCTAATCTAGGCCATACCGGTGTATGACATTGAAGCTTGAAGATTAATTTATCATAATGCCACATGGTTGTGAAGGAAAAAAGCAAAAAAAAAGAGGCTTTAAGGGAGATAGACCCGCAAGCCTCTTTTTCTTCTTTAATTTCAGGCGGTTATCTTAAGGACCGGTGTTCCACCAGCCTGTCCTTGCGCCGCCTGCCTCCACCGTGGCAGACTGCCTTACCTTGGCGTAGCCCTCCACGCGCAGAGATTCATTCAGGTATTCGCCGACCTCGAGGTCGTTCACGGTGACCCCTCCGGTGTTTTCCACTTCATTCCTCAACCTTAAATATTCGCCGTCCTGGTCCTGGTTTGCTGCCACGTTTTGCTTGATATATCCTGTTTCGCCGGGATCCATGTTCACCCCACTGGTCAGGTGGGTTTCATGGGCCGTACCTTCAAGGACGCTTACGGAGCTAACCAGCTTAACATTGTTTTTCACCTGGTCAAATTCTCTTTTTATAGCGAGTCTCTTTTCTTCATATTCTTCCCTGATAGCCTGCAGGGCAGCTTCATAGTCGGCAGCGGTCATGTTATCATCTGCCCTGAACCGGGCATTGAGAGCATCAACTGCCTCCTGGCGCTCCCTTTTGATCTGTTCCAGGGCCCTGTCTTCGGCTGCCTTCAAATCCATGGCGGTAGCATCATCGGCAGTGCGTCCCCATAAATAGGTATCTATGTTGACCCGGTGGCTGTATTCTTCCGGTGAAAGCGCCTGGCTTACCGAGTGAATATGCTGGTTACCCCGGGCTTCACCGCGTCCTTCCACACTAAAATGAGCATCGCCGCCAATAAACCTGAAATCTTTTTCATGCGTAAACAGACCAATGTACCAAAAGCTGGTCCCGCTGTAACGGTATTCCTGGAAAGGAAAAGCTATTTCAATCTCTTCGTTTAGTTCTTCATCAAAAAATTCTTCGGCAGTTTCGTCATTTTCTTCCTCGTTATCATTGTTTACTTCATCATTATTATCTTCATCAGCCAGGACGGTTAGAGAAAACAACAACATTAGTATTGAAACAAATAAAGCGGTGAATAGAAATTTTTTCTTCAAAAGCAGGCACACCCTTTCTTTAACTAAGCCTTCTTCACTAATCCGGATGTCGCTTTAAACCGGCTAACACCCCCCAAAAAAGTTATCCATAAAAAAATGGTCGGAGCGATAGGATTTGAACCTACGACCTCTTGACCCCCAGTCAAGCGCGCTACCAAACTGCGCCACGCCCCGATGTTATGTTACTTTATTTTGTTTTTTATTCTCCTTTGGCACTTCCTAATTTTAATGCAACACTGCTTAAAAGTCAACAATGTTAATAACCGTAAAAGCAAGCTCTACATGAACAAAAAACTGTATTATATAATCTTAAACTACTACCCATAAGCCACTAGCCCTCACCTCTCGAAAAACCTCCAACTTTTAACAGTTTTAAGGCTCATCTTAACAGATTCATAACATATTACATAAAAACCTAAAAAAGCTATTGACAAATTAACTAGGTGGTGTTAAGTTATGTATCAGCGAGGTGTTTTAAAAACACACAAAAATTTAATTAAAAACTTTTAAGGAGAAAGGAGTGTTGTAAACAGTGAAGAGAACATTAGTAGCTGCAACACTGACAGTAGTATTTGTTTTGGCACTTGCCACCCCGGCATTTGCGATGACCCACACAGCAGATTATGAGTGGGACGGCTCGGTCGACATGGAAAGGCAAGTAGGCCACCTCTGCAACACCGGTGCAGAGCAGAAGGTAGCGATCAGCGGTGACGGCACCATGGAAAGAGTTTCCACCGCCACCATGGCAAAAGGTAAGCTGACCGTGGATGAAGCAAGTGACTTTGTCACTGCCGAAGACGCTGCAGAAAACTTAAGCGTTACCAGCGTGATTGAACTATGCGCACCGCCGAAGCAAACTTTTGAAACTACCGATTATGTTTACGGCGAAGGCGAAATTGGTTGGCAAGACTATGTATCAGCTGATGGCGTAGCAGATGTGCGTGACCTTGAAGAGGGTGTATATGATACAGGAACATTGGAAGATCAGCTTCTTGCCCTAAATGAAGGTAATCCTGAAGCTATTGCAGAAATATTAGATTGCGATGACTTACAAACTGCATTGGCGTTAGGAACATTTGAGAACGTAGCCGTTGGTGAATTAGACGAAACTCATCAAATCACCGAAACTACCGATCTCACCCAGCAACTCTGGGCAGTCCAGGTAGAAGCAAACCCCGGTTATTCGGGCA
>CAYXQO010000119.1:0-3484 GCA_964467475.1 uncultured Syntrophomonadaceae bacterium
AAAGCTGTTTGTCATTTACAGCATTATAATTTCTTTACAGGGGCATAGCAAACTTGAATTCACTCAGAGAATCAGCTATGACAGGGGTCAGATGGACGGCAATCAGTGCTACTTTTGCAGCTGTTACCGCTCTGCTCTTTCAACTTATTAAGGCCAGGTTTCTTACCCCGGAGGAGTTTGCCCACCTTTCGGTGCTGATGATTATCATCGGTTTGAGCAGGAACTTAGAGGCCGCCGGGTTTAACCGTGGAGTAATCCAGAAAGATACGGTTTCCTCTGAAGAAGCTTCATCCCTGTTCGTCTTTAATATCTTTATATCTTTGTTTGCCGCGGCCGTAATCTTTTTGGCCAGCGCTCCGCTGGCTATTTTCTTCGAACTGCCCCGCCTGGGCCCCTACTTAAGAATTATGAGCCTGGCGGTATTTTTTCAGGGGCCGGCCCAGTTCTTTATTGTTTTCCTGGAAAAATATTTCTACTTTAAATATATCTCGATAATCCAGATCGCCCGGCAGTTTTTATTCGTTGTCCTGGCAACCATCCTGATTGTGATGGGCTGGGGCGTCCTGGGTTTTGTGCTCGGTCACGTGGCGGCAACGATTATCTCGGCTGTGCTTTTTGCCGCAGGGGGCATCAAGAACCACATTGCTTCTTTGAGGCCTTACTTTGGCATTAACGAACTGCGCCCCTTTGTTAAGTTTGGCATTTACGTGACCGGAAGGCAGACCTTGAATGTGGTAACCCGGCAGATTGATGAGCTAATTATTCTTCATTTCCTGGGACCGGACATCATGGGGGTTTACTTTTTCGGCAAAAACATGCTGGAGCGGCTCAGGCAACTTTTAAATATGTCTTACTACCGCCTGGTGTTTCCTTTGCTTTCGCGCCTTAAACACGATCAATCCAGGCTTTCTGAAGCATATTACCGGATGAGTCGCTATCTTTCCCTGGTAGCTTTTCCGGTATTTATCGGGGTTTCGGTTACCGCTCATTTATTTGTGCCGGTAGTCTTCGGAGAGCAGTGGATGGACAGTATCGTGGTTTTCCAGGTTTTTTCGATTGTATTTATCTTCAAGATATTGACCGGGATCCTGGCCAGCAACCTGCTTTACTCGGTTAATAAGCCCGATACAGTTTTTGGGGTGGATCTGGCTACAGACCTGGTGTATATTTCCGCCCTGCTGCTTTTTGCTCCCTGGGGAATTAATGTAGTGATAGCCCTGTATGTTTTTTATCAACTGCTTAAGGCCACGGCCATGCAGGTGGCCGCACACCGCCAGATTACTTACCGGCTGTATGAGTATGCCACAAACTTCAAAAGCCCGTTTGGCCTTTCTTTACTGATGGTTGTAGCGGTAACCGGTTTTCAGCATGCAGCCGGCCCGTGGATTGGCGAAGCATTACTTTTGACCGGGTCTATAATTGTAGGAGTATTGACTTATCTGCTCCTGACCTGGCTTTTTGATCGGCAAAGCATTATTGATTTGAAAGAGATGGTTTTATACCGCAGTGTGAGCTAATTTACTATTGTTGATTTTTAAAGGGATGCTTGGGAAGGTATTTTTGGTAGTAGCATGTAATTATGATCTAAGGGAATACCCTGTTAATCTTTTGGTGCTGAAGGAGAGAATATGAATAAGCAACTTGTAATTGTGGAATCGCCTGCCAAGGCGAAAACAATTAACAAATATCTCGGCAAGGATTATGTGGTTAAAGCTTCGATGGGACATGTTCGAGACCTGGTAAAAAGCAAGCTCGGGGTTGATCTGGAGAACAATTTCAAACCACATTACGTTAATTCACGCGACAAGTCAAAAGTAATCCGGGAATTGAAAGAAACAGCAAAGCAGAGTAATAATGTGATCCTGGCAATGGACCCGGACCGTGAAGGTGAAGCAATAGCCTGGCACTTGCGTGAACTGTTAAAAGACGAAGTAGGCAGTGAGGAAAGTTTCTCCCGGGTTACTTATAACCAGATCACCAGGCAGGCTATTAAAAAGGCTTTTTCCGAACCTGGCAGCATTGATATGGACAAAGTAAACGCCCAGCAGGCCAGGCGGGTCCTCGACCGCCTGGTGGGCTACCAGGTAAGCCCTCTGCTTTGGCGCCGCATTCGCGGCGGTTACAGCGCCGGGCGGGTCCAGACTGTAGCTTTGCGGTTACTTTGTGAGCGAGAAAGAAAAATACAAAAATTTGTTCCCGCCCCTTACTGGGTTTTTAATGCCCGGGTGATGAAAGAAAAAGAACCTAAAGATCCTTTCGAAATAACCTTGCACAAGGTGGATGGCAAAAAGGGAGAAATTTTTGAGCGGGAACTGGCCGAAGAATTGCTCCATGACTTGAAAAAGTGTTCCCTGGCTGTGGATACGATCAATACCAAGGAAGTGAAAAAACGCCCCTACCCCCCGTTTATAACTTCCACTCTCCAGCAGGCTGCGTCAAACACATACGGTTTTTCGCCCAGGCAAACTATGAATTTAGCCCAGAAGCTTTATGAGGGAGTAGATTTGGGGGGTGGGGCAGGTCCGACCGGACTGATTACCTACATGCGTACCGATTCAACTACCCTGGCCGAAGAAGCGGTGAAGAAAGCCCGGGATTGGATCGGTAGGGCTTATGGAAAGAAGTATCTGCCTGGAAAGCCGGTTTATTATCGCAGCAGCAAAAGTGCCCAGGAGGCTCATGAAGCAATTCGTCCTACTGATCCTTCGCGCACCCCGGAAGCACTAAAGGGAAAAGTTGATCAAGAGGCATTAAAGCTTTATACCTTGATCTGGAAAAGGATGATTGCCTGCCAGATGGAACCAGCGCGCATCGAACAAACCACTATCGATATTAATACCGATAGTGCTAACCATAATTATATTTTCCGGGCCAATGCTTCCCGGGTAGTTTTTGACGGTTATATGGCTGCCTGGGGGCGTGGATTAGACGAGGGCGAAGAGGAAGAAAAAGAGTCTTACCTGCCTCCCTTAGAAGAAGGGGAACCCTTAGAGGTCTTGGAGTGGCTGCGTGAGGAAAAAGAAACCCAACCTCCCAGGCGCTACAGTGAAGCAGGCTTAATTAAGGAGCTTGAAAAAAACGGTGTTGGCAGGCCTTCGACTTACGCTACAATTCTATCCACGTTGTATAACCGTGATTATATCAAGCGCGAAAAAAGAAGTTTGATGCCTACCGAATCAGGGATGGAAGTTAATGATTTTTTAATCGGCCGGTTGCCGCAACTTTTCGAGGTGAAGTTTACTGCGCGCATGGAGGAAGAACTGGACGAAATTGAAGAGGGAAAAGTGCACTGGACAGAAATGATGCAACAGTTTTATGACAGCCTGGAAAAATGGCTCTCCGAGGCCAAAGTACAAAAAGTTGATAAAAAAGAATTGAGGAACTTACTTGATCTAGCAGCAGAAATAAAGGATTTCCGGCCACCGGTCAAGCAGGGAAGAAAAACTTACGACGACCGGGCCTTTATCATGGAAATCAGGGATGC
>CAYXQO010000120.1:0-3434 GCA_964467475.1 uncultured Syntrophomonadaceae bacterium
CTCACTTTCAATTCTGAACATTATAATATCATATTTTACAGGTAGATGTAGCTACAGATAAATTTCGGGACACAATGAAAATTATTTGTGGTCAATAGGTTTTGGTTCGACAAACTCTTAAAGAATAGGTTTTTCTTACAATAGCCTTATTTTAATCAAATCTACAACCTTTTATTGACCACCTCGGTCGAAAATGCTATACTTTATTAGACCACCTTGGTCGATAAAATCCCGGGAGGGGATTGTTATTACCGAGAAATTTACCGCCCTGGAGTTAGCCAAGCAGGAGCGCATCTTAAACGCAGCCCTCGAAGAATTCGCCGAGCAGGGATATGAGAGGGCTTCCACCAACCGGATCGTAAAAAAAGCCGGTATAGGCAAAGGGATGCTCTTTTATTACTTTAAAAGCAAAAGAGAGCTTTTTGAATATTTAATTGAATACGGAATCAGCTTCGTGGTCGATGAATATTTAAACCGGATTGACGAGAAAGAAACAGATTTTCTGGATAAATACCGGCAGGCGGCTCAGTGCAAATTAAAAGCCTATAGCAAAAACCCCCATGTATTTAATTTCCTGGGGTCACTGTACATCAACCGGGAAATTGAGAAGTCCAAAGAGCTGGGAGAAAGAGTCAGTGAAGTAAGAAATACAGGTTACGCTAAGTTCTTCAATAACATCGATACTTCCCTTTTCAGGGAGGATGTTGATCCGGAAAAATGTATAAAGCTTATTCAATGGACCATAGACGGCTACGAAAAAGAGATCATAAACCGCCTCCAGAATGAAAATCTCTCGTCTGTGGATATGGAGCCCTTCTGGGAAGAATTTTTTGAGTATATCGCTATACTTAAGCAAGTATTTTACAAACATAAGCATTCCTGTGAGGAGGAATAATGAGATGACGGTAGTGCAGGCAACTGATTTAACCAAAAAGTTCGGCAAATTAACCGCCCTGAACAATGTAAACTTAGAAGTAAAGCAAGGAGAAGTGTACGGCTTTATCGGCCCCAACGGGGCGGGAAAGACTACTGCCATCCGAATCCTGCTGGGGATTTTAAAGCCGACGCAGGGACAAGCCACGATATTTGGAAAAGATGCCTGGAAGGATGCCGTGGAGATCCACCGCAATGTTGCCTACGTGCCCGGCGAAGTAAACCTCTGGCCGGAGCTCACCGGAGGGGAAGTTATCGACCTTTTCGTCCGGCTGCGCGGCGCCAACAACCAGAGCCGCCGGGAAGAACTAATTCAAAAGTTCGACCTGGACCCCTCCAAGAAGTGCGGGACTTATTCCAAGGGCAACCGGCAGAAAGTAGCCCTGGTAGCTGCTTTTGCCTCGGATGCCGAACTATACATCTTAGATGAACCATCTGCGGGGCTTGATCCCCTGATGGACAGGGTTTTCCGGGAATGTATAATGGAAGCAAAGCAGGCGGGTAAAACTATTTTTCTTTCCAGCCATATCCTGTCGGAGGTGGAAAGGTTATGCGACAAGGTCAGTATTATCCGCCAGGGTGAGATCATCGAAACCGGTTATCTAAAGGATCTGCGACATCTTACCCGCACTTCGGTTCACCTGGAAACCCGTCAGCCTGTTCCCTCTTTAGACAAGTTTAAAGGTGTCCACAACCTCCGGGAAGATAATCAGATATATTCTTTCCAGGTGGACACAGAAGAGTTGGACTCAATCATCAAGTACATTAGCCAGTTTGATATTATCAAGCTAGAAAGTGCCCCTCCCACTTTAGAAGACCTGTTTATGCGCCACTACGAAGTGGTGGGAGGTGACTCTTAATGTGGGGAAAATTTTACCGCAATACGGGAAAATATATCCGCCTGCTACTGCGCCGGGACCGGTTTCGCATTCTTATCTGGCTGATGGCCATAGTCCTGCTTACCCTTGTAGTGGCTCCGGCTTACACCGAGCTGGCTTCCACGGAGCAGGAAAGGAGTACCATGGCAGAAACCATGAAAAACCCGGCTGTAACCGCCATGTTCGGCCCGGGGTACGGCCTGGACGACTACACCTACGGGGCGATGATGGGTCACCAGATGCTTTTGTTTACCGCCCTGGCGGTTAGTATCATGAGCATCATGCTGGTGGCCCGGCAAACCCGTGGAGATGAGGAAAGCGGCCGGACAGAAATGATCCTTTCGCTACCGGTAGGACGTCTCTCCAGTTTATGTTCAACCACCCTGGTTTTATTTGGAGCCAATATAATCCTGGCCCTTTTAACGGGGCTGGGACTGTATGCCCTGGGAATCGAAAGCATAGATTTGCACGGTTCTTTGCTTTACGGGGCCGCCCTGGGCGCCGCAGGGTTTTTCTTTACCGCCCTTACCGCTCTGTTTGCCCAGCTTGCAGAAAACTCCCGGGGCACCACAGGGTTGTCCATAGCTGCTTTGTTGTTCTTTTATCTTTTACGCGCCATCGGCGACGTGGAAAACGAAACCCTTTCATGGTTATCACCACTGGGCTGGATCCTGCGCTCGGAAGTCTATGTCAATAATATCTGGTGGCCGGTTGGATTGACCGTGGCAGCAAGCCTTGCCGTAACCGCCCTTGCTTTCTACTTAAACTCCATCCGCGACCTGGGGGCCGGTCTATTTCCTTCCAGGCCGGGCCGGAAAACTGCATCACGCTTTCTGCAAAGTCCCCTGGGGCTGGCCTGGAAACTGCAAAGAAACGCAATCATCGGCTGGATGATCGCAGTGTTTATCCTTGGTGCTTCATACGGTTCCGTTATGGGAGACATGGAGACATACCTGGAGGAACTGGGGATGTTGCGGGAAATGCTGCCGGATGTGGAAGGATTCACTTTAACAGAACAGTTTATTCCCATGTTGATGTCGGTGCTTTCCAGCATCAGTGTAATTCCAGCCCTGCTGATGATCACCAGGCTCCGGGGGGAAGAAAACAAAAACCGCAAGGAGCAGCTTCTGGCACGGGCTGTATCACGCCCCAAACTGCTGGGAAGCTATTTGTCTTTATCGATAGTTACAGGGGCACTTGCCCTGTTGTTGGCTGGGACAGGGCTATGGTCTGCGGCGGTACCGGTAATGGAAGACCCGGTTTCCTTTGAAACTATATTTAATGCCATAATGGTATATTATCCGGCACTGCTGGTTATGATCGGAGTTGCCGTGCTTTTAATAGGTTTCAAACCGGAGGCTTTAGGTATAGTCTGGTTTTATCTTGGCTACTCCTTCTTTGTGGTTTACCTGGGCCAACTGCTGGATTTGCCCGAATGGCTCTCTTCACTTACACCATTCGGCCATGTTCCCCGGCTGCCCATTGAGGAGATGGATTACACCGGGACATCTATCCTGACAATACTGGCTTTAGGCCTAATTGTTGCCGGCTTCCTGGGTTACCGCCGGCGCGACATCCAGGGATAAAAACAGGGGGAACGCTTTTTAAGATCTATCCTTAAAA
>CAYXQO010000121.1:0-3428 GCA_964467475.1 uncultured Syntrophomonadaceae bacterium
AGCCCTGGAAGCCGGGGCGGAAGATGTGGAAGAAGAAGATGACGGCACTTACAGCATTACCACCGAGAAGGAAAATTTTGAAGCTGTGAAGGATAAGCTAAAAGAACAAGGTATTCCCATTGCTTCTTCTGAATTAACTATGCTGCCAAGCACTACTGTGGAGGTTACCGAACCGGATTCTGTGCGGCAGATCTTGAGCTTGATGGAAGCTTTAGACGATCACGACGATGTCCACAATGTTTACGCTAACTTCAATATACCCGATGAACTGCTGGTGGAACAGTAGCGGGCCTACAAAACAGAAAGGCCGGGTGAACAAATGAGGATTCTCGGTATAGATCCCGGGGTGGCAATCACCGGTTACGGAGTTGTGGAAGAAGCAGGTAGTGATTTTACATGCCTGGCTTCCGGATGTATCAGGACTGATAAAAACTGGCCTACTGCTTCACGGCTGGAAAAAATTCACGAGTGTGTTTGCACTCTGGTTTCAGAATACAATCCGCAGGCGCTGGCAATAGAAAAAATATTTTTCAGCAAGAATGTGCGCACCGCTTTCCAGGTGGGTGAGGCCAGGGGGGTAATTATTCTTGCTGCTGCCCACTGCGGAGTCGACCTTTTTGAATATACCCCTCTGCAGGTCAAACAAGCAGTTGCCGGTTACGGGAAAGCCGAGAAGATACAGGTTCAAAAAATGGTGCAGATGCTGCTTAAACTGCCAGGTCTCCCCGGGGTGGATGATGAAGCGGACGCCATGGCTGTAGCCCTCTGCCACTTACAAAATCGACGCTTTGAAAATGCGGTAAAAGGAGGCGGGTCTTAGGTGATTGATTACCTGACCGGCCGCCTGGTTTCGGTGGCTCAGGGAAAAGCAGTGCTTGATATCGGGGGAGTCGGTATAGCCCTTGATATGCCTCCATCAGAAAAAAGCAGCCTGCAAAACCGGGTTAGCGAAGAAGTAATCCTGTATACACGCCTGGTGATCAAAGAAGACGAAGCATATATTTACGGTTTTGAAGCGGCAGAAGAGCGCAAATTGTTTAATTTAATGCTTGGGGTCAGCGGCTTCGGTCCTCGCCTGGCGCTTTCCCTGCTTGGCATATTTACCGTTTCAGAACTATATGTGGCTGTGCTGGAGGAAAATATTGCCCAACTAAGCCGGGCCCACGGGGTAGGCCGCAAGGCTGCCCAGCGCCTGGTTCTAGAGCTTAAGGAAAAGCTGCCCCGGACTATTTCATCCGAGGAGTTGGCCGGGGGACCGGCTGCACCAACCGGTTATTCGGTGGTTGATGATATAACAGAGGCCCTGGTTTCTCTCGGTTATTCCAGCGGAGAAGCCTCGGCAGCGGTAACCAGCGTGGTCGAGCAAAAAAAGGATCTTTCCCGCGAGGAATTGTTAAAGCTGGTCCTGAAAAATATGGCAGGCAGTTAGAATGATACTATGGTGAAAGGGGAAACAGATGGACGAAAGGACAGATGACCGGGTGGTATCCGCCCAGCGGCAAACTGAAGATGATCCCCAGGTCGAGGCAGGCTTAAGGCCTCGTTCTTTAAAAGAGTACGTGGGACAGGAGAAAATAAAGGAAAAGATGTCCATTTATGTCCGGGCAGCCTTGGAACGCAATGAACCGCTTGATCATGTACTTCTTTATGGTCCTCCCGGACTTGGCAAAACCACCTTAGCCCACATCGTTGCCTGGGAACTGGGAGTTAATATACGGGTAACCGCCGGTCCGGCCATAGAACGTCCCGGTGATTTGGCGGCTATTCTGACCAACCTGGGGCATGGGGATGTTCTGTTTATTGATGAAATTCACCGTCTTAACCGTTCGGTAGAAGAAATCCTTTACCCGGCCATGGAAGACAATGCCCTTGATATAGTTATAGGCAAAGGGCCGGGCGCCCGGACGCTGCGCCTTGAACTTCCTCCCTTCACCATGATTGGCGCAACTGTCAGGGCCGGTTTGCTTACCTCGCCTTTGCGGGACCGGTTCGGCGTTGTGGACCGGCTGGAATTTTATAGCCCTGCAGAAATAGAAAAAATTATTATTCGCTCGGCAAATATCCTTAACCTGGAGACTGAACAGGAAGGGGCAGCAATTATTGCTAAGGCTTCGCGGGGAACCCCGCGGGTAGCCAACCGCCTCCTAAAAAGGGTGCGTGATTACGCCCAGGTTAAAGCGGACAACGTAATTACCGAAGAAGTAGCCAAAGAAGCCCTTAAAATGCTGCAGCTGGACCAACTTGGTCTTGATGAAATTGACCGGCGCCTGCTTTATGCCCTGGTGGAAAAATTTGAAGGTGGACCGGTAGGACTCGATACTCTTGCTGCCTGCATTAGTGAAGAGCCGGAAACCTTAGAAGATATCTATGAACCCTTCCTGATGCAGCTGGGGCTGCTAAAAAGAACGGCCAGAGGCCGGGTAGCCACCAGTGAAGTATACACTTACCTGGGTATTTCGCCCAGGGAAGACTCACAGCAGCAGAAATTATGGTAACCTCAATTGATCAGGCCTGCAACCGGTAAGTTACCTTCAACAAGTTGGCTGATTGTATTATTCAGAGGGGCTTTGGCATACTGTTGTAAAAGCAGGAGTGATAAACATGTTCAACATAGAAGCGTTTGGACGAATACTGCTTATTGGCGGAGGGTTGATTGCCTTTGTTGGGCTGTTGTTTTTATTTTTTGGTCGGCTGGGGCTTGGCCGGTTGCCGGGTGATATTTTGATCCAGCGCGAGAACTTTACTTTTTACTTCCCCCTGGCTACAATGATTATCATCAGTATTGTTTTGACTTTAATTTTTAACTTTTTCAGGCGTTAAGCAAAACTTGCTTTTAAGTGGCATTTTAGATAAGTAGGTGACTTATTGAAACGGTGGAGATTAACAGATTACGATTATTACCTACCTGAAGAATTAATTGCCCAGGAACCCTTAAAAAACAGAGATAAATCTCGTATGCTCGTTCTTTCTCGGAAAGAGGGCAAAATAGAGCACTCTATCTTTGAACACCTTCCTGAATACTTAAAAGAAGGCGACCTCCTGATTTTAAATAATACCAGGGTGATCCCGGCCCGCTTGATTGGTCAGATTTCCGGCAAAGCTTCTTCTGCAGAACTGCTTCTTTTGTACAAAAAGAAAAATGGCAACTGGGTCTCCATGGTCAAACCTGGACGCAAACTTAAGCCGGGGACCAGAGTTACTTTTACCCGGAGCGTGGAGGCTGTTATTGAAAATTATGCGGAAAAAGATTTCAGGGAGGTCAGTTTCGATTCTCCCCGGCCGATCGAAGAAATGCTTCCTCACCTTGGTAAAACTCCTTTGCCTCCCTACATCCAGAAGGACTTAGATGATCCCGGTAAGTACCAGACGATTTATGCGCAAGAAGAAGGTTCTGCAGCCGCTCCGACAGCCGGGTTTCATTTTACAGA
>CAYXQO010000122.1:0-1668 GCA_964467475.1 uncultured Syntrophomonadaceae bacterium
AAAGAAGAAGCTATTGCCTGGGCCTGGGACCTGGTTTTAAACGGTTACAGGCTACCTGAAGATCGTCTCTGGGTCAGTATTTACTATGAAGACGACGAAGCTTTTAAAATATGGAATGAAAAAATTGGAGTGCCGGCTGACCGGATCAAGCGTATGGGTAAAGAGGACAACTTTTGGGAAATCGGACTTGGTCCCTGCGGTCCCTGCTCTGAAATATATTATGATATGGGTAAAGAAGCGGGTTGCGACCGTCCTGATTGCGATGTTGGTTGCGATTGCGATCGTTACCTGGAAATATGGAACCTCGTATTTACCCAGTTTAGCAGAGAACCTTCCGGCGAACTGGTGGAACTGAAAAATAAGAATATCGATACCGGCGCAGGCCTGGAACGCCTGGCCATGGCTTTGCAAAATGTCCATTCCATTTACGATATTGATATAGTTAAACCGCTTTATGATCATTTTGCCGGTATGGTAGATCCGCAACGCCGCCGCGATCAAGTTGTGCCCTTGCGGGTGGTTACCGAACACAGCCGCGGAACCACCTTTATGGTGGCGGACGGGGTGCTGCCTTCTAATGAGGGGCGCGGTTATGTCCTGCGCCGGTTACTGCGCCGAGCTGTGCGTTTCGGGAAATTGCTCGGAATAGAGGGTAACTTCATGAGTGATGCAGTTTCCGTAGTAGTGGATATAATGGGAGACACTTATCCTGAACTAAAAGAACGCCATGAATATATCCGTCAGATTGTAGGACTTGAAGAACAGCGCTTCCAGGAAACTCTGGCTCAGGGTATTGATATTCTCGAAGACTATATTGAAAAAATCCAGGCAGAGGGCAAGGATGAGCTACCGGGTGATTGGGCTTTCAAACTATACGATACTTACGGCTTTCCCCTTGATCTGACCGCTGAAATATTAGATGAACAAGGCTTTAAAATTGATCGCGAGGGCTTTGATGAACAATTAAGACAACAACAGGAACGGGCCCGGGCCGCCGTTCGTTCAAGCGCCGGGGAAGGCGCTGATGAACGTTATAAGGCAGCACAAGATCTTTCTACGGAATTTACCGGGTATGAAACCATGGAGCAGGAAGCACAGCTGATTTTAGCTCTGGTGGAAGGGGGGACCCGTCGTGAGATCAATGAAGGAGAAGAAGTGGAAGTGCTGCTTGATTACACCCCGTTTTATGCCGAAGCCGGTGGCCAGATCGGCGATACTGGTACAATCGAAGCAGAAAACGGAAAAATCAAGGTCGAAAATACTATATTTTCACCCTGGGGCCAGATTGTTCACCAGGGCAAGGTAGAAGAAGGCAAGCTAGCAACCGAAGAAAAAGTTAAGGCTAAAGTTGACGAAGGTCGCAGAAACGGAATTTGCCGGAGCCATACCTCAACCCACCTTCTACACCGCGCTTTGCGCAACAAGCTTGGCAACCATGTTAATCAAGCTGGTTCGTTAGTAGCACCGGATCGCCTCCGGTTTGACTTTAACCATTTCGCAGCTTTGACTAATGATGAAATCAGGGCTATCGAAGAAGAAGTTAATAAAATGGTTCTTGCTAACGTCCCTGTGCAGGCTGAAATAACTACTCTTGATGAAGCTGAACAGCTTGGTGCTACAGCAATCTTTACTGAAAAATATGAAGAAGATAAAGTGCGTATGATTACA
>CAYXQO010000122.1:1768-3406 GCA_964467475.1 uncultured Syntrophomonadaceae bacterium
CCTTGCAAAAAGCCAACCAGGAGTTGAAACAGCGCCTGGCTGCAAGCGAGGTAAAGAACTTGCTCTCGTCGGTAAAAGAGATTGACGGGGTCAGATTGCTAAGTGCAGAGGTTACAGCCGACAACAATGAATCACTGCGCATGGTTATGGATGAGGTCAAAAACAACCTGCCGTCTGTGGTTGTTGTGCTTGGCGCCGTTGCTGGCGAAAAAGTGATCCTGGTCGGATCAGCCACTTCAGATTTAGTTAAACGCGGGATCCAGGCAAATAAAATTTTGCAGGAAGTTGCCCGCCAGGTTGACGGAGGTGGCGGTGGCAAGCCGGAACTGGCCCAGGCCGGTGGCAAAAACCCGAAGGCTCTGCCTGAAGCCCTTGAGTCCGTGGAAGAATTAGTGCGGGAACAATTGAAGACTGCCGGTCAGGTTTAAAAAAATATGAACCCGGGAGGAACTAAATCGTGCAGGATAATAACAATTATGAAGAAACAGTATTGTTTCGAGTCGACGGAGAAGAGGTTGACAATAAAGCCAGGAAAATATTAACTTCTGTTTACCAGGCTTTGAAAGAAAAGGGCTATAATCCGCTTAACCAACTGGTTGGCTACCTTTTGTCAGGAGATCCCGCTTATATTACCAGCCATCAAAATGCGCGCAGCCTAATCAGGCAGCTCGAGCGCGATGAATTGCTGGAAGAAATTGTCGGGGTTTATCTTGAGTTGACGGAAAAAAATAAGTTATAACGGGGAAAATAAAATAGTGCGAATACTCGGTTTAGATCCCGGTGAAAAACGTATCGGTGTTGCAATTACCGATCCCCTGGGCATAACGGCACAGGGGATCGATGTTATTAAATATGCCAGGTTGGAAGATGCTTTTGAAAAAATAAAAAGCATCTGTCTTGAGTATTCAGTGGAAAAAGTGGTTGTCGGCAACCCGTTGAACATGAACGGAAGCAGAGGGCAGGAATCGGAAAATGCTCAAGTGTTTGCCAAGATGCTGCACGAGCAACTAAAAGTACCGGTAGATCTGGTTGATGAAAGGCTTACCTCGGTAAGCGCAGATAGAACTTTGGTTTCCGGTGGAGTCAGTCGCAAAAACCGCCGCGAAGTAAAGGATAAGCTTGCCGCGGCGTTAATCCTGGAAAAGTACCTTTCCTCCCGGTAGTATAAAGCTGGTTTAAGGATAGATAATTTAACTGAATTGAGGTGTTAACAAAATGAACGAAAACGGTAATGGTGAAGAAAGGACAGATATTCTTGTCCTGGTTGACGAAGAAGGAAATGAACATGATTTTGCCCTGGTTGATCGCTTCCAGGTGGAAATGAATGACTACGCCATCTTAGTTCCGGTGATTTATACCGATGAAGGGGAAGGAGACGAAGTTGAGTTTGATGAAGATGCTTACATCTTCAGGATTGAGCTTCAAGATGACGAAGAATCGCTGGTGGAAGTAGATAACGAAGAAGAGTGGAATAAAGTGGCTTCTCTTTGGGAAGAAAGAGTTCGCAGTATCGAACAATCAGATGATGGTGAACCCTCTTAAAAGAAAAGCAATTAAGCCTCGCTGACTGGAAGGAGTTTGATTAATGTTAAAACGCATTGCCCTGGTTCTATTTTTCCTGCTGGTAATCATTTTAGC
>CAYXQO010000123.1:0-3384 GCA_964467475.1 uncultured Syntrophomonadaceae bacterium
CTCAGGGGTAGTTTTTGCCCTGTTCATGGCCCTGGTCCTGCCGGCCATGGCGGGCGGGCTCAGTGAAATAACCGGCGTAACCCGCTCCCCGGATACTTCCTTTATTTATAAGGCTGAAGAGTTGTATGCCATGGCTGAAGCATACGGGGAAGACGGCCGCGCTTACTACATTTATACCCGCTTTACCTTTGACATGATTTGGCCCCTGGCTTACCTGTTTTTCCTGGCCACTTCCCTTTCATATTTGTACAAACCATTGGTCTGTCAAAAAAAGGCCTGGGCCCTGGTCAACCTGCTGCCTTTTGCCGGTGCCCTGTTCGACTTTTTGGAAAACAGCGCCGCTTCCCTGGTGATGTACCGCTATCCATTGCTTACACCGGTCATCGCCCAGCTGGCGCCGGGGTTTACTTTCTTAAAATGGCTTGCTATCGGGGCTAGTTTCGCCGCCCTGGCTTTAGGGGTTGCCGGGCGGATGCGGAAAAAATTTTTAAAATTATCTGATTGACAGTAAAGAATTATTATGATAAGTTATTTTGAGTATGAATCGCCCGGGCAAAACCACCGCAAGATGGTGACGCAAAGCTAAAGGGGCTAAAGCGCATTTATGGCGCTGCAGCCAGCCAGCTGCCGATTCATGGGTTTTGAACATTTAAACCCACCTGTGATCTGCAGATCAATTTTTTAGCACCTAAAATTACAGCTTGATCAAAGCTGCTTCTGTTTCCAGACTCCGCGACCCCGTTTGTAGATCATTCATCCCGGAGATTTGAAGTAGTTCTAAACTCTTTTTATTCACGGGAGGAATTACTTGATGTCCCTGAAAGTCCGCCTACTTTTATACTCAAGCGCGGTACTTTTAATCATTTTCGCCCTTTTTACTGCCCACAGTTACAATCAAGATGTTCGTTCCATGGAGCGTGCAGAGCATGAAAAAAGAAAGATCCATTTAGAGGCAATCCGGTCAAACATAGAAGACCGTTTTAATATCGCCCGCACCGGGGCGCTCATGGTAGCTGAAAAAGAAGAAGTGCGGGAAGCATTCGCCCGGCGCGACCGCTACAATTTGCAGCAAACCCTTGCCCCGCTTTATGAAAGCCTCCGCGGCGAAGTGGCGCAGCTTCATTTTCACCTGCCCGATAACACTTCTTTTTTAAGGTTGCACCGGCCTGAAGAGTACGGGGACGACTTAAAGGAAACCCGCCCCCTGGTTGCCGCTGCCAACCGCTCGCAAGAAATGGTCTCAGGGATTGAAAGCGGTAAAGGCGGCCTGGGCTGCCGGGTGGTTGTGCCGGTAACCGGCGGAGAAGAGCACCTGGGGACGGTAGAAGTGGGCGCTAAAATCGGCGAAGATTTCCTCACCGGGCTCAAGCAAACTTACGGTTCCGAATATTACCTCTACAAGGCAGATAATCACGACACCTTTATAGCCGCTACCAGTTCTGAAGACGAGTTTGCTTTAAGCGGTGATGATCTCCTTACAGTGATGGAGGGAAAAACCACCTACAGCTTTGCCGGTGACCGGGAGCATATTATCTCTACCCTGCCGCTTACCGATATCAGCGGCAACACGAAAGCTTACTTAAAAGTAGTAACCGATCGCAGTGAAGTAATCACTGCAATGTTCGAAAAGCAAACCTACATGGGGCTTCTTTATATCGGTGCGGTTATAGTTTCCGCCGCACTGGTCATGCTTACCCTGCAGGTTTCGATTTTAAGCCCCCTGGATGAAATCAAAGCCTATCTCCGGCGAGTGGCGGGCCTCGATTTTTCCACCCGCTTACCCGCCCGCAGGAAAGACGAACTGGGAGAAATGGCAGAAAACCTCAACTACACGGTGGAAGTGATCAAAGATTCCATGGAAGAGCTCGAGGGCGCCCACAAACAAACTTTAACCGTGCTTGATAATATCTCGGCCATTGTTTACGTATCAGATGTTGAAACTTACGAGATCCTGTTCATAAACGAGTATGGCAAAAAAATATACGGCGATGTAATCGGTGAGAAGTGCTGGCGCGCCCTGCAGAAAAACCAACACGGGCCCTGTGAGTTTTGTGCCGCCGGCGAGATATCCACCACAGACCTGCCCGCCGGGCATACCGTCTCCTGGGAATACGAGAGCACTTTTAACCAGCGCCATTATGAATACAGATGTGCGGTGATCAAATGGGTGGACGGGAGAAAGGCCAAGTTATTTATTGGCACTGACAGCACCGAACGTAAACTGGCTGAAGACATGGTCAGGCAGGGCTACGAATGGTACCGCACCATTGCTGAAGACATCCCCGCCCTGGTCTGCCGTTATACCCCGGAATTTAAGATTACCTTCGTTAACGACGCCTACTGCCGCTTTGTCGGCATGGAAAGTAACAAGATCGTGGGAGAGAGTTTGTTTAATTTTATCCTGCCCGAGTATCACCGGGAAGCCCGTGAATCAATTGGATCGCTGAGCCCCCAAAAACCTTTATCCACTTATGTTAATACGAAAGTAGCCTATGATGGCAGCACCAGGTGGGTCAAATGGTCAAACCGGGCCATTTTCGACGAAAACGGCCGATTGGAGGAATACATCAGCGTGGGGGAAGATATCACCGAACAGCGCAAATTCGAAGCCCAGTTAAAATACTTAAGCCTCCACGATGCTTTGACCGGTATTTACAACAAGCATTATTACGACAGTGAAATAAGACGCTTAGAAGGTGGCAGAGATTACCCGGTAGCGATCATTGTTGCCGACCTGGACAACTTAAAAATGATCAATGATACCTATGGCCATGTGACCGGGGACTATGTGTTGCAGCAGTGTGCGGAAATCTTGCGTAATTCGATCAGGTTTGGTGATGTTTTAGCCCGGGTTGGCGGTGATGAATTCGCTATCGTGATGCAGCGGACAGACCGGACTGCCGGCGAAGGCGTGATCTGCCGGATTAACGCCGGGCTGGAAAAGTATAACCTGAAAAACCCCGATATGCCCGTTAGTATATCGCTGGGCATCTCTGTCGCGGAAAGCCCGGAAAAAACCCTGGACCAGGCTTTTGAGGAAGCAGACCTAGTGATGTACAAGCAAAAAGCCGAGAAGGAATCAGATCATGGGGGAGACGAAGAACAGGACACCCTTTTTCCTTGATTGGTCGATCATCTTAAAAGGAAGCGGCCGGGATTAAGGTGAATATATAAAGGGTAAGACGATCATCTTAAAAAACGGGGGGATCGACAGTGGAAAAAGATCGGGAAATGGAGATAAATGAAGCGGCTCAAAAAATTAAACGGCGGCTTGCTGTAGCCCGCGGTGAAGAACCGGCTGCGCTTTTACTAAAAAATGCTAAAGTAGTCAATGTATTTAGCGGTGAAATAGTGGAGGGAAATGTAGCCATTGAAGAAGGCTTT
>CAYXQO010000124.1:0-3302 GCA_964467475.1 uncultured Syntrophomonadaceae bacterium
ATCTGGCCCCTGCCGGAAAAGCGGCACCTGGTGACATATACTTTTGAGCGGCTGGAAGACGGCCTGGAAGCAATTCGCCGTTTCATGAGAAAGGGGACCCGCCCGGCTGTAGTCCGCCTTTACGATGCCCAGGAAACGGGCAACCACTTTCCCGAGCTGGGAGACAAGGTTTGTGCCCTGGTCCTGTTAATTGAAGGGGCGCCAAGAATTGTCGAGGCTGAAGCGGCCGAAATCGAAGCATGCGTTAATCAGCTGGGCGCAGCTGATGTGGGAAGCGAACCGGTGGAGCACTGGTTGGAAAAGCGCTTCAATATCGCGGTGGCCTCCATGCTTTTCCAGAAAGGCGCGGTGCTCGACACAATAGAGGTGACCACTAACTGGCACAACGCTTACTCCACCTACCGGGCTATGCAGGATGCCCTTTTGGGGGTTGAAGGAACCATGCTCGCTTCCGGGCATTATTCGCATGTATACCCCGAGGGAGCGGCTCTCTACATGACCACGGTGGGTTTCCCGGGAGAAGATAAAGTCGCCTACTACAAAAAACTCTGGCAGGCGGCCATGGATGCCTGCCTGGCAGAAGGCGCGGCGATATCGCACCACCACGGGGTGGGGCTACACCGCGGTGCCTGGATGGCCGAAGAACATGGCGCTGCCTTTTCTGTCCTCCAAAAAATCAAGCAGGCCTTAGATCCAAACCGGGTGATGAATCCCGGTAAGCTCGGCCTCGGGGAGGTGGAGAAATGGCGGAAGTAAATATGGAACAATTGCTCAACTGCGCTTTTTGCCCCAACATGTGTCGCAATGAATGCCCGGTGGTGCAAACCCTGGGCAGGGAGGCGGTGGCTCCTTCCGGCAAGGCCAGGATTGCCGCCCTCACCGGGCAGGGGCACCTTGACTGGGATGAAGCAATGCTCGAAGCGGTGGCAAATTGCCTCGGTTGCCGGGGTTGCACGATCCACTGCCCCTTCGAAGAGCTAAACCTTTGTGATGAGCTTACTTTTTCCCGGTTGCCGGCCGGGAAAGAGGGCTTAAGCCTGCCCGGTTGGGACCCTTATTTAAATAACCTGCGCAGGTACAGCAGCCCCTACGGCCAGAAAAAAGACCCGGTGATCAAGCACGGCCAGGGGGCGGAAGTGCTTGTTTTTAACGGCTGCACTGCTTTGGCCAATAATCCTGCCTCCATTGAAGCGGCCGCTTCGCTTTTGGATAAAGCCGGAGTTTCTTATCAAATGATCGAGGAAGACTGCTGCGGTTACCCGGCGGAAGTGTGGGGCGATTTGGCCCTGGCCGAACAGCTGGCCTCAGAAAACCGGCGTAAATTTGCAGAAAGCGGTGCTTCTGTCCTTTTGACTAACTGCCCCGAATGCTGGTCAGTTTTTACGCGGCGCTATGCCGATTGGGGTGCACCCCTGTCCCTGGAGATTTCGGACGGGCCTTCTTTTTTCCTGCAGCTGATCCGGGAGGGGAAGTTAAACCTTGGCGGGGAAGTTAATGAAATTGCCGGGTTATTGGATGCTTTTGGTATAAGGGCTGATAAAAATGACGGTAAACTTGCTCTCAGCTACCATGATCCCTGCATCTGGGCCAGGACGGCTGAAAAAGTGGATCAGCCGCGGGAAATCCTGCAATCGATTCCCGGAATTGCCATCGAGGAGCCTGCTGCCTCAAGGGAGAACACCCGCTGCTGCGGGGGAGGCAGTATGTTCCAGCTTGCTTTTCCAGCTACCGCTGCGGCGATTGCCGGGCGCCGGTTGGGCGAATTTCCTCCCCAGGCGCCAATCGTAACCGCCTGTCCGTTTTGC
Source organism: uncultured Syntrophomonadaceae bacterium (assembly GCA_964467475.1). Lineage (GTDB taxonomy): Bacteria > Bacillota > Dethiobacteria > DTU022 > DTU022 > B1SED10-74M. The sequence goes on from CAYXQO010000124.1 coordinate 1,806, forward strand.
CGGGAGGGCTTAAAGCAAGAGGAAAAGCCGGTTTTGGAACTGGTGGAAGTGCTTGATCGGTGTTGCAAGTGATCTCTCAGAGAAGTGCTGTAAAATGATATAATGGATCCGGTAATGAACCGGCCGCCTTTCAGGGCCCGGGGCAAAGGAGTGGCCATTTTGTACGCTGCGGAAACCAACAACCTGATCAAGTCCTACGGCAAGACTCGCGGCGTCACCGGGGTTAATCTCGCCGTCCGGGACGGGGAAATTTTCGGCTTCATCGGCCCAGACGGCGCCGGTAAAACCACTACCATCAGGCTGCTTCTGGGATTGCTTAAACCCACCTCGGGAGAAGCTAAATTATTTAACCGCAAGGTGCCCCCTGGTGGAGGCAGGTTATACCGCAGGGTGGGTTATGTTCCTGCCGAGGTGCAATTTTACCCGGAAATGACGGGACGGGATATGCTGGAATACGCCCGGGGGTTTTATCACTCTATCGACGATCAGTGGGTGGAAGAACTGGTGGACCGGCTTAACCTGGACCCGGATAGAAAGTTCAAAGCTTATTCCCACGGAAACCGTAAAAAACTGGGCCTGATCCAGGCGCTTTTGCACAAGCCCCGCTTAATTTTCTTAGATGAACCGGGCAGCGGCCTCGATCCACTGATCAGGCAGGAGATGTTTAAAATCTTTGAAGAAATGAACCAAAAAGGAGCCACCATATTTTTTTCCACCCATGAAATCGAGGAAATTGAGCGGGTTTGCCACCGTGTTGCCATGATCAACAACGGTAGCATTATTCACCAGTGCCCGGTAGATGAACTGCCGGGCAGGGAAATACGGGTGCTTGAGATTAAACTTGCCGGAAGAGAAGCTTCTTCAGAAGCTCTTTCCCGGATTGGCACAGCAGAGAAGTTTTCTTCCAGGTCCGGCTATTACCGGATAATCAGCCGGCTGCCGGTCAATCAACTGACAAAAGAGCTGTCGCGCTTTGACCTGGAGTATCTAAAAGTTACCGATCCCAGCCTGGAAGAAATATTCTTCAGTTTTTATCAGTCCGGTGCAGGAGGTGGGCAGCCCTTCGATGCTTAACGGTAACATTACCGCGACGGAAGTTACGCTTAACCAGCGCGGCCTGCTGATCTGGACAATCGTGGTGAGCCTGCTTATCCTGGTTTGCCTGGGTTCATTCGGCTTCATGGTGGAAGCAGGTTTTGTTGAAATCATCGCGGATTTACCGGAGCTCATTACCAGCGGACTGGGGTTGGATCCGCAAATATTTGCTGATGTGAACCTCTACCATGCCGGGCTGGTGATGTTATACGGCCTGCTGCTAACCAGCATTTATGCGATGATGCTGGCCGGGAAAATGGTTTCTAAAGAAGTGGACCTGGGCACGGTCGAATTCCTTTATACTAAACCGGTTACCAGGACCGCAGTGCTGATTTCAAAAGCGCTATCTTTCCTGGTTTTGCTTACTATTCTTTGGATTGCCATCTACCTGGTCAGTACCGC
>CAYXQO010000125.1:0-3301 GCA_964467475.1 uncultured Syntrophomonadaceae bacterium
ATAAAATAAAGGAAAAGTGCAATATATATAGTGCTAGCTTCCATCAAAATCCCTCCACCTGACCGTAATTAAGTATAAACAGAAAATCACGATCAGGGCAAACACATTCCAAAATAGAAAAGAACCGTAAACTTTTGTCAGATCTCTAAAAAGCGGTGTAAAGGGAACGATAAATGCCGCCAGAATCATGATTGTAAAAAGAACCGCCCAAAAAATACGCTGCGATCTCAAGGACATCTTTTTCCCCCATTTCTCGTGCTGTTTCTTATTAAAAGCAATTATATCATACCAGTAGAAAATTTTTGACCGGCACACTATATATCAAATCATTTACAGCTTGACCGGCTTGTTAAATATTTGCTATAATTAGTTAATCTTAACAATTGCCATTTTTTTACCTGCCATAAAGGTGGTTGTTTCACCATGCTGCGCAAAAAAATTAAGTTATCCCTTTACTGCTTATTGTTTATTTCCATTGCTATTACTTTAGTAGTCTTTCCTATTAGCGCAGCTGCGACAGACTCACCAGGCTCCAGCTTTGTATCTGACTGTCCCGACGTCGTCACGAGGAAAAATCCCTGCCGACAGGTTATCCAGGTTATCAACAATGAACTATACAAATGGAACGAGTATACCGGCCCCGGCAACACTTTTTGCATCTACCTGCTTGAACCTGAAGAAGAGCCCTTAAGTGCTACCAGGGCAAAAGCGCTGCTCAAACTATCCAAACAATGGGAACTCCAGGTAAAATTTTTGTCAGCTAATGATTCAATTGGCCCGTCTTCGGAAAGTATGCAACTTCTCCGGCGGGAAGAAATCAGTGATGATCGCACCGCTATCGAAAAAAACATGGTTACAGCCTACCCTTACAAAACAATTGGCTTTTTAAACGCACGCTTCCCTGACAGCGACATGCGAAGTACCGCATTCCTGGTAAGCCCACATCTGGCTTTGACCAATGCCCATAACGTCTATGCCCCCAAACTTGGCGGATGGTTTGAAAAAATCGATTTTTCACCCGGGCAGCATGAAACCCGGTTTCCCTCTAGAAAGAAGCCTTACTCCACTTTAAACCCGGTAGAAACTGAGATCAACCGGCACTACTTAGACCAGGAAAGCAAAAATGACCGGGATACAGCTGTAAAATATGATTATGCCGCCCTCTTTTTCGAAGAACCGTTCAGCGGCATCAATACCTTTATGCCCCTTGAATTTAACCATGTTCCGGAAAACATAAAAGTGGTTGGCTACCCCGGGTTTGTCAACGATACCGAAACCTATGACATGTGGAACTCTGAAGGGAAAGTAATCGGCTCAGACAACTATCTTCTCTATTACGACGCTTTCACCAGCGGAGGCAATAGTGGCAGTCCTGTAATCGTTTACAACCCACAAGCCGGCACTTACAGGGTGGTGGCCATCCATACCTTTGCTTCTCCCGGCATGGTAAGCGGCGGCCCTCACTTGAACAACAGGAATAAACCGGTCATAGAGAAATGGCTGCAGATGGCTTCTGACTACGTTACTTGCCCGGTCGAATCAATTGATCTGAACAAAAACACTCTCACCCTGGTAGAAGGAGAAAGAGAAGCATTGATAGCTTCCTGTACCTTTGAAGAAAAGCAAGAAATCAAGCTGACCTGGCAAAGTAATGACCCGGAAATCGCCCAGGTTGACGCTAACGGTGTAATCAGTGCCTTAACTCCCGGTGAAACAATTATCTATGTTTTTCCAGAAGGCAGGTGTGTCGAAGCATCTTGTACCATTACGGTTACAGGAAAAGAAGGACAATCTTCGCATAATAACGAGGAACAGCACACTGAAAAGGAACAAGTTTTAACTGGCGACTTAAACGATGACGGCCAGGTAAACGTACTCGATGTAGTTCTGCTTGTCCACCATGTTCTTGAAATAAATGAGTTAGATCAAGAGGCCCTCTCCAGGGCTGACGTGACCGAAGACGGAAAAATTAATGTCCTTGATGCCACCCTGGTTATGCGCTACGCCCTGGGCATTATAGAGGGTTTCTAAAACTTTTCTCAATGCTGGAAGGCCTGTATCTTAGCTTTTTAAGTATTAACAAAAGGAACAGGACTGCCGGTTAACGAAATATAAACGGGGGACTGGATTATGAGCGGAGATGAATATAAGAAATGTCCTTTTTGCGGGAAAGAAATTAAAAAAATGGCTGTCAAGTGCAAACACTGCCATGCGTTTATTGAGGAATCAAGTAATAACTTGCATTTAGATAACCACAATCCCGGCTACACTGAACATATCGCACAAGGAAAGGGGTTTTTTGCCTCTCTATTTGATGTATCGATGAAGGAAATGATCACTCCGAGAATCATCCGTTTTATTTATGTCATCGGCCTTGTCGCTATCGGCATAGGAGCCCTGGGTGCAATTATCGGCGCTATTTTTAGCGGTGTGGGAAGCTTTTTAGGAACGCTAATCGGCGCACCTCTCGGAGCGCTGGTTGCCGTAATATTTTTAAGAATCTACATGGAACTGATCATCCTGCTTTTCAATATTTACGAACAGTTAAAAGAAATCAGGAAGGGCTTACGCTAACAACTCAACATTATTTATGCATAAAAAAAGCTGCCTCGTATGCGCAGCCTTTAAAATAATTAGATTATCCGGCGGGGACCTACTCTCCCGGGGGCTTTCGCCCCGAGTACCATCGGCGCTGGAGGGCTTAACTTCCGTGTTCGGGATGGGAACGGGTGTGGCCCCTCCGCTGTGCCCACCGGATAATATTGCGTATTAATTGCTTGTCCGTGTCATAATGTGACATTGGGGACGGATCAATTTTGTCTTGCCTTGTCACTTAGCTGTTCTCTAAAAGCTGCATAGTGGTGTGTTTTTTATTTTAAGGGTTAAGTCCTCGACCGATTAGTACCGGTCCGCTAAAAGCATTGCTGCTCTTACACTCCCGGCCTATCAACCAGGTCTTTTTCCTGGGGTCTTAACTCTTTTATGAGTGGGAAACCTTATCTTGAGGCTGGCTTCGCGCTTAGATGCTTTCAGCGCTTATCCGCTCCAGACATAGCTACCCAGCTGTGCCGTTGGCACGACAACTGGTACACCATCGGTCTGTCCACCCCGGTCCTCTCGTACTAGGGGCAGCCCCTCTCAAGTTTCCTACGCCCACGACGGATAGGGACCGAACTGTCTCACGACGTTCTGAACCCAGCTCACGTACCGCTTTAATGGGCGAACAGCCCAACCCTTGGGACCTTTTCCAGCCCCAGGATGCGATGAGCCGACATCGAGGTGCCAAACCTCCCCGTCGATG
>CAYXQO010000126.1:0-3283 GCA_964467475.1 uncultured Syntrophomonadaceae bacterium
AAGCTCGATCAGGAAATTGATGTAGAAGTCCCGAAAAGCCGCTCAAATTTTATCAAAGGCCTCCTATAAGCTTGCACATAGAAATGCCTTAAGCAGGGTTAGCCTGATTAAAGAATCTAGCAGCATAGTTTTAAACGAAAAAGACCAAAAAGAAAAAGACCAAAAAATAGTTGCGTTGATCAAAGAGAGCGCAGAGGAGGGTGAAGCTGCAGTTAAGAATAGCTATGTTTTAAAGCTTTGAAATATTAACTTCTAACCAATCAGTGAGCTCCACCTTAGTCATGTCACCGGAAGCCAACCTCATAATAGTTTCATAAACATCTTTTTCTGATGCCGATATTTCATACCCATTCTTTTGCAGGAATGTATCCATGGCAACTAAGGCAATTCGCTTGTTGCCATCAATAAAAGGGTGGTTCTTGCAGATATGAAATCCATAGGCTGCCGCCATTTTTGCTAATGAGTCATGCAAATAGGCTTCACCAAACACAGCCTTTGGCTGCTCAAGCGCAGAGTCAAGCAAGCCTTCATCACGAATTTTCAAAGTGCCACCATAGAGATTGATTAATTGCTCATGAAAATATAGAAGAATTTGCTTTGGGATAAAAACAAACTCACTCATTTAGCTAATTCTTTAAGAGCATTTTTATATTTCTTGTTTGTCCTGTCCAACGAAGCAGCCCATTGCTCAAAGTCAGGGTCATAAGGAGATACCTTAAACCCATCACTGCTTTCTATCAGATAGACTTCTTCGCCTTCTTTAATATTATACTTCTCAAGCAACTCCCTCGGAAGTGTTAGCCCGTAACTATTACCAACTTTTCTTAATTTTACTTTCTTCATTACATATTCACCTCGATTGGATTATAACATTTGTATTACAACCTATGCAAGTTTAACACTATTGCAATAATTATCGCTGCAGTTATCCGGTGGGGAACTGCAATGTAGATATGCTGTGCAATTTCCCCGGTTACGACAATGCACAACGCAAGGGCTCAGATGGATTTGTTGAAAAGGGTGCTGCCACCCCTTGGATACCAAATGATTTATACGCTCACTCCAGGTAAAAATTATTCCTTATAATGTGCTCTACAATATCGGCTGTAACGGGCCGGGGGTTGGTCAGGGCATTAACATTACTCACGGCCAGCTGAACAATCCTCGGCAGTTCCTTCTCTTCAATGGTTAAATCTTTTTTGTTAATCACAATTGGCTGCATTTCATTGCTGTGGCGATAAAAAAGAGCGGTCACCTGTTCAACAAGGGGCAGGATTTTTTTTAGCCTGGCCTTCGGTAAAGCCTCTCTGTTATATTCAACCGTGTCGCGGATGAGCACCCCGCATAAAAATCCATGCTGATATTGCGGGTAAAACCCGGAAATAACGTTCGCTATGCAGTGTAAAATACCCAGGCCGGCACGCATCATGGCCCTTCCGGTCAACAGATCGGCTTCAAACATTTTACCCCTCAAAGCGACATCTTTCCCGTTCTCGATTACAGCTTCCAGATTGTCGGCAACCAGTCTGCATCCCTGGAGCGCTTCCCTGGCGGCAATCGGAGGGCAGGATTTTGTGAAATAAGCTTCCAAACCGTGTGAAAAACAATCCATCCCATTGAATAAGGAAAGGTGCTGGGGAAGGCTGGTCAGGATCTCCGGATCAAGAATGGCAATGTCAGGAGCCCTGGTGATCATGCTTGTCTTACCCTGATGATTATCTGTCAGGACCGACCACTCGTTAAGATAACTGGCAGTGCCGGCAGTTGTCGGGATGGCAAGATAAAAGTCAGCATTGGCCTCGGAAGCAATATACTTGGCCGCATCAATATAAGAGCCGGCCCCCAAAGCGATAATAATGCCAGCATTATTATCCCTGGCCAGCCTGATGCCTTCATCACACTCGGCACAATGCGGATTGGAGCCGATCCCTTTATAAGAAACAATCCTGTTAAATCCATACTCTTCAAGATTTTCAATTACCCGGTTCAGCAGAGGCTGCAGCCAGCTGCCGGAACTGTGCACCAGGAGAACATTCTGGGGATCTTTATACCTGTAAAGTAGGCTGCCTGTTTCCCGGGAGGCACCCGGGCTAAAATAAATCTGTGTTGAACCTGCAACCCTTCGTTTCACATTTATCGCCACCTTTATCTTTGTTTGACCGCCAGATGTAGGTAAGTACAACCTTTGGTTCCATAAGTAAAGTGTAACAGGAACTTTATTTTACCGCCAGTGGCCTTTTCGGACATGGCCGTCTGCTTCCCGGGATTTTCAATAACGTTTTTACACAAAATTAAAGACTTGACCCCCACCGGTAAAAATGCCATTGATCAATATAAATAGATTAAGGGAGCGTTTTGAAAAAGCTCTTGACAAGCTGCGGGGAGATAAGGAGATCTCTGGTTGGCCTTACCAGTTCTCTGCTGCAGCTGGAATTTTATAGCGCTCGGTTAAGGTGATCGCCTCTTTCACGCAGTGCGCTCGGCAGACTCCGCAGCCGTAACAAAACTGTGGCTCTATCGCAACCTTACCGCGAGCCAGGCTGAAGTTAATCGCCCCGAACTGGCAGGCGCTGATACAATTCCGGCAGCCGTTACAAAGTTCCGGTTCAACCCGGGCCAGGTACTCAGACCCGGCCATAATTGGCAGCGACTTCATCACTGTTGCCTTAAAAGCCATGCAGTCATGGTCGCAGTTGCAGATTCCACCGATAAAGGGGGTTACAAAGGTCCACACCGAGTGAATCAGGCTTTTCTTTTCCAGCTCCCTGAAGTGTTCCAGGGCCTCTTCTTTTGAAACGGTCTCCAAGCCCTTTACATCGGGACCGTTCAGGTAATCTGCCCCGATCCCTTCCACGAGCTCTTTTAACTTTGACTGCTCCGCCGGAACCATACTTAAGCCGTAACAGTAACGCTCCTCGGTCCCTAATGAAGCCTGGCGGCAGATACAGGGCAAACGGACCACGGAATTAACAAAACCAAAAATCTCTTCCACATCCTCAATTGGTAAAACCTGGCCGTAATGCATTTTTCTCATCCGCCCTGTTATAACAGGTTTAATAACAGACTGGACAAAACCCGGCATCCGGTTCAAAGTATCGAGCATTTCAATTCTATCCCTTAAGCGCTGGGGATCTTTAAAAAAATGCTGGATATATTTGCTGCGCCTGATATCGTTCAGTAAGTGCTCGGCATAGTTTTCAGCCTGGAGATACCATTTCTTGCCCTCGCCGTGCTGGTGGCAGAACTGACACATTTATAAAAATCCCCCGATTCTTAACCGGCA
>CAYXQO010000127.1:0-3276 GCA_964467475.1 uncultured Syntrophomonadaceae bacterium
TGATACATTTTCCCCCTGCCGCCCCGGGCATCGAAGGGGGTGTAATCTAAATCATCTAATTCCACATGAAAGCTACTCGCTACATGATCTTTGATCATCCTTAACCATTCCATCTGTTCTTCATTAAACTTCAATGTCCCTGCCTGCTTGCCAAAAACCCACTTCTGAAAATTCCGGTCAACTATATTGTTATAGGGAGTAAGCTGCTGGTCGATGCCGGTAATTCTGCGAATGAGCGAGACCAGCGCTACTAATTCATTTTTGGGGCTGTTACCTTTTACCGGTTCTAACTGGGCGTAGGCATCCCATACATAATGCGGGGCAAGCGCTGGTTTTTCTACTTTCAGTTTTTCCAGGACCTCTTTAATCAAGTTAAAGGTAAGCTCTCTTCTGCGGTAAGGCTGGTCATAAAAGATACTTAAGGCTGTGATTTCATCTTTATTGGCTTTGAGGTACTCTTTAAAATCTTCTACAACTGCTTCTGCTGACTCTTTGGTAAAACTATCCCACTCTGCGCGAAGCACCTTATCCGGGTTTACAGTATCGATAATTTGCTCATGGACTTTTCTAACGTTTTCAATGTACTCGTTTAGTTCCCCGGTAAAGGGTTGCGCTGCAGTGGCAGCTAATTCATCCTGGGCCTTTTTGGCACACTCCTCTTCTTTTACCGGGGAGCGATGCGCATCGGGTATTTCACTGATTAAATCTTTTGTTTTTGCTTCTATCAGGTCCGGGTCGTGGGCGTTTAGTAAGCCTTTGACGACTGATGTCATGCTTTTGCCGCCGCTTAGCCGGGTAAACTTTGCTTTTTCATCTTCTGTAAGCTGTTTTTCCAGGCGGGTCAGCCGGTTTGCCAGGGAAGCAAACAAATCTTCATCTTGCAGGCCCATCGCTACCGCCTCTAAAAGATCTTTTAGCGGTGTGCCCGGCTTTCGCTCCAGCGGGCGGCTGTCTGTTTTTTTGGATTTGGTTACTCCGATGGCATCGATGATTATAAAGTTTGTCTTGGTATGCTTCGCGTTGCGGGTTACTCTTTTTAAGTCATCATAATTAATGGTCCGGGTTCCCCGGCCTTTCATCTGCTCAAAATAGTTTATGCTTTTAACGTCCCGCATGAAAAGGAGCACTTCAAGCGGCCTGACATCGGTTCCCGTGGCGATCATATCCACAGTTACCGCAATCCGCGGTGCCCATGAGTTTCTGAAGCGGTTTAATACCGACTTCGGGTTATCATCAGTTTTGTAGGTAACTTTTTTGCAGAATTCGTTGCCTTCATCAAACTCTTCCCTGATTATCTGGATGATATCATCCGCATGGCTGTCTGTTTTGGCAAAAACGAGGGTTTTCGGGACTTCAAATTCTTTGTTTTCATCAATACGGTCCGGGAAGATAAATGGCAGCGCCTCTTTATAGGCTCTGATAATATTTCTGATCTGGCTAATGTTTACTACATCTTTATCCAGTTTGCCTGCTGTATACTCGTAATCTTCATCGAGGCGTTCCCATCTTTTTTCCCGGGTGAGCTTTTCTCTTTTGTCCACATATTCTTTTGCTTTAATCTTTGCCCCTGCTTTTGTAATTTCTGTTTCGATAGTAAAAACATCATAGGGAACGTTAACCCCGTCGGCAACAGAATCTTCATAACTGTATTCGCTAACCACGTTTTCATTGAAGAAGCCAAAGGTCCTTTTATCCGGGGTGGCGGTGAGACCGATGAGAAAAGCGTCGAAGTAATCGAGCACTTGCTTCCACAGGTTATAGATTGAGCGGTGACACTCATCGATGATAATGAAATCGAACTGCTCAATGGGGTACTTAGCCGAATATTCAACCGGCAGGGGTTCTTTTTTTTGCCACTGCCAGCTCTTTTCGTGCGGGTTTTCTGTTTCTAAGCTCTCGTCCAGTTCTTCTCCTTTTAAGATGGAATAAAGCCTTTGGATAGTGGAAATGCAAACCTGGCTGTCGGTGGCGATATAGCTTGAATTCAAGCGCTGCACGTTATATAGTTCGGTAAACTTTCGGTTATCATCCTGGGGTATATATTGTAAAAATTCCTGCTCTGCCTGCTCGCCTAAATTTTTGGTATCAACAATAAAGAGTATTCTTTTGGCATCAGCAAACTTTAGTAACCGGTAAACAAAAGTGCAGGCTGTATAAGTTTTGCCTGCCCCGGTGGCCATCTGGATGAGCGCTTTGGGCCGGTTATTTTTAAATGATTTTTCTAAGTTTCCGATTGCTGTTATTTGAGCCGGGCGCAACCCGTCGTTATTTAGTGCGGGGAGATGTTGTAAGCGTTCGCGCAAAGGGGACCCCTGGCTGAACCATTCCTGCAGGGTTGAAGGCTGATGGAAATGAAACACAGGCCTTGAACGCGGTTTGGGGTCACGGTAATCGGTAAACCTGGTTAGTAGCCCGGTGCTTTCATAAACAAAGGGAAGGGGTTCATTGTTGAGGTTGTACTTTAATTTTGCCCTGGCATAGTCCGATGATTGATCTTCAGCTGCTAAAAGCCTTTGGCCTTCATCTTCTTTTTTAGCTTCAATAACACCGACTGGTTTTCTATCGACAAACAAAACATAATCAGCCGGCCCCAGGTTTGTTTGGTATTCTCGGACAGCAACCCCTTTTGCTGCTGAGAGATTTATTTGACCTTTAGATTGCACCGCCCATCCGGCCTCAGCTAACATTGCATCAATATTGTCCCTGGCTTCTTGTTCAGGGGCCTGATTAGCCATTTTAATCCCTCTTTTCAATCAAAACATCTTTTTCTGGATGATGCAGTTCTGAGGTTGTCGCTACCGCTCGGAAGCTAAAAGCCCTGGCGGTATTCCAATTTCTCCCTTTCGGGGTCAGACCCCCCTGTAATTTCACGTTCAATCCTAAGCAAGATTTTTTTAAGCGATAAAATTTCCTCAAGTAGTTTATTCGCTATCACCATACTTCGCTGGTTAGGTGTTAGTCCAGATAGGCTCTTTATAAACTCAGATGTTTCCCTCCAAACTTTTCCTCGTTATTAGATGTTTTTTGATTGTTTTCACCCTGGCTTTATTTATTGGTAATTCTCCCTCTTCTCTTCTTATATAAGCATATACCTGCTCATTCAAGGTATTTATTATACTTCTACCTGGAAGGTTGAAATCCTACCTGCTAATAAATAAACGGGGGGAGCTTTTAGGGGGGGGGTGGATTGTCGATTGTCTGGGGGACGGATTGTCTGGGGTCGGGGTTGGTGACAATTTTTTCGTGAAAGCAAGAAAAACCTATTAAGAAAGCGGC
>CAYXQO010000128.1:0-3265 GCA_964467475.1 uncultured Syntrophomonadaceae bacterium
CAGGATATTAAGATTAGCAACTGGATGCCCCGGGTCCACCAGGTTCTCGGTGAGGGGAAATCTTATTAAGAATACTTGCTGAGATTAATATTAAATAGGGTTCAGCAGACACGAAAATATAGAAACTGGCCGGTTTTAACGGGCCGGTTTTTCTTAAACTAATAACAAAGGAGATTTGCTGGATGAAACAGGTTTATCAAGGTAAAACCAAGGATGTTTACGCTCTTGAAACCGGCAATTATTTGCTTCAGTTCAAAGATGACGTGACCGGAGAAGACGGTGTGTTTGACCCGGGAGCTAACCAGGTCGGGCTCTCTATCGAGGGGGCCGGTATGGCCGGGTTGAAAATGTCGAAGAAGTTTTTTGAGCTTTTAGAAGAACAGGGAATTCCGACTCATTACGTGGATGCCGATCTTGATCAGGCAAGCATGACCGTCAAACCGGCATCTACTTTTGGCAATGGGGTGGAGGTAATCTGCCGTTACCGGGCCGTGGGTAGTTTTATGCGCCGTTACGGCATGTATGCAGAGGAAGGCCAGCCTCTGGATGCTTTTGTGGAGTTTACGCTTAAAGATGATGATCGGGGTGACCCGCCGATTACTGAAGAAGGGCTTGCTGTGCTGGGGCTGCTTTCAGTGGAAGAGTGCAATAAAATTAAGGATCTAACTAAGAAGATATGTGGGATTATTAAGGATGAACTGGCGAAAAAAAACATTGAACTTTATGATATCAAGCTTGAATTCGGGCGGTTAGAAGATAGCGGGGAGGTTGTCCTGATCGATGAAATATCCGGCGGCAATATGAGAGCCTACAAAGATGGCCGCAGGCTAGAACCCCTGGAGCTGGCCGCTATATTGTGCCAGTAAACGGCAAACTTGGTCTTGAAATAATCCTGTTTTAACCTTCGCGCGCTGTTTTGAAAGGGTTTGGTCGCGATCTGTGAGCAGGCATTTAAGATTAGAAGGCACAAAAGAGATGGTCACAAGCAGGCTGATTTTGTGCTTAATCGACCAACTTTTATTACAATTACTTGTGGTAAGGCTTAATTATCTCGATATCACTCATCGGGTATTGTTTTTTGTTCAAGGTGTATAAACTGGTGCGGGCATATTTGGCCGAGGCCGCGATAATGGCATCAGCAATATTGACATTATGGCTTTTTCTGTACTGATTCATGTACAAACCTGCTATCCGAGCAATATCAAGATTAACTTCAATTCTTTCAAATCCTGAAAGGAAACGCTCGATTTGGTTCTTTTCTTCCTCCACCATTCCGCTTAGTATTTCAATTTCGGTAATTACGGAACAGGCCAGTTTAGCTTTAGAATCAAGGCAGTTTTTTAGAAAGATTGTTGCCGCCGATTTTCCCTTGAGGTGATCAATCAAGATATCTGTATCAAATAGGAAAATGTTCAACCGCTTTAATCCTCCAATCGAGCATTCGTTTCTTTTCTCATTTTTTCAATGTATTTGCCCGCATCAATGTCAGTTCTATTTTTCCAGAGACCGCTGCTTTCTAAGATATAATTTTTGTTGGAGTATTTTTTGCTATTAACATATTGATCGACTGCTTCCCTGATTACTTCAGCAAGAGCCTTTTCTTCTTCTTCGGCAATCATGGCCAGCTCCTTTTTTTGTCCTTCCCTAAGATAGATTTGGGTTCTATCCATAGTTATCCCTCACCTAATAGTTAATAGTAATGTATACATTAGTAGTATACATTACTATTGCTGTGGTTGCAACAGGGGTTAAACAAATTGAATAAGCTTTTTCGGGGCAGGAAGCAGGGGGACGGGGGTTCTGCTTCCTTGGTGTCAACAACCCCGTCCCCCTGGCACTACTAGCCGGTGGTAGCTGGGGCTTCGCCTTTGGGCGCAGTTTCTTTTTGTTCCTTCGTGAAGGAGGGGCTGATTTTTGCTTTTTTCAAGCGGGTTGAGTTTAAAACCACGTTGATTGAGCTGGTCGCCATTGCTGCTGCGCCGATAATCGGGTGGATTAACCCGAGGAAGGCTGCCGGGATGGCGACGGCGTTGTAGAACCAGGCCCAGAAATAGTTCTGCTTGATCTTGCCGAAGGTAGCGTTGGAGAGCTTGATTGCTGAAATTACCGTGCCGGGGTTGCCCCGGACCAGGGTGATGTCGGCGGCTTCTATGGCGATATCGGTACCTGTGCCGATAGCGATTCCCACGTTGGCCTGCTTCAGAGCCGGGGCGTCGTTGATTCCGTCACCAACCATGGCCACGGTGCCGTATTCTTCTTGCAGTTTCTTGACCTCATCAACTTTACCGTCAGGTAAAACCTCGGCTAACACCCGGCTGATGCCGACCTTGCGGGCGATAGCATTGGCTGTGCGTTCGTTGTCTCCGGTGATCATTGCCGTGCGAATGCCCATGTTTTCCAGTTCAGCGATGGCCGGGATGGCATCTTCTTTTAAAGGGTCGGCAATGGCCATGATGCCGGTTGCCTGTTCGTCTACCGCGACCAGGATGGCTGTTTTAGCTTCGTTTTCCAGCTTTTCGATTTCCCGGTTGTGCCTGGTAAAGTCAATATTATGTTCAGCCATTAACCTGCGGTTGCCGATGAGCACTTTTTTGCCCTCTACCCGGCCCTGCACACCTTTTCCGGAAATAGCGGAAAAATCTGCGACTTCTGCCAGCTTTATTCCGAAAGAACGTGCTTTTTCTACTACCGCCTGGCCTAGGGGATGTTCAGAAGCAGCCTCTATGCTTCCGGCATATAATAGCAGATTGCTTTCACTGCTGTTGTTTAAAGGAATTATATCGGTTACTTCCGGCTTGCCCTTGGTGATGGTGCCTGTTTTATCGAAAGCGATAATTTTAACATTTCTTACGGTCTGGATGGCCTCACCCTTTCGGATTAAGATGCCATTTTCAGCACCCAGGCCCCCGCCGACCATCGTAGCTGTCGGGGTGGCTAATCCCAGGGCGCAGGGGCAGGAAATGACCAGGACCGCGATGGTGGCAAGCAAGGCCAGTGAGAACAGTGGTAGTTCCACGTTGCTCCAGGGGAAGTTGAAGAATTCGACAATAGCGATATGAAAATCCGGGAAAATCGTCCAGGAAACAAAAGCAGATAGGGCGATCACAATTACTACCGGGACAAAAAAGCCGGTCACCCGGTCGGCAAATTCCTGGATCGGCACTTTTGACCCTTGTGCTTCTTCCACCATTTTAATTACCTGGGCTAAGAAGGTGTCTTTTCCTACCTTAGTGGCTTTTACCTTCAAGATTCCCTGCTTGTTGAT
>CAYXQO010000129.1:0-3241 GCA_964467475.1 uncultured Syntrophomonadaceae bacterium
TTCCGATTGTTACAAAAATGAATGTGCCTGGTGGTGGAAGGCAGATGCAAAAAATTAATGAGCAAACCACGCTTATCGACACCGGTTTGTTCGGTGTAGCTGAAGTAGCAGCAGTGTATCTTATCGAAGGTGAAAGAAAATGCCTTATTGACAGCGGTTCTCGAAAAGAAGCAAAGTATTTGACTAAAGCGTTAAAAACAATCGATTGCTTTCCGCCGGACCTTATTATTACTACCCATGCTCACTATGATCATGCCCAGGGTATACCAACCCTTCGCAGGGAAGCAGCCAGGCAGGGCAAAAAGATCGAGGTTATGGCATCACATGAAGCAATACCGCTTTTGGCAGATGCTGCATATAACAATTGCTTTGGTAAAGGGGCATATGAAAGCATAACTGAGGTAGCTCCCCTAGAAGAAGGTGATATCGTTGACCTGGGGAATATGTCTCTTAAAATATTTAGTGTTCCGGGGCACAGCAAGGACCATATTGCAATTTTAGATGAGAAAAATAAAGACTTCTTTGTTGGTGATGCCCTTGGGATTTTAATTGACAACAAAACTTACATACCGCCCTTTATGCCTCCTTCATGGGATCCGGAAATGTTTTCACTAACTTTAAGCAAGCTTAAAGAGATTAACTTCAACAGGCTCTGCCTGGGACATTTTGGATGTATCGAGGGCAAAGAAGCAGAAAACCTTTTAGATAATGCTCCTAAATATTTAGTGCAGTGGTGGCAGCTGTTTGAAGCAAATGCAGATAAGCTTGATGAACCGGGTTATTTGTTGGAGCAAGTAAAAAAAGAGATCAACCCTCACTTTCCTGAACTGACAATTATCTCTCCCCAAATGAAAACGCTATTTACATTGATGACGGCCGGGAAAAAACTGGTTGGCAAGAAACCTCAACCGCTTAGTGAGTTGCTGTTGCTTGGGTTAATTGATAATTTGGTTAGCGGTTACAAGGTTTATAAACAATCCTTTCAGTAAATGGAGCCAGGCCAAGCCTGGCCAGCGCTATTCAAGAGCATCATTGCTTATTTAAAGGATAAGTGTTAAAAAGAATAATCATATACCATAAGTAGGGTTGCCCTATTCTATCCATTTTCTTCTTGAATCAACTGATTAAAGGTTTAGTTTTATTTTCGGTTCAGTATAGCTGCGGGCTCCTGGTCAGGCACAAAGGAGTAAAGGTTAACTATACCCGGAAAATAAATCACTTTGTCCTGTTTTTCGTTCCTTTATACGTGGACCGGGTGTTTGCTTACGAGGAAACTTTTGGTTTGTTTGTGCTGGGCGCTATGCTTGCTGTTTTAAGCTTGCTTATTTATATAGAGCCGGTCCGCAACAGAATCAACCTGGTTCGCACCATGTTTCTTTCCTTTGATCGACCTGAAGATCGTCCCTACACCTTCCTGTGGCTGGTAACCCAGATCGCCGCCGGTTTCCTGGTTGCGGTGCCGATGATTGTCCTGTTTTATTATTATGATCTTTTGCAGTGGATGTTTATACCGATCCTGATCAACGGCATTGGTGACGGCCTGGCTGAACCGGTAGGGGTTAGGTTTGGCCGGCACCCCTACCAGACTAAGGCTTTGTTTACCAGGAAAAAATATGTCCGCACTTTAGAGGGAAGCGCCTGTGTTTTCTTGGCCAGCATCGCAGTCCTGGTTTATTTCCATGCTCTTTTTACCCCGGAACAGCTGGTTGCCTCCCTTTTAATCCTGCCCCTGGTGATGACCTTAGCCGAGGCTTTTTCGCCCCATACCTGGGATACGCCTTTTTTGTTCCTGGTGGGATACCTGAGCCTTTTTGCGATTTCCTTTATCTGATCAGGGAGAGGCTTTCCCTTGCCCGCCCGGTGGCTGCACTGCTGCACTCCCAATAAATGCCGGTAGATTATTCATTTTAAGGCAGCAGGGCGCTGCCGCCGGCAACGGGTTTTAATGCGGCTGCCGGCTTGTTTCAGGGGAAGCTACTTTATTTCCTTTTATTCTTCTTCTACATCAATACCCACCATTTTCATCAGGGCGATGGCGTTGGTGCTGGTGGATACCCCTTCTTTCAACTTATAGTCAAAACTGATCTGGTTGTTTTCGATCTGGTCATCAAAGTGGTAATTTTTTATAAGCCCGGGGTTTTCATCTGCGAGGGCTGCCAGTTCTAAGTCGTGGGTGGTTAACAACCCCAGGGTAGGGTAGCCGGATAATATGCGAATGACCGCTTTAGTGCCCAGGATCCTGTCCTGGGAGTTGGTCCCTTTAAATATTTCATCCAAAAGGTAGATTATTGGTTTTCCTAACTTAGCCGCGTCAATCACCATTTTAATCCTGGTCAGTTCCGCGTAGTAGGTGGACACTCCCTGGGACAGATCATCTGTGACCTGCATCTTGGAGTAGATCGGCAGGTATGCAGTTTTCATGGTTTCTGCGCAGACAGGGGCGCCTGTGTAAGCCAGCACCAGGTTTAGGCCTATGGTTCTCAGCAAAGTACTTTTACCGGACATGTTAGAGCCGGTAATAATTAAAGCTGTTCCGGGTGAAGGGAGAGTTACATCGTTGCAAACTCTCTCTTCCGGGTTGATCAGGGGGTGGCCGAGGGAAGAAGCCTGGAAATAGGGGGGATCAAGATTAACTTCAGGGTACGTCCAGCCGGGATTGTCGTGGGCCAATCCCGCCAGGCAGGCAAGAACTTCAACCTCGCTTATTACGTTAAACCAATTGCCAGGGAAAACTCCGGAAGAATTCTTCCAGGCAGCCAGCTTTTTTGCTGTGAACAGGTCCCAAAATAGAATAGTATTGACCGGGAAATAAAGAATCGGTTGAGTGTAGCGAAACTGGGTCAGTTCTACAATGCCGGCTAAAGCTTTGATTTGGTCAGAGGCTGTCCGGTGTTTACCGGAAAGGCTCTCTTGCAGGCGGCGGAGCCGGGGAGCATAAAAGTTAGCATCCTCTATACATTTTAATACGTCTGCATATTGCTTCAAGCGGTCTGAGGCCATTTGGGTGCGGTCAAATTCACGGTGTATTTTTTTCCTGGTAGAAAGAAGGACTCCGTACTGGATTGCTACGAAAGCCAGGGGCAAAGGCAGGGGAAGGTAACCTAAATAGTAGAGTAAAAACAGTAATAAGGTAATAACGGGAAGCAGCAATAACAGGTCCGGAAAAACTGCACCGGCCTGCCGATCTTTTGCCCATGTTACCAGTTCAGCGGGGTTCTCCTTTTTGACCTTAGCTTCCATG
>CAYXQO010000130.1:0-3229 GCA_964467475.1 uncultured Syntrophomonadaceae bacterium
CCGGAGCTCTGCCGCAAGCACTACGACGTAGCTTTCATGATCTATACCAACGGGACCTTGATCGACGAAAATGCGGCCGAATGGATGCGGGAAGCAGGTAACATCACCCCGGCAATTAGCTTAGAAGGCGACCGGGAAGTAACCGACCAGCGCCGCGGTGAAGGGGTTTATGATAAGATCATGGCCGGAATGGATCACCTTAAAGATAAAGGGGTCGCTTTCGGCTTCAGCATGACCATCACCAGGGAAAATGCAGAGAAAGTTTACTCTGATGAATTCATCGATTTCCTGATCGAAAAAGGTGCCCTTTACGGGTGGTCTTTCCACTACATCCCCATCGGCGATAACCCCGACCTTTCGCTGATGGTTACCCCTGAGCAGCGGGCCAGCCTGGTCGACCGGGTGCGAAAAATCCGCACCACCAAACCAATCCAGGTCGCCGACTTCTGGAACGACGGTGAATTAACGAAAGGTTGT
This sequence comes from uncultured Syntrophomonadaceae bacterium, assembly GCA_964467475.1. Taxonomy (GTDB): domain Bacteria; phylum Bacillota; class Dethiobacteria; order DTU022; family DTU022; genus B1SED10-74M. The sequence goes on from CAYXQO010000130.1 coordinate 478, forward strand.
ATCGCCGGCGGGCGGCGCTACTTCCACATCAACGCCAACGGCGACGTCGAACCCTGTGCTTTCGTGCACTTTGCCGCAGATACGATCAAGGGCAAATCATTGAAAGAAGTCCTGCAGAACCCGCTGTTTAAGGCCTACCAGAGGCGGCATCCATTCGACCACAACCTGCTCCGGCCGTGCCCGTTGATCGACCGGCCGGAACAGCTGAGAGAAATGGTTGAAGAAGCGGACGCTGTCCCCACCCACGAGGGCGCAGACACCATCTTGCAGCACCACATGTCAAGGGAAATGGATGCCGTGGCCCAAGCCTGGGGGCAAAAAGCAGAAGAAAAATGGGCTGAAATCAACCGCGAAAAAGAAAAAGTCAACATCTAACACCAACGCAAAGGGCGGCCGGCAAGCCCCCCTGTATATCGCTAACCTGCCGGCCGCCCCTGTTTATTTTAGGAAGCAGAGGGACGGGTAACGGAGGCTATGAACATGTCCGAGGAGTTAAAGCAAAACAGGAAAAAAGTGGGCTGGTTCTGCACCTACACCCCGGAAGAGATCATTCACGCCGCAGGCTTTACCCCCTACCGGTTGCTGCCGCACAGTGGAAAAGGACAGAACACGGTGGAAGACGCCCTGCCGGCCAATATCTGCCCCTACCCGCGCAAAATACTGGCCAATCTGCGCAGCGGCGCCTACGATGACCTGCACGGGATCGTGGTGGCCAACTCCTGCAATGCCATGACCCACCTCTACAACGTGCTGAAAGAAGAAAGCGGCATCTTTGTGCACTTACTGGACGTACCCCGCAGGCAGGATCAAGGGGCCGTAGAATATTTCGCCGGTGAACTGGCCCTGATGGCGGACCGCCTGGGCGAAGGAAAAGAGCCGGTAACTGCGAAGAGACTTAAACAATCGGCGGCGCTGTACAGAGAAAAGGGCTTGCTGGTTAAACAGGCAGCAGAAAAAAAGCTTGAAAAAAACGGCTTTCCCCTGGGCCTGTTCGGCCTGGCCGAAGAGGCAGCTTCCTCAGAGCCTGAAGAATTTACCCGGGAACTAAAGAGAAGCTTAGAGAGTGGCGATAATGTACATCCGGTAAAAGCAGGAGGAAAGAAAGATCGCAGCCGCGCCCTATTACTGGCCGGCGGCCTGCCTCCACGGGGACTGGTGGAAATGCTTAAAGAAAACCCGGAGCTGGTCCTTTACCCCGAAAACTGCGCCGGGATGCGTTACCTGGAAAAACCGCTGCCGGACAGCTTTGCCAACCAGGATCCCGGCAGAGAAGAAATCATGGCTATGATTGCCCACAACTACCTGGAAAAACCGCCCTGCCCGCGGGTATTTAACCGGGAAGCACGGGAGCTGTATTACCGCCGGTTAATCGAAGAAAAGCAGGTAAGTGCGGTGATTTACCACGACCTCCTTTTCTGCGATATGTGCCATTATGATTACCTGATGCTGCAGGACCTGCTCGAAGAAAAAGAGATTCCCCACCTGAAGGTAAAAACGGAGCTGGGCGACGAAGACTTAGGACAGCTTAAAACCAGGGTCGAGGCTTTCCTGGAAATACTGGAGTAAAAATTAAGGAGGACATGGCTGGTGAACCCGCAGCAAATATTTAAGGACAAACTAAAAGGAACTCTCGGCCGGAAGCTTTTTTCTTCGCCGAGCACATACAAACTGGCCCGGGAAGTGTTTGTTAAGAAAAACCGGTTCAATTTCGAGGCCAGGCGAAAGCTGACCGCCATGGGCCTGGACCAGGCCGCGGAAGCATACCACAACAAAAAACCGGTAGCCTGGACCAGCGCCTTCTTTCCAGGCGAGCTGGTTTATATTTTTGACCTGGTCCCCTTTGCCCCCGAAGCGGCTTCCGGGGTGGCGGCCTCGATGGATCTTGCCCCCGATCTTTTAAAGCATTCCGACCAGATGGGCCTTTCTTCTGACAGCTGTTCTTTCCACCGCTGCGCCGCGGCGGGGACTTCCTTAGAATACTTCCCGCTGCCCGATTTTCTACTGGCCAGCTCGCATCTCTGCGACGGGGCGCCGCGCCTTTTCCAGTACATGGCCCGCCGCTACGACCGGCCGCTTTACTTACTCGACGTGCCTTTCCGCTACAGCGACCACGCCCTTAAGTATGTAGCCGACCAGCTCGCCGGTATTGCTGAAGACTTGGAGAAAAGAACCGGGATCAAACTCACCCGTGAGCGCATTGCAGAGGTTTTCGATCGTTCCAACCGGGCCCGCAGCCACCAGCTTGCAGTGAGCAAGCTGAGACAAAAGGTTCCCTCTCCGCTGGGCGGTGAAGAGGGGCTCTCCTACTTTTACCTGACCCTTTTGGGCCAGGGGCACCCTGAAACGCCTGAAATTTACCGCACCCTGGAAGAAGAACTGCAAAAAATAGTGGACGGGGAAGTTGAAAACCCGGAGGGGAAAGAAGAGCGCTTCCGCCTGATCTGGTTGCACCTGCGTCCCTATTACTCCTCAGAAATGATCGCTTACTTGGAAAAAGAACTGGGCCATAAAATCGTGGCCGAGGAAATGAACTACGTTTACTGGCCGCCTTTAGACGCAGGAAAACCGTTCTTGAGCCTGGCTGAAAAAGTCCTTTCCCACCCGGGAATGGGCCCGCTTGAGCGCCGCACAGAAACTATCCGGCAGATGGTCTCAGATTACCGGGCTCACGGGGTGATCCATTTTTCCCACTGGGGATGCCGCCAGTCGGTCGGGGGAAGCATGGCCATGAAGAAAAAATTCCGGGAAAAGG
>CAYXQO010000131.1:0-3196 GCA_964467475.1 uncultured Syntrophomonadaceae bacterium
GCTACGGGGAATATGTGAGCAGGGATGAAGAAATTGTCCCCGCACTCGAGCGGGCCTTCGCTTCGGGCAAGCCGGCAGTGGTGAACGTGGTAGTGGATACCACGGTTACCAGCCCGGTAACCCCGCTTTTTGCCCAGTCACTGAAGATGGAGTAGTTTTTAGTTTGCGAGAAAGTTTACAGAAAGCCCATAACTAAAGTCGTGGGGGTATATTAAAGATATAAAACAGGGTAAGTTTAAGGCACAGGTTTTCCCCCTGTGCTTTTTTATTGGCTTTTAAGATATTTAAGGCAAGATTGAATGAATGATCGCGAAATAGTAGTCAGAACTGTTTGTTTTGTTTATAATATTGTTAAGGGGGTGGCCCGGGTGGATCAATCAAATGAGCCCCGTTCCAGACGCAGGGTAAAGGTAAAAGGTGATGTGCCTTTTTACCAGGATAGAAGCGGTTTTAGGGAAGAAGGGGAAAAGAAAAGACGCTGGTGGATTCCCCTGGTTTTTCTTTTGATTATCGGTGCAGCTGCAGGGACGCTCTGGTTTTTCGATAACCGCAGTGAATCCGGTTTGTTCCATGAGCTAATTGAAACCCTCATTGCAGGGGAAGAGGAAATTCAAATAACTATCCCGGCTGCGCTTTTTACCGGTGAGGATTTAGACGAAATATTTGCTGCAGCGATTGAAGAGCACGGGGTAGATGAGATTGTCCCGGTTGAAGACGATAAGCTGGTTTATAAGATGTCACCGGAGGCCAAAGCGAGTCTCCTTAAAGAGGCACAAGACCAGTTAGAAAAGAAACTCACTGCTCTTAAAGATGAGAGGCAGTATGACTATCTTGTCGAAATTAGCTATGCCAGTTCTTTCGATGATTTTTTCCTGTCCACCAACCTCGATCAGCCGGATAAGGCTTTGCCGGTAGCCTCGGAACTCTATATGGCAGCTGTTTATTACCAGTACTTATACGATGCCGAAGAACTTGTTAAAGAGGTGGTCATCGTAATTGAAAGCAAGGAAACAGGCGAGCAGGAAAGACTTGCTTATCCCGGTGATTTAAACCGGGCGGTATCTATTATGGAAAGGCCTGAAGTAGCCGATGAAGAGCCGTTAACCCCGGGAGCAGGCGATAAGGTAGTTGTCGATACCGGCCCCGACAACTTGAACCTAAGAGATGGCCCGGAAATAACCTACCTGATCATTGATGTTTTAAGCTCAGGCACAGAGCTCGAAGTAATTGACGAAGAGGGCGAATGGCTGAATGTAATTACCCCGGATGAGCAGGAAGGCTGGGTGCATGGCGACTACGTAATAATTACCGATGTAGAAGAGTAGCATTGTAGCAAGCATAGTGAACTTTAAACGGATTTGTTCGATTTGGGTATCGGCATTAGGAAGGAGCAAGTTTATGCCTCATTCATTTTCAAGATTAAATATATCACGGATACAGGAAAAAGTGGCAGATATTAGAAGCAACCTTGAGGTGCTTAAAAATTACGCTGTTCAAGATGAAGATGCTTTTTTAAATAACAACGAAGCCATAAGATCTGCGAGGTATGCTTTTATCGTAATGATTGAAGCATCATGTAATATCGCTAATCATTTATGTGCTAAACTGCTAAATACGGCGCCGGAGAGTTATGCTGAAACCTTTTTGGTTCTGGGTCAGAATGGGATTATTACAAACGAGCTTGCCCAGAGGCTCGGTAAAATGGCAGGATTTCGAAACTTGCTAGTTCATGGTTATGCCGATGTAGATGATAGTAAGATGTTTTTGATCATGCGAAATGATCTCGGAGATATTGAGAAATGGTTGAGCGAATTGAAGATCCTGATGGAGAAAAAAACGAACCAGGGTGATGCAAATGACTAATAAACGAAGGTACACTCTTTCAAAAGCTGAAAAAGAGGCGGTGCAAGAAAAGTGCAGAGAAGCATTACAAGCAAATCCTTATGTTAATTTTGCATTTATCCACGGCTCGTTTCTTGAGGATGAAATTCCCTTTAATGACATTGATATAGCGGTACATTTGGATGAAGATAATTTATCCGGGAACTGTTTGGATTTTTGCCTGGAACTTTCTATGCATATAAGCTTCCTGGTAGGGAGGGAAGTTGATGTGCATGCTCTAAATAACAGCAGCCTCGGGTTTTGTTATGAGGCTACTAAAGGCAAACTACTTTTTGCTAAGAATGAGGATTTTTGCTCTGATTACATTGAAAAAATCAGGCTCAAGTATTTCGATCTAAAACCCCTCCTGGAAGAAAACTTAAAAGATCTCCTGCATGGATAATTGATAATTTCGGGAGGATAATTTCGGGACACGGATAATTTCGGGACACAATGAAAATTTTTATGATGCCACATCCGCTGCCTATTCAATCAATATTGCGGTCGTTTTAACGGCAATGACAATTTGCAAATTTTGGATCAGCTCGATATAAATATTATCTGCCCTTGGCTTTAGTGATTGCATTAACATATCACTTATGATATATTTATTTACAGCAAAGGGATTATTAAAAGCATTATGAGCAATAAATGGGTGGTTGAATACTACAAAACCAGTTCAGGTAAGATGCCCGTTTACGAGTTTTTAAACAACCTGCCTGTTAAAATGAGGGCTAAAGCTTTCAGAGGTATCGAGCTGTTAGAGGAGTTGGGGCCGCAGATAAAAAAGCCTTACAGCAAACAGGTAAAAGACGGGATATATGAACTTAGAATACGCTTTGGTAGTGATACTTCACGCATATTTTATTTTTTCTATACCGGCAGGAAAATAATATTGACTAACGGCTTTATTAAGAAAACAAAGAAAATGACTACCAATGAGTTTGACAAAGCCCTGCGCTATAAAGCTGATTATGAAAGAAGGTTTCCAGAATGAAATTTAAAGATCATCTTAAAGAACAGTTGAAAGACCCTGAATTTAAGAACGAATATGAAGCACTGGAGCCTGAATATGTTATTATCAGGCAAATCATTAAAGCGCGCAGAGAGCTAAACCTCACCCAAAAAGAGCTTGCGGAAAATACAGGGATAAAACAAAGCAATATAAGCCGCCTGGAAAGTGGCACTTATAACCCGAGCTTAAAATCGCTCAAGAAAATCGCCAAAGGCTTAAATAAAGAACTGCATATCGAGTTTAAATAATAATTTCGGGACACAATGAAAATTATTATGGTTTTAGCTCGGCTGTCCATAC
>CAYXQO010000132.1:0-3196 GCA_964467475.1 uncultured Syntrophomonadaceae bacterium
CCGGCGCCTTACGTGTTTTCGATCTGGGGCTTGATTTACCTGGGGCTGATCGCTTTTGTGGTCTACCAGGCTTTGCCGAACTTCCGGGAAAACCCGGCAGTGAAAGCAGTGGGGATTTTATTTGTCGTCAGTTCTCTTTTTAACGTGCTCTGGCTGTTTTTCTGGCACTACCAGTATGTCGGCTGGTCCTTGATTATCATGCTTTTATTTTTAGCTACCCTGGTGGTAATTTATTTCCGGCTTGGGGCGGTTACCACGGAAAAAAATATCTATGACCGCGTCCTGGTCAAATTCCCCTTCAGCCTCTACCTGGCCTGGATCTCGGCAGCCACCATCGTCAATTTTAATACCTGGCTCTATAACATCGGCTGGCTCGGCACCGGTGCAGGCGGGGTCTTTTTCACCATCTTGATGATTATCATCTCTGCCCTGTTGGCCCTGGCAGTATTTTATCTGCGCCAGGATTACATCTTTGCTGCTGTTTTCGTCTGGGCCCTGGTCGGTATCGGCGTGCGCCACGGCGCAGACCTGCCCTTCCTTACTGTAGTGGCCTGGATAGCCGCAGCAGCAATCCTCTTTTTCCTCGGCTGGATTGCCGCCAGAAAAAGCGGTCTCATGCCGGGGCAAAGTTAGGCGCAAAAAGGGTCACCATGAATTAAAAGTTCATCTGAAGACTTTAACCATGAGCGGGATCGCAATCACAGCGGTCCCGTTTATTTATGCTTACGAAAATTCGTAAGGTAACTTATGAAAAAATGCAATCCTGCAATATATACCCGGAATCAGCTTTCTATGTTATAATAGCAAATACTCCAAGAGATCATGACTTCATGAGGCTTACCGTCAACTAACAGGGCAGGAAGGTTATTAGTATTAAGCATAATCAGAAATTTCAATCAGCATGAAAACAATCTTTAATAGCAGATCCAGTAATGGGGAGGGCGATAGCTTATCGGTTCAAATCGTAAACTGGTAGCAAGTACAAGGCTGGAAGTTTATTCCCTGGGACGCTTCCAGGTATTCCAGGGCGATGAGAAAATATCCCCGAATCACGGACGTTCCAAGAAAATTTAGGAACTATTAATGTATTTTTTAACCCACAACGGTAACATCGCACCGACCGAGGAAATTGCTGAAGCTATACAAACCGGCGAAGATTATACTAATCCCAATGGTGCTGTAAAGAACCTGGTCCACCGCCTGCGTCAAAAAATCGAAGACCCAAAATCATCAGAATCAAACTCCCTGGTAATTCAAAGCCAGGGTTGCTACGGTTGGAATCCAAATTGCAACTACTGGCTTGATGCCGAGGCCTTTGAGCATCTTTGCCGGGAAGCATACTCCACAGCATCCTTCGATCCGAAGCTGGCATGTGAAAAATACAACCAGGCCCTTTCCATGTACAGGGGTGAATATTTGCCCGGGTGCCCCTATACAGAATGGGTTTACCCGGCGCGCCAGTATTACCGGCACCTCTTTGTGAAAAGCATGACCGAGGCGCTGAGCCTTCTAAAAACCATGGGCGATTACAGGCAGATGATCGAGCTTTGTGAAAGCCACCTTTACAGGGAACGCTTCGAAGAAGAGCTGCATTTACTTTACCTTGAAGCGCTTTTACAACAAGGAAAAGTATCGCAGGCCCGCTCCCATTACGAATATATTTCAGATCTCTTTTACAAAGAGCTCGGGGTAAAGCCTACCCCGGAAATGAAACGCTTTTACCGGCAGATTAAAGAGCGTAGTGAAAATCCCGGCAAGCAATTCCTCAATTTAAGGGAAGTGCTCCAGGAAGCTGAAAACGCACAAGGAGCTTTTTACTGCGAGGTTGACTACTTTCGACACCTGTGCAAGGTGGAAAGGCGCCGGGTGGGAAGAGAGAACCGCCCCGTTCATGTCGGGCTATTGAGCTTTGAGGCGAAAGATGAGCTTGCCCCTTCCCGGGAGCTACTGGCAACCACGATGCCCGAAGTCGGCAAGGTTTTAGAAAACTCCTTGCGCAAGGGCGATGTTTTTACCCGGTGGAGCGATTACCAGTTTGCTGTGCTACTGCCAGGGACTACCCAGGAGCAAGCGGATATGGTCTTAGCGAGGGCCAAGCAAAAGATTGAAGAAAAACACCTGCCTGCTGAACTTACCTTTAAAAGTTATATCTACCCGGTAATACCCTTAGAATCCCTTTAAACTTGTAATATGTCCCCCTTTTTGTTCAACTTGCCGCGTTAGCTTTTCTAACGCGGCTTTTTTCATGCCCACCTGCTTATAACAACTCTTTACCCTTCTAATTTTATTGAGACTGGTATGTTACCGTCTTGAAACCGGTATCTACTTGCCATTAGCTACAGTTTATATAACAAAAAGTATCGGAGCTCAGCTGATGATTCCTAAAAGAAAGCGCAGGCAGTTAAATAAAGCCCGGCCGGGGGAGTTTATGATCACCATTTTTTCCTGGCATGAGACTTATCTATCCGGCCGGATCAAGCACGTCGCCTCAGATGAATCCTGTGCTTTCGAAAGCTTGCTTGAGATGCTTGCCCTGATTGAAGAACGCTTAGATGATATGAACCTTGTTCAGCCGGCCATGGAGATCCGTTCCTGGGGAGAACCCCTACCCGGCGAGGAAGTGGAGGTGATGGATAGCGTTGTGACTGATAAAACGAACAGTGCCAACCTGGAATATATAAACACAAAGCCTGATTTCATTGTCAGGGTATTGATGCGGCAGAATGCCAGCTGGCAGGGTGAACTGTGCTGGCTTAACAGCGGTAAAACTGTTCACTTCCGGAGCCTTTTAGAGCTGATCATGCTAATGCAGGAGGCCATGGAGATAAGCGGACAGCCGGAAGCCGATTATAGTTTTCGTTCCTGGAGTGATAGCAGCGCCAATCAACAGTGCCGCTGATTGAGGAATTATAAAACTGATTGGGAGGGGTGAAAGAAAAGTTAACTGGTAAATCTAATGGCAAATTCTCGAAGTGTAAAGCAAAAAAAACATGTTTAGGAGGATGATCATGTTAAGTAACTTAAAAGGGTTCAAGGTTGTACCGGTTTTACTGATTTTAGGCCTGGCGCTGGCTTTATTCGCCGGCACGGCTTTAGCCGGGGATGAAGTGGAAGACTACGAGGTGCAAATTACGCGCCTATCTGGAGAAGATCGCTACGGGACAGCAGTGGCAATTGCAGATTACGCTTATGACGG
>CAYXQO010000133.1:0-3194 GCA_964467475.1 uncultured Syntrophomonadaceae bacterium
GGCAGGCAGGATTATAACACGCCCTCTGAACTGGTAAAACAATACTATAACAGGCTTGATGCACCCATCAAGGAATTCTACTGGTTCGAAGATTCCGCCCACGATCCCCATTTTGAAGAACCTGAAAAGTTTGCGCAACTGATGCTTTATATCCTGGACGAAACCAGGTAGGTTTAAGTTTTTTTTATCGCAGTATTTTTCATAATATGGGTGTATAATGAATTAAGCAGGTGATCAAGATGTCTGTTGAGCAAGAACCTTTTAACATAGAGACTGCTTATATCAAAATGCTGCAAGATATAACTGACCTCGATTTACCCGGGGTTGGCAGCAAAGCGGCAAACCTGGGTGAAATGCTTAAAATAGGGCTGCCTGTTCCGGAAGGCTTTGTTATAGTTACCGGTTCATACAAAAAATTTGTTGCAGAGAATAAAATTAACGGCGAAATAAGCAACTTATTAATGGAGTCAGAAAAAAACAACCAGGTATATTTAGAACAAACAGCCCAAAAAATCAAGAAGCTATTTGAACAAGCTGAAATACCGCCGGATCTCCTGATGGAAATTGACTCCGCATATGAAAAGATCGGATGCTCCACGGTTGCAGTTCGTTCCTCGGCTACCTTAGAAGATTTACCACATACCTCCTTTGCCGGCCAGTATGATACTTATTTAAACATCGAAGGAAAAGATCAGTTACATCAAAGCATAAAAATGTGCTGGGCTTCTCTCTGGAATATGCGAGCCCTGTCTTATAGGATGAAGCAAAAAGCTGATCATAGAGACCTGGCTCACGGGGTGGTGATCCAAAAACTAATCAGGGCTGAAAAATCGGGAGTGCTATTTACTGCTAACCCCGTTAACGGCAGGCGGGATCAGATGCTTTTAAATTCATCCTGGGGGTTGGGTGAAGCTATCGTAGGCGGAATGGTAACTGCGGATCAATGGGTCGTAGACAAATTAAACCGGACCATAATAGAAGAACAGATCAATTATAAAAAAGTAATGACTGTAAAAAAAGAAGCGGGAACTGCAAATATTGATATCCCCGCCGGGAAACGGGAACAGGCAACCCTTAATCAGGATCAGGTATTTAGGCTATTAGAGCTAGGTGAAAAAGCAGAAAAACACTTTGGTTCACCCCAGGATATTGAGTGGACATTCTTTGATGACACTTTTTACCTGGTCCAATCCAGGCCCATAACATCGCTATTTCCAATGCCAGAACCTGTAGATCATGATCAGGGACTACGAGTATACGTGAACTTCCTTATGAGCAATCAGGCCATGCCCGGGCCGCTTACCCCTCTGGGTGAAAATGCAATAAGGAAAGCTATTACCGGTATTATCTTTAATCGCAAAAGCCGGAATAAACCTGCCCCCTGGCTGAAAAGTGCCGGTAGAAGGATTTATGCTGATATTTCTGAGTTTCACCGCTTCGAAAGATGGTTTGGTAAATTAAGAGACAACCCCACTGACATGGATCCTGTAACCACAGAAGCAATGGTGCAGGCTCTTGAAAAGAATAAAAAAGAACTCTCCAGGCAAAGCAAACCCTTAATTATGCCGGCATTGAAAATGCTCTTTAATATTAATCCGCAGCTGCTTCTATTTATGATTACCTCCCTACCGAAAGCAATCTATGGGATGGTGTTTCCCCCTGATAAAGCAGTAGCAAAAGCCTTTGAACATGGCAATAAAAAAATCGCATTACTTAAGAAAGAAGCCTTAAGGCTTCAAACCAGGCAGCAAAAACTTGATTTCATCGAACGCCGGTTCATAGATTTTTTTTACTATGTGCCACTTGAGATCCTCTATTATGTATCAGTATCATTTACTTATCTTGAAAAGGCAAAGCTAATAATCTTAAAACATCTTGGCGATGCTTCAATGATCAATAAAGTTAAAAAAGCACTTCCTCACAACGTGACGACAGAAATAGGGATGGAGCTGCTTCGGGTGGCAAAAGAGCTTGACCAGGCAGGGGAAAAGCCGTCTGCGGCCCATCCGGCAGTTGAGAGATTTTTAACCAGTTATGGGCACAGATCCAACCAGGAAGTAGATCTCGGTGTGCCCAGGTGGAAAGAAGACCCCGGCTATATTATAAGTGTAATCCAGTCTTATATCGATCATAAAAGTTTTGACGAGGGGCTAGAGAAGTTTAACCACGATATGGAGGAAGCTGAGCAGACAATAGAAAACATCCATAGAGTTTTGAAAGAAAAAGGTGCTAACAGGGATGCTGAGAAGGTTAAAAAACTCCTGGTAAAATACAGGAAAATGTTTGGGGTCAGGGAACTTCCCAAGTACATTTTAACTTCAGCATTTGCTTTATTCAGGCAGATTTTGCTTGAAATTGGCGAGGAAATGCAGGCAGAGGGCAGATTAGATCACAGGGACGATATTTTCTATGTAACCTTAGCAGATATCAGCTCAACAGAAAAACTACAAAACCTGGTCAAGCAAAACCGGGAAGGATACCAGAGGGAGCTGCACAGGGTTTCTGTTCCCAGAGTTATAACCAGCACGGGAGAAGCTATATATACTTCTGTAAAAGATGAAAACACTAAAGGATATAAGGGAATACCGGTCTCCCCCGGCATCTATGAAGGGCCGGTTAAAGTGCTGAAAAATCCCGAAGAAGGACACAGGTTGAAGCAAGGTGATATTTTGGTTGCTACCTCAACTAACCCGGCATGGACTCCTCTTTTCCTTGTTATTGGCGGTTTGATAATGGAGACCGGCAGCCCTATATCTCATGGTTCGATTGTAGCAAGGGAATACGGGGTGCCGGCGATTGCCTGTGTCCATGATGCTACAACCAGGTTTCTAGACGGGCAATATATCCGGATCAACGGGGAAACAGGAAATATTGAGGTCCTGAACAAAGCAGATAAGAAAACCGCTAACTAGCAGATCACCGCAGGTATTTTAAATAGAAGTGATGAATAATTAGTAGTTCTAACAGGATTTTTTTCCCCAGGTAAGGAGGCAATGAAAATGTCAATTAAGCAAACACCTTACAAAACCATCCTATATTCCGGGATTCATTAAGCATAGGGAGCTGTAGATATTGCAAAAACAAGCAGCAGAGATCTATAAAAAACGAGAGCAGGATTTTTCACAAAAACAAGCGGAAGCAAGGAAAAAACTGGCTAACCTGGCCCAGCTGCGGCTGCTCATTTTTTTGCTGGC
>CAYXQO010000134.1:0-3055 GCA_964467475.1 uncultured Syntrophomonadaceae bacterium
GTTGTTTCAAGCCCGGCAATACCGAAGGGGGCAAAGTCATATTCCATATCCTTATCATCGGTATGGTGAGGGGCGTGGTCGGATGCAATCACATCAATAGTCCCATCGAGCAGGCCTTCCCAGAGGGCCTGCCGGTCACGCTCCGCCCGAAGAGGCGGATTGACCTTGCTGTTGGTGCTGTAACCCGAATTTTTTACCAGCCGATCGGTCAGCAGCAGGTGATGGGGGGTCACTTCAGCGGTCACATTTAAACCTTCCGCCCTGGCTTCTCGTAAAAGTTCTACTGATCCGGCCGTAGAAACATGAGCTATATGAAGGCTGCCCCCGGTAATCCTCAAGATCATCAAATCCCGGGCTAACATCGCTTCCTCGGCCGCAGAAGGCATCCCCCGCAAACCGAGCACAGATGATACCGAGCCCTCGTGCATCATTCCTTTGGCTGAGAGAGTGGGATCTTCCTCATGGGCAATAACGAGAGCATCAAAACCTGCGGCATACTGCAGAGCATTGCGCATCATCATTCCATTAACAACCGGTTCGCCGTCATCGGAAAAAGCTACCGCCCCGGCATGTTTCATCCGCCCCAGTTCAGCCAACTCTTTTCCTTGTTGCCCCCTGGTTAAAGCACCAATCGGATAAACCCGGGCAGGAGCTTTTACCGCCTTGTCGTAAGCATAGCGGACCATGGAAGGATCATCTGTAACCGGGTCGGTGTTGGGCATGGCCGCTACCGCGGTAAACCCACCGGCGGCGGCAGCCCGGGTACCGGAAGTAATATCTTCCTTGTATTCCTGCCCCGGATCGCGCAGGTGAACATGCATATCAATCAGGCCAGGGGTTACCACCAATCCTTCAGCATCAATCACTTCAGCGCCGGAAGGTGGCTTTAAGTCTTTTTTCATCTTGATGACAGAGCCATTTTCAATCAAAATATCGGTAGTTTGGTCATAATCGCGGGAAGGATCGATAACCCTTCCTCCTTTTATGAACAGTGGTTTCATTATTCTTTTGTCCCTCCCAGTAAAAGGTAGAGAAGAGCCATCCGCACAGCAACCCCCGCTGCAACCTGGTCCATGATCACCGAACGGGGGCCATCGGCAAGGTCCGAACTTAGTTCAACGCCCCGGTTAATCGGGCCGGGGTGCATGATTAAAAGGTCTTCCCTGGTATGTTCAAGTCTCTTGGAGTTTAAACCGTAAGTTTCGGCGTATTCACGCATGCTGGGGAAAAAGCCGCTTTCCTGGCGTTCCTGCTGCAACCTGAGCGCCATCACCACATCTGCATCGGCAACAGCTTCTTCAATACTTGTAAAATGTTTAACCCCGAATACATCCAAATCAGGTGGCATCATGGTGGGCGGACCGGCCACTACCACCTCAGCGCCCATTTTTTGGAGACCCCAGAGGTTGGAACGGGCTACCCTGCTGTGGCGGATATCGCCGACAATAACTACTTTCAGTTCTTCGAGCCTGCCCTTATGCTCCCAGATAGTAAACATATCGAGCAACCCCTGGGTGGGATGCTCGTGCATGCCATCTCCGGCATTAATGACCGAGGCTTCCACATTGCGGGCCAGGTAATGGGATGAACCCGAAACCGGGTGACGCATAATCACGCATTCCACGCCCATTACTTCCACGTTACGCACGGTATCTTTTAAGGTTTCACCCTTGACCAGGCTCGAGGACGTCCCGGCTACACTTACAGCATCAGAGCTCATGTATTTTTGAGCCAGTTCGAAACTGGCCTTGGTCCTGGTGCTGGGCTCGTAAAAAAGGTTTAATACCGAACGCCCCCGCAGGGCAGGCACTTTTTTTATCTTTCGCTGCATAATCTCCCGCATAGAACGGGCTGTTTCTAAAATCAGGTTTATTTCTTCAGCGGACATCTCCTCAAGGCCCAGGATGTCCTTACGCCTTAAAGTCTGCACCGATCAAAATACCTCCTAACAAAAATATTTTATAAACCCTAAGCATAAATTATTCCTCAGACCTTTCCAGGATATCCACCCGGTCTGCATCATCAATTTCTTTAACTCTTACCTCGACCAGCTCACTCCGGGATGAAGGTACATTTTTTCCGACATAATCAGCCCTGATCGGAAGCTCACGGTGTCCCCGGTCAACTAAGACAGCAAGCTGAATACTGGCCGGTCGGCCAAAATCAACCATCGCATCCATAGCGGCACGGACCGTGCGCCCGGTAAAAAGCACATCATCAACTAAAACTACATGTTTTTCGGTTAAATCAAAGGGAACATCGGTGGTGTGAACTTCAGGTTGATCTGTTCTTTCTATCAAATCATCGCGGTAAAGGGTTATATCGAGGATGCCGAAGGGAATATCAAATGTCTCAATTTCATTTAAATAGGCTTTGAGGTGCCTGGCGAGGGGAACTCCGCGTTTGCGGATCCCGATAAGGGCAATCTTTTCGAGCCCCTTGTTACGTTCCACTATTTCATGGGCGATGCGCCGCAGGGCTTGATGCATGCCCTTTTCGTCCATAACGGTCGCTTTATGGTTAAGTCCCATTATTTCACCCCCTTCCCAACCAAGCATTATTCCAGCCGGCGGAAGGATTCCGGGCACATAAAAAGCCGCCTCTGCTGGCGGGAGCGGGCGGCGTATGCGTTATACCCCTGTAGACGCTCCCTTGCCGGCCTCGCTGGACCACCTTAAAGGGTGCTTAATTAGTTAAAAGTGTAGCACCAAACCGGGTTACTGTCAATGCGCTAATAAAAATTAAATTTTCCTTAAAATTTATTATCTTAAAATATTGAATAATTTCTTAAGTTGTTTTAAAATATTATCAACCCAATAAAGCTTACTGAATGAAATGCCACAGAGGTAGTTTCAGAAGCAAAACCCATCGCCCTATCTAATCCAGGCTATTTAAAAAAACAAATGACTTCATTGCAGTTATCTTTAACGTTTGCACCAGAGTTTGTGAAAAATTTTTACAATCCTGCTGTTAAATTAAGGTAAATGTTAACAAACCGGAAACTCTCTGTTTTAGAGTAAAGCACGCAGAGGAGGTGGTTTAACCATAAGACAAA
>CAYXQO010000135.1:0-3039 GCA_964467475.1 uncultured Syntrophomonadaceae bacterium
GCCGGTTACGTGGTCCTGGTAGCGATTATGCTGTTTGCCTCGATCGAGGCTGCCGGCTTGCTCGGATTTGACACCCTGGCCGATTTGATTGCCCAGCTTACGGTGCTCTTGGGCCGGGTAGTTGTTTCGGTGGTTATCTTTGGCATTGGCCTTTACCTGGGCGGACTCGCCCGGGAAGTGGTCAAGACAAGCGGGGGGCCGCATGCCGATTTTCTGGCCAAGCTGGCCCGCCTGGCTATCCTGGTCCTGGCCGGTTCGATTGCCCTGCAGCAGTTAGGTGTAGCCAATGAAATTATCGTTATCGCCTTCGGTGTGCTGGTAGGCGCAATTGCTCTCACCGGGGTGATTGCCTTTGGTCTCGGTGGCAGGGACCTGGCTGCCAGGGAGCTCTCTGAATGGGTTGATCAGTTCAAGAAAAAAGAATAACCTCTTTGGAGGCGCTTAAAGCCGGTTTGATTTGTGGAACATTGCGCAGTTGAACTGCAAAATAAACCGGCAGCGCAGCTGCTTAAACAGGGTTGAGTAAATAATGGGCCGGCCCTATAAGAGGGCCGGCCTGAAAAATTATGGTTGGCGGCAGAAAAGCTAAGCCTCTCTGCTGGTTGAGTCGCGGGCAAGGCTGCGGCCCGGTTGAACTCTGCCCTAATTATACTGATATTTCTGTAATTAGATCAGGCTATTTAAGAGGAAAACCGTTTTGTAAAGCGAATTAATGAATATGAAGAGCTCATTATAAGCTCTCACTCTTTAGCTTACATCCTGTCGACCAGTCCGGTTCAGGTCTTGCTTTACTGGCCAAATTCAAGCCTTTACTATAGATTCGCCTGATTTTTTATCTCAGGCATGACGGGTTTAATCTAAAAAAGGCGAACTACCCCAAACGGGTATAGATTAAATTTTAAAGGGGGAATAAGCTAATGAAACCCAAGGTTATAGCTATCCTGGTGCTGGTTCTTTTGTTTTTGATCATTTTAATCCAGAATACTCACGAGACCACCCTGCATTTGTTATTCTGGAGCATATCGATGTCTCAGATTATCCTGATTGTTTTAGTCTTGCTCGGCGGCTTTATATTAGGCTACCTGACCTCGATGCTGACCAGGAAGCGGTAGGAATGTGCCCGGCTTTGAAAGAAATAAAATCTCCTTAAATATAATAAACTATGTGTTTGCCAGGGCCCGTGCTGTGTTTTAGGCCGGTTCCTTTTCCACTCGGGCAATGGGAGCGCACTTAGGCTGCAGGTTTTGCTTGCCGGGCAGTCATGGGAGGGTTATTTGGAATGGCAAAAGTTTTGATTACAAGGAAAATCCCGCAAAAGGGAATGGAAATTTTACATGATAGTGGCCTGGAATGCGAAGTTTATGATCCCGGCCGGCCGATGACCCGCAAAGAACTGGAGGAGGCGGTTATAGGTAAGGATGCAATCATCCCTATGCTTTACGACCGGATAGATCCGGTGTTGCTTGATCAAGCTACCCGCTTGAAAGTGGTGGCTAATTTAGCCGTGGGGACAGATAATATCGATATCCCGGCATGTACAAAGCGCGGAATTGCTGTAACCAACACTCCCGGGGTTTTAACTGAAGCTACGGCTGATATAACTTTTGCCCTGATTCTTGCTGCAGCTCGCCACGTGGTGCCTGCCGACAGTTATATCCGTCAAGGGCGCTTTAACGGCTGGGATCCACTTTTGTTTGTTGGTACAGAACTTAAGGGTAAAACTTTAGGGGTTATCGGTATGGGCCGGATCGGGCAAGCCGTGGCAAAAAGGGCCCTGGGTTTTGGGATGAAGATCATTTATTATAACCGCAAACCGCTTTCAGAGAATGATGCTGCCGGACTGGCGGCAACCTATTGCTCCTTAGATGAAGTGGTGCAGCAGGCTGATTTTTTAACCCTGCACCTGCCCTATTACCCGGAAGTGCATCACCTGATCGATCAGCAAAGGCTTGAAATGATGAAACCCGGCGCTTACCTGATCAATACGGCCAGGGGTGCGCATGTGGATGAAAAAAGCCTGGTGGAACACTTGAAGGCGGGTAAAATTGCCGGGGCTGCGCTTGATGTTTACGAGCATGAACCGATGATGGTGCCGGGCCTGGCTGATTTAGAAAATGTCACCCTCCTGCCCCATTTGGGCAGCGCTACCGAGGAGGCCCGCTCGGCCATGGCATCGATTGCGGCGCAAAGCGTGAGCGATGTTATCTCCGGTAAAACACCGGAACATATTTTGAACCCGGAAATATTCGAGAAAGACTGAACTAATTTTTGCTGTGCAGGGGTTGCCTCCTGTGCTATAATCGACTGACTTAGCATGTTAAATATGGCTAGAAACAAACATGAATGGTCAAAGGAGATTTTAATGGAAAGAAGAGAGAATGAACCGGTAAAAGCTTATAAGAACATGGATTTTATCAATAGTCCCGATGCCCGGACGATCCGGATCCTGGCCGAATTTTTAGAACCGATGCACCGGTTCCGGAGAGAAAATATCGATGACACGATCGTGTTCTTCGGTTCCGCGCGCACGAAACCTCCCGCGGAAGCAAAAGCGGAGTTAAAGGAAATGGAGGAACGGGTCGCAGAGGCAGGCGGCGAGCCCGAGGGTGAGCTAGCAGAAGATCTGGAAATTGCCCGCAACCAGGTATTTTTATCCCGCTACTACGACGATGCCGTAGAACTGGCCCGGCGGCTCACCGAATGGTCTAATTCCCTTAATTCTGTTCACCGTTTCGTGGTTACTTCAGGCGGTGGCCCGGGCTTAATGAAGGCGGCAAATAAAGGGGCCCTGGAAGCCGGGGGTAAAACAATTGGCTTAAATATCAGCATCCCCATGGAGCAAACTTCCAACCCGTACATAACCCCGGAGCTGAATTTCGAGTTTCACTACTTTTTTATGCGCAAGTTCTGGTTCATTTACCTGGCCAAAGCCCTGGTTATTTTACCGGGAGGATTTGGCACTTTAGATGAGCTTTTCGAGATACTTACCCTGCTGCAGACTGAAAAAGTAACCAAGCAGATGCCGGTGGTGATCTACGG
>CAYXQO010000136.1:0-2964 GCA_964467475.1 uncultured Syntrophomonadaceae bacterium
CCATCCGGTTTACCTGCTTGTTAACGATCACAAGGTAACCCTTGAAAAAGCCGATCATCTCTGGGGTAAAAATGCAACCGAGACAACCGATACAATCAAAGGAGAGTTGGGCAAAAACTATAATGTTGCCTGTATCGGTCCGGCCGGGGAAAACCTGGTTAATTACGCTGCTGTAATGAATGACTACGGACGGGCAGCCGGACGATGTGGCTTAGGCGCAGTGATGGGCTCAAAAAACCTAAAAGCTATAGCTGTTTCCGGCAGTAAAGAAATCATGGTGAAAGAGCCTGGAGCGTTTAAAGCCCATTCAAAAAAACAGTACGAGTTGATTGATGAAGCCATGTTTAAAATGGCTATGCAGTCTTTTGGAACCAGTGTTGTCCTTGACCTGGTCAGTGTGCGGGGCGGGTTCCCCACCCGCAACTGGCAAACTGCTGTGTTTGAAGGATCAGAGGAAATAAACGGCCCGGCAATATCTGATAAAGTGCTGAATAAAAATATTACCTGTTTTGCCTGCCCGATTGAATGTGGGCGGGGCACAGAGATCAAGGAAGGCAAATACGCCGGCCACAAGGGTGAAGGGCCGGAATATGAAACCGTGGGCACATTCGGTGGAATGTGCGGGGTAAGCGATCTCGAGGCGATTACCATGGCCGGTTATCTCTGCAACGATTACGGCATTGACACAATTTCAGCCGGAAGCACAATTGCTTTTGCCATGGAATGTTACGAAAAAGGTATCCTGTCTGAGGCTGATACCGGGGGAAAAAAGATAACCTTTGGTGATCCCGAGATCATTGTTGAACTGGTCCACCAAATTGCAAAACGCGAAGGTATTGGCGATCTGCTGGCCGATGGGACCAAAGTAATGTCCCAAAAACTGGGGCAGGGAAGCGAAAATTTTGCCATGCATGTAAAGGGCCTTGAGCTACCGGCTTACGACAGCAGGGCGGTACAGCTTGCCGGGCTCACTTATGCTACCGCCAACCGTGGTGGTGATCATATTACCGCCTTCGTTCAGGGACCCACGTTTTCCGATGTGCCCTTCCTGATTGTTGAAGACAGCGAAATAAAGGATCCTTTTGTTGCTGACCCAGAGGAAGTAAAAGTAGCGGTTGACCTTGAAGATATGCTTACTACCTTTGATTGTGTAGGAGCCTGCAAGTTTATGGGCCTGTGCCTCAATGCCGATGATTGGGTCAAGCTGGTCAACCTGGCAACAGGCTGGGATTTGAGTACGGGTGATTACAAAAAGGCCGGGGAAAGAGTTTATAACCTGGCCCGTGCTTTCAGCAACCGTGAAGGTCTAACTAAAGAAGATGATACCCTGCCCAAAAGACTCCTTGAAGAGCCTCTCCCTGAAGGAGCGGCTGAAGGACAGGTTAACCAGCTTCCCATCCTGCTTGAAAGTTACTACCAGCTGCGCGGTTGGGATCCCCTGACCGGCAAACCAAAAGTAGAAAAATTAAAAGAACTTGACCTGGAAGATGTAGCTGCTGAAACCTGGAACCTGCAGAAGGAGGCTTGAATGATGAATAACCTTGAAGGAAAAAGGCCCTGGGTTAAAAGTTACCGCCTGGGGCCATACAAACTTGCTCAAACCCTTGAGCCATACCCGGAAAAACCTCTGTTTGATATGCTTGATCAATCGGCAGACAAACACCCGAACTCTCCCGCAATAGAATATTTCGGAAGGCGGATTAAATACAGCGAGCTTAAACGACAAACAGACAGTCTTGCTTGTGCTCTCGATAAACTGAGCGTCAAGAAAGGTGATAAGGTAGCCACAATTTTACCAACCTGCCCCCAGTATATAATAGCCAATTTTGCCATTCAAAAAACCGGGGCAGTCCATGTCCCTTGCAGCATAATGCATAAACAAAATGAACTGGAATATGAAATAGGCGAATCCGCTGCTGAAACTGTAATTTGTCTTGAAAAACATTGTGACAAGCTGCAACTGGTTAAAAAGAATACCCGGTTAAAAAATATCATTGTGACTTCTCTTTTAGATTATACATTAAATGAACAGGAACCCCGGGCAAACGTTGACAACCACTACAATTTTAAAAAATTAATTGCCGACCATGAACCCGAACCCCCGGAAGTAAAAATTGACCCATGCGAAGATTTAGCCTACCTGGCATTTACAGGCGGTGCCACAGGTACTCCCAAAGGGGTAATGTTAACCCACTTTAATCGCTACGCCAATGTTCTGCAATCAATGGCCTGGGTTATGTCCAGCCTGGAAAAATCAATCCGCGGCAAAGCTTCCATCTGTATCGGGGTGCCACTGTTCCACTCTTACGGCGATTCGGCAGCCTTGTTCGGTATTTACTGGGGACTGCGCCTGATTTTAATCCAGGACCCCCGCGATATAGACTATATTACACGAGTTTTGGTCGAAAACCGCCCCTTTATGACTGCCCTTGTCCCTACCCAGTTAATGAAGTTGCAGGAAAAAGACCTTCCCCGTTTGCCGATTCAAATAATATCCGGGGCTTCACATCTCCCGGCGGAAGTACGCGAGAGCATCTCCAGTAAAATTAAAATGCCCGTTTCAGAAGGCTATGGCCTAACCGAAACCAGCCCGACCACACACCTGGATCTAACCGGATTTTCCAAGATTACCGGGTTCGCTTCCAGGCAAAAATACAGTATCGGTCTGCCGGTTCCTGACACCGATATAAAGCTGATTGACGTAGATAGCGGCGAAGAAGTTGCCCCCGGACAAGCAGGTCACATGCACATTAAGGGCCCCCAGGTGATGAAAGGATATTTCCCTGAGGCAGGTTCAGGCCTTGTTGATGGCTGGTTGCCCACCGGAGATATTGCCAGGATGGACGAAGATGGCTATTTTTATATAGTTGACCGGATCAAGGATATGGCCAACGTATCAGGTTACAAAGTTTATACCAGCATGATCGATGATATTTTGCACCAACACCCTGCTGTATCTATGGC
>CAYXQO010000137.1:0-2939 GCA_964467475.1 uncultured Syntrophomonadaceae bacterium
TCGCTTTGGTTGCCCTCGGCATTCGCCATCCATGGCTCAGGCCTCGGCGGCCTGCTTCCGTGCAGGCCGACCGGCTACAACCTTTGCTTCGTCGGCCATTGCAACCGCTCTATCGCAATGTCTTCAGTCCAAAGGCAGCACGGCTGAGCAGTTGCATTATGTTTACTAAAGCTTGTGCTGAATAATAACTATTTATAGATTACCTGTTAATAATCCTTTCAATTTTAAAGGGGAAAATAAAAAATTTCCCTTTTGCTAAAAGCCTCTTTACTTCGGGGCTAAATGCGCCTTGATCTATGCATTGACTTTAGTAACAGAAAATTGATATAATTAAATGACTAAAGGGCGTGGTTTTGCCTTTAAGTCTTTGCCCCACGGAGGATACACACTGACTTATGTCAAGCAAACTTTCACTGGAAGAGTTAATTACCAGGGTTGATGAACTGCCTTCGCTCCCCAATGTCGTGGTCAGGGTGATGGAGCTCACCGAAGACCCCGAATCTACTGCCTTTGATATTAACGAGGTGCTCAGCCAGGATCAGAACATGACCGCCCAGGTCCTGCGCATGGCTAATTCTATATATTACGGCTACTCCCGCAGGATTGCTACGGTGACCGACGCGATTGTGCTGATCGGTTTCAATGCCGTGCGAAGCATTGTGCTTGCCGCTTCTGTAAGCAAGATTTTAAAAAAAGAGCTTAGCGGCTATGCCATGGGCGAAGGCGAGCTCTGGATCCACTCGCAGTGCGCCGCTGTTTTTGCCCGGATGCTGGCCAAAAAGAAAAAATACCGTTCCGTCGAGCTAGCTTATACCGCTACCCTGCTGCATGATATAGGCAAGCTGGTGCTGAACAGCTATGTCAGCGATGCTTACCATGAAGTAGTCGGCCTGGTCAATGAAGAAAAAATCACCTTCGATGAAGCTGAATACCGGGTTCTTGGTTTCAGCCATCCCACGGTTGGCGGCAAGGTGGCCGAGAAATGGAACCTGCCAAGCGACCTGGTCGAAGCAATTTACTGCCACCATCACCCCCTCCAGGCTGCAGCCAATCCCTATTTAACTTCTATCGTGCACGTTGCCGATGCTGTAACCCTGCAGATGGGCATGGGGCTCGGGGCAGACGGCCTGTTGTACCCCCTTTCCCGGGAAGCGGTCGACCTGCTTGAAATCGAGGAAAATGAGCTGGAAGGTTTAATGGCCGAGATTGTCGATCTTTTTGTTGACAAGGATGTTTTAAGGTAACAATTAAAAAGGGCTGCCCTTCAATTTGTGTCGAGGACAACCCTTTTAATTATTTTTGCGAAGCAGCGATGCTTCGCTTTATTATTCTCTCAGGCGGAAGCGGGCGGTAAAGTGCCTTAAAATCTCTGGTTGATAGGTAATCTCCATGCCTTTGATTTCAGTTTTACGCTCCGCTATCCGGGCAAAGGCTCTTGTAACCTGGTCCATGTGGCGGTCGGTATAAGCCCGCCGCGGGACGGCAAGGCGGATTAGTTCTTGCTCGGGGTAAACCGCCTCCCCCGTTTCCGGGTCGGTGCGCCCGAAGGCCACGGTGCCCAGTTCGATTGACCGGATCCCGGATTCCCGGTAAAGTTCCACTGCCACGGCCTGGCCCGGCAGGTACTTTTGCGGCAGGTGAGAGAGGAAATTTTTCGCATCGACGAAGACACCGTGTCCGCCAACCGGGGTCACGATAGGCACCCCGGCGTCGAGCAGGCTGTGGCCGAGGTAGCGCACCTGGCCGATCCGTTCTTCCAGATAATCTTCTTCGATGCCTTCGTACAACCCGCGGGCTAAAGCTTCCAGGTCGCGGCCCGCCAGTCCTCCGTAGGTGCGGAAGCCCTCGTAACAGATTTGTCTTTGCACGGCCTCTTCATACCAGGCTTCGTTATCCTTAAAAGCAAGAAACCCACCGATGTTTACAAGGGCGTCTTTTTTTGAGCTCATCGTGCAGCCGTCGGCATAAGAAAACATTTCCCGGGCAATATCCTTGATCGAGCTTTCCCGGTAGCGGGGGTCTCTCGTTTTGATGAAATAACAGTTTTCGGCGTACCTGGCCGCATCGATAAAAAGCGGCCGCCGGTACTTCTGGGCTAGCTCGTAGGCTTTCTTCAAGTTGTCCATCGAAACCGGTTGCCCCCCGTTGTTATTGCAGGTAGCAGTGATTATAATCAGCGGCAATTTAGAGGGGTCATTTTGTTTTAACTCTTCTTCCAGTTTGTTTAAGTCAATATCTCCTTTGAAGGGATGGTCGAAGGAAGGATCCAGCCCTTCTTCGATCACCAGGTTCCTGGGCAGGGCGTTTCGCAGCCTGATATGCCCTTCGGTGGTATCAAAATGCATGTTTCCGGCAACGGCCTGGTCTTTTTCGACAAACATGTTCATCAAGATGTGTTCGGCGGCGCGGCCCTGGTGGGTGGGCACCACGTAGCGGTAACCGAAGATATCTTTCAGCGCTTCCTGCAGGTTATAAAAGTTTTTACAGCCCGCATACGATTCATCGCCGATCATCATCCCGGCCCACTGGTTTGCGCTCATTGCCGAGGTGCCGCTGTCGGTCAGCAAGTCGATGTAAACATCATCGGCCTTTAAATTGAACAGGTTGTAGTGGGCCTCTTTGATCAACTGTTCCCTGGTTTCCCGGTCCTTTTGCTTGATCGGTTCGACCATCTTGATCCGGTAAGGTTCTGCGTAGGTGTCTCGCTCTCTCAACTTGACAGCCTCCTTTATGAATCCGGCCCGGTTACTCGCCGGCATAATTTAAGGTTGTAATGGCGGTATGCAGGATCACCGGCCTAAATAAAGAATAACATATTTATGAACTATTTGAAAAATTTTTCCGCCTGGTGCTACAGGATAAGCACTTTACCCCTGCTGATCATCTCAGGGGTAGTTTTTGCCCTGTTCATGGCCCTGGTCCTGCCGGCCATGGCGGGC
>CAYXQO010000138.1:0-2901 GCA_964467475.1 uncultured Syntrophomonadaceae bacterium
GGCGCCGGCTACGCCACTTTAGCCATCGACCTGCGCGGCCACGGCAGATCCGGTGGCCGGCGCGGCGACACACCATCTTTCGATCACTATGGGGACGACATCAACCTGCTGCTGGATAAAGCTGCAGAGATTTACCCCGGAAAAGCCTGCTTTCTTTACGGGCACAGCCTTGGGGGATTGTTGGTTGCTTTTTATTTGATCCAGCGCCAGCCAAAGTTGAAAGGCGCTGTTATTTGCAGCCCCGGCCTGCATACCGTTCTTGACGAACAAAAAGACATGATTGCCATGGCCCGCTTTTTTGGCCTGGTCCTGCCTTTCCTTAGTTTTCCCAATAACCTTGAACAAGAAGGGCTTTCCCGCGATCCGGCGGTAATCAACGCTTACCGGGAAGACCCCTTCGTCCACAACCGTGTATCCGCCCGCCTGGGAAAAGGAATGCTCGATACGAGGGATTATATCTTCAACCGCGCCCGGGAGATAACCCTGCCGCTATTAATCATGCACGGCACCGGTGACAGGATCACTTACCCCTCGGGCTCGCAAAAACTGGCAGAACTGGTTTCCGGGGAATGCACCCTTAAATACTGGGAAGGCTCATACCACGAACTTCACAACGAAGTGGAAAAAGACGAGGTCTTCGCTTTCCTGCACAAATGGCTTGATAACCGAGCTTAGGAAGCAAGGAAGCAGGGGGACGGGGGTATTGCTTCCTACTCTCCCCCCGTTTCTTCCGAGCGGTTTAAACCGGTTATCTGGTTGCTCCTGCATTTTGCATAAACCTGTAAAGATATTATAATGAAGTGTAATCTTAATTAAAAAGGTATTTTGCCGAAAATGTAGAAGGGTTTAAATTGGCAAATAAACAAACACCATTGCAGAGGAGTATATTTTTGACCGCATATTACAAAAAACACCAGGACCTTGACCCAGCGGTTGAAAGCGATTCCTCAAAAGAAGAAATCAACCGCCTCAACAATTTAAATGCTACACTGCAAGAAAACCTGCTCCGTTTCCAGGCTTTCGTAGAAAAGAACCCGGAAGGCATAGTGTTAGAAGACGGAAACAGGAGGATTTTACTTGCCAACCAGGTATTTTGTGATATCTTTGCTATTCCCACAAAACCAGAGGCACTAATCGGTCAAAACTGCTCTGAAGCAGCAGAAGCGGCCAGACACCTGCTTGCTGATCCCGATCAGTTCCCCCGCAGGATTAATCAAATTATTGAGCAGCGTCAACCGGTAAAAGGTGAAGAAATAGCCTTTGCTGACGGCCGTATTTTCGAGCGAGACTATTTCCCGGCCTTCACCGAAGAAGGCACTTTTATCGGCCACGTGTGGCAGTACCGCGAAATAACTTCCCGCAAAATAAGTGAAAAAGAGCTGGCGCAGCATAACAAACTGCTGGAATCTTTGTTTAAAAATTCAACTGATGCGATCATCTATTTCGACCAAAATCACCGGGTGATCGATATCAACGACCGTTTTAAGGAACTATTCGGCCACCAGTTAGATGAGATCAAAGGTAAGGATGTCGACGATGTTCTTGATACCGGTAAAAAAGGATCCGGGAACCGGCAGTATACCAATAAGATGTTTGAGGGTCACAAAATATTTACTGAAGGGATCCGCTATACCAAGCACGGTGAGCCTGTCAATTTGCTTGTCAAAGGAGTCCCGGTAATCATCGCAGGGCAGTTTTGCGGCGGCTACGCTATATATACCGACATCACCGAACAAAAGAGGGCCAATGAAAAACTGCAGGAAAGAGAGCGGCAATTAAACAACTTGCTTGACAACCTGCCCGGCATGGTTTACCAGTGCAACAATGACCGCAACTGGACCATGAAATTTGTCAGCAGCGGCTGCCTTAAACTCACCGGTTATCAACCCGACGAACTTCTAGGCAATAAGGTTGTTTCCTACAACGATATGATCCACCACGACTACCAGGAGATGATCTGGCAGTTGTGGCAGGAACGCCTGGACAAAAAACAAACAGTGGAATCCGAATACCCGATCATTACAAAATCAGGCAACATTAAATGGGTTTGGGAACGAGGCAGAGGTGTTTATGATGATAAGGGCCGGGTCCTATTCCTCGAAGGATTGATCACCGATATAACCGAGAGAAAAGAAGCCGAACAAGCCCTCAAAGAATCTGAAGAAAAATACAGGGATATATTGCGATCGATCAATGACGGTTATTTTGAAGCGGACTTAGCCGGCAACATTACCTTTTGCAACGAAGCCGCCGCCCATTCGTTGGGCTACAGCGTTAATGAGTTCATCGGCATGAACTACCGCGACTTCTGCAAAAACTACCAGAGTGTTTTTGAGACCTTCAACAAATCTTTTAAAACCGGCAAAACCGGCCCTCCCCAGAGCTTTCTTTTAACCAGGAAAGACGGATCTGAAGCCTTTGGCGAATTTTCCTTTTCCTTGATGAAAGACAGCGAAGGCTATATAACCGGTTTCCGGGGAGTAGGCCGGGATGTTACCGAACGCAAACGCTACGAAGAACAGCTAAAATACTTAAGCCTGCATGACCAGCTCACCGGCCTGTACAACCGGGTATATTTCGAGAACGAACTGGAGCGGCTCGATGACAGCAGGGATTACCCCATTACTATAATTTCTGTTGACTTAGACGGTTTAAAGCTGGTTAACGACACTGTAGGCCATGCCCGCGGCGACCAGCTCTTGATCTCCTGTGCACAAGCCCTTAAACAGGCCATGCGCAAATCAGATCTCCTGGCCCGGGTCGGAGGAGATGAATTCGTAGCCATTTTACCAAAAACTACGGCCAAAGCAGGCGAAGAAATTACCGAACGCATCCAGGAACAGGTGGAAAAATATAACCGGGAAAAACAAATCCAGCTACCTTTGAGCATATCCTTAGGCT
>CAYXQO010000139.1:0-2898 GCA_964467475.1 uncultured Syntrophomonadaceae bacterium
GGCGGCCTGCTTCCATGCAGGCCGACCGGCTACAACCTTTGCTTCGTCGGCCATTGCAACCGCTCTATCGCAATGTCTTCAGTCCAAAGGCAGCACGGCTGTGCAATTGCCATTTTTTACACAACCGGGTAGACAGCAACAGCACCGTCATTAAATACCAGGTTTTCATCAATGCTAAAAAGGGCTTCCAACCGGAAATTGGAGTGGTTTTCATTAGCCTTGTTTTTTTCCTTAACTTCATTAACCGCCTTGCCGTTTACACAGCTGCTGTTAAGCTCTAAGGGTGGGAGTTCGCCTTTTCTCCTTTTGAAAAAATCGATGGCCACGTTGGGAAATATAATATAAGAAAGCAGATCTTCTTCCTGCTCGATATATTCTGCTATTTCTTCCCTGGCCTGGTCTAATTGAGGCTCCAGGAGATCTGCCGGGCGCCCGGTAATCGGCTCTTCGTCTTTAAGCACATTTTTAAGTAATTCGGGGTTTATTTCCCCCGGGGGTTTGCCATACAACCCGCGCAAATAATTCTTTACCTCGGTCAGCACCATTTTGTAACGTTCGCCGGACAATACGTTTACTACGGCCTGGGTGCCGACAATCTGGCTGCTGGGGGTAACCAGGGGTGGGTAGCCGAGATCAGCCCGCACCCGGGGCACCTCTTCAAGAACTTCGCCCAAAAGGTGGGTCGATTTTTGCTCGGCCAATTGCGAGGAAAGGTTGGAAATCATCCCCCCTGGAATCTGGTAATTCAAAACATTTGTATCTACCCCTAGAACATTGCGGGGTATTTCATAGCTACAGCTGATATCTTTGAAATGGGCACTGATTTGTGAGAGCAAATGCACATCTAACCCCGTATCATAGGCGGTTTTCTGGAAAGCAGCTACCATGCTGTCGGTTGCCGGCTGGCTGGTTCCCATGGCCAGCGAAGCCGTAGCGGTATCAATCACATCGACCCCGGCTTCAGCAGCTTTCAAATATGCCATCGAGGCCATTCCGCTGGTATAGTGACAGTGAAGCTGCACGGGCAGTCCCACCTCTTCCTTGAGACGGCCGACCAGTTCGTATGCATCAAAGGGCGAGATCAACCCGGCCATATCTTTGATACATATGGAATCCGCCCCGGCATTTTTTAGCTTTTCGCCGAAACTTATAAAGTGATCGTTGTCGTGCAGGGGGCTGATTGTGTAACTGATCGTCCCCTGGGCATGAGCTCCTTCTTCCCTGGTAGTTTTGATCGCCAGCTCCATGTTGCGCAGGTCATTTAAAGCATCAAAAATCCTGATTATATCAATCCCGTTGCCCACGGCCCGCTTGATAAACTCAACCAGCACATCATCGGGGTAATGGCGGTACCCGACAATGTTCTGGCCGCGCAGGAGCATTTGCAGCTTTGTATTCTTCAAACCCTTGCGCAGTTGCCGGAGGCGTTCCCAGGGATCTTCGTCGAGAAAACGCATACAGGCATCAAAGGTGGCCCCACCCCATACTTCCAGGGAATGATAACCCACCTGGTCCATTACATCTATAATCGGCAACATCTCTTCCAGGCGCATCCTGGTAGCCAGCAGCGATTGATGGGCATCACGCAGTGAAGTATCGGTAATACCTACTTTTCTAGCTTCAAAATTTTCATTTAGCTTATAGTTTCCCATGGAAACACCTTCCTTCTATGATTACAGGGGAGTAAATTATGCAGTAAATTATAGCGGAATGCTTTGATCTATTCAAGCCCGATCAGGTTAACTACCCTGTCGTCTTCGTTCAATTTGATTAGGGTCACGCCCCGTGCATAGCGCCCCATCAAAGATACCTGTTCAATTTTTTGCCGATTAACCAGGCCCCGGGCAGTGACGATCATAAACTCATTTTCATTGCCGCTTAAAACGTTAAAAATTGCCAGGGGGCCACTTTGCGGGGTCACTTTCATGCCGATCAAGCCCTTGCCTCCGCGGCGCTGGGTGCCAAACTCGCTCACATTAACCCGTTTGCCGTAACCTTTTGCTGAAGCAACCAGGATCTGTTGCCCGCCGGTAACCAGGTCGGCGCCGACGACTTTGTCATCCGCTCCCAGTCTCACCGCTTTTACTCCCCGGGCGGCACGCCCCATCGGCCGCACCTGCGACTCGGGAAAGCGCACAAAAAGCCCGGCGCTGGTACCGACGAGGACTTCTTTATGACCATCGGTAAGTTTAACCGCCATTAATTCGTCCTCACCAAAAAGGGTCAGGGCGGTTAAGCCGCTCTTCCTGGTATTAACATACTCAATGAGCGGAGTTTTCTTGATCAAACCTCTTTCGGTAACCATTAAAAGATAGCGATCTTCGTTGAACTGATCGATGGGAAGAGTCGCCGTAATAAATTCATTTTCAGCCAGGGATAACAGGTTTACCAGTGCGGTACCCCGTGATTGCCTGCCGGACTCGGGTATTTCATGGATCTGTAAAAGGTAAACCTTGCCCCGGTTACTGAAGCATAATAGTTTATCATGAGTTGAGGCTACATGGCACTGTTCAACCCGATCATTTTCGCGGGTCTGCATTCCCACAACCCCGCGGCCGCCACGGCGCTGACTACGGTAAGTCGCCAGGGGCAGCCTTTTGATATAGCCGCGATCAGTTAAGGTAACCACCACATCTTCCTGGAAGATTAAGTCAGTCAAAACGACATCCCCTTCATCGGCAACAATCTGGGTACGCCGTTCATCACCATGCTTGTCCTGGATAACGTCCAACTCATCCTTAATAATCTGCATTACCAGCGAGTCATCTTCTAAAACTCGGCGCAGGTAGGCTATTTTTTCCTGCAATTCCCGGTGCTCTTCGCTTAATTTGGAAATTTCCAGCTGGGTTAAGCGCTGCAGCCGCATATCGAGAATGGCCTGGGCTTGTTTTTCGGAAA
>CAYXQO010000140.1:0-2856 GCA_964467475.1 uncultured Syntrophomonadaceae bacterium
CCCCCAGTGTATGCTTGGGAAAGGAGCGTAAAATCTCGCCTAAGTCTTTAAAATCAGCCCCTAAAGCAGTGCCGCTGCCTGCTGTGTTTTCCAGTAAAAGTTTTACCGAGGAAGGCCAGCTTGCAAGCCCTTCCTTAATCGAATCAATTATCTGGGAGATTCCTTTTTCTCTACCCTGTCCGCCGTGGTTACCGGTATGTAAGATCACGTAAGGTGACTTTAACATCACAGCCCTCTCCATGGTTTCAGCAAGCAACTTCTTTGATTTAAACAGGAATTCCTCGCTTTGCGAGGCCAGGTTAATCAGGTAGGCGCTGTGAACAACCATGGGGTCAATCTCTTTTTCTTTGAGCAGGGCGGCTCTTTTATCAGCCTCGCCCTGTTCCAGCTTGCCCATGCGCCAACCCGTGGGGTTACCGGGAAAAATCTGGATCGTCTCACAACCAAGCCCTGCCACCCGCTCTACATTTTTTTTAAAACCGCCCGACTGGGGCATGTGCACGCCAAATCGCAAGAGTTATCCCGCCTCCCTTAAAAATGTCTTTTAGAAATGATCCATTAATCGCTTCATTACTTCTGCTGTGCTCTCATTTATAGCTATCCGGGCCTGGTCATCGTAAAAAGTGGGGGTGTGGTTGATGATCACCAGGTTATCGCATAATGAGGGCAGCTGATTGGCGGGTGAAACCTGCATACTCGATCCGATTACCATGATCAAATCAGCCTGGCCGGCTTCCTCTAAAGCCTGGCCATAATCCGGGGCCAGCGGCTCACCGAACAAAATCACATCGGGTTTCAAAGGTTCGCCGCACTCAGAACAAAGCGGCGGCACTAATCCTTCATCCACATCGGCAATCACTTCTTCCATCGACACTTGCCAGCCGCAGTGGATACAGCTGGCGGTATTCAAATTACCGTGGATTTCAAGCACTTTTTCAGAACCGCCCTTTTGGTGCAAACCGTCGATATTCTGCGTAATTACCGCTTTAATCAAGTCCATCTTTTCCAGCTCCGCAAGCGCGGTATGAGTCCGGTTTGGTTCGGCCTGGTCCATCTGGCGTACAAAAGGCAGGCCAGCCCGGTAAAAAGCTCCCGGGTTTGCCTTAAACCCCTGGATCGTGAAAAGCTCAGGGTTAACCTGAGTCCAGAGGCCGCTGCCGGGACTGCGGAAATCAGGCACGCCACTTTCGGTAGAAACCCCGGCACCGGTTACCGCTACCGCATAATTGCTTTCTTTAAGCAACCTGGCGATTTGTTCTACTTTTTCATTGAGAGCTTCCATGGAAAAACCCCCTTTTATGCTTAAATATATCTACCCAATAAGCCAGGGAGGGCAGTTCTTACGCCTTCTCAGGCGGCCTTCGCTGCAATTTTAGTAAACCCTTCCCCACTGGCGCATAGGATTCTGTTGCAGGCAGACAAGCTGGCTACCACCTTTGTCTCAACGATCTTTACAATAGCTTTACCTGCAATGTCACCTCTCCTAAATGCAGGCGCGGCCGGGTAGTAATATAAAGAAGGAGAATTTACCCCTCCCGTTTGCCTGTTTGCCAGCTCAATCAACCCAGATTTTTACCTTCCTGGTCCTCGGCCCGTCAAATTCGGCAAAAAACACGCCCTGCCAGGTGCCAAGATCTAAGTAGCCGCCTTTAACGATCAAATGCAGTGATGAGCCCAGCAAAGAGGCCTTAATATGGGCATCGCTGTTGCCCTCACCGTGCTTGTAGTTACCCTTTAAAGGTACCATTTTTTGCAAGAAATCCAGTAGATCTTCCATCACCGCCGGGTCGGCATCCTCGTTCACGGTAAGAGCCGCCGTAGTGTGGGAGACAAAAACGGTGCAGCAGCCATCTTCTGCCCCGTTTTTTTTAAGCAATTCATTTAGCTGCGGGGTAATATTGATCATCTGCGCACGGGAGGTGCTTTTTACGCTTAATTCTAAGTACACCACAGAAACCTCCTTTTTCCTGATACCTGTACAAAATCCCTTCAATAATTATTATGTATAAAAAAGGCCCTTTGAAGCAAGTTATGAAAAAACCCCTTTAAAAAAGGGGCTTTTTAATCTTCATCTTCCTCATCGTCGCCAGAGAGCAAGGAAAGCATGTTCTGATAAGCCTTCCTTTCGATACCCAGCGTCCTGTTCAAACGCCAGAAAATGCGGCTGATACTGGCCTCGGAAACCTTGTAGTTTTCAGCCAAATCTTTCTGGGTTAATTCTAAGAAGTGAAACCGCGCCAGGCAGTACTCTAACCCGGCCGCCCAGGTCTCCGGGTTGGGGATGCGAGGCATTTTCGGATAAGAGTGGTTTATAAAGTCGATCCAGATGGCCCTGGCATCCTCGAAAAAGTCATCGCTGTAGTGGGCACTTTCTTTCATGTTGCTAAAAGCGCACTCAAGTACCTCCTGCCACTCTTCTTTCCACACCGGGGCCGGCATTTTGTGTTCCTGCAAGCTTACTTCCCGGATAATATTATCTTCAAAAACCAGGCAGCTTTTATGAAGACCGATCTTTTTTAATTCAAGCAAAGCCACCTGGCGGAGCCGTTCTTTCACCCAGGGGTTGACTACGAATTCCAGTAATAAATCTATCCCCTTTTCAGCGTGCCTTTCACCCAGCAACCTGATGATCGCTTCCTTCAATACATCGCTGCCGTGAAAAAGCCCCTTGTGCAGGCTGCGCCTAAAACCCCTATCTTTCGCCAAACGCCTATCAAAATCGGCTTCCTTGATATCCCTGATCAGCTTGAGAAAGGTTTCATTTTCCACCGGACTGAGACTGTGATCACCCTGCCCCCTGTATTCTTCCTGCATCTCGATTAAAAAAATAATTTCCTCGGCATCACCGGCCATATC
>CAYXQO010000141.1:0-2839 GCA_964467475.1 uncultured Syntrophomonadaceae bacterium
CGACCAATATACCGCGGTTGACCCTGGAAAACCTTATGCGCTGGGGTTACCGGGGCAGAATTTTCGGGGTGAACGAACGCAGCGATGATGTTCACGTCGACGGGATCAGGATGTTTAAACATATCGAAGATTTGCCGGAGGTTCCTGATATGGCCTACTGCATGGTACCAGCCCAGCTGATTCCGGATATAATGGACCGCTGCGGCAAATTTGGAATCAGAAGGATGGCTATACCTTCCGGCGGATTCCAGGAATACAGCGAAGAGGGTGAAGAGCTGGGCAAAAAACTGGTTGCCCTGGCCGGTAAATATGGGATCCGCTTTGTCGGTCCAAACAGTTTGTCTGTAGCCAATACCGAAAACGGGCTTTGCCTGCCTTTTGTCGCCCTGCACAAAGCCCCCACGGGAAGCATGTCAATCATCTCGCAAAGCGGCGGGGTAGCCCTGACCATGCTAAATTACCTGCTCGATGAGAAACTTGGCCTGGCCAAGCTAGCCAGTATCGGGAATAAGCTTGACTTAGACGAGGTGGATTTCTTAGAATACTTTGGCAAAGACCCACAGACAAAGACAATCTGCCTTTACTTAGAAAGCCTTGACCGCGGCAAGAAATTTATCGAAACAGCCAAAAAAATCGACAAACCGATTATTGTCTACAAGGCAAACACCACTCCAGCCGGTAAAAAAGCAGCCATGAGCCATACCGCGGCAGTGAGCAGCGATGAAGATATCATTAACTCAGCTTTTGAAGAAGCCGGGATTATCCGCCTGGACAATTTCCTCGATTTTATCGGTGTAACCAAGGCTTTTCAGCTACCGCCAATGAAAGGACGACGCATTATGGTGATGAGCCCGGCCGGTGGGTTTGCTGTTACGGGAGCCGATTTATGTGAACAGTCCGGCTTTGAATTTGCCGAGATGGGGGATGATTTTTACGACAGTTTGAAGCAATTCAGCAATGCCGGGGTAATCAATTTTTCGAACCCCCTTGACATGGGCGATATCTACGACCCACAGCTTACTGCGCACGTGTTTTATTCGGTGATGCACTCCGACCAGGCAGACGGTGCTATTTACATTAGCCAGCGGCCGCACATGCCGCAGGGCGATAACATCTTTCACAAAATGTTTTTAGCCGATCTTTCCAAGGAAACCTGGGGATCGATCCTTTCAGCCGGCAAACCGCTGGGCGTGTGCCTGTTTGGCCCATCCAAGGTAATCCAGCAAAGTAAGCGCTATGTTGAATTCCCCATTTTCAACAGCCCGGAGGAAATGATCCATTCTCTATCGGTGCAGATGAAATACCACGAAAGAAAAAGGATTGAACAAAATCGGGATAAAGTAGTTCGTCCTAATGATATTGATGATGAGGCCGCAAAAAAATGGATGCAGAATAAGCAGGGAGATTACGGGGAAGAAGCCCTGGAATTGTTAAATGCTTACGGGATCAACACCACCGCTTCCACAACAGCAGTCACTGAAGAGGAAGCAGCTAAAAAGGCTGAAGAAATCGG
Source organism: uncultured Syntrophomonadaceae bacterium (assembly GCA_964467475.1). Classification (GTDB taxonomy): domain Bacteria; phylum Bacillota; class Dethiobacteria; order DTU022; family DTU022; genus B1SED10-74M. The sequence continues at coordinate 1,514 of CAYXQO010000141.1, forward strand.
GTATCCGGTAGTGATGAAAGTAATTTCTCCCGATGCCCTGCACAAATCCGATGCAGGCGGAGTGCTCCTGGGAATTAGCAATGCCGAAAGCGCTGCGGCAGGCTTTAATACAATCAGGCAAAACCTTCATGATTTCAACCCGGAGGCGCTTTTCTGCGGGGTGCGGATCCAGGAAATGGCAACAGACGGTTACGACATGTTTATCGGCGGCCGGCAAGACCCCTCGTTCGGCCCGGTAGTATTTTTCGGGATGGGCGGCATCTATGTAGAAGCATTACGGGATATTGCTAATGCAATCTGCCCGGTCAGGCCGGAAAGTGTCGAAGAAAGGTTGAACCGGCTGCAATCGACCAGTATTCTTACCGGATTGCGCGGCAAAAAAGCGGCCGATAGAAAAGCTTTCGTTGATTTGGTGGTCCGTACTTCCCATCTGCTGACAGATTTTCCGAGCATTAAGGAGCTGGATATTAACCCGGCCCGGGTTTTCCCGGGCGGCAGTGGAGCGATGGCCTTAGATGTCCGAATGCGGCTTGCTTATTAATTTCGAAGTTTTTGCTAAGCCTTGCCGCATTTTAAACTGGTGCCGGCTCATCTAAGGGTAAATTGAAACAAACAGGCTCATGATTGAGACAAGATAAGGGCGGTCATCAGACCGCCCCTTCAATATCGCCATTTATAACCTTCGGTAGCAAGATCTTTTGAGAATTAACCCGCTTAAGCGGACCGGCTGCAAAGATTTGCTTAACCTTGATTTTTTTAGCATATTTACCGGTTAGAGTTTAAGTTACAGCAAGATCCCGGGCTGTAAACTTGTAACCCGGGACCTCAATTAACTACGTTTGTGCCTGATTAAACCGGAACAGGGAATCACTTCCACTCCTTTTTTCTCCAGTCCATCAAGCAGCAGGTTCATTCCCACGGAATCGCTGGCCATGTGGCCGGCAATAACTACATTTACATGATGCTTTTCTGCCTTTTTGCGATGGCCTTCTTTAATGTGCATGCCCACAATGGTGCCGACACCGGCCTGGGAAAGCTTTTCATAGGCTTCTTCCGATCCCCCGGTTCCACCGGTCATATCAACGAGGACCTTGCCAGCCCGCCTCTGTTTGCTGCCAATGATTATTTCCGGCCCGGCATTGTGCCTGGCCGCCTCGGCGTATTCTGGCATATCCTTGAGCATCTTTAGGATATCGCCCAGGGTACGCGGTTCTTCGTTATCAAAAAGCTCCTGCAGGTAGGAGGCAACCTGGTTGTCGGCTACGCTGTGCGCACTAAGCATGGGGATGCCAAGGATCTTTGCCGCATCAACAGCCCGGTTATGAT
>CAYXQO010000142.1:0-2827 GCA_964467475.1 uncultured Syntrophomonadaceae bacterium
GGCATGTTTATCAACATCATGCCCCAAATATTTTCCTCTATGGCCCTGCTTTCTTCCATGTTTACCCCCCTTAATATGCAGCTGGCAGCGGTAATTGCCGTAGTCATGGTCGTATTATACGTAGTTTTCGGGGGAGCCTGGGGCACCGGTCTGCTGGGCTTAAGTAAAATTATTTTAACCTGCCTGGGGATGCTTTCAGCGGGGGTGGTCGCCCTGGTTATGTCCGGTGGTTTTTCCGGACTGGCCGATTATTACCCTTCCTATCCCTGGTTCAGCCTGTTTGGCCGGGGGATCAATACCGACCTGGCCTCAGGTTTTTCCCTGATGTTGGGGGTGCTTTCCAGCCAGATTTATTTCCAGGGGGTTTTCTCCAGCCGTGATATTCCCGCAGCCCGAAGCGGGATGCTGCTTTCTGCTTTGCTTGCCCCGGCAATCGGCGCCGGCGGTATCCTGGTCGGGTTGTACATGAACATGCATTACCCCGCGATTAACCCGGCCCAGGCCCTGCCCTTGTTTGTGATTAACTACCTGCCTCCCTGGTTTGCCGGGATTGTTTTGGTCACCCTGCTGCTGGCCTCGATCGGTACCGGGGCCGGTTTAACCTTAGGGGTAAGCACCATGTTAAACCGGGATATTTACCTGCGGCTAAAGCCGGATGCAGATGATAGGCGGGTCCTCTTTGTTTTTCGCTTTTTAATCGTAGCGATAATGGGCCTGGCTATGACGGTAGTCCTGGTTAGCAGCGGAGATGTGCTCATTTTAAACTGGAGCTATCTTTCATTCGGTTTGCGGGGGGCGACAATCTGCTTCCCCTTGTTTGCGGTTATTTTTTTGAAAGGGAAAATTTCACCCCGGGCCGGGACCGCGGCAGTCATTTTTGGGCCTGCTGTGGTAGTTGCAGGCAGCCTGTTGCAGTTAGCGTTGAACCCACTTTACCCCGGGCTTGCGGTAAGCTTTCTGATCTTATTTTTCGATTATCTCAAAAACCGGGGCAACCACTTTGCCGAGCGCGAGTAGTTTTTTTAGCACAGGGTAAATTTTATTATTTATAGTTTTACTGGAAAGGAGTGAAGGATGATGAACCGCTTTAAAAGTTTGACCGGAAACAGTGGCATTAACCGAAATGATGAAGGCAACCGGGTGGTGATCACGGTAATCGGCCCCGACCGGGTCGGCATTATTGCCGCCGTATCGGCTATATTGGCTGAGAACAAGATTAATATCCTTGATATCAGCCAGACTATCATGCAGGAATTTTTTGTGATGGTGCTGGTTGCAGACATGGAAAAGGCCACTGTGGACCTGGTCGCTTTGAAGGAGCTGCTTAACACAGAAGGCGAGAAGCTAAAAATGCGCATCGATGTGCAGCATGAAGATGTTTTTAACTACATGCACCGGATTTAAAAATTAATAACGGCAGTAAAAGGGGTGAAAAAGATATGCTAACTATGGAAGAAATCATGGAAACGATTAAAATGGTGCAAAAAGAAAACTTAGATATTCGGACCATTACCATGGGGATCAGCCTACGGGACTGCAGCAGTGATGACCATAAAGCAGCCTGCCGGAAAATATATGAGAAGATTACCCGCCAGGCAGATCGGCTGGTAAAAACCGGCGAAGATATTTCCCGGGAGTACGGCCTGCCCATTGTGAACAAGCGGATCTCGGTTACGCCAATTGCCCTGGTGGCTGAGCCCGGTGATTTGGAGAACTACCTGGAATACGCTGCAGTGCTGGACAGGGCCGCCGCAGCAGTCGGGGTAAATTTCATTGGTGGGTTCTCAGCCCTTGTCCACAAAGGCTTTACTGGCGGAGATGCCAGGCTGATTGAATCGATTCCGCAGGTTTTATCTTCAACAGAAAGGGTTTGCGCCTCGGTAAATGTAGCTACTTCAAGGGCGGGCATCAACATGGATGCGATCAATATGTGCAGCCGGGTGATCAAAAAGACTGCGGAATTGACGGCAGAGCAGGATAGCATCGGTTGTGCCAAGCTGGTTGTTTTTGCCAATGTTCCGGAAGACAATCCTTTTATGGCCGGCTCTTTTCACGGAATAGGTGAGCCTGACTGTGTAATCAATACCGGGGTTAGCGGTCCCGGGGTGGTCAAGAGCGCGATCAGCAAGGCCGGGGATGCCGACATGGGTGACCTTTCCGAGATCATCAAAAAAATTACTTTTAAAATTACCCGCATGGGTGAGCTGGTTGGCCGGACGGCAGCCAAAAGGCTTGGTGTGCCCTTCGGCATAGTGGATTTGTCCCTGGCCCCGACCCCGGCCGTAGGGGACAGCGTTGCCGACGTCTTAGAAGAAATGGGGCTGGAACGCTGCGGTGCGCCCGGATCGACAGCGGCGCTTGCCTTGCTTAACGATGCGGTTAAAAAAGGAGGAGCGATGGCTTCATCGTATGTTGGCGGCTTATCGGGTGCCTTTATCCCGGTCAGTGAAGACGCCGGCATGATCCAGGCGGTTACCGACGGGGCTTTAAACCTGGAGAAGCTGGAAGCGATGACCGCTGTTTGTTCAGTGGGCCTCGACATGATTGCCGTTCCGGGGGCTACCCCTGCAGAAACGATTGCGGCGATTATTGCAGATGAAATGGCAATCGGGGTTTTTAACCATAAAACTACCGCGGTTAGAATTATTCCGGCAGCCGGTAAAAAGGAAGGCGAACGCGTCGAGTTTGGCGGTTTGCTTGGAGAAGCCCCGGTGATGCCGGTTAACCGCTTTAATTCAGCGGAATTCGTCCGCCGCGGGGGCCGGATCCCGGCACCGATCCACAGCTTGAACAATTAGTGCCTGGCATGAGTTTAGCTTAGCCTGCA
>CAYXQO010000143.1:0-2824 GCA_964467475.1 uncultured Syntrophomonadaceae bacterium
CCTCATAAGGAGCTAAAAAAAACGAAGCAAAAAGATTTGCTTCTTTTTCCAGGGGATCAACCTTCACATTTTCTTCTTTGATACAAATCATTCCGGTAACAGCATCATGATAATATAAATGGCACAACTCATGGGCTGCTGTAAAACGCTGCCGCCCCAGTGTCTGCTTTGAGTTAATCCCTATAATATTATTTTTTCCATCACGGAGGCAAACTCCGCTAACCCGGTTGCTCATCGGGTAGAAAACAACGGTGATATCCTCTGCTGAATTGAGCAAAGAAAAGATTTCTACCGACGAATAAACATCTTCCCCAAAACTTCTTCTTAGCTCTATCGCGTCTGCATTTATCTGTATTTTTTCTTTCACCAATTCACCTCTTCCAGCAGATTTTCCATATATCTCAAGTTTAAAGCAAGCTTATTTATCCTGGCTACAGTTTCTAAATCCTGAACGGTAAACGAATTTGCACGTAAAGCAATTATCGGTGCCGAATGTTCAACTTGCTCGTTTATAAAATAATCCACCGAGCAACCAAAAAGATCAGCTGCCCTTTGCATAGTATCTGTCCCAAACTGGCGCTCGTTCTTTTCAAATTTTGATATATAGCTTTGATCAATATCAAGATATTGAGCCAGCTGTGCTTGAGTTAAGCCACTTTTCTCTCTCAATTCTTTAAACCTTTTACCTGCTATGGCAGTGTTAAACATCATCCCCACCTCCTGTTAAGTTAATTATAAAACATTTTTGTCATATTATCAACAGTTCTACAGTTAAATCATATGACAAAGTATGCATTATGGCCACATCCGGCCACTTAATCCGGTGGTACCCGGCCACCTAATTGATTGCAACTGTTTTGAAACTGTTCGAGATCAGGTTGAACAAAGGGCCTGGGAACTGTATAAGCAAGGTAGGGACCTTATCCCCAGCTACTATCATTCAGATTTAAGCCGCTCACATCTACCGGAGAGCTTATAGTACCGGACTTAAATGGCCATATTAAATAGATATGGGATAATATTAATGATGCCTTTTATGGAAAATTTCATTGTGTCCCGAAATTATCCCCGAAATTATCCGTTAAAGCGCACGCCACGGCTGCGGTTATAAATTATTTATTGCTTTTCTCTGGCACTCATGGTTTAATTAGAAACTGCTGATTACTATTTAAGGCGGCTCAGGCCGGGTAAAAGGAAAGGTAAAAAAATTTGGTTATAAAAGCTCAGGATAAGATCCGCAACATTGCCATTATCGCTCACATCGATCATGGAAAAACTACCCTGGTTGATGGTATGCTGCACCAGTCGGGAATCTTTCGTGATAACGAACAGGTCCTGGAACGGGTAATGGATTCAATTGACCTGGAACGTGAACGGGGCATCACCATCCTGTCAAAAAATACTGCCGTCCTTTACGGGAACACCAAGATCAACATAGTCGATACTCCGGGACACGCCGATTTCGGCGGTGAAGTAGAAAGAGTTCTGAGGATGGTTGACGGAGCCCTCCTCCTGGTCGATGCCTTCGAGGGACCCATGGCCCAAACCAAATTCGTGCTTCGCAAGGCTTTGGAAGCGGAATTACGCATCATTGTAGCCATCAATAAAATTGACCGACCGGATGCCCGCCCTGAAGAAGTCCTAAACGAAGTTTTTGACCTCTTTGTTGAACTTGAGGCCGCCGACTGGCAGCTTGATTTTCCCGTGATCTACACTTCATCCCGCAGTGGAGTGGCAGCTACCGATCCCGGGGAACCGGGAGAAAACCTGCAGCCTCTTTTCGATCTGATTGTGGCCGAGATCCCACCTCCTGTGACCGACACAGAACTCAACCTGCAGCTCCAGATCAATACCCTGGACTATGATGATTATGTCGGCCGCATCGGTATCGGGCGGATTCGAAACGGTTCTTTAAAAAGCAACCAGAACGTTGCCCTCTGTAAACAGGACGGCCAGGTGGAAGTTCATAAAATCGGCAAGCTTTGGACTTATGAAGGTTTGAAAAGAAAAGAAACCCATTGCGCCGAAGCCGGCGATATAGCTGCCATAGCCGGGCTTGGAAAAGTCAATATCGGCGAAACTGTCACCGACCCCGAAGAGCCGGCCTCCCTGCCTCTACCGGCCATTGATGAACCTACCCTGACCATGTACTTCATGGTCAATGACAGCCCCTTTGCAGGCCGGGAAGGCAAATACATTACCTCTCGCCAACTACGCAGCCGGCTTTGGAAGGAAGCTGAAAGCAATGTCAGCCTCAAGGTTTCAGAAACGGCCTCTCCCGAAATATTTGAAGTTTCAGGAAGGGGCGAACTGCACCTGGGAATCTTGCTGGAAACAATGCGCCGGGAAGGCTATGAAATCCAGGTTTCCAAACCAAAACCGATCCTGAAGACTATCGACGGTGAAGTACATGAACCTTATGAAAGGCTTTATTTAAACCTTCCGGAAATATATTCCGGCCGTATCATTGAAACTCTCGGTTCCCGGCAAGGCGAAATGCTTAATCTAAAGCCTGTCGGGAACAATAACATCAAGTTGGAATTCCTGATCCCGGCCCGCTGCCTGATCGGCTTCCGCTCCGAGTTGTTAACTGAGACCAGGGGCGAAGGGCTTATGCACCACTTGTTCAGCCATTACGGGCCCTGGAAAGGGGAAATTCCCGGCAGAAGAAATGGAGTCCTGATCGCTTACGAAACTGGACCGGCTACGGCGTACGGCATTCATAACGCCGAAGATCGAGGCACCTTCTTTATTCGCCCCAATGATCATGTTTATGCCGGTATGATCATCGGAGAACATAACCGGGAAAACGATCTTGATATAA
>CAYXQO010000144.1:0-1265 GCA_964467475.1 uncultured Syntrophomonadaceae bacterium
GATGGTTTTTGCTCCAGCTTCAGGATTAACTAGATCACAATAAGAAGGTTTATTTACAGGAGGAGAGATCCTTTGGCTTATGATCGCAGTCTTGCCTTTGAATACAATAACCCGACCAAGATCATTTTTGGGGAAAATAGCTTGAAGGAATTGGGTCCGGAAGTAGACAGGCTCGGTTGTGCAAAGGCCTTAATTGTAACAGACAAAGGGATAACGAAAGCGGGCCTGGTTGCCAAAGCTAAAGATGCCCTTGATTACCGCTATGCCGGGGTATATGACCATTGTGTCCAGGACTCTGATTTCCACCTGGTTAATGAAGGGGCTGCTTATGCCCTGGAAATAGGGGCGGATATTTTGATCAGCGTTGGAGGGGGCAGCGTTATTGACACAGCCAAGGGTATGGCTGTTGTGATGAAAGAAGGAGGAAAACTGCAGGATTACGACGGGATCCAGATGCTCTCAAGGCCGCAAACTCCGCACCTGGTAGTACCAACAACTGCCGGTACCGGCAGCGAAGTAACATGGGCAGCGGTAATCAAGGATCGTGATCGAAACATAAAAATGCTAATATGTGACTACCACATTATCCCCAATACGGCTATTTTAGATCCGCTAATGGTGGCCGGTCTTTCCATGGAACTTACGGCGAGCACCGGGATGGATGCTTTAACCCATGCAATTGAGGCAGTTCATGCTTCAGAGAGCCAGCCTGTTTCTGATGCGATGGCTTTTCAATCGATCAGGATGATTACAGAGTACCTGCCTCAATGCATCAAAGATGGAAGCGATCTTTATGCTAGAGGGCAACAGCAGCTTGCCGCCACCATGGCCGGCATTGCATTCAGTAATGCCCAGGTTGGCCTGGTTCACGCAATGTCTCACTCTCTTGGTGCTATTTTTGGGGTGCCTCATGGCCTGGCCAACAGTATCCTTTTACCACATGTAATGCTTTATAACCTTGAGGAATGTGCCCCTCGCTACAAAAGTATCGCCCTGGCCATGGGGTTACCGGTAAATCAAATAAGCGATGCCGAAGCCGGAAAAGCTGCTGCAGAAGCGGTATGGAAATTAACCCGGGAACTGAAAATACCGCAGAAATTAAGCGAAACCGGCATAACGGAGGAGGGATTGCTTGAAGCTGCCACTCTTGCCATGTCTGATGGAACTATACTCTATAACCCGCGTATGGTTACAGATGAAAAAGAACTGATGGAACTTTTCCAGGCGGCCTGGTGAAAGGGGATTAAACAGTTAAATATTTTTGG
>CAYXQO010000144.1:1365-2810 GCA_964467475.1 uncultured Syntrophomonadaceae bacterium
AAATATTTTTGGTATATTTTTCAAGGCTGTTTTTTATTACCAGTAATAGAAAGGCAGGAGAAATAAATAAACCCCTACCACTTTGACCAGAACCGCTCTTGAAAGGATTAGTGGTTTTTATACTCGCTGAAATAAAGGGGGCCGGCATATAGAGCCCTTCCTTCGCCGATCTGGTTCAGGTTGCCCAGGGCATAATCAGCCCAGGCAGCTGCGTCTGGCAACGGCGCAGTTTCCCGCCTGGGATAAGGTGTGTCGACTAAGGGAGTGTTTTCAGGCAGGTCGGCCAAACTACGCAGTTTAGTAAGAGCTGTTTCCAGTCCGCCCAATTCGTCAACCAGGCCGTGTTCTAAGGCTTGTTCACCGGTCCACACTTTACCTCCGCCTACTTCTTTTACCGTTTCTTTTTCCATCTCCCGGCTGCCGGCTACCCGGTTAACGAATTGATCATAAATATGGTTGATGAAGGTCCAGGCCTTTTCTCTTTCTTTTTCTGTAAAGGGTTTTTCCGGGGAACCGAATAAGTCTTTTTGCCCCTTCTCAATGGTTTCGCGGTTTAGAAGCAGCTTTTCTAGCATTTTAGAATTTACAATTTTAGCGGTGATTACGCCGATCGAGCCGGTTAAGGTTGCCGGTTGAGCAACAATGTAATTGGCGGGAGTGGCCACATAGTACCCACCGGAACCGGCCATTGAACCCATCATTGCCACCAGGGGCTTTTTCGCTGCTATTTTGTCAAGAGCCGCTGACATTGCTTCAGATGAAGCAGCTGAACCACCACCTGAGTCAATGTAAAGCAAAACCGCTTTAGCTCGCTTGTCTTTTAAGACCTGGCGGGCCTGCTGTACGAAAGTGAGGTCGCCGGTTTGTTCGTTGAATAAAAAGGGAACCGGCAGGGGTGGACGGGCAGGGGGACGCTGGCTTTTACCGTCGATAATATTACCCTGCACTCGCAGAATAGCGATATATTTACCGGGTGCCGACGGTAGCGGGCGGGGGTAGCTTTTTTTGCACTCGTCCCAGCTGGCGAGACGTGCAGGTTTTTCCGGATTTCCCAGGTATCCGGGGAGGTCTTCTGCACTGACCAGGGCATCGACCAATCCGGCTTTGATGGCACTTTCCCCAAAAAGGGGAGTATTATCGATGGTTTCAAGGACTTTGCTTTCTTCCATTTTACGTCCCCCGGCGACGGTCTTCACAAACTGCATGTAAAATGACTCTAATAGCCAGTTGTACATTTCTCTTACTTCATCTGACATATTCGAACGGATAAATCTATCCGCCGCTGATTTATAAGGGCTGATCTGGACAACATCGAATTCAATGCCGCACCAGTCTAAGGCATTCTTCATGTAGAGTTGCCTGCTGGCAAGGCCAAGGGTGTAAACCATCCCGCCCTCCTGGAGCAGGATCCGGTTTGCAGAGGCTGCCAGGCTGTAAGTTTGTAT
>CAYXQO010000145.1:0-2761 GCA_964467475.1 uncultured Syntrophomonadaceae bacterium
ATGCTGACCGCATCCCTGATTTCAACAGTGCTCGGCACCGACTTACCGGGTGCCAATACTATTTACATGTCCCAGGAAGTCAAATTTACCGCGCCTGCCTACATCGGCGATACTTTAACTGCAGAAGCGGAAGTAATTGAAAAAAACGAAGAAAAAAGAACCCTGGTCTTGAAAACAACCGTTGTCAACCAGGACGGGAAAACCGTCGTCGACGGCAAAGCCAAGGCAATGAAAATGTAAACCGCGGGCATTTTATCACCGTGGTCCAATCATCAACAACCTTCCTTCCCGGTTGAGCAGAACATGGTCTCCTTCAACCAGGGTGGACAAGTGATAATCTTCATGTTTGCACCTGTAGATCATCTCGCCGTTTTCCTTGCAAAATACGGCAAATTCTTCAGGCGGGCCGATTATTGCCGCATCACCGGACTCAGCCCAAATTTCAATTTCGATTGCTTCCACTGCTTCCGTAAAAAAGATTTCTGCAAGTTCTTTTTCCCGGACAACCGTCAACTCATCCGGGCAAACTACTTTAAAGTTTTTACTACCGATCAAGTAGATTTGCTCTTCGCAGGATAAAACATTGCGAATCCCTTCAAATACAGCCTCGTCTTCGCCGCTTAAAGGATCTATAAACCGGAGTACTTGATCATAGTCCATTACCGGAAAATAACCGCTTAACCGCACAAGCGCTTCTGCTTCGGAAACCAGCCTGCCCATCATCATTACCGCTCGCTCCGGGGGCAATTCGCTTTGCAACATATGTGCCTCTTTTGTCCAATAAATTTCACCGGTTTTCGCATCTAAAGACTCGACAGTGACTAATTCTTTTTCCGGGTCACCGGTGAACAGGTAATAAATCCCCTCTTCCATAAAGGCCTCGACATTTTCAGCTGTTTCTGCCAGGCTCGAGCTTTCGATAACCGAACCATCGGCTGCATCAACCAGCTCAACTAAGGAATCTGCTGTGCCAATGCCGCGGGCTGTTAGCAGGGCCTTATTTTCACCGGCTCCGGCTGCTACTTCATTGCTCCCTTCTACCAGCACCGCTTCCGGCAGTTGCGGCAAACCGGTCAAACTCACCAGCTTTCCGCTGTCCAACAATTTCCCCGGCATCCGCCAGCTAATTTCTCCGGCCGGGGTCAACCCCACCACTTCTACTGTTTCTTCTTTATCGAGCTCCCAGGCAAGTTCGCCTGTTAGCAAATCTTTTTTCCCAAAATAGATGGCCATCTTTTCCGGGTCATCTTCCACTCCGTATTCTACGTGGGAATAAAACAGGTAATCGTCTATTGTTTTAGTATCCCCGTAATAACCGGCATGAGCATAAACCAGATCGCCAGTGGCATAGTCATGGACAGCCAGGGCCGCAGCATGGACCCCGTAAGCGGGCACTTCACGGTCAACCTGGACATCAAAATTGCCTTCCGCAATAATCGATTCATCTTTTAATGAAAGCTCGGAAACCATCAGGGGCGGGGTATTCCTGGCCAGTGGATGGCTCCAAATCACTTCCCCGGCTGCCGGGTTTAGCTTAACCAGGGAGGCAACCCGATCATAATCATCAGCAATTTTATCGCCGTCGTAAACATAATCAAACATGGGCAGGACTATTGCCTCATTTTCACGGTAAAAAGGAGCAAAGCGGGGCAGTGGTCCAACATCTACGCCTTCTGCCAGGATGGGCTCATAATTTTCCAGGATCCATACCGGTTCACCGGTCGCGGGATCTTTTAGCCGCAACGTTTGATCGTAGGCAACTAAGAGCCCCTCCTCTACCGGGAAGGCTCGCAGGGGAACTTCACGGCCGACCTCTTCAGGCAGTTCCCGGTCGAAAACTACCTCTGCGCATTCAAGTTTGACCCCGTTAACGGTTTCTGTAACCTTTTTGAAATGCGCTTCCAGCTTGCGGTCACCATCAGCCTCGAAGGTATAATAATGATCAGTAGTTATCTCTTCACCGTCTTCGACCCACTTTTGAAATTCATAACCTTCTTTAGCCTCGGCAGCTATTTCCACAACTTCCCCCTGGCGGTACAGGCCACCTCCGGCAACACCACCGGCCTCTTCCGGCTTCACCTCTAATGTTATATCATGCTCCGCCGGGCCGCAGCCGGCTGTAGCTATCGCGACAATTGCTGAAATAAATAGCAGCAGGGCTGTGCGATTAAATCTGAACATAATTTACCCCCTCTTTAAAACCGTTCCTGACCAAGCTAGCCAGGAGATGATTGCTGCATGTCAATCATACAAACGATAGCAGTGAACCGTCAAGTTAGCCAGCAACCTATTTTCCCTTACTGCTTGGCAAGTACTGGAACAGCTCGGCAGTCATGCTCTGAATAGGCATGGTCTGGAGCCATATCTTTCCCGGTCCGGTCAGGGTGGTTAAAAACATTCCTTCTCCGCCGAGAAACATGTTTTTGATCCCTTTTACCCGCTCAATGTTAAACTCCACGCTCTCTTCAAAAGCACCCACCGAACCGGTTTCCACGCTGATCTTCTCTCCGGCGGCCAATTCTTTCTCGATACATTCACCGTCAATTTCGACAAAAGCGGTCCCGTGACCGGAGAGTTTTTGCATGATAAAGCCCTCTCCGCCAAAAAACCCTGCCCCGATACGCCTCTGAAAATAGACATCATAACTAACCGTTTCGAAAGCACACAAAAAAGCCCGCCGCTGACAAATAATCGGCTGAATAGAAACATCCACGGGGATAATATTACCGGGGTAGGTGTGACCGAAGGCTACCACCGCCCC
>CAYXQO010000146.1:0-2666 GCA_964467475.1 uncultured Syntrophomonadaceae bacterium
CTTGAGAACATTTACCGCGGCGACGTGGTGGTAGTCAGGGCGGCTGAAAATGGTGAAGCAGAAGTAATTTGCCAGGTAGGGGACCGCTTGAAAAAAGCCTTCTGGCGTTCATCGGCAAAACCTTTCCAGGTAGTGCCCTTTATTGAAGCCGGGGGAGTAAAGCGGTATAACCTTAAAAATGAGGAGTTGGCCCTGATGTGTTCGTCACACAACGGAGAAGAGGGCCATGTTAAGGCGGTAAAGGGGCTGCTTGACAAGATTGGTTTTAAGGAAAGCGATTTGCGCTGCGGGGCGGTGATCCCTCTGCACCAGAACACGGCGCGTGAGCTTATGAAACTGCAGAAAGAATGGACCCCGCTGCACAATTGCTGTTCGGGAAAGCATAGCGGGATGCTCGGAGTTGCAGCAATTAAAGGTTATGAAACCGGCGGGTACGAAAAAATTGAACATCCCATCCAGCAGGAGATGCTCCGCACTGCCGCGGCAGTAACCGGGGTGCCGAAAGAAGATATCGGCATCGGGGTTGATGGTTGCGGCGCGCCGATTTTTTACTTACCCATCTTTAATATGGCCCGGGCTTATGCGCTTCTTTCGCAGCCCGATTTGTTTGATGATCAAAAAAGAAGCGAGGCAATTAAACAGTTGGCAGGTGCTATGACCGCGCACCCCTGGTATGTGGCGGGAACCGGCAGGCTCGACACTATCCTGATGGAAGTTACCGGCGGCAGGGTGCTGGCCAAGATAGGGGCGGACGGTGTTTACTGCGTCAGCATTATGGGCCGGGGTATCGGCATAGCCTTAAAAATAGAGTGCGGCCTGGCCAAACCGATTGAGCCGGTGATTGTGGAGCTGCTGCGCCGCCTTGGATATATCGACCGGGAAGAAGAGCAAAGTTTAAAAGAAAGGCTTGATTTTAAAGTTTACAACCGCCGCAGCGAAGCGGTTGGAGAAATAAAAGCGGTGTTTTAAACTTCAATTGAGCGGCTTTATTGGGCGGCTATAAGGTTATAAATGTTTTTTGAAAAAGTAACCGTAAGCGCAGCCGGCGTGCACTAAGATTCGGAACTACTGTCCGCCTGGCTTTTTTTCATTCTGTACCCGCTTAAGCGGTTGCGCAGGAACAGGTAAACCGTGGGGAAGTATTTCCCCACTATTTTTTTGGCATGGTAGAGGATAAAATCGCGGGCCAGGGCAAGCTTATTGAGCAGGCCGTGCGGTTTGTACGGGGTGACGAAAAAGCCGCTTAACGCTTTGTCTGCTGCTTTTTCCAGCGGCCCGGGCAGTTTTTCGGCCAGCTGGAACGAGAGGACAAAGGGGTCGAAGTAGCGCTGGGCAAAAATGACCTGCTTGCGCGGGAAACCGGGCTGCTCTAAAGGCACGGTGTCTTCATACTGGCGATCTTCTGCAATAAATCCTTCTTCTTTGGAGATCCGGTGCAGCTCTGTTCCCGGGTAGGGATAAAAAGAGCTGACCGAGCGCTTCCGCGGTTTTACCCGGGCATTTAGCTTCACTGTTTCTAAAACTTTAGCTAAGTTTTCGTAAGGGAGCCCTACCATGTTGTATCCCAGGGTCTGGATGCCTGCTTGGTGCAGCAGGTTGAACGAATTCTCGATCTGTTCGACGGTAGTGCCCCGGCGCAGAACCTTGTTCAATATTTCGGGGTTGCCTGCTTCAATGCCCTGGAAGGCAAGAAAGCAGCCCGCATCTTTTAGCAGCTCCACTGTTTCTTGATCCACCAGGTTGGGCCGCACCCGGCAGGAAAAGGGCATCCCAATTTCTTGCTTGTAGAGCGGGGCAAACCGGCGCAGCCATTCTTTGTCAAGGCCAAGAATATTGTCCATGAAATTGATGTATTCGATAAAGGAGTGCTTGTCCAGCAGCACTTTCAGGTAGTGGATTGCTCTTTCCGGGCTGCGGAAGCGCGAGTAGTTGCGTTTGTCCGGGTAGAGGTTGCGGAACCGGTGGTTGCAGCAGTAGGTGCAAGAAAAAGGACATCCCCGTGAAACCATCACCAGGGCCGTGTTGGTATCGGAAGCTTTCAAGTTTGGGTAATCGAACAAGTTGAAGTCGGGCACAGGCAAGGTGTCGAGGTCGCTGATCAGCGGGCTGACGGGATTTATTGCAATACCGCCCGGGGTGCGCACCCACAAGTTATTGATCGAGGAAATATCTTCTCCCTGTTCCAGCCTCCGGCAGAGCTCAAGCATGGGGTATTCGCCTTCACCGATACATACGGCATCGACTGCCGGGATCTCCATAATATCTTCAGGCACTAAGGTGGCATGGTATCCGCCGCAGATGATCAAGGCGGAAGGACAGGCTTCCCTGGCCCAACCGGCGATTTCTTTTAAGCGCGGGTAGTAAGTGGTGCGGGAGGTAAAGCCGATTATATCGGCATCTTCTTCCTGCAACCTGCGGGTGAAATTTTCCTTGTTTTCCGGGGCCAGCTTGTGGTAAAGGGATACTTCGTAGCCTTCCTGCTTCAAAACAGCGGACATGGAGGCGAGTCCCTCGGCGTAATTGGGTTCTTTCTGGAGCGTGCCAATGCTCCAGTAATAATCGGCATGGACGAATAGAATCTTCAATGTCATGAAAATGCTCCTAACATTTGAGATTTTCTTTTAACCTGATTCTATTTCCACCATGCATAGCGCTTATCAGCTGTG
>CAYXQO010000147.1:0-2644 GCA_964467475.1 uncultured Syntrophomonadaceae bacterium
AAAAAGTCCCTCCTTCATGAGGGACCGACAAAGTGAAACATATAAAAAACCCGTTTCGGTAGCCAGGCTGTCATAGCTCTTTTTAAAAGCTTTAGACCCTTTAGCTTTGCGTCCCTGCCTTTCAGCAGGTTTGCCTTTGTCGGTCAGGTTGGTTTTTCGCCCGATACCTTAATATTTCGGGCCTTAAATCCTTACGCTGATCCACTGTTTCCTAACATAAAAAACCCGTTTCGGTGGCCAGGCTGTCATAGCTCGCAAGTGGAGCCTTAGACCCTGTAGCTTTGCGCCCTTGCTTTTCAACAAGTTTGCCATTATCGTTCAGGTTCGCTTCCAGTATCTTTAACTGCTTATAGTATACAGCATTCATTTAAAGGTGTCAAATGCGGCCATTCAGGATTTTATAATAAGCAAGCAGGCTTGAAATATTATGCTGAGTATAATCAATCCGTAGATCGTATGACCTCAACCCTTTTTTAAATGCACCCAGGCATCGTTTTTTCCTTTTATAAAAAAGAAGATCGGCCGGCCAAACTTGTGTCTGCAATTGAAACCTGATCCCTTTCCTGATTGCCGCTTCGAAAATAACCGCCTCTTTTTCATAACCAAAGTCTCGCGCCAGCAAATAAGCTGCGCATAAGCCTTCCGTCCTGACAGCGGTCGGTGTTGACTCCAGGCGCGGGTGAGGAAAATAATAAGCTCCATTAGAGCTCTGGTCTTGATCTGTGATCTGGTGTTTTACAATCGCTTCGGCTATGAAAAAGGCATGCTCAAGAAACAGCTTTAAGCTTCGCTCGCGGTATAATTCATTTAACCCATAAAGCAACCAGTGGTCGTGGGTAATCGTATCGCTGGTATGGTCCCTGTCCCGGCACTGGATTAAGTATTTAACTCCCTTTTCAGCAGCATCCAGCCAGTTTTCATCACCATCTAACTGGTACAGCCTGGTTAGAGCGAGAACAGCCTCGCCGGGGTAGTAATTGGAAGTAAACTCATCGATAACTCCCGTATTATAATCCTGCTTATGGACAGTAAATTGGCCCTGCTGGTCCTGGGTTTCGAAGATCCATTTTCCCAGCCCCTGCATCAACGGCAGATACCTGTAATCATTAGTTAACCGGGTATATTTAGCAAGAGCGATGATCGCAAGTGCATTACCGCCTAACTTGACATTATCTTTTTCAATCACAGCGCAGACCTGCTTGTCTTTTACTTGAAATTGCCTGGTTTGTGCAACCAGGTAATCAATGGTCATTACAGCATTCTCAAGTAATTGATCATCGGGGAACAATTCTAAGGTTTCAAGGATTGAATAGGTTGTTCCCGCGTGGCGCAGGAGGTTATAGCGCTTTTCTTTGGTATCTTCAAATGGCAAATAGGAATAAATGTACTTACCTTTCTTGCCGACCACTTTTTTAAAGTAATTATTTTTAGCCAACAAAATCGCTTTTTGCAATACCGGCTCATTGATCTTTAAAACCTGGCGGACCCCATCATTAAAATAGCTGTAGCCATATTGATCAAGGTGATAAGATAAAAAAGCAACTTTATAGATTTCTTGTTCAGGTAAGCTTTTCACCTGGTTCATGATTTGCTCATCTATAGGATAACGCAGATAAGCCTTCATAGCCTCAAGTAAGTTTTCTGGCTGTATCTTTTTATCATCGATCAGTTTAAACCGTAAAACCTCACCAGGTAAAAAGATAACCCCCAGATCTCTGCCAATTGCAAGCCCCTCCGCCCCTTTTCTATAAAGCACATCATAATCCCGGAAACCGGGAACTGTCCTATTCTTATGCACCGGTTTGATCGCGGACACAATATCAAGTCGCACAGATTTAATGTTTGCTTCCCGGGAACTGTTCTGAAGAAAAGTCTCCATGGCTTGCTTAACCGCTTCGTGGAGGTTTTTACCTCTACCCTGAAAAATGCAATATTGTTTAGAGTTTAAAGGCACAGTCATCAAAAGGATTATTTTATCATTATGCCTGAGCGGTTCAATTGCAGGAACAATTGAAGAAGCAATATCCAAATTCTCCCGGTTATTCAAAGCTTTTAAGATCTTTTTCATTACTTTTTTCAAAGTTTCAAATCCGCTCCTTGCCTGAAACCCTTATCTCTCACCAGCACTCCGGAAGCAGCTGCCCGGAACTCCGGGCTGCAGGCAGCAATCTATCATAAATCCATATTACAGGGTAAACAGCCAAAAATAAAGGCGACCGGCAGAACCGGCCGCATAATGATCAGTGTAAATTTACTATTAAAAATAGAGTCATCAGTTATCAAACCCTTATACCTGTTCTTTTTTCCGCCTGAATGCTCTCAGGAAAACTCCACCCAGGGTCAATAACAGGCCTGAAACAATTACGAATATATTGGTACCGCTGGTCCGCGGCACTGTTTCGGGATCTTCAGGATCAACTGTAACTTCCTCCCGTTCCTCAGGGTCAACCTCGGGATCCCCTGGTTCAACAACCACTTCATCATCAGGGTCGTCGGGATCAACCTCATCAGGGTCGTCAGGATCAACCTCCGGAGCATCGGGCTCAATAACCAGCTCTTCCTCATCTTCGTCGTCCGGGTCGGTTTCAGGCTCTTCAGGATCTTCATCCAGTAAAATTGGCTCCTCAAATTCTTCAGTGTCATC
>CAYXQO010000148.1:0-2595 GCA_964467475.1 uncultured Syntrophomonadaceae bacterium
GTGAAAGAAATATTATTGTCCATGACTATGAAGTTATAGACGATGCAATAGTTTTTGAAAGCATCCCTGAAGTGATTGCAATGTATAACCGTTATCTAGAGCATTTCAAGCAATATTTATAATTCAATATATTTTCAACACCAGAGAAGATTTAAGCTATGCGGATGTGCACAGTGCTGCAGGGAGGTCAAACTCCGAAAGAAAGGAGCCTGAAGCCCGCCAGGGCTTTTAGCTTCCGAGCGGCATAAAATGAACTGCCTGACCTGCCCATTACAGGGCTTTCTCGAAAAAGCTGTCAATAAACTAACCACTAGGGCACCAGTTACTCCTCCAAGCAGTAGGTTGTATATGTCCTATATTTGTGTATAATATAGATGGGGTGATAAAAATGCTTATTAATACAAAGGCTATGTTTCCGCTGACAGAAGCCAACCGTAACTTTTCCCGTGTTGCTCGCACTGTTGACGAACAAGGCTCGGTATTGATTCTTAAAAACAACGTGCCGCGTTATTTGGTCATTGACATCAGCAAAATTGAAGACAGGGATAACGCTGAGTCTGAACGGGTTGAGCAAATTGCAGCCCGGATAATAAAAGATAATTTGACTGCATTCAAGGCCCTGGCAAAATGACAGGCTTATCAGTCGAACAGGTTTTAAAACTTCATCAGATGATGCTTCAGTCTACCGGTGGAGCAGAAGGTGTGCGAGATAAAAGCGCTCTGGAATCAGCCATCTATCATGCATTTGCTTCATTTGAGGAAAAAGCATTGTATCCATCAATTGAAGAGAAAGCTGCGCGCCAGGCATATGCCATCATCCGGAGCCACCCTTTTGTGGATGGTAACAAGCGTGTCGGACTACTTGTGATGCTCGTTTTCCTTGAACTAAACGGTATAGAGTTGCGATTCACCCAGGATGAATTAATTGAGCTTGGTTTTTCTGCTGCTGCCGGTCACATTGATGATCAGAAACTGATTGACTGGATCAATGCTCATAAAAAATAACTTACGGCAGCCGCTACAGCAGCCTCAGACCCCTAAAGGGAGTTTCTGGAAAGGTGAAGCCCTGGAGGAAACGACCGGACCTCAAATAGTTGACAACCCTCCGCAAAAGTGGTTATAATTATTACTGGTTAGGCATCAATTCGGTAATAAATATAACCAGTTATTTTTGGAGGTGATTAATTGCTCGATACAATTAAAAAATTAATCATAGACTTCCAGGAAATGCAGATTCAATCGGGAGTGTCGCGAAAGCTTGAATTAAAATTTGCAGCGGGTAAAGCTACTGCTTTAATCGGTGTCAGGCGCAGCGGCAAATCCACATTTTTACTGCAAGAGATTGAAAAACTTTTAGAAACGGGCGTTTCAAAGGAGAATATAGTTTTCCTAAATTTTTTTGACGATCGCCTGCACCCGTTACGGCATGGTAACTTAAACCAAATAGTAGAGGCCTATTACTCGCTCTTTCCTTATAAAAAAAATAAAGAGACAGTATACTTTTTTTTCGATGAGATCCAGGCCTTAACTGCCTGGGAGCCATTTGTCGACAGGCTGCTGCGAACTGAAAAATGCCGGGTTTATCTTACCGGGTCCTCTGCTGCAATGCTGTCTCGTGAAATAGCAACCCAGATGCGCGGCCGGTCAGTGTCATGGGAACTGTTTCCTTTTTCATTCCCTGAATATCTTGATTACAGGGGTTTAGAGTATAAGCCACCTTATTCATCTAAAACTTCGTTTATCCTGCAAGAAGCTTTTGAACAGTACTGGCAGTCAGGCGGTTTTCCCGAGGTCCTTGGTCTTGAGAGTTCGCTAAGGGTTAAAATCCACCAGGACTACTTTCAGACCATCCTTTTCAGGGATCTGGTCGATCGCCACAACATATCTCACCCCCGGGCCCTCTCAGACCTTGCCCATCGCTTGATTGATAACAGTGCCTCGTTATACACTATTAACAGCCTTACTAATTACCTTAAATCATTGGGGCATAAAGTACCCAAAACAACAGTTGCCGATTACATTGCCTGGTTAGAAGATGCCTACTTTTTATTCACGGTTTACATCTATGACCCTTCTATAGCCCGCAGAAAGACCAACCCTAAAAAAATATATTGTATTGATCATGCCCTGGTTACCTCTACTTCTCCAACTATATTGTTAAATCAAGGCCATCTATTAGAAAACCTGGTCTACACGGCTATTCGCCGCACCTATCCAGAGAGTTATTACTATAAAACTAAGACAGGCAAAGAAGTTGACTTTATAATCCCCCGCTCTGCTGATAGCCCGCTTTTAATACAGGTAACAGAAACCCTTTTAGAACCTAGCACCAGGCAGCGCGAAATTGCCGGTTTGCGTGAAGCGATGCATGAAACAAAAACGCAGCAAGGCTATATCATTACCCGCCAGGAAGAAGATCAGGTAGAAACAAAAGAGGGGATAATCTATGTGCTACCCGCCTGGCAATATCTCTTAAAAATTAACTGAAGAAATAGCTCTACTCTGCTTTGAATTGGAAAAATTTACAGCAGGGTCAGACCCCTAAAGGGAGTTTCTGGAAGGGCGAAGCCCTGGAGGAAACGACCGGGCCACCTG
>CAYXQO010000149.1:0-2555 GCA_964467475.1 uncultured Syntrophomonadaceae bacterium
GCCGGCCGGTTAATTATCGAGAGTGAAGCATGGACCATCAATGTTCAGTCCGGGGAAAAAGATATTGATAAACTGATCAGCCAGGCCGAGCAGGCGAGAAAAGAATTTAAGGAGAAGCTTGATCAATTGGCCCTGCAGGATTTAGATGAAGCCCGGGGACTGCTTAATAGGCGTAAGGAAGTAAAAAATGCCATCGAAAAAAACCGGCTCAAGTTGAAAGAGATGCTGGGCGAGCTATCTTTTGAACAGCTTACGGAAAAAGTAGCTGCCCTGGATTCTGATAAAAACGTCCGGGATCCTGAACAGATTAGAGCTGAGCTTGAAGAGACCAGGATATCACAGGAAACTTTAAAATACAGGATCGAGCAGGAAAAAGCAAAGCTGCGGGAGTGGAGTGAAGAATACGGCAGTACGGATGAGGCCATGAATAGGCTTCTTACCTTTAGGCAGCAGATTCAGGAAAACGAAGACAAATTAAATAAACTGGCCCCTTTACCCCTTGAATATGATAATATTGAGCAGTTTTTTAACCGGCTAAAAGAACTGCGCAGTAGCAGTGCTAACTTAAGAGAGCAAATTGATGCATTAAAAACGGAACTTTTTACAGCTAAGGGAAGGCTGCCCGAAGAATCTACGGAAGAAATTGAAACGGCCCTCGAGGAAGCTAGAAAAGAGTTTGTCCAGTTAAAGCGCCGGGGAGAGGCTCTTAATTTGATCTATAAGGAATTTTGTGATCTTAAAAAAGAGCTTGATGCCGATACTTTTGTGCCCCTGAAAAAATCATTTGCCCATTATTTGAGCCTGTGCACCGGGGATCGCTACAGCCTGGCAGAACTCAACGGGGCTTTACCTGGAAAGATCGCTACTGCTGAAGGAAAAACCTTGCCTGTGAACCTGCTTTCCGCAGGGACCACCAGCGGTACAGCCCTGGCTTTAAGGTTGGCCATGGCGGAATACCTGCTGCAAGACCTGGAAGGGTTCTTAGTAATGGACGATCCCCTGGTCAACCTGGATCCGGAAAGAAAACAGACTGCAGCTGAAGCGATCAGGCAGTTTGCTGAAATAAAGCAAATGATTGTGGCTACCTGTGATCCGCATACTGCAGAATTACTAAGCGGGCATGTAGTAACAGTGTAAAACTTTAATCTCTTTAAGCTAGAGGTAGCTAAAGCTGGAGTATATACAGGATAAACTGATAATGAGGAGGCAGGTAATGGATTGGAATAAAGTGCAGCAGCTTAGTGCTTGGATGGGTTTTGTGGGGATTGTTACTATTATCGGTGGCGTTTTTACTGCTATTGCCGGACTGTTTGCTTTTGTAGTGGGAGCGATACCCGGGATAGTTACTATTGTGTTGGGGGTCAAGCTCAGGCATGCCAAAAAATATGCCGATGCCATGATTGCCGAACAGTCTTTGGAGTCCGGCTCGGGCAACTTCAACTTGTTTGCTGATAATCTTAATACTTATTTTAAAATAATGGGGATTTTAATTATTGTCAGCCTGGTTTTGACGCTACTGGGGGTTTTTTTGGGTGTGCTTGGCGGAATGTTCTATATGTATTCAGGACCATATTATTAAATTAAAAGGTTTGGAGGAATGACAATGTGGTTTAAGCAAGGAGAAAAAGGCAGGACCTGGATTGGCAGAATCCCTTTCCGGGGCGACCTGCTGGAAGATATCCAGGAATTTGCAGCCAAAGAAAAAATTAGCTGTGCCAGAGTGGAAGTGATTGGTGCGGTGGAAAAAGCAGTAATCAGCTATTATAATCAAGATAAGAGAGCTTATGAAGATCGCTATTTTGATGAGCACTTGGAAATCGTGAGTTGCCTGGGCAATTTAAGCCTGCGTGAGGGTAAACCGGTTGCTCATTTGCATATAACCCTGGGTGACAGTGAAGGAAAGCTTAAAGGAGGGCATCTGCAAAAAGGGACCGTAGTTTTTGCCGGGGAATTTGTGATTGAAGAGATCACAGGTCCTGAATTGCACCGCGAGCATGATCCTGAAACAGATCTGCCTTTGTGGAAAAAATACTAAGCCAGAGTAGAAAAGCAAAAAAAGCTGGAGGTGAGCGGCTCAGGAATAATTGTGCGTTTGCTTAAGTGAGTGTGCTTGCAATCACCGGAAATGTGAAAGGTCTGGAGGTCCGACTGGCAGCCATTCTCAAAATGGGGAGGTTTAAAATGTTTAGGACTCTGGAGCAGGGTGAATATGAGCAGGTGGTTTACGGGTATGATCAGTATTCAGGGTTGAAGGCGATTATAGCCTTGCATAATACGGCGCTGGGACCCGGATTTGGCGGGACCCGTATGATGAAGTATAAAAATGACGATGATGCTCTGAAAGATGTGCTGAAACTATCCAGAGCGATGACTTATAAGAACGCAGCAGCAGGTATCGATTTTGGAGGCGGGAAAGCTGTCATAATTGGCGATCCCAGGAAGGATAAAAATGAAGATGTCTTAAGAGCTTTTGGGAAACTGATTGCTACCTTAAACGGACGCTATATTACCGGCATAGATATAGGTACTGTTGAAGATGACATGGTGATTATTTC
>CAYXQO010000150.1:0-2531 GCA_964467475.1 uncultured Syntrophomonadaceae bacterium
CAAAAGTGCGCAAACCCACAGGGCTGAAGATTGATGACTACCTCGAGAAGTATAAAGAGATTCTTTACCGTTATGATTTCGGGGACGGCTGGGAGTTCATCATCAGGCTGGAAGACATAGTGGATGATTATTACTTTGGATACCCCACACTCCTTGATGGCGCGGAGACATCTCCCCCGGAAGATGTAGGCGGAATCCCGGGATTTTATGATTTTTTAGAGGCTTACCGGGACGAAAAGCATCCGGAACATAAAGAAATGAAGGCATGGGCGGAGGAACAAGGCTTTAGAGAATATGACCCGGAATGGATTAACGAGCGGTTGAAGAGCATCGCCTATAAGAAAACAGAGTGGGATAAAATTAATCACGACAGATATATGATCATTGAGGACAAATACCGGAAGGAATAATAATCAACTAAACCAACTTAATTTCATTCGTGCCATCCATCTCAATGAACAGGATTTTATCCAAGAATTCTACGGCACGGAATTATTAAAACTAAATCTTACGTTGGAGGGAGAAATGGATAAAAATAAACGTTTACTTAATGTTGCATTTGAAAGCGAAAGGCTAAGCTACAGCAACCTGGAAGTAGATCTGTATAATTCTGGGGCAAATCAGCTTTTAAGTGTTTGCGCGGCACGGGGTTATTTTCTCTACCATTTCGGTATGCAGGACCTTTTTTGCCACGAAGGGAAAGCTTACGCCAAGGTCTCTGTTTTAGCCCTTCCGGACAGCTGGCACAGTGATCCGCTAAACTGTTATGCCCTGTTAAGCAAGGTTGATGAACGACCCGTAGCCTTAGATGATCTTGACCTTTGTTTTTTCCGGGCGGATGACGTCAGAAATATCGACACTCCCAACCTGGACATTATCCGTACCTTGGAGAGAGGAGACAAGCTCATTGAAACCCTGGATGCAACCCTTTCAACAACGGACAAGTTTGAACTGAACAGGCGGGTGCCGGATTTGCCCCAGCCCATCACCTATGCCGCAGAGACCCTGGATCAAGCCCTGGCCGCATTGGAAAAACTGCCCAAAAAAGAAGGTATTTTTGTGCTGAAAGACCGCTTTGGCTATGGATGCGGACACGGCGTGCACAAGATAGAATTTAATGACCCCGAGCTGGCGGAAGTTTTAAAAATGTATATAAGTAACTATGATCATATCATTGTCCAGGAATTTTGCCCGGAGGTTAATGAGGGCGACCTGGTAGCAACTTTTTTTGACGGCGACCTTATCGCGACCATGCTTCGGGAACCAGCCGCAGGCGAATGGAAAACCAACTTCTGCCTGGGAGCTACACAATTAACCTATACCTTAACTGAAGAACAGGAACAGATCGCCCTGGCAGCACAGGCAGCTTTCCCGGAGTGCCGTATGCTTTCAGTAGATATGCTGCAATCAGGCAAGGTGCTTGAAGTAAATGCTTTCCCCGGAGGCAAGGGGCTGCTTGAGCTGTATGGTATATCAATGGGCACAATAGTAATGGATCGCCTGGAGCGTGAAATACTGGGCATGGAGGTAGCCGTATCCCCCGGTCCCCAGATGATCAAGGCAGGGCCTGCAGCCAGATGGGACGATATTTATTATCTCTATGAAGGGCACACAGAACCTGTTGAAGTGCTGGATGTCTTCAGTGAAGAAAAATATAATCTTTCCAGGCTGGACTTAATTGAGTTCCGCCCCCAAAACCCGGAATTCATTCTTTCTATCCCCCATTCAGGTGTTTTGGTGCCGACCAGGTATAAAGAGCACTTTGAATTTGATGCAAAATCACTTTTGGAAATTGACCTTTTCAGCGATATCCTTTATGAGTCTATCGGGGGGTTACAGGTGATATCGCGGTTAGCCCCGTTTTTTGTAGATATGAACCGCAGCAGGGAAGGCTCTGAATCCAAGAATCTGCCCAAACATCTGGGCAACCCTCCGACAGAATATTACAGCATTGAAGATGAACTCGTCCTGCAAAAAGAATACAACAAAGCCCAGGAGGATAAAATCTTAATATACTATGATCTCTATCACCGTATCCTGGCAACGCTGATTGAAAACCTGAAGCGGGAAAAGGGTTACGCCCTTCTGATTGACGCCCATTCAATGACTTCCATTGGTCTGGGCCGGGTTCACGACGAGGGGGAGGAGCGGGACAACATTGTGGTCGGGACTCTCGATGACACTTCCGCCCACCCGGACATTATCAAGGCCTTCGTAGATTCACTGAAGCATAGTATAAAACCTAACGGCCTGGGGCTGACTTTAGCCAAAAACGATCCATATGCAGGCGGTTTTATTACTAGAATGCACAGTGATCCCGACAATCACGTCCATGTTATCCAGATTGAGGTTACCATGGATACCTATATGTACGAACCGGTTGATGCAGACAAGACCAAGCGTTACGCTTTAAAACAGTCCAGGCTGCGCATCGCCCAGGACTTTCTGCGCAAGGCAGTCCTGGCTGCCAGCGAAACCGCCAGACAAATTTATTCTTAACAGGAACAAAAACCATTACCCCCGGAGAGCAT
>CAYXQO010000151.1:0-2501 GCA_964467475.1 uncultured Syntrophomonadaceae bacterium
TCCCCGGAAGGATTAAAAATACTTGAAGAGAATGCAGAAGTCGATTATAAGCCGGATATAACTCCCACGGAACTGGAGGCACAAGTGGGGAATTATGATGCCCTGGTGGTTCGAAGCCGTTCCAAGGTTAATGCTAAAGTGATAGAATCAGGGAAAAACCTTAAAGTGGTAGGCCGGGCAGGGGTTGGAGTTGACAATATTGATGTGGAAAAAGCCACAGAAAAAGGCATTGTCGTGGTAAATGCACCCCATGGCAATACTATATCAGCCGCGGAACATGCTATTGCCCTTTTAACTTCACTGGCCCGGAATATAGCCCAGGCGAATTATTCAATTAAACAAGGCGAGTGGAAAAGACCTGAGTACACCGGGGTTGAATTGAACCGCAAAACCCTGGGGGTAATCGGTGTAGGGCGCATTGGAAGCGAAGTTGCTCGCCGGGCACGGGCGATGGGAATGAAGGTTAGCGGTTACGATCCTTATATCACCCCTGAACAGGCTGAAAAAACAGGTATTGAACTTGCTTCTTTCGAAGAGCTTTTAAAGGAATCAGATTTTATTACCCTCCATCTTCCCATTAATGCCACTACCTATCACCTGATAGGCGAGAAAGAGCTAGCCATGATGAAACCAGGGGTCCGGATTGTAAATTGTGCCCGGGGAGGGTTGGTTGATGAAGATGCTTTATGCAAGGCTATCCAGGATGGTAAAGTAGCGGGAGCGGCACTGGATGTTTTTGAACAAGAACCTCCGGATAAATGCAAATTATTGGAATTTGATAATGTAATTGCCACACCACACCTGGGCGCACTTACCCGTGAAGCCCAGAGTAACGTGGCCCGCCAGGTTTCTGAGCAGGTGATTAGAACTTTGCAGGGAGAGCCAATTGTATCTGCTGTAAATGCCCCGGTATTGATGCCGGAGACGAGAGCCGCCCTGGGGCCTTTTCTACCCTTGATGCGGGTAATGGGCAGTTTTTATTTGCAGATGTTCGGCGGTTCGGTGGATGAAATTGAGATTACTTACAGCGGTGAAGTAGCCTCTATGCCGCTTGCTCCCCTGACAATATCCTGTTTGATCGGTTTTTTGCGTCACATTATCGGTGAAGAAGTTAACTGGGTCAACGCTTCATACATTGCTAAAAGCAGGGGTATTGCAGTGAAGGAAACTTCAACTACTGAGGTTAAGAATTATAGCAATATGATTACAATAAAGGGCAAATCGGGTGATGAAGAACATTACCTGTCCGGGACCCTGCTTAACAGTGATATGCGTTTAGTCAGAGTTGATGATTACAGGATCGAAATAATCCCGGCTAAATATATGCTGGTGACTACCCACCATGATCAACCGGGGGTGGTTGGAAAAATCGGCACCCTGTTGGGCAATGAAAAAGTTAATATAGCCTCCATGCAGCTTGGACGGCAAAGCGCAGGGGGAGAAGCGATGATGGTCTTACAGGTTGACGAGGAAATGAGCAGGGAAACGTTGAATAAGGTTTTAGAGCTTGACGTTATTTCTTCGGCCCGTTTTGTGAACCTGCCGAAAAGCGTATTTTATGGAGAATAACTTTGAAATGAGGTGTGATTATGGTCAAGGTTTATGCTTTAAGCACGTGCCCCTGGTGTAAGAAGGTGAAGAAATTGCTTGATGATCGTGGAATCGAATACGATGTCATCGATGTTGACCTGGCACCGGGCGAGGAACAAAAAAAAGCCCTCAAGGAAGTAGAAGATCTTACCGGGAAACGATCCTTTCCGGTAACGGTAATTGATCAAAAGGTTATCCAGGGCTTTAAACAAGAAGAAATTGAAGGAGCGTTAAAAGGTGAAGAGTAAAATATTTTGTGAAGTTTGCAGAGCTTCTTTTGTTTATCAAGGGGATCTCAATCCCGGGGTTCATGTGGTTTGCACTATTTGTGGTGCCGAACTGGAAATAAAAGAAACCGAACCAGAAATTAATGCATCCCGCCTGTCTCAGGATCCCGAAACCGAGATCCGCAACCGGGTAGAAAATTATGCCAGGCTGCGTGATTATACTTTTAACGAGGACAAGGAGCTTGTTTTGGAAGGCCTGGTGGAAAAAAATAGGTTGTTCGGTGATTTTTATTGCCCCTGCCGGTTTGATGCAATACCTGAAAATGTTTGTCCTTGCCTGGAAACCCGCATGAATGAAGTGCGCAAAAATGGCCGATGTTACTGAAACTTATTCCATTTAAAGGAGTGAGGATCACTCCTATTGAAACATGGAGGGAAGAACCGGATGAAGCTTGATTTTGTACGTGGACACATGGGGGGTAACTTGATAGTTCTGGTGAAAGGTGAACAGATCCCCGAAGGAGTGGAATTGGAAACGGGTTTAAAGTTGTTAAGCCCCAACTACCTTTATGCTCATGAGGTGGGGATTCTTTATCCAACGGAGAGCCCTGGCGAATTAAAGGTAAAAATTGCTGAACCAACATCAAATTGCTTTATCAGCGCCTGCGGTGGTTTTACCCAGGT
>CAYXQO010000152.1:0-2495 GCA_964467475.1 uncultured Syntrophomonadaceae bacterium
ACGAAGACGGCTTCTTGTGGATTACCGGGCGGATTAAAGAGCAGTACAAGCTTTCCAACGGCAAGTACGTTTTCCCGGCGGTGATCGAGGAAGAGATCAAGCTGCTGCCCAAGGTGGCCAATGCCCTGGTCTACGGGGACGGCAAGCCTTACAACATCTGCCTGGTCCTGCCTGATTTTGCGGTGACCAGCCGCTGGGCCGCGGAAAAAGGCTACTCCGCCGAGCCAGACCACCTTTTAGCCAACCAGGAGTTTATTGACACGATGACCGCTGAAATCAAGGAACACCTGCAGAAGAATTTCGGCCGTTACGAGATCCCCGAGAAGTACCTTTTCATCAAGGAAGACTTCACGGTGGAAAACAACATGCTTACCCAGACGATGAAATTAAAGCGCCGGGTAGTAATCGATAACTACAAAGAGGAAATTGAAAAGCTCTACAGTTAAGTTTTGCCGCTAGCCTGCGGGCACCGGCTCTGCGAGCATTGAAATGAAGAAAAAATTGATAATCCCCGGCAGGCGGGAAATCTGCCCGGCCGGGGATTTTTATCTTCCCTTGAGAAGAAGCAGGGGGACGGGGGTAGTGCTTCCTTTAACACAAGCAGGCTGCCTGAGCTATGGATGGTGAGCGCCGTGGGGGAGGTTTGAGCGTGAATAAGCGCAGCGAAGGCAGAAGTTAAGACTATGGAACTTCCCCCTGGCTTCTAAAAAGGTAATTAAAGCAGGAAGCCTGCAGCTTATGTCTTCGGCGTTGCCCACTAATGAGCCGGCACCAGCTAAAAAGCAACACGGGCTCTTGAGGGCACTTTGGTTTAATGATTGGGATTGCCCCGGTTTGTTTCACTGCCACCTTCGCTTTCCGGAGCCTTAAAAAAGTGGTGCGGCAGGCTTTATTAATGCCGGTTAAGGGTTTGTCAGCACAACCGGCCTGGCCCGTTCTTCCGGGGAGGCTTCCTTGATGAAGCGGACCGTGTTCCAGATGTAGTCGAGGTAACATTTAACCTCCGCTTCTTTTTGGGCCTGGCTCCAGCCGTAGTAAGCGCCCATGATTGCTGCTGTTTTTTCGGCTAATTCTTCCTGCTGGTGGTGCCAGACGGTCCACTGCGCTTCGGTGCGGCGCAAGAGTACATCTTTGAGTTTGGGTGCGTTTTCGCGCCTTAAAATGTAGTTGATTTCTGCTTCGCAGTACGGGTAACCCGGTAAAAGCGGCCTGCCTGTTTGCGGGTTAGCTTTGATCTGCTCTAAGATTTCAATCCCGCCTCTTCCGTACTGCCGGTGAAGATGTTCTAACAGCTCGGGGTGGGCATACTCCTGCAGATCTTTTTCTGATATGATCCGGTCGAATTCTTTCCTGGTCAGCCCCACTTTGAAGGGCACCATGGAAAAGCCGGGCCGGTGGTGTTCTTTTTTGGTAAAGCTATCGATAAAGCCGTTTTCTGCCAGGTAGAAGATAAGTTCTTCCGCCATGCGCCGGTAGGTGGTGGACTTGCCCCCGGCGATGGCCACAACCCCGTCGCCGGTAACAAAGATCTGGTGCCGGCGGGAAACGTCCGATTCGTTTTCGGCCCCTTCTTCCCGGATCAGCGGCCTGATCCCGGCAAAAGTGCCGATGATGTCGTTGTAGGAAAGCATGGCGTGGGGGAACATCTTATTGACCGTGCGCAGGAGGTAGTCGCAGTCATTTTTGTTGCACCAGGGTTCGTCTAAGTTTGTCGATTCCGGGTAGTAGGCCGTGTCGGTGGTGCCGATTAAAGAAACTTTACCCCGGTGCAAAACGAAGAAAAAGCGGCCGTCGTCTGCTGAAACCAGGCTGACAGCGTTGCGGTTGCCGATGCGCTCATTGGGCACAGCTAAGTGCACTCCCTTGGTGGGATAAATGCGCGCCTGGTCGTAATCAGCCCCGGATAAGGCTTCGTCGGTCCAGGCCCCTGTCGCTGAGACGACGCAGCTGCCCTTTACAGTGAAGATTTTATTTCCCAGGGTATCTTTAACTGTAACGCCTTTTACTTTGCCACTTTCGTCTTTCTCATAAGATTCGGCGCGGGCGTAATTTAAAGCGACAGATTGCCCATTAGCGTAATCGAGGCTTTCCTTGATCGTTTCAAGGGTCACCCGGGCATCGTCGCAGTTGGTGTCGTAGTAAAAGCCGGCCAAGACCATTTTGCCCAGGTCGGGTTCCTCGGTGGTGAGCGCCGGTTCGAATTCCTCGACGAACTCTTTTTTAAATATTTTCGATTTGCGGTAGTTTTTAAAGGGGCTGAACCAGTCCGATAATATATCATATAGCTTGACCCCGGCGCGGACCATGTTCGGTTTGGCCTTGTAGTTTTCATAAGAAGGGTAGATGAATCCCAGCGGCCTGACCAGGTTGGGAAAATGGTGGCAGAGCCAGTTCCTCTCGCCGGTCGATTCCCGGACCAGGCCGAATTCGCCCGTGGTCAGGTAGCGCATCCCCCCGTGGAAAAGCTTGGATGAGCGCGAAGAAGTCCCGAAGGC
>CAYXQO010000153.1:0-2491 GCA_964467475.1 uncultured Syntrophomonadaceae bacterium
TATTAATTCAAGAAGATCCTTGTTAAAAGATATATTAACAGTGCTGCCTTTCATCGATACTGCCACCTCTCATCTGTCTATCTAACCCTATGTTATATACAAACTTTGTATATGTCAACTCCATAGTCCTGGCACCGCCTGCATTACCGATTGTTGTTGGGATTGTCTTAACCAGAAGGGCTTGTTTGTTGGAGAAAGAACAGGATCTATAAATTTAATGAAACTATCCCCGTTATCGCCAGGCTTTAGAGTCGATTGCTTCGGAGGGTAAAGTAAGACATTTTCTTTTATAATTCTTCTACATCAATACCCACCATTTTCATCAGGGCGATGGCGTTGGTGCTGGTGGATACCCCTTCTTTCAACTTATAGTCAAAACTGATCTGGTTGTTTTCGATCTGGTCATCAAAGTGGTAATTTTTTATAAGCCCGGGGTTTTCATCTGCGAGGGCTGCCAGTTCTAAGTCGTGGGTGGTTAACAACCCCAGGGTAGGGTAGCCGGATAATATGCGAATGACCGCTTTAGTGCCCAGGATCCTGTCCTGGGAGTTGGTCCCTTTAAATATTTCATCCAAAAGGTAGATTATTGGTTTTCCTAACTTAGCCGCGTCAATCACCATTTTAATCCTGGTCAGTTCCGCGTAGTAGGTGGACACTCCCTGGGACAGATCATCTGTGACCTGCATCTTGGAGTAGATCGGCAGGTATGCAGTTTTCATGGTTTCTGCGCAGACAGGGGCGCCTGTGTAAGCCAGCACCAGGTTTAGGCCTATGGTTCTCAGCAAAGTACTTTTACCGGACATGTTAGAGCCGGTAATAATTAAAGCTGTTCCGGGTGAAGGGAGAGTTACATCGTTGCAAACTCTCTCTTCCGGGTTGATCAGGGGGTGGCCGAGGGAAGAAGCCTGGAAATAGGGGGGATCAAGATTAACTTCAGGGTACGTCCAGCCGGGATTGTCGTGGGCCAATCCCGCCAGGCAGGCAAGAACTTCAACCTCGCTTATTACGTTAAACCAATTGCCAGGGAAAACTCCGGAAGAATTCTTCCAGGCAGCCAGCTTTTTTGCTGTGAACAGGTCCCAAAATAGAATAGTATTGACCGGGAAATAAAGAATCGGTTGAGTGTAGCGAAATTGGGTCAGCTCCACGATGCTGGCTAAAGCTTTAATTTGGTGGGAGGCTGTCCGGTGTTCACCGGAAAGGCTCTCCTGCAGGCGGCGAAGCCGGGGAGCTTTAAAGTTAGCCTCCTCTATACATTGCAATACGGCCGCATATTGCTTCAAGCGGGCTGAGGCCATTTGGGTCCGGTCAAATTCACGGTGAATTTTTTTCCTGGTAGAAAGGATTACTCCATACTGGACTGCTACAAAAGCCAGGGGCAAAGGTAGGGGAAGGTAACCTAAATAGTAGAGGAAAAACAGCAGAAGGGTGATAACGGGAAGCAGCAATAACAGGTCCGGAAAAACTGTACCGGCCTGCTGATCTTCTGCCCATGTTACCAGCTCAGAGGGGTTTTCCTTTTTAACCTTAGCTTCCATGCCGGTAGCCTGGAAGTGCTGTCTCCAGGGAAGATCTTCTGATAGCTCTTTTATACTTTCCTGCCTTTCGCCGATCGAAGCTGGATCTGTCTGGCCTTTGAGCAGGTCGGCCAGCGCTTCTTCACCGCCAAGGGTAACAGTGGTATTAATGTATTGAAAAAGAGAGCCCCGGCCAAAGATGTTGAGATCTATACTGTAAGGGTGTTCGGGCCGGGCATATTGTTCGCCTTTTTCTATAAACCCGGGCCACTGCCAGGACAGCCTTTGCAGGCTTGCCTGGTTAATATTAACCAGGTTTTCCAGGTATGCCACGTTCTTTAGAAGCCGCCGGTAAATGACAACCAGAATTATAAAAAGCAGGGCGGGAACCAGGGCATATAAAGCAAACTCTCCCCGGTTGGAATAAATACTATAACCGGCGAGAAAAGCTGCCAGCAAAAAAATGAGCAGCCGCAGCTGGGCCAGGTTAGCCAATTTTTTCCTTGTTTCCGTAAGTTTTTGTGAAAATTCCTGCTTTCGGTTTTTGTAGATCTCTGCTACTTGTTTTTGCAATATTTACAGCTCCCTTAGTACTGTGTCCAGGAAGTGTGCCAGGTCCTTACTGGACAGGCCACTGACAAAAAGATCGCCCTGCCAGTTTATCAAACCGTCCGCGTCATAAAAGGACAGGTTCAACATTATTTACAGGTTTTCCTACAGGTGTGCCGGCGCAGGCCCTTTCGTCAATAAATATGCCCTGCTGTCAAAGTTAGTAGGTCAAACCTGCCAGTAAAGGGACATTTCCCTGCGGCCTGCCTCTTCGGTTTAGTTTTCTTCTTCAAAGATAAATACTTCTTCGATGCTGCTTTCTAAAGCCTGTGCTATCTTGTGGGCGAGCAGTAAAGACAGGTTATATTTCCCGTGCTCAACATGGCCGATCGTTTCTCTGCGCACACCTACTATATCGGCCAGCT
>CAYXQO010000154.1:0-2459 GCA_964467475.1 uncultured Syntrophomonadaceae bacterium
ACACCGACAATGCGATCTTCTAACCCTAAGGCAAAACTGACCTCGGTATTACTGGGAGAAAGGGAGATAATCCTTTCAGGCGTACTTTCAATGTTTACTTCTCGCCCCATTTGGTCAGTAACAACGAGTCCTTCTTCTGCTTCCTCAGGCTCTTCCGGCTCCTCATCTACAGCTTCTTCATCTTCAGTTGCTTCTTCTTCCACCTCTTCTGTCTCAACAGCTTCTTCCGGTTCCTCGCAGCCTGCTGCGGCAAAAGCAAATATTATACCCAGCGCTGCTAACAACAACATAACTTTTTTCAACTGTGCTCACTCCTCTTTCGCAGAAAGATTTTTTTTTGCAGGGAAAGCCGGAGTTTAATGTTTGGAAACAAAAAAACCACGGTAAAACGTGGTTTTTACCCCGCTTTACCCTTTCACCCGAAGGGGTTAAGCGCGCTGTCAGGCAGGTCTCCTGGCTCGTGTTCATCGCGCCCCCTGCCTTCCCGGGATGATTTGTCCCAGTGGCTGTTGAGAGCACTCCCACTCACAGTGGCGGGACCGCGCCGGATTTACACCGGCTTCCCTTATTAAGTCCATTAACACCTGACTAGCATATTTAATTACCGGATGTAATTATAGCATTACACCATTTAATTGTCCATGAATAAAAATATGCCCGGGAAATCAGTTTCTTTCATTTGAACCGGTGGTGCCGGTTTGAACAGTCACTGGCTCTTTAAGTACCCCGATATTAGAAAGGGTGAATAATACCAGCGCTGTCCAGATAAAACAAAAACTGACCAGGTGAACCACTGAAAAGTACTCCCTGAAAACAAAGATTCCCAGGACCAGGTTAATTGTTGGGGCAATATACTGCAGGAAACCCATCATAGAAAAAGTGGTTTTTTCAATACCCCGGGCAAAAAGAAACAGGGGGGTAGCCGTAGCGATCCCGGTTCCGGCAAGGATGAACTTAACCGGCCAGGCTACAGAACCGAGGGCACCGGTTCCGGCATTTTCAAGGCTTATAATATAGAGCAAAGCAATCGGCATAACGATAAAAGTTTCCAAGACCAGGCCGCTTACCGGATCCAGGCGAATAATTTTTTTAACCATTCCGTAAGCGGCGAAAGTAAAGGCCAGAATCAAGGCTATCCAGGGCACACGGCCATATTGGACCGTTATAATCATCACCCCGGTAGCAGCGATAATCAATGCAACCAGCTGCCAGCGACCGAGTTTTTCTTTAAACACGGTAACCCCGAGTAAAACCACCATTAGTGGGTTAATGTAATAACCCATGCTTGCTTCAATGACAAAGCCGCTGTTCACGGCATAAATATAGGTAAACCAGTTCAGGCTGATGATAAAACCGCAAAGAAAAATCAAACTCAGTTTTTTCTTGTCAGCCAGGGAAGCATTTAGCGCAGACCATCCACCTGTAACAATGATAACCAGGCTCATCACTACGAAAGACCAGAAAATCCGGTGAGCCAAAATTTCAATGGCCGGAACCTTTTCCAGCAGGTTCCAGTATAAAGGCAGCAATCCCCAGAGGGAATAAGCGGCAATTCCATTTAATGTGCCGACGGTATTAGTAGATAAGTTTTCTGTTGAAACCTTCATTTATACAAACACCTCTATAAAAGCATAAAAAACCGAACGATTTATAGCTTATAACTAAACCGTCCAAATGACAAGGGGGTAAGCTCCCCTTAAAGCTTGCCCCCTAAACAGTCTGTACATTCTTTAATGATTTTCTAAAATTACTTGCATTAAACTTTACCCTTGCCAGAGGCCAAAAAACAAACTCGCCAGCACTATCCAAGGTAAAGATAATCTCAACTTCATGTTAATCTGATTGCTCATCGCTACTACTTTCCGAACTTTCTTCACCGGCCGGATCAGCTACTTGATGGCCCCTGCCCCTTCTATATCTTCTTGGGCAAACAGGTTCACCTTCAAGAGCGAACGGCCCGCCGTGGATACGCAGGGCTTTACCTTCAATCAGGGCTCGAGAAACTTTTTCTCTCGCAGATACAAGAATTCTCTGAAGCGTACTCTGGGCAATATTCATTCTTGCTGCACATTCATGCTGTTCCAGTTTCTCCAGGTCTTTTAACCGCAACGCTTCCACTTCATCCACGGTAAGCACAACCTCGTCAAGCAGGGGCATAGGTATTCCTGTAGGCTTAAAATATGTAAATTGGGGCATTGAGCTGACCCGGCGTGGCTTGAATGGGCGCGGCATAAAAAAACTCCTCCAAGTTTATTGTAATGGTTTCATTTATTTTAGCAAATACTCAATCGTTATACAACCATTTTATTTATATGCAACTTTCTAGACAACCCTTTTTTTACCCTCGGCAAAATTTTCCCAAAGACTAGTAATTCCCCTTAAAGAAGAGCCCTTTAAAGTTTCAGGTGCCGGTTTTCCTTCAACCATCGCCTTCACAAAATTCCGATCAAAAGGTATTT
>CAYXQO010000155.1:0-2443 GCA_964467475.1 uncultured Syntrophomonadaceae bacterium
GTGGCTAAAGATGTGCCCAATATTTCAGCAAAGCATGAAGGTGGTTATCCGGAGGACGAGGAAGGCCTGGAGCATCCTTCCGACATTCTTGACTATTTTAGGGATAAACAAGAAATCGAATCTGCCGGTGAGATGGGAGCCTTGCAGAACAATTACTTGCTCAAACACAAGGCGGTCAATCAAACGGCAAAGAAACTTGCAGAAAACGGGCTTTCCTTTATTGGCGCCCGCAACCTGCATCGTCGTTAGGATAAACGGTTTAGAGTGGGTCAGGGTTGGCATGAGACCAGGCTCGGGCTTAAGGTGAATGGATATCTTCTAAGGGGAATAGCTAAAATGAGCGATCCGGCTTGGCATTATGAACGTTTTATTGGCATAGACTTCAGCGGTTCCGCTACGGCAGGCAGAAGCATTTGGATTGCCACAGGGACTAAGAGTAAGTGTGAAAAAGAAGGTGGCGCTACCATTACAGTTGAAGATTGCTTAAGAGCGGAAGCCTTGTCCGGTTCGGGACGCAACCGGGAACGCAGCCATGCAGCGCTACAAGCTTTTATCGAAAAGCAAAAAGATGCTGTAATCGGCATTGATTTTCCGTTTGGCTTGCCCCGTTCACTGGTGAACGAAGATAGCTGGGAAAGGTTTATTTATCGTTTTCCCGATCGATTTTCCTCGCCAAGGCATTTTAGGGAAGTTTGCTTTCAGATTGCCGGGAACTATGAGCTTAAAAGAAAGGCTGATGAGGATTGTAAAGCCCCTTTTTCACCGTATAACCTGCGGGTTTATCGCCAGACTTATTACGGGATCAGGGATGTGCTTTATCCACTGTTGAATAAGGGTACTGCCTGTATTTTGCCGATGCAGAAATCTTTTTGGGGATTGCCCTGGGTGGTGGAAGTTTGTCCGGCTTCCACTTTGAAAGCGGCAGACCGTTATAGCAGTTACAAGGGCAAAGGGGAAAACAAGTATCAAAATCGCCTGGATATTTTGCAATACCTGGAAAAGACGGCAGACCTAACCTTCCCAGACCCGGGTTTGCGGGAAAAAATTTTACAAGATCCGGGTGGCGACGCTCTAGATAGCGTAATTGCCCTTTTTATCGTATCCGGTCAAAAAGGTTTTACAGTGGAGAGCGGTGACTGGATGCTGGAAGGGTATACCTATTATTGATTTTAAAAGGAGGTAGTGATCTATGGAGATTAAAAAAATAGCTGTGCTGGGTGCAGGGCAGATGGGCAGTGGAATTGCCCAGGTAGCGGCGTATTCGGGATATGAGGTTAGTATGATGGATGTATCTGAACAGTTCCTGGAGAAGGGAATTAAAAGAATCCGTAAAAGCCTGGACAAATTTGTAAAATCGGGTAAGTTAGCTGAAGAAGATGCTGAAAAAGTAATTGAGACTATTGATACGACCACAGTGATATCTGATGCGGTGGAAAAAGCCCAGCTGGTTATTGAAGCGGTGCCTGAAGACCTGGATTTGAAAAAAGAAATATTCGGCGAGCTTGATGAATTTTGTGAAAAAGAAGCTATCCTGGCCAGCAATACCACTGAATTGAGCATTACCAATATTGCTTCGTCTACCAGTCGTCCGCATAGAGTAATCGGAATGCACTGGTTTAACCCGGCGCCGGTAATGAAACTGGTGGAAATAGTGGCGGGAGTGGATACTTCCGAAGAGACTATTGAAGTTGTTAAAGATGCCGCCCATAAAATGGGCAAAGAAACCGTTTTGGTTAAAGATGCCCAGGGGTTTGTAACCAGCCGGGTCCTGGCGGCTCATATGATGGAATGTATGAGAGTTTTAGAAGAGGGAGTCGCTTCAGCCGAAGATATCGACAAAGCTGTCAGACTGGGTCTTAATTACCCGATGGGTCCTTTTGAACTGGCCGATTACGTGGGCCTCGATACACTGCTGTTTGCCTCGGAAGGTTTGACCGAGGCCTTTGGCGATCGCTTCCGTGCTCCCCAGGCCTTACGCAAGCGAGTAGAAGCCGGTCACCTGGGCCGTAAAACAGGGAAAGGTTTCTACAACTACGAGGAATAACGATAAGGGATAGAAAGGAGTACTTCATGAATAACCTTGATGATGTAGTAATTGTTTCTGCTGTCCGTACGCCATTTGGCCGGTTTGGCGGGGTGATGAAGGATATAAGCAGCCTGGAGCTTGGTGTCAGGGCTATCAGGAAAGCTTTAGAGAAATTGGGACAGGGCACTGACCTGGTCGATGAACTATATTTTGGCACCTGTGTATTGCCGGAGAATGCCCTGGAAACTAATGTTTTAGGTCGGCAGGCTGTTTTAAAAGCTGGCCTGCCGCCTGAAACACTATCGCTTACCATTGACAAGGCCTGCTGTTCTTCAATGACCGCTCTTCACCTCGGTTACCGCTCGATTAAAAGTGGCGAAGCTGATGTAGTTGTAGCAGTCGGTTCTGAGAACATGA
>CAYXQO010000156.1:0-2413 GCA_964467475.1 uncultured Syntrophomonadaceae bacterium
GGGAAGTTATATCGGCACTGTAATGCTCAATACTATCCATCCTTACATCCGCCAGAGAAAGTGCAGCTACCCGCATAGGTTAGTAAAACCTCCTGCTTATGTTAAAACCTCTGAACCAGTTCAGCTAAAGCTTCGGCCATTTCATTTGTCCCTGCAGAACCGCCAAGGTCGGGGGTGACATATTGACCGTCTTCGATCAGGGCAGCCAGGGCATTTTGGATTTTTGCTGCGGCTTCGTTTTCACCCAGGTAACCGAGCATTAATACCGCCGCCATGATCATCGCCGAAGGGTTGGCCCGGTTTTGCCCGGCATATTTCGGGGCGCTGCCGTGTACTGGTTCGAATAGGGCGGATTTGTCACCGATATTAGCCCCAGGCACCAGACCCAGTCCACCGACAAGGCCGGCGCAAAGGTCGGACAAGATGTCACCATAAAGATTGGGCGCAACCATTACTTCATAATCCCAGGGTTTTTGCACCAGCTGCATGGCCATGTTGTCAACAATGCGATCTTCAAATTCTATCTGGGGGTACTCTTCAGCTACCTGTCTGGCCGTTTCCAGGAAAAGCCCATCCGATATTTTAAGGATGTTGGCCTTGTGTACTGCAGTAACTTTGCTGCGTCCGGCGTTTTGAGCATAATTGAAAGCAAAGCGGACTATTCTTTCTGAAGCCTTGCGGGTAATAATCTTGATCCCTTCCGCAGCGTCGTCACCTACCATGTGTTCCACCCCTGCATAGAGATCCTCGGTATTTTCCCGCACCACCACCAGGTCGATATCCTCATAAGCTCCTTTAATCCCCGGAAATGACTTGGACGGGCGCAAGTTGGCATACAGGTCGAGCTCTTTACGCAGGGCTACATTGATGCTGCGAAATCCAGACCCCACAGGTGTAGTGAGGGGACTTTTTAGGCCGACCCCGGTTTTTTTCAGTGAACCAATTACATTCTCGGGCAAAGGGGTGCCATATTTTTCAAGGGCTCCTTCTCCGGCAGTAACTTCTTCCCATTTTATTTTCACCCCGGTTGCTTTGATTACCTCCAGGGTTGCCTCGGTGATTTCCGGGCCAATACCGTCTCCTTTAATCAACGTTACCGTGTGCATATTAAGAACACTCTCCCTTACGACAGTTTTTCAAGTTGGTCCAAAACTGATCGACCTGCCGGGCAGTTTCAGCAAGCATCCCCCGGTTGTCAATCACGTAATCGGCATACTGTTTCTTTTCATCCAGGGACATCTGGGCGCGCAAGCGGGCTTCCGCTTTATCGCGGCTCAGCTTATCCCTCTCCTGGAGCCTTAAAATCTGGGTCTCACGGGGCACATAAACCAAAAGGACCAGGTCGACTATTTTTTGCATCCCCGCCTCAATTAACAGGGGGATATCATAAACTAAGATTGCTTGCGGATCTTTTTGTTTAATATCTTCTGAGAGCGTGGTAAAGCGCTGCCCCACCCAGGGGTGAACAATCTTGTTCAGCTTCTTACGCTTTCCTGAGTCATTGAAAATCAGGTCGCCAAGCTTGGCCCGGTCGATGTTTTGATCAGGCAGGAGGATCTGAGGCCCTAGCCAGTTAACGATTTCCTGCCAGGCCGGTTGACCGGGTTCAACTGCCTGCCGGGCTAGCCGATCGGCATCAAGTAAGTAGGCACCTTTTTCCTCAAGCATTCTTGCTACCGTACTTTTCCCCGAGGCGATTCCGCCGGTAAGGCCGATAATCAATTGATGCTCATTCCTTTCCCTCGTATTGCGGCTGTTTTTGGCAGCAAGGGCAAATATAGGTGCCCCGGCCTCCAACAGTAATTTTTTCTATCCAGGCGCCACAGCGGCAAAGATCACCCTTGCGTCCGTAAACACCGAGGCGAGACTGGAAATCGCCCAGTGCGCCGCTCGAGGTGCGGTAATCACGAAATGTAGTGCCCCCGTATTCAATACCATCTTCCAAAACCTGCCGGACCTGTCGGTAAAGCTCTTCCTTCTCTGCATTGCTTAAATCCGATACTTTTTGCAGTGGATGGAGCCCGCAGCGATAAAGACACTCATCTGTATAAATATTGCCCATTCCGGCAACAAATTTTTGGTCGAGGAGCAGAGGTTTCAGTCTGGCGTTTTTCCTTTTTTCCAGGCGCATTAAAAAATTTTCGCAGCACAACCCTTTTAGGATATCGGGGCCCACATTTTTTAAGACCACTGACGCCAGCTGATCTTCATCTTCCACCAACCAAAGCCGGCCAAAGCGGCGCATGTCGGAATAGTGAAGAGCAGATTGATCGGTAAAAGGCATTGAAAGGCGCAAGAAGCGATATTCTTCTGCGGGGACAGTATCTTCGCTGTAATCTGCATAAATCAAGTTACCGGTCATGCGTAAATGGACGGCAAGAATCCCGCAATCAAGATAAATTAACAGGTATTT
>CAYXQO010000157.1:0-2407 GCA_964467475.1 uncultured Syntrophomonadaceae bacterium
CCCGTAAGATTATGGGTGGATATTTTAACAGGATCAAGGCAAAATAATATGGCAAAAACCGAAGCACAACTGATTAAAGCCCATAAGGCAATCGGGGTAATTGACTCAGGTGTTGGCGGCCTGACCGTGGTCAGAGAAATGAGCCGGCGCCTGCCGGGTGAAAGTATCGTCTATTTCGGCGATACGGCCCGGATGCCTTACGGGCCCCGCCCCAACGAGGAAGTGCGCCGCTTTGTCTTCGAGATGATTGACTTTTTGAAGCACCAGGAAGTCAAGCTGATCGTGATCGCCTGCAATTCCGCTACTGCGGCCGGGATTTCATACTACCAGCAGGTTTGTGAACAACCGGTCTTAGGGGTGATCGAACCGGGAGTACGGGCGGCCCTGGAGCAAAGCCGCAATCAGCGCATCGGGGTAATCGGCACCTCGGGCACTATCGGCAGCGGGGAGTACGTCAAGGCCCTGCAAAAATACAACGGCTCGCTGCATATTGTTTCTAAAGCCTGCCCCTTGTTTGTGCTGCTGGTGGAAAACAACCTGGTAGATACTCCCGAGGCGCGGAAGGTGGCGCATGAGTATTTAGATCCCCTTGCCAAAGATAACATCGATACCCTGATTTTGGGTTGCACGCATTATCCCCTGATGGAGAACCTGATCCAGGAAGTCGTCGGAAGCGGGGTTAACTTAATCAACTCTGCTGAGGAAATAGTTACTGAAGTTGATCATATCCTGACCAGCTCCG
This sequence comes from uncultured Syntrophomonadaceae bacterium, assembly GCA_964467475.1. Taxonomy (GTDB): domain Bacteria; phylum Bacillota; class Dethiobacteria; order DTU022; family DTU022; genus B1SED10-74M. The sequence continues at coordinate 743 of CAYXQO010000157.1, forward strand.
GGCTCAAAAACCCCCTCAATTCCAACGGTCCCCGCTACCGCTTTTTCATCAGCGGCAACCCCGGCCCCTTTGAAGAAGTGGGCTTTAAACTGCTGCAAAGTGAAATCAAGGCTTACCAGGTCCAGTTATAGCTTTGTTCGCGCAAGCCAGGCGCTATTTTTTACATGCCCCGCAAACGCTTGATTCTTTCCTCCGCCGGTGGGTGGGTGGAAAAAAGGACGCTTGCCCGGTTACCTGATTTTGCCCCCAGCGAGGGGTTGACGATATAAAGCCCTTCCAGGGCCCTGTTTTCAAGCGGGCTGTCTTTTACCTGCTGGTTGGTGATTTTTTCTAAGGCGCTGGCCAGCCCTTCCGGGTAACCGGTGAAATTGGCTGCGGTGGCATCGGCTAAGTATTCCCGCTGCCGGGAAATGGCGAACTTGAGCAGCTGGGCAAAGATCGGCGCTAAGATGGCCACCAGCAGCAGGATCAAGATCATGATCAGCTGGCCCTGGCCGCCCCGGCGTCCCCCGCCGCGGCCCATCCCGCCAAACAGCATCATCCGCCGGGCGATTACGCTGACGAAAACAATCGTGCCGGCTAGCACTATCGCCACGGTGGCCAGCAGCACGTCGTAGTTGTTGATATGGGCCATTTCATGGGCGATTACCCCTTCAAGCTCCTGCCGGTCGAGGCGGTCCAAAAGTCCCCTGGTGACGGCAATTACCGCGTTATCGGGGTTTCTGCCGGCGGCAAAGGCATTGGGCACTTCTGTTTCAATAATGAAAACCCGGGGCATCGGCCTGCCGGAGGCGATGCTTAAGCCCTCCACCGTGTTATACAAATACGGCTCGTCTTTCTTGCTTACTTCTCTGGCCCCCGCCATTTTGGTGACCACGTTTTGCCCGCTGTAGTAGCTGATTAAAAATAAAACGATAAAGACTACTCCTGCCAGGATAATTCCTGCGACCGGGTCTCCTAAGTAGATGCCGATAAAATAGCCAATCAGGCCGAAAAGCAGGGCATAGAGAAAGAAGAGGAAAAAAGTTTTTCTTTTATTGGAAGCAATCCTGCCGTAAATCGGGTCGATCATATTATTCACCACCCTGCATATTAATTTCCGGGGCTTCACGCGCCGCTTCAGATTCGATAGCGTAATAATCCTTCGTCTCAAATTTGAACAGCCGGGCAATCAAATTGGTCGGAAAACGCTGGATCCGCGTGTTCAAGGCCATAACCGTCCGGTTGTAGCGCTGCCTCCCGTAGGCAATTTTTCGCTCGATCCCGGAAAGCTCTTCCTGCAGCATCATGAAGTTCTGGTTTGCCTTTAAATCCGGGTAACTTTCAGAAACGGCAAAAAGGGTTTTTAGGGCCCTTTCCGCCTTCTGGTCGGCCCCGGCATTTTCCTGCATGGAGGAAGCGTTCAGCCATTCCGAGCGGGCTTTGGTGATTGTTTCAAGCACCTCTTTTTCATGTTCCATGTAGCCCTTGACGGTATTGACCAGGTTGGGCACCAGGTCAAATCGCTTCTGCAATAAAGTATCGATGTTGGAATAAGCCTGCTCGGCCATATTGCGCAGGCTGACCAGCCGGTTGTAGCTGTAAATCACGTAAAGGATAACCACCAAAATTATTCCCAGCAACACATAGTTAAGATCCATATTTCAGGCCTCCTTAGGCCGGGTT
>CAYXQO010000158.1:0-2381 GCA_964467475.1 uncultured Syntrophomonadaceae bacterium
TCATCCCGTCCAGGGCGGTCATTGTTTTCATTTTGCCCAGCATTTTCCCGGCCAGTGGTAGCATACTGCCCTTGACAATACCGGGCAGCTTTACTTTTTTCACCTTGCCGGTATAAGTTTTGCTTAAGCTGCGTACCTTTTCCCGGTCAGCGCTTTCAACGGGTTTACTTCCTGAAAGCACCACCGCTTTTAGGTTTTTGGAGCCCATTACCGCGCCGCAGCCGGAACGGGCGGCTATGCGGCCGTAATCATTGCAGATACCGGCGATCAGCGACTGATTTTCCGCAGCCGGTCCAATAACGGCAGCGGAAGGTTTTTTCTTGGTGCGGTGCTTATTCTCCAGGTATTTTTCTGTTTCTACGGCGTCTTTCCCCCACAGCGAAGAGGCATCTTCCAGGCGGGCTCCTTCTTCATCGACAATTAAGTAGACCGGATTTTTTGAAATCCCCTTGAAAAAGATGCCGTCATAACCACACTGCTTGATTGCGGGGCTGAAACTACCGCCGCAGTTGGCATCGCCCCAACCTCCGGTAAGCGGTGACTTGCATACTGCCATCCACCGACCGGTTACTACGCTTCCAGTCCCGGTTAACAGGCCGCTGACGAAGCCGAGGATGTTGTCGGGGCCAAGTGGATCTGCTCCTTTGGGGATATGGTTGTAGAGATAGGCGATGCCCAGGCCACATCCGGATAGAAAATTTTCATAAAGTGAATCGGGGAGATGCTGATCCACGGTAGTTCCCTGGTTTAAATCGACAAATAGTATCTTTCCACGATAACCTTTCACTTTAAAGATCCCTCGCTTTATCATTGTTTTGTGGTGGTGGGGGAAGCACTGTCTTAAGGAAGCGGCTTGCCAGTTTAAGCCAGGTTAACCTGTCTATCCCCCGGAAATAAATGAAAAGAAGCTGACAGTGTCTCCTTCTTTGAGCCTTGTATCCAGGCCTGCCTTTTCGTAGTTTACCCGGCAAAAGTGAACAGCTACTGCAGGGAAAGGGACCTTTAACAAACGAAAGAGCTCTCTTAAGGTGGCGTCCTCTTTTAGTTGAATGTATCCATTTTCGTCTAAGTGGTCCCGGTTTAAATGTGGAGGCAGGTATACTTTTACATGCATTATTTATGTTCAACTCTTTCTGTTAATTTGATTTCCAAAAACAATTATACTATTAAGAAGTGGTATCAAACAAGGCAAGAAAACATTGCTTGAGATCTTGTTAAGGCAAAAAGTTTATTCTGGCTAAAAGAGGAAAAAAACAGGGGAGGGTGAATATCTAAAGCTGGATATAGTTGATAGGCTGAGCAAATCATAAAGAAGGTGGATCAAGAAAATGAGCCTGGTTAAACTGGTGGAAGCGGATTTGGGAGAAAGCAAGCATTTGCTTGAACGGCACATTGATACACTGGTATTTCCGCTGGAGTCCTGGGTTGAAGATAATCTTTTTAAATCCGAGATCAATTTACTAAAGTCCGGGGGAAAGCATATTGGGTATGCTGCAATAAATAATAACATCCTGGAAGCCTTTCACGTTTTAAAAGAACATTTTCGTGATGCTCCGGCAGCGTTTGCGCAGGTAATCAGTGATCAGAAAATTGAACGGGTCAGGGCTATGAGCCATGATTACCTTTTATCTGCGGTGCTGGCAGAATGGGAATATGACAAAAAGAAGGGGGCTTGCTTTTTTGTTGATGCCGGTAACCCTAACAATTTGGATAAAGAGCCTGCTTCTAAAGGGTTCAGGGTTGCAGCACCGGGTGACCTTGATGCCATCCGGTCAGTTTCCGGTGATTTTTTTGAGGAACCGGGGGGTGGGTTTGCTACGCTGGAGGAAAGAGTCGCCGCAGAAACAGTTTTCGTGATCGAAGACGGGCAGGACCTGCTCGGTTGCGGGCTTTTTGAAAAGGGGCGGTTATGCCCGGGGTGTGCTTCGATCGGTATGTTTACCAACCCTGAGTTCCGCCACCGGGGCGTAGCGAAAAAGATGCTGCTTAACCTTAAAAAATATGTTTACCGTCTGGGGCTTATACCGGTAGCCGGGTGCTGGTATTATAACACCCTTTCCCGGAGGAGCCTTGAAGCAGCGGGAATGGTGGCCGTTTCGATCGGTTATGATGCTGTTTTGAAGGGCAAAGAAGAAGTGCCCCTGCAAACTATTCTTCCACCCCGCGAGAATTAAAGCTTCAAGAAAATGGGGTAGAAACACCGGCATGACCCAAAGTGTGTCAACAAGTGCCAGGGGGACGGGGTTGTTGACACACTTTTTTGCCTGTTTTCCTTGATAAGCAGGCGCCGGCCCATAATGCAGCACGGCTAGCAGATACTTTTAATTTATATATCCGTACGCTTTTCTTTAAGGCGGGCATAAATATAGGTGCCGAAAATC
>CAYXQO010000159.1:0-2374 GCA_964467475.1 uncultured Syntrophomonadaceae bacterium
CTTCTACTGGGAACCTGCCGATATGGAGCAGGTGATGCTGTGGTTTGCCGAAGAAGGAATGGCCCCCGAAGAGGCTGCAGAGCGCTGGGTGACCGAAAACGAAGAGGTAGTCAAGCAGTGGGTCGGCGAGTAATTTTTGGCTGTACGGAACAATGGTTAGTTATTCAGCAAGCAGTGTGAAGGATTTCACATATAAAGGCATTATGGGCAAGGTTCAAACCTGGCAGGATAAAAAATACCGGATAGAGGGCGGTACGATGAAAGAAGATCGCCAAACCAGAATGGGCAACTTTAGTGAAGGCAGGTTTTTTAATGTCTGGTTTGTTGTGTCCATTGTGATTACTGTCCTTTTAATCGCTATGCTTGGGTGGTACCTCTTTTACTCCAACGAAGTGGTTGAATCATTTGAGACCCGGGAACTGGCCATCCAAAGGATATCAGGTGAGCTGCTGCGTTACACGGAAAGCCTGGAAATGACGGCAAAAATGGCTGCCGCTACCGGTGATCTGAAGTGGGAAATTGAATACAATGATTACCGCGATAGGCTGGGAGCGGTTTTTGACGAAATCCCTGAACTTGTGGAAAGCAGTGCAGTCCTTGCGGAAATGGATAAGATCAAAGAGTACCGGGAAGAAATAGATCAGCTAGAACAGGAAGCGCTTGCCCTGGTAGCCCGCGGTGAAAAAGGTGAAGCAGCCGACCTGCTGGCAGGCTGGGTTTATACCGGGAGCCAGCTGGAAGTGATCGTGGCTACGGAGAACCTGGCCACGATGATGAACAATTACATCGATGAGCGGATTGCCCGGGAGCGGATGATCAGCAGTATCCTCAGTTGGGTCCTCGCGGGCAGCATGATTATTTTGGTAGTATCCTGGTACGTATCGATCCAGTTATGGCGGGTCAATGTAAAGAAAAAACAGGAAAAGGACCGCGAAGTCAATTACTTAAGCTACCATGATTCTTTAACCGGGCTGCATAACCGGGCTTACCTGGAAGCGGAAATGAACCGGATTGACAACGAAGAGCACCTCCCTGTTAGCGTAATTATGCTGGACTTTAACGGTTTGAAATTGATCAACGACACCTATGGACATGGTGTGGGGGACGAGATTTTGAAAAAAGGGGCGGAACTCTTAAAAAACACCTGCCGGGAGGAAGATGTGCTGGCCCGGTGGGGCGGCGATGAATTCGTGATAGTTCTGGCCAACACTCCTCAGAACGCCACCCAGTCGATTTGTAAAAGGATAATCGAAGAATGCCGGAAAACCTATAAAGACGGAATCCCGGTTTCGATGGCTCTTGGAACGGCGACGAAGACTTCTTTAAAAGAAGACGACCTGTTCAAACTGCTCCAGGAAGCAGAAGACCAGATGTATGAACACAAGATCATCGAGGGGCGCAGCGCAAGAAGCGCCACCCTGGAAGCGCTGCAGAAGACCTTACTTGAAAATAGCTGCGAAACTGAAGAACATACCCGGAAGGTGGAAGAAATCAGCATGCTTATTGCTGATCAGCTCGATTTGCCCGATTCGCAAAAATCGAGCCTGTCTTTGCTGGCTAAGCTGCACGATATCGGGATGATCGATGTGCCGGGTGAAGTGCTGACAAAGCCCGGAAGTTTGAGCGAAGATGAGTGGGCCCTGGTTAAAAAGCACCCGGAAACAGGCTACCGGATAGCCCGTTCTACCAGGGACTTTGCCCCTATTGCAGAGGGGATCTTGCATCATCATGAGTGTTGGGATGGTTCCGGTTACCCGGAAGGTTTGAGCGGTAGTGAAATCCCCCTGCTTGCGCGTATTGTTGCCATTGCCGACGCCTTAGAGGTAATGATCAGCGGACGCCCTTACAAGGAGGCCAGGCCGCTTAATCAGATAGTGGAAGAGCTAAAAAATTGTGCCGGGAAAAAGTTTGACCCGGAACTTGTCGAAATAGTGCTTGCGCTTTTAGAAGATGAGGATCACTGGAAGAGGTTTTTTAACCCGCTCGAGACTTCTTGAAAGCGACTTTGCTTGTTCTAAATGGTATCTGCCAGCTATTTCAAACATATAGTGTTTGCTCAGCCGAGCTGCCTTTGGACTGGTGCCGGTTCATCGCGAGTTAAGGCGGTGGCTTAAGCTGCAGGCTTTCGCTTTGGTTTATCTTAATAAATACGGGGGGACTTTTATGGATCACCTGATGCAAACAATGATCCAGGATGAAAAAACAAAGCAGGCCCTGATCGATCAATTTGCTAAAGAGGCTGCTTTTATCATCGGCGAAGAGAATGTATCGACAAATAAAGCCGACCTGCTGGCTACCTGCCGCGATTACTGGCCGGTGACCAGTATATGGATGAGCGAAGGAACGGTGCCGGCTTTGCCCCAGCTGGTGGTTT
>CAYXQO010000160.1:0-2349 GCA_964467475.1 uncultured Syntrophomonadaceae bacterium
GAGGAAAAAATAGAAGCAATGATGGAGCGTAAAAATAATTATTACCGGGAATCGATTAAAGAGATTTCGGAAAAGGATCTCCTGCCGGGATCCCTTGAATTGCTACAAAATCTGAGAAAAAAGGGATATAAACTTACGGTGGCCTCGGCCAGCAAAAATGCGCCTATGATAATCGAGCGCCTGAATATAGGGGCATACTTTGATGTCCTGGCCCACGGAGGTAGCGTTGAGCGGGCCAAACCTGCCCCGGACCTGTTTCTTTACACGGCAGAAAAACTAAAGCTCGAACCCCGCTACTGCCTGGTAGTCGAAGATGCCGAAGCGGGGGTGGAAGCGGCAAAAAGAGCCGGCATGGCCACCATCGGTATCGGCCCTTCTGAAAGGGTGGGTGCTGCGGACCTGGTATTTTCTTCAGTGGGAGAGATTGACCCCGAAAAAATACCGGTATGCCGGGTTTAATATATAAGCAGGTTGAATAATCATCAATATTTTTGAAAGGAAAGAAGTTCATGAAAAAAAATGGCACAGGGTTTGTGGTGGAAGGCTCGCAGGGTGGTTACCTGCACATTTTATTTTATGGGGAAAATATCGTGCGCTTCGCTTACAGCGAAGAACTGCAACCACCACCTTCATCGGTGGCGGTAGTGGGCAAACCGGTAGATCTCGAAGTTGTCCCGGAAGGAAAGTCCCTTCTTTCCGGCTTGTTTAAAATTGAGGTTGACCGGGAAACCCTGAAAGTAAAAATTTCCGACCGCGATGGAAATGTTCTCAGCGAAGATGTGTGGGTCTCGCCTGAAGCGGTGGAAATAGAAAAGAGAAAGCTCTGGGAAAAAGGGATTTACGGAAACGGAGAAAAGTACTGCTGGATCAATCAGCTTGGTACTAAAACAGCCAATTACAATTCCGATGTCCTTTTTCACCATCCTGTGCATCACCCCCAGGTAGAACAAATGCATACCTCAATTCCTTTTTATATCGGCCTTGCCCCGGGCCGGGCGTACGGGGTTTACTTCGATAATACTTTCAGGACAAACTTTGATTTTGCCAAAACCGACCCCGGGATAATCAGCTTTAAAGCCGCAGGGGGCTATCTTGATTATTATTTTATGTGCGGTGGGACTTCCGGTGAGGTGCTCAAAGCTTACAGCTCGTTGACAGGGACTCACCCATTGCCGCGCAAAAATTTTCTAGGCTACCACCAGAGCCGTTACAGCTACGAAAATGAAAGGGAGCTGTTTTCTGTAGCCGACAACCTGCGCAAGCACGACATCCCCTGTGATGTTCTTTATCTCGACATAGCATACATGGATGAATACAAAGCCTTTACCGTGAACCGCAAACGCTTTAGAAATCTTAAGCTTTTGGCGCAAAAGCTTAAACGGATGGGTTTTTCTCTGGTGCTCATTCTCAATCCCGGTGTCAAAACCGATATCTGGTTCCGGCTTTACGCAGAAGGCAAAGCCGGAGGATACTTTGTTACCACGCCCGAAGGAGAGATCTACGAGGGGAAAGCATGGCCCGGCACGGTAGCATATCCCGATTTCCTGCGCTCGGAAGTGCGGCAGTGGTGGAGGACGCATCACCTGGAATTGTTGAAAAACAAGATCGACGGTATCTGGACTGATATGAATGAGCCCTCCGATTTCAGCCGGACCGGTGGCACCCTGCCCAACGATACAGTGCACCGGGATGACCGGGGTGAAAAGAAAACCCATGGTGAAGTGCACAACATCTACGGTCTTTTACATTCGCAGGCCTCCAGGGAGGCCGTAGAAAGGTACAAGCCGCAAGAAAGGGCATTTGTCCTCACCCGGGCTGCTTTTGCCGGCAGCCAGCGTTACAGTGCCCTGTGGACCGGCGACAATGCCAGCATTTGGGAGCACATGGAGATCAGTATACCGATGATCCTAAACTTAGGCTTAAGCGGAATACCTTTTACCGGGGCTGATGTCGGGGGTTACCGGGGTGATTGCAGCGGTGAACTGCTGGCCCGCTGGACTCAGCTTGGTGCTTTCCTCCCCTTTTTCCGCAATCACAGTGAAATTGGCACCGCCCGCCAGGAACCCTGGCAGTACTCTGCGGATATTCTTAAGATTATCCGTAAGTATATCAAGCTCCGCTATCGCTTCATTACCTATTTTTACAACCTCTTCAGGGAAAGCTCGTTAACCGGGGCACCGGTGGCAAGGCCGCTTTTCTACCATTACCAGGACGACCCGGTCACTTATAACCTTAATGACCAGTTTTTAGTAGGAGAAGGTGTAATGGTGTGCCCGGTTACCCGCCCGGGCATTGAACACCGCATGGTTTACCTGCCGGAAGGACTCTGGTACAACTACTGGACCGATG
>CAYXQO010000161.1:0-2341 GCA_964467475.1 uncultured Syntrophomonadaceae bacterium
GCCTCTAAAACAGCCTGGCGTCCGGCGATCAGCTCTTCCGAGTATTCGCGGCTCTCGCCTTTTTTGTAATTATTTTTTTCCGGCAAGCCCCGATCGGTGCTGTCCATATTATTCTCCCTCAACCCCTAACACTTATGGGCATTCAAAATATTGACTATCGGAAAATACTGCTCATAAATATGAGCCCCGGAGGAATAGGCCGTAATCGAACCGTCTTCAACCGGGAAATCAAGGTGCATCAAAATATATTCCTTTAAAAGCTGCAAACCGCCTAGGTTTTCCGGGAAACCGACAAAAATGTCCCACGAGCGGAAGAAAAGGGACATTTGCAGCAAGCCGTCAACTACTTTTAAATCAATCACTCTCAGGCACGGCGGGTCATCAAGATCAATATTTTCAGCGCCTCCGATGTTCATGCAGGCCTGGTTGGTAGCGCCTTTTGATTTGTTGAGCAGCGCAATCACTTTTTCAAGCTGAGGTGCAATTTGCTGTCCGTAAGTATAGTCTTCTAAGTCTGTCTTGGTATCGGTGGCTAAATACTCGTAAAAATAATCCTGGATCCTTTCCTCCGAGGTGGGCGCAGGAATACCGCAGTTTTCCGGCAACCATACTGCCAGCGGCCGGGTGTAGGGCTCTTCGATCACCACACTCAGGTGGTTAAGCTGTTTGCGCAGCTGTCCCTCATAACTGCCCTTTTTGATCCGGTAACTGTAGCCGTAGCGGGCACAATTCCAGAGGACCATCCGCCAGGCCGATTCAATCGTTCTTTCCCTGATATAGGCCATCAGAAAACACCCCTGTCTGTTATTGTTTTCTTTTCCAGCGGGTGCCACGCGGAGTATCTTCCAGGATGATCCCCCGGGCCTCCAGATCGTCTCTGATCCGATCGGCTGTGGCAAAATCCTTTTCAGCACGGGCCTTTTCCCGCTGTTTGATCATCTCTTCCAGCTCTTCGTCCAATGATTCAGGACCGGATATCTCGACCAGTTCAAAAATATCATTAATCTCGCGGAAAAATGAAAGCACATCCTCCAGCAACAGGCGATTGTAGGGGTGAGCTTCGTTTAAATAGACATTCAAACTGCGAACCAAATCGAAGATAACCCCAAGCGCGTCGGCGGTATTGAAGTCGTCGTCCATCGCTTCAATGAAACGACTTCTCGCTGCTTCCAAATCATCCTTTAGTTTCTGTTCTTTATCACTCGAGGCATTGGCTGCCACCTCGAGTGCGTCAAGTAAGTTGGTGATCGCTTCCTGGAGCCTCATTCGCCCGGATCTGCTCTGGGCGACCAGCTCGGCGTTAAAATTTAAGGGGCTGCGGTAATGGGCGGAAAGCAGGAGGAAGCGTAAATCAAGGGGGTCATATTCTTTTAGCAAGTTGCGCACGGTCAACACATTGCCAAGTGACTTCGACATTTTTTGTTCTTCAATATTTAAATAGCCTGCATGCATCCAGTAGCGGGCAAGCGGCTTTTTATCAGCACCCCAGGTTTGGGCAATTTCATTTTCGTGGTGGGGGAAAATTAAGTCAGCCCCGCCGGCATGGATATCCAAAATATCACCCGTGTAGCACATAGACATGGCCGAGCACTCGATGTGCCAGCCCGGACGTCCTTCGCCCCAGGGGCTGTCCCAGGCCGGCTCACCTTCTTTTTTTTGCTTCCAGAGCACAAAATCAAGCGGGTTTTTCTTCTTCTCCCCCGGTTCCACCCGGGCACCGGCTAACAGATCGTCCTGGTTCTGGTGGGTTAGTTGTCCGTACTGCGGGTAACAGCTCGTGTCGAAGTAAACGTCCCCGTCGCTGGTATAAGCATAACCATTTTCCAGCAAACGCTCAACCAGTTTAATAATCTCAGGGATATGTTCGGTCGCTTTCGGCTTGACATCAGCCGGGCGCACCCGCAAACCGGCCACGTCTTCTTCGTAGGCTTTAATATATTTACCGGCCAGTTCAGGAACACTAACCCCTTCTTCATTAGCCCGGTTAATCATCTTATCGTCAATATCGGTATAATTCTGGATATATTGCACCCGGTAACCGCGGTAATTGAGGTAACGGCGGATCACATCAAAGACGACAAACACCCGGGCATTGCCGATGTGGATATAGTCATATACGGTGGGTCCGCACACGTAAAACGATACCTGCGGGGGCGAACCGGGCTCAAATTCTTCTCTGCTGCGGGTTAAGGTATTATAAATTTTTACAGTCACTTTTGCACATTCCTCCATTCTTCAAATCTACTTGCTGGCAGCGCAACTGGTCGATCTGTTCCTGCAAATTGCCCAGGGCTTCTGCTACCGGGTCGGGCATGTCGCTGTGGTTTAAGTTTATCGAAGG
>CAYXQO010000162.1:0-2333 GCA_964467475.1 uncultured Syntrophomonadaceae bacterium
GGGAAGTGAAATATGCAAAAAATACTCGGGTTGTCCGGATCAATGAGAGAAAACGCCAACACCGAATACCTGACCAGTTATGCTCTATCAGAGTTCGATGACAGCTGCTTTAACAAGGAGCTGTTAACGCTAAAAGATTTGCAGATAAAACCTTGCGAAGGATGTTACAGCTGTGTGGAAGCAAAAAAATGTATCTACGAAGACGATGATTTTGCAGCTGTCTATCATAAAATGGTTGAGGCAGACGGTTTGATTATCGGCTCGCCTGTTTATTTTAGCGCAGTCCACCCTCAGTTAATGTCTCTGCTAGACCGGGCGGGGTTTGTTCGCCTGTGGAGCGGAGAAAGGTTTTCCGGTAAAGTCGGAGGCCCGATCACCGTTGCCCGCCGGGCCGGACAAAATATGGCTTTTGCCCAGCTGTTAATGTGGTTTTTTATTAACGATATCATCGTGCCCGGGTCGAGTTACTGGACGATGTCCCTATCTGGGGCCAAAGCCGCCCGTGATGCTTCAGAAGACAAGGAAGCGCACCTGCATATTTCATACTTTGTCAACAATATGAGCAGGGTGATGAACGCCTTAAAGAACGATTCCCCCAAATCCTGATCCGCAGTAATTTTACCAGGCTTTAATAATTTTTTTGGTGAAAGGAGTTCTAAAAAAGCCATGCCGGAGCAATTTTTCCCCTCTCAGGATCAGGCTTACCTAAAAGAAAAACTGCTAGCTTTGCTAGAAAAAAAAGGGGTGCGTTTGGATCACCCGGTAATTATGGACGCCCTGGCAAGCTGGGGCGCAGAGGTAGACAAAGCTTCAAAAATAGTGCGGTTTCCCTCGCAGGTTACAGAAAAACTGATTTCGATGGCACCTGAAACATTTTTACTCAATGCAACAGACCCAAATCATGCCCTGAAAATACCCCATCCGGATAATAGTTTTTATACCCACATGGGAACCGGCGCAACCGGTTATATTGATCCGGTTAACAGAACCTACCGTAATATCAAGCTGGAAGATTTAGCTACCTGGGCCCGGTTGGTTGGAGAATTGGAGCACCTTGATTACTGTGCCTTTCCCACCCCCCTGGATGTTCCGGAAAAGTATGCCGATATTTACGCCCTTGAAGAAATGCTAAATTATAGCCCTAAACATATCTATGTGCAGCCCTACAGCAGTTCAAGTATTTACTACCTGGTTAAAATGTCTGAAATTGCTGCTGAAAAAACAGATGGATTTAATAAAGTGCCCCCGGTTAGCTTTATTACCTGTGCTTTAAGCCCGCTTGACTTTAAGTTCATGGATTTAGAAGTTATTGTGCAGACCTGCCAGAAAAATATACCTTTATATGCCTGCAGCCTCCCGAGCGCCGGCGGAACTGCCCCATTAACCATGCCGGGAACAACTCTTCTTGCAGCAGCGGAAACACTTACCCTGCTTATGTCAGCGCAGGCTTTAAACCCGGGCACCCCGGTGATCGCCACCCCCCTTATTTTCAGCATGGATATGCAAAGCGGACACAGCCGGCAAACCAGTGTAGAAGCGATCAAGGGAGCAGCCGTTACAGCTGACTTCATCAAAAAAACTTTCGACCTTCCTGTGCATACGTATGGTTTTGGTACTGATTCCCCTGAAACAGATGGGCAATCGCAAGGGGAGCGCTCTATGCTTGCCCTGATGGCAGCAGCAGCCGGAAGTGATATCCTTGGCGGAGCAGGCCAGGTAGAAACGGCAAGCACTCTTTGTCCGTTGCAATTAATTATTGACAATGATTTGGCCGGAATGGTAAAGAAACTGCGCGCAGAATTAAGTGTCGATGAAGATAGCCTGGCCTGGGATGAACTTCTAAAGATAAAACCGGGCGGGCACTTTTTAGACCAGGAACACACCTTTAGACACTGCCGCAGTGTTTTAAGTCCCCTCACTTTTACCCGGCGCTCCCGGGAGTCTACGTTACAGGATAACCAGGGCAAACTTTTGACAAAAGCTAAAGCTGTCTATGAAAAAATAATGAGCAAAGAAATAAGCCCGGTTCTTTCAAAAGAAAAATCCCGGGACATAAAAAGCCTGGTTAAAGAAGCAGAACGCTCTATTTGATGGTGATCTCCCCTGCTTGCGCTTTTATTTTTTTATGATATAATATACTTAGTCTATAGGAAATATATGATTAGCTTGGAAGGAGCTGAATCAAGTGAAAAAAAGAAGCGCTGAAAAAGCAAATCGCTTAATCAATGAAAAGTCGCCCTACCTGCTCCAGCATGCTTACAACCCGGTTGACTGGTATCCCTGGGGAGAAGAAGCCTTTCAGAAAGCAAAAGCAGAGGATAAGCCTGTGTTTT
>CAYXQO010000163.1:0-2285 GCA_964467475.1 uncultured Syntrophomonadaceae bacterium
CGACCTCCGGGTTATGAGCCCGACGAGCTACCAGACTGCTCCACCCCGCGACGTCTCTTGGAGCGGGTGATGGGAATCGAACCCACGCTACTAGCTTGGGAAGCTAGGGCTCTACCACTGAGCTACACCCGCTTTTTTGCGTTAATGATTATACAATGGCATAAATCAAAAGTCAACATCCATAAAAACATTTTTATCAAAACCTCAGGCAAATTCATGCTTGCCAATTTGCCACTTAAAGCTTGCGCACTTCCAGGTAGCGCTCCAGTTTTCTCTTCACCCTCTGCAAGGCGTTGTCGATCGATTTTACGTGACGCTGCAGGTCCACCGCTATTTCTTGGTACGATTTACCTTCCAGGTAGAGGGTGAGCACCTTCCACTCCAGTTCGCTTAAAATCTCACCCATTTTAAATTCAATGTCGTTGTACTCTTCCCGGTTAATCATCAGCTCTTCCGGATCGGTGATCTTGGTTCCGGCCAGGATATCGAGCAGGGTCCGATCGGAATCTTCGTCGTAGATCGGCTTGTTCAAAGAAACATAAGAGTTCAACGGGATATGCTTCTGCCGGGTGGCCGTCTTGATTGCCGTGATAATTTGCCTGGTGATGCACAGTTCCGCGAAGGCCCTAAAAGAGGAGAGTTTATCACCCCTGAAATCGCGGATTGCCTTGTAAAGCCCAATCATGCCCTCCTGGACAATGTCCTCGCGATCGGCACCGATTAAGAAATAAGACCTCGCCTTTGCCTTCACAAAATTTTTGTACTTGTTAATTAAAAATTCCAGCGCGACAATGTCGCCATTTTTTGCCTCTACCACAATGTCTTCATCATTACGAAGTTCAAGTTCCGACTCCACTTCCAGTTCCGGTTCGCCCTGGTAAGCATACTTTACTTCATGAGCTAAAAAGCTCACCCCTATCGCCTCCGTTTGGATATCTTATGGTGGGATCGTTGCGGACTTTCCCCGATATTATAACTTATCACCTTTGTATGGTCAAGCTTTTTAACGGTTTTTGCTGTTCTTTGCCATACTTTCTCATTCACGCCTGAATTTCTCCAGGCTTTCCAAAACAGATTGATTCAAAATATCGTTGAGCATGATCCCTTCACTTTTCTTTTTGCCGGTCAAGCGCCGGTAACTGCCGCTTCTTTCATGCAGTTTTTCCTGCAGAGCGGTGGCAGATATCACCATTGCTCCAACCGCCGATGCAGCCCGGTTTTCAGCTATGTCGGAAGTGGCTACTTCCACCGGGGCATGAGAAATTAATCCGGCGGCCAGGCGCTCTACCATCGTATCAGCGGTTTCCTTCTTGCCGGTAAAAACCACCTCCACCCCTTCGATATCTTCCCATTCAAAGCTTTGTCCGTCAAAAACCACGATAATTCTTTTCCAACACCAGGGCAGAAACCCCGCCAAATCGGCAATCAGTTGATCGCGGGCACTGCCCAGGTCTTTTCTTTTCAATTCCTTTAAATAGTCCCAGGCCCCGATAATATTGTAGCCGTCCACGATCAGCACCGGCTGGTTCATTTCACCCATCCCTCCCTCTGAGCCAGGGCAGCATAGGTCAATACAGCCGTTGCGGCGGCCACATTGAGGGAACCGGTTTCTCCGGGCATCGGGATGTGCAGGGTTAAATCACAGTTTTTCCTGAGCAAGCGGCTCAAGCCCTTCCCTTCAGAACCGATAACCAGCACCAGAGGGCGACAGTAGTCCACCCGGTAATATTCTTCCCTGCCGTCAGCCTCGGCCCCGTAAAGCCAGAACCCTTCTTTTTTAAGCATCGCTGCCGCCCGGTTCAGGTTGCCTACCAGGGCTACGGGCATGCGCTCAGCTGCCCCGGCAGCCACTTTACGCACGGCCGCGGTAACGCCTGCTGCCCGTTGATCCGGGACAATCAGGCCGTGGATGCCCGCAGCATCGGCGGTGCGCATAATAGCGCCTAAGTTCTGGGGGTCTTCAAGGTGATCGAGCATGATTAAAAAAGGTTCTTTGCCGGACTCGCGGGAAAGTTCAATCAGGCGGCTGAGGGAAGAATATTGAAATGGGGTCACCAGGGCGGCCACCCCCTGGTGGCCTAAAATATCACCGGCAGTATGCTCAAAATCTTCCTTAGAAAGACGCTTCACCGGGACCTTCCTCTGGCGGGCCAAAAGGGTGATTTCATCAATCACTGCTCCCCTCTGCCCTTCCGCAAGATAGATCTTCAATGGCTTGCTGTAACGAAGCGCCTCTAAAACAGCCTGGCGTCCGGCGATCAGCTCTTCCGAGTATTCGCGGCTCT
>CAYXQO010000164.1:0-2280 GCA_964467475.1 uncultured Syntrophomonadaceae bacterium
GGAGGTTTTATAATGACTAACGGTGCCCAGTTGACCCAGGATGACAAGACGTTTGGTATGCTCGCCCACCTGGCGGCACTCGCCGGTTTTGTTATTCCTTTCGGTAACCTGATTGGACCGCTGGTAATCTGGTTGATCAAAAAGGACCAGTCTGCCTGGGTTGACAAAAACGGCAAAGAAGCGTTGAACTTTCAAATCAGCATCACCATTTACGCAATTGTTTCCGGGGTTCTCACCATTATTTTAATCGGCATCCTCTTATTAATCGCAGTCGGGGTTTTCTCACTGGTCATGATTATTATCGCCTCGGTGCGGGTAAGCAACGGGGAAGATTTTAAGTATCCACTCTGTATTCCATTTATCAAATAATCCTGTCAATCATTTAACTAAAGTAAAGTTCAAGGGATAGGTCAAGGGATTGTACCTGTCCCTTTCGTGTCAATATATTTACCTTTAGTTCCGGTCTTTGTAGATGCAAGGCTGCCCGGTGAAGGTTTATATCATAAAGGAGGCTTTCGAGATGCAGAAGATTGTGCTTATCGAACCGCAGTCAAAGGAAGATCACGTGTACAAGCATGTGCGCATGCCCCGCCTGGGACTGCCGATTTTAGGGACGCAGTTAAAAGAAGCGGGTTACCAGGTCAGCTTTTATTTAGGCACCGGAGATTCTTTGCCCTGGCAGGATATTCTCGACGCCGACTTAGTCGGGATTTCAACCACCACGGCAACCTGCCGGGAAGCTTACCAGGTAGCGGGGCTTTTGCGCTCGAACGATATTCCTGTAGTGATCGGCGGGATCCACGCCACCTTTTTACCCGGGGAAGCGCTGCAATTTGCCGACTATGTGGTGCGCGGTGAAGCGGAACCGGTATTTCTTTCCCTGGTGGAGGCTTTAGCCGCAGAAAATAGCCTAGAGGATATTCCCGGTATTTCGTACTGGGCAGACGGCGAAGCGGTCCACAATCCGGCGCCTGACTCGACGGTGGAGATGGACAGCCTGCCCATTCCCGACTTATCAATTATCGATGGTTCTGAGAAAATGCCGAGCGTCCCGGTAATGACCTCAAGAGGTTGTCCCCACAATTGCACCTTTTGCGGGGTCACCCAGATGTTCGGCCGGCGCTACCGTTACCGCTGTACTGAAAGTGTTCTACAGGAACTGGCCCAGTTTTCTGGCAGGCACATTTTCTTCTGCGACGATAATTTTGTCGCCCACCCCAAACACAGCAAGGAAATGCTGCGAGAAATTATTGACCGGGAAATAAATTTAAAAGGCTTTGGTGCCCAGGTGCGTGCCGATGCGGTTTATGATCAAGAGCTGATGACCCTGATGCGCCAGGCCGGCTGCAGCATTGTCTACATCGGCTTTGAATCGATTAACCCGGAAACCTTAAAAGGCTACAACAAACAGCAGACCGTGGATGACATCAAGGAAGCGATCAAGCGCTTTCATTCCTACGGGATCAGGGTGCACGGCATGTTCATTTTTGGCGGAGATGCCGATACGGTGGAAACGATCAGGGAGACTGCCGACTTTGCCCTGGAGGCAAAAATTGACAGCATCCAGTTTCTCACCCTTACCCCGCTGCCGGGCACGTCCTTTTTTGACCAGCTTGAACAGGAAGGGCGCATCCTTACCTACGACTGGTCTTTATATGACGGGCATCACACGGTTCACCAGCCTGCCTTGATGTCACCTGAAGAGCTGCAGCATGAAATGGTGCAGGCCTTAAAGAAGTTTTACTCGCTTAAGAACACTTTTAAGAATGTCTCCATAACCGGTTGGGCTTCAGCCCTTTACCGGGTGATCGGCTTTGGTATAACCAGGCATTTTGAACACAAAAACCGCTGGTATTACCAGTTTTTAAAGGATAAACAGCAGGCCGGGAACAGGCCGGTAACCCTGTTTTATCGCCTCTTGCAGGGAACAGGCGAGAGAAAAGTAAATGTTGCCGGGGGGACTTCTGCGTTAAAGGTTTCTTTGACCGAACAAAAAGGGATCCTGTACTTGAAAATCCGCGGCATGGCCGATAATTTGCACATGCGGGAATTAAAACGGACCTTGAAAAACCTGATGCCGCGCCATTACAGCCAGATGGTGGTTAACACCGAGGGCTTGCGGTTTGCTTCAGAAAAAGCGGCCGCCAGTTTCGGGGCTTACCTGGAAAGGCTGGGTTCTAAGGTGCCCCGCTTGCAGGTAATTACCGCTGCTGAGAAGCAGGCAAAAAGCCTGCTGAACTGGAAAGGGAAAAACCGCTTTAAACTACCGCGGTTTGAATT
>CAYXQO010000165.1:0-2230 GCA_964467475.1 uncultured Syntrophomonadaceae bacterium
ACCTGGCGATTTTCTTTTTCGGCAAGCCGGAAGAGCTGATGCAAAAAGAGTTCTTTTAGAAAACAAACAAGCTTAGAAAAAATTTAGGGACACAAATATTTAGGGACACAATGAAAATTATTACAGTGGGGCATCGATGCCTTCCCATTATTTCAGTTATTAATATACAGGGAGGACGCATAGACAGGGGATGTTTCTATTTCTCATAGCCTTTCTTAGCTCTTCAATAAAAGAGCATTTATCTGTGATCAAAGCAATCCAAGGATCTGTAAGTGCTGACAATAAGACAAGAGAAGCATTCCCCCCCCCTGTCTCGGCTTCAGTTATTTAGACAGCAGGTAGTGGCTGATAAACCACTCATTGCCTTCCCGGAAGCCGAAGAATTCCGCGCAGGAAAGGAAGAAAAGCCGCCAGTAATTCCACCATTTCTCCGCTTCATCTTCACCGTAGGTTTCAACAAAAAGGGGATAGATTTGCTCTCGCTGTCGGTCCATTTTCTGCAGCCAGGCTTCTAAGGTATAGCGGTAGTGGGTGCCGGGTATGGCCCACTGTTTTTCCAAAGAAAAATGATCGAGAAAATAGTGCAGCAAGTCCTTGCTGGGCATGGTGCCACCGGTGAAAAAATGCCGGGCCATCCAATCCCCACCCGTGCGGTTTTCATACAGGAAGGGATAGGCGTGATGGCTGAAGATGTGGATAAAAAGCTTTCCACCGGGTTTGATGAAACCAGCGACTTTGTTTAATAAGGCCTGGTAGTTGCGCATATGCTCAAACATTTCCACGGTGACCACACGATCAAATTTCTGCTGTAGTTCAAGCTCATTTATATCGGCCTTCATCGCAGAAAGATTGCTGTAACCGAGCCTTTCTGCTTCACTGTTAATGTAATCTATCTGCGGGGTGGCATTTGATACAGCAGTAATTTCCGCCCCGGGGTATTCGCGGGCCATGTAAAGCGCTGCAGAACCCCAGCCGCAGCCGAGATCTAAAACCTGATGCCCCTCTGCCACTTCTGCCCGCCGGCAGGTCAGGGCCAGCATATCCTCTTCAGAGCGGTCCAGCTGCTCGCTCGCCCGGTTAATTTCAGGCGGATCCGGCCAGTAACCGCAGCTATATTTTAGCATTTTACCGAGCACGGCCTGAAAAAACTGCGGCGGCAGCTCATAGTGCTGCTCATTAGCGTGATCAGTGTGCACGGCGATCTTTTCTTTTTTTAGGTTTTCTGCGAAGGTAGTGATATATGCCTGGCGCTCTTCAATATTTTCTATTTCCTGCAATTTCGTTTTACGCTTCAGGATCAGCCTGACCGCTGTCCTCAGGAGCGGGTCCGGCAGGCGGCGGGCCAACAATTTATCTAAGTTCATACCTCAACTCCCCCTGGTTAAAAAGTGCGAACATTGCTTTATAGCGTCTACTATACCATAAAAATAATTTTCATTGTGTCCCGAAATTATCCTAACCGATAATATGTGGGAAGAAGCGAACATGTTACCGGCTAACGCTCAACTGGTTTTGGAACAGGGGAAACCTGGGGTGCCCTTCCATGCTTTCATCTCCGGTGAAGGCGAAGAAAAATGGCAGGATTTTTTGAGTGATTACGCGAAAACTACTGGCGGAGAAGATTATATTTTAGAGGCAGGCCACTATCTTCATTTAGATATGCCTGAAATGATTGCAGAAACTAGTGCTGATTTAATTGATCAGGCAACCTCGGATTAATAGCTTTAATAACTGATAAAACTAAAATGACATTTCCACGAAGCAAGGCCGAACCGGACAATCCTCAGTAGGGAAAGGAGTTGCAACAGATATGAAACGACTTCATCTTAAAATTTATGGTTTGGTCCAGGGAGTCAATTTTAGAGCTGCAGCCAGGCGCAAGGCTCATGAACTGGGGCTGGCCGGCTGGGTTAAAAACATGCCTGATGAGACAGTGGAGACAGTTGCAGAAGGCGACGAGGAAAAGTTAGAGGAATACAAAAAGTGGTGTCAAAAAGGACCTTCTGCGGCTATAGTTGATAAAGTTCAGGAAAAATGGGAAGAACCTACCGGTGAATTTAAAAGTTTTGGCGTTAAATAATAAAGATGCACTAATCAAACTAGCCCCCCTGGATAAAAAGCAGTATTGCGCAAATCCTTGCCATGTAATAAGATAAACCTAGCCTGGCCAGTTAAAATAATCGCTCATTTTTTCACAGGTTTAAATTAATACTGGGAGAACCGGCATTGA
>CAYXQO010000166.1:0-2212 GCA_964467475.1 uncultured Syntrophomonadaceae bacterium
CTCGACGGGAAATATGTGCATACTTCCCGGGAAGGTTTCCTGATGGCCCATGAAGTCAGTGCTTACTCCTTGCCCGCTGTGGCAGAAAAGCTCTACCCGCTGATGAGCGAGGGGGGCAGCATTGTTACCCTTACTTTCCAGGGCTCTGAAAAAGTAATCCCTAACTACAACGTAATGGGCGTGGCCAAGGCCTCCCTTGAAGCAAGCGTGCGCTACTTGGCCTCCGACCTGGGTGCTGAAGGCATCCGCGTCAACGCGGTTTCCGCCGGCCCGATCCGCACCCTCTCTGCGAAAGGGGTAAAAAACTTTAACGGCCTCCTTGACGGGATGGAGGAAAGAACTCCCTTAAAGCGCCTGCCCGGCGCCGATGAAGTGGCTAAAGCAGCCCTGTTTTTGTCTTCCGACCTGGCAAGTGCAGTTACCGGGGAAGTGCTTTATGCAGACGGGGGCTTTAACATTACGGGAGCTTAGTCAACCGGTTTTTTGTCGCTGCCCAGGATTTCTTCTAATTTTTCTTCAAGCGCCTGGAGAGACACCCGCGTATTGCGGCAGGGGCCCATCGGCCTTTCGTTTAAAACGCCCCATACCGGCAAGGGATAGCTGTCGATGATCCCGCTCGATAAGTCCCGCTCGCAGGCCACGGCTAAAACGCACCGCGGTCTAAATTCTTTTACCGCCTGGCGGGCCAAAGTCCCGCCGGTTACAACATGCACGTTAACCTGCCATTTTTCAGCTAAGGTTAGCAGGCTGTCGACGGGGCATTTGCCGCAGCGCTTGCAGTTGTAAGGGTCTAAGGTAATTTTGTGCGGGCAGTCTTCGTCCTGCAGGCAGTGGGGTAAAAGCACCAGCAGTTTGTGCGGCTCCACTTTTTCATGTTCAGCCTCGATGAGCTGGTTATTCACCCCGATAAAGGAGCCTTGCACTTTTTCCTGGGCGATATGCAAAAGCTTGCCCAGCTGGACGATGATCGGGAATAAAAAGACCATCACCTTTTTCACCAGACGGTTCAAGTATGGCGGCGGGGTTCCCCGTAAAAGTGAAAGGGTGGCCAGGCCCAATGCCAGCAGAGATACTAGCGCCACCACGGCCATGATCCCCAGGAAAGCAAGGATCGCATATTGAAATACCGCCGCTTCCGGCCTGATCAGGAAATAAGCCAAAAGAGCCAGTGAAATAATCAAAAGCAGGGTAAATAACAAGAACAACCCTAAAAAAAGCCGCTTGCGTGCAGCCATGTTGTTTTGCACTCCTCTCACCCCACATTGTAGCATAACCACCCCTTGTTTTCCTGCCCGGTTTTTGACTATTATTTTATGCAAATCCTCAGCCGAGCAAACAATATTTTATTAAGATCTATTATTATTTGGAAGGAATTCTTGCCCCTTTCGCGAAAATATATTAGTATATTAGAATAGCTTAATCTTTCGGCCATGATTTTTGGCCCTGCTTAAAAGGAAGGTGTTTTTAAAATGACTGAACTGCTGTGGCAAACTGTATTGATTGTTTTTATCTACTTTTTCATCTTTTTTATCGTCGCCCAGGTTGTTAAAAACAACTCCATCGTCGACATGGGCTGGGGAGCGGGCTTTGTGATTATCGCCCTGGCCACTCTTTTTTTAGAAGGTGAGTTTACGGCAAGAAACTTAATCGTCACTTTACTGGTGACCATCTGGGGGGTGCGGCTCACCTACCATATCGTGCGCCGCAACTGGGGTAAGCCAGAGGACTTCCGCTATGCCAAGTGGCGCGAAGAATGGGGCGCTTTGGTGATACCCCGCGCTTTTTTCCAGGTATTCATGTTCCAGGGTTTGATGATGCTAATTATCGGCTACCCGATCGTCCTGGTTAACGCCTACCCGGCGCCCGGCTTAACCGCACTTGATATTATCGGGCTAATTATTTGGATCACCGGTTTCTACTTTGAATCGGTCGGTGACCGGCAGCTCGCCGATTTCTTGAAAAACCCGGCCAACAAGGGCAAGGTCATCCAGTCGGGGCTGTGGAAGTATACCCGCCACCCCAACTACTTCGGTGAGGCGACCATGTGGTGGGGCATTTTCATTATCGCCCTCTCGGCGCCGCTCGGCTGGACCGGGATTATCAGCCCGCTTTTAATCACCGGCCTGCTGCTCTTTGTCTCCGGGGTGCCCATGCTCGAGAAGCAAATGATGCAAAACCCCGCGTACCGGGAATATGCCGAGCGGACGAGCAA
>CAYXQO010000167.1:0-2203 GCA_964467475.1 uncultured Syntrophomonadaceae bacterium
GACAACGTCCTTGCCCTGGCCGGCCTGGCCACCCTGACCGGGAACCTGGGCAAGCGCGGCGGCGGCGTCAATCCGCTGCGGGGCCAGAACAACGTGCAGGGGGCCTGCGATACGGGCGCTTTGCCCAACGTTTTCCCAGGTTACCAGCCGGTCAGCTCACCGGAAGCAAACAAAAAATTCTCTGAAGCATACGGTGCTGAAATCCCCGACAAACCGGGCATGCCCATGACCAAGGTCTTCTCCGCTGCTCTCGAAGACAAGATCAAAGGTGTCTATGTGATGGGTGAAAACCCGGCTGTAAGCGAACCGGATATCTGCAAAATCACAGAAGCCCTGAGCAAGTTGGAGCTGGTCGTGGTGCAGGACCTCTTTTTCACCGAAACAGCCGATTACGCAGACGTTGTACTCCCGGCAGCATCTTTCGCCGAAAAAGACGGCACTTTCGTCAATACCGAGCGGAGGGTTCAGCTGGGGCGTAAGGCAATCAACCCACCTGGCGATGCAAAAAGCGACTTTGAGATACTCTCCAAGTTGGGTCAAAAACTTGGCCTGAAAGGCTTTGATTATAGTGATGCCTCCGAGGTAATGAAAGAAATCGGCGAGCTGAACCCGAAGTGGAAAGGGATTACCTACGAAAGGCTCGAGGAAGGCGGCCTGTGCTGGCCCTGTCTTGACGAAAACCATCCAGGCACGCCAATTTTGTACGGTGAAAAGTTCCTCACCGGAAGCAGCAAAGCCCAGTTTAAGCCAGTCGATTACAAACCACCCGCGGAGACTCCAGACGATGAATACCCGTTCATCCTCACCACCGGGAGATCGCTTTATCACTATCATACCGGCACAATGACTCGCCGCTCCGAAGGTTTGAGCGATCTTTACGAGATGGAAAAAGCATTAATCAGCAAGGAAGACGCCGCTCGACTGGGTTTAAGCGAAAACGATAAAGTGCGCCTGAGTTCCAGGCGGGGCGAAGTAGAAGCCGAAGTAAAACCTGTTTCGGATTTGAAAGAAGGAACGGTTTTCATGACTTTCCATTTCGCCGAAACTTGCGCCAACCAGTTGACCAACTCCGAACTTGACCCGGTGGCGAGTATTCCGGAGCTGAAAGTATGCACGGTTAATGTGGAGAAGGTATAGGCGCGCTTTAAACAAAATCCCTGGGCAATTAAGCCGGGAAAGAGTGCTAACACAAATCTAAAACAACAAAACAACGTGCTTACTAAGCCGTGCTGCATTAAAGTAATCAATTATAAGGCGGATCTCCTTGCCTGCAATACCAGGGATGGTCCGCCTTATTTATCATTTATGCCAAAATAAAATTCCCGGCAATAAATTGCACCAAATAAAGTGGGCAAGGCGTGGTTTAGAAAATAATTTCGGGTTATAATAGTTAAGCTCAGAAACCAGTTATCCAGGGAGGAATTACCAAAAAAATGCCTGACTGGATCCACTCAATAGTTTATATAATCATTGTAGCTATGGGCGCTTTCCTGGGCGGCTATTATACCCAGAATATACTTGGGATATTTGCCGGGATCGGGTTAGCCCATTTTGTAGCTTCTGCAGTTATAAAACGTATCCCCGGATTCTGGGGCAACTGAGCTGCTGCTAAAAATATGTTCTCGTTTAAGCATACCCGTCTCGCTTTTCCTTCTTTAAGCAAGAATTGATAAAAAAGATTAGCCCCCTTCTTATGGTATAATTATTTTAAAGGAGGAGATAAAAAATGTTACCGGAAAAGTTACTAACAAAAATGAACGAGCAAATTACCCATGAATTTTTTTCCGCACACTATTACCTGGCCATGGCAGCATACTTTATGAAAGAGGATCTCGACGGTTTTGCCAACTTTTTTATTGTCCAGGCAGAGGAAGAGCGTTCCCATGCAATGAAGTTTTTCAACTTCATTAATGACCAGGGTGCAGAAGCTGTGATTACCGGCTTTAAAGATCCGAAACGCGATTTTAACTCTGCCGAAGAAATTTTTACGCTGGCCCTGGAGCATGAAAAACTGGTCAGCAGCCTGATTAACGACCTGATGGCCGAGGCACAGGAAGAGAAACATTACCCCAGTATCAGCTTTTTGCAGTGGTTTATCGATGAACAGGTTGAAGAGGAAGCGAGTATGGGCAAGTTGTTGAACAAGGTTAAACGGGTCGGTGAAGAAGGACACGGCATCTTAATGCTCGATAAAGAACTGGCA
>CAYXQO010000168.1:0-2149 GCA_964467475.1 uncultured Syntrophomonadaceae bacterium
CCCTTAGGTGAACAGTTTGCGGTTTACCTCGGCAACCTCGCCCGGGGAGACCTGGGCTACTCTTTCTACTTCCGGGCCCCCGTAACAGAAGTCCTGGTAAACGCCCTCCCCTGGACCATACTCCTGGTGGGCACGTCTCTGGTGGCAGCTGCCGCTGTAGGGATCATTTGGGGGGTCGAAGCAGGCTGGCGGCGAGGCCGCAAGTTTGACCGCTACTCACTTACTGCGGCGCTTTTTTTAAACGGAATTCCCGGCTTCTTGCTGGGCATCCTGCTCCTTTTGGCCCTTGGCTTCTACGGGCAGTGGTTCCCGCTTTCAGGGGGCACCTCCCCTTTCCCGGGTCAAACGCTGCTTGCCAGGACTATCGATGTTCTGTGGCACTTGTTTCTGCCGGCCCTGACCCTGACGCTGGCCCAGCTGCCCCGCAACTTTTTGCTCATGCGCAGCACTTTTCTAGCGGTAATCAAAGAACCTTACGTGCTAACCGCCCGCGGCAAAGGAATTAAAGAGCGTTTGATCCGCTACCGTCATTGCTTAAGGAGCGCCCTGCCGCCGGTAGTGACACGGATCGGCATGAGCATCGGCTTGCTATTTACCGGGGTGCTTTTTGTGGAGGTAGTGTTTGCTTACCCGGGGCTGGGTCATTTGTTTTACCTGGCCCTGCAGCACCACGACTATCCTACCGTGCACGGCTGCTTGCTGCTGATTACCGTCTGCGTGCTGGTTTTCAACCTGCTCGCCGACTTGATATCAATGAAACTTGATCCGAGGTTAAAAGAAGATGCACATAAATTACTGGGCTGAAGTAAATAAAGATAAGTTTGGCCGCACCGGCCTGATCATGGTGATTTTGCTGGCGCTAACCGCCCTGCTGGCACCCTGGTTGGCCCCCTATAACCCCTGGGAGTACGTGGCACCGCCTCTTAGCGCTCCTTCCTGGCAGCACCCGCTCGGCACCAACGATGTTGGTCAGGATATCTTGAGCGAGCTCTTGTACGGCACCCGCACTACCCTTTTAATCAGCCTTTCCGCAGCAGCCGTTTCCACCCTCATCAGCCTTATCTTAGGTCTTCTGGCCGGAATCTACCGGGGCATAATAGAGCGGGTAATCCTGCGCCTGGTGGACGTAATGCTGGTAATCCCGGTATTTCTAATCGCACTTTTGGTAGCGGCATATTTCAAGCCCGGCACCGTTACCCTGATTATCCTTTTCAGCCTGCTTTTATGGCCACCCGGCACCAGGGTTATCTGGACCATGGTCTTAAGCATCAAAAACCAGGAACATTTTACATCTGCCAGGCAATTCGGGGCAAGCCTTTTCTACTTGACCTGGCGGCACCTGGTTCCCGAATTATACCCCCTGCTGGCGGTAAGCTTTATCCAGGTGATCCGCCGGGCTGTATTCATGGAAGCGGGGCTGGCTTTCCTGGGTGTTTTTGACCCGGTTGCTAAAAGCTGGGGCTTGATGCTTCATTACGCCCGTGAATTCATCTTTACCGGCGCCTGGAAATGGTGGCTTTTACCGCCGGGCCTGGCCGTTTCCTTTACGATTACCGCCTTCGCCCTTATCGGTTATTCCCTGGAAACAGTTTTAGACCCCCGCTTAAGGAGGCAAACCAATGCTGGAAATTAAAAACTTGACTATTAAATATCCCACTTCGCAGGGGCTTTTAACCGTGTTAGATGATATAAACCTCCAGGTGGAACCGGGAGAAAAACTTGGTATTGTCGGTGAATCGGGCTCGGGAAAAACCAGCCTTGCCCTGGCCCTGATCGGGCTTTCACCGGGAAGGGTAGAAGGATCAATTCTTTACCGGGGCAAGGAGTTACTGACAAATACCGGCGAAGAATGGGAAAGTCTGCGCGGTGAATCCATTTCCATGGTCATGCAGCATTCAGGAGAAATGCTTACCCCGGTGATCCCTTTAATCGACCAGGTAAAAGAAGCTTTTTTAAAAAAATATCCGCAAAAAACAGCGGAAGCTTACAACCAGGCAGCACAATTCCTTGAAAAAGTCGGACTGCCGGAGCGCTTCCACCAGCGCCTGCCCTATACCTTAAGCGGCGGAGAGGTGCAGAGGGCGCTGCTGGCTATGGCTTTAATCACCGACCCGGAGCTTTTAATCCTTGATGAACCGGTCTCTTCGCT
>CAYXQO010000169.1:0-2149 GCA_964467475.1 uncultured Syntrophomonadaceae bacterium
GCCCGCTCGAGTGCGGGGACAATTTCTTCATCCCTGCTCACATATTCCCCGTAGCCGCCGAGCCCTTCTGCTATCTTATCATAATGGCGCAAACCAAGCTCCGAACATTGCAGGCGATCTGAACCAAGAGACATTTCCTGGCCGTGCTTAATCATCCCCCAAGCGCAATCATTGTTAATTACGCAGAGCACCGGAATGTTGTGGCGGACCATGGTATCGAGTTCCATTGCGTTGAAACCAAAAGAACCGTCGCCGTTTAGAAGAACCACCTTTTTATCCGGGTAAGCCAGCTTGGCCGCCATGGCAAAGGGCACCCCGGTGCCAAGACAGCCAAAAAGCCCCGCTGCAGAGCCAATAACCCCGGCTTTCTCACGGGAGATCAGTCCGGTCAAACCGAAATAAACGGTATCACCACCGTCAGCAATATAAAGCGCGTCTTTGCCTGCAAACTCAGCAATCTTGGCCGCAAGACGAATCGGATGGATCGGTTCGCCGGCCTTTTCCCGCATCTGCAATTCATAGTCAAGCATAGCGCGGCTTTCTTCCTTGATCGACTGCAGCCAGTTATCGTGTTCATTTTCTTCCACCAGGCCGGCAAGTCCCTCTAAGGCTGCAGCTACATCGCCCGCAAGGCCCACGTCCGCAACCCGGTTGCGGTCGAGCTCGTAAGGATCAATATCAATTCGGATTACTTTAGCAGAGGGAGGAATAATTGCCCCCGATTGCAGGAGCCAGTTAAAACGCAAGCCCGCAGCGATAATCACATCCGCCTGCTGTGCTGCGGCCATCATCCCGATATTGCCACAATCCCAGATCGACAGGCGGTGATCATCGGGAAGCTCTCCCCGGCCGTAATTGAGGAGCATAAAGGGTATCCCGGTTTTCTCAATGAATTCATGCAAAGGGGCAGCACTTTCACTTAGCCTGATCCCGGTGCCGCCCAAAAAAAGTGGTTTCTCCGCCTGGTTAATAATTTTTGCCGCTTCAGCAAGGCTTTTTTGTTCGGGCCTGGTGATGTAGCGCTGCTGCCGGGGCGGGAAAGGGGCTTCATCTACTTCCACCGATACGTTTAAAACCTCCGGAGGCAGTTCGAGGAATACCGGTCCGGGCCTGCCGTCCTGCGCCTTGCGAAAAGCAGTGGACAGGTACTCCGGGATACGCCTGGAATCATAACAGGTAGCCGCCCATTTGGTTACCGGTTTAATCATATCGATCTGGTTCGTTTCCTGCAGGGCTCCTTTGAGATCGTCGCGCAGAGGATGCCTTCCGCAGAGCACCACCAGGGGCACGTTATCAAGGTGGGCATTGACGATCCCGGTTAAGCCGTTGGTAAAACCGGGCCCTGCAGTCAAAAAACAAACCCCGGTTTGCCCGGTATAGATCGACCAGGCTTCGCCTGCCATTACTGCCGCCTGCTCATGGCGCACATCAATGGTGCGGACCCCGTACTCGGTAAACCCGTCTAAAAGAGATTCAATGTGCCCCCCGGAAATGCCAAACACGGTATCAACATTTTCCACTTCCTTAAGATACTTCACTGCTAAATGACCGCCATTTATTTTAGCCATAACCTTCCTCCTTACCTAATTGATTTTGACCAGGGTGCGGATCGCAGCACTCCCTGACTCCAGCAGGGGAACAAACCCCTCTTCAGACACCTTCTCCAAAGGGATCGTCTTCCCCACAAGGGCTTTGTACGGTTCAGGATTGGCGGCGATAACCTCCAGGGCCTCCCTGAACTCTTCTTTCGTACAACCATAGGCGGTTTTAAGCTGGATTTCCCGGGTCACAAGCCCCAGGAAAAAGAGCTCCACCAAGATCTCACAAATCCCCAGGACCATTACCGTCCCGCCCTGGCGCACCAGGTTGACAGAGTCCTTGATCGTATCAGGGATGCCGACACACTCAAAAACTACGTCCGCACCGGCACCACCGGTTAACTCATCAATCCGCCGCTCCAGCTTTTCTTGCTCCAGGTCAATCACGTTCCAGGCCCCGAGTTCCAGGGCTTTCCTGGACCGCCCGCTGTTGATGTCTGCAACAATTACCCTTTCCAGGCCTCGCCGCTTAAGCTCCAGCAAAAGGCAGAGCCCGATCGCACCAGCACCCAGGATAACTACCTTTTGTTCGGGCAATAGTTCTACCATTT
>CAYXQO010000170.1:0-2132 GCA_964467475.1 uncultured Syntrophomonadaceae bacterium
TCCGCACCTCACTGATTACGAGGATAATTTGAAGGAGCTGTGCAGACGGGCCAGCTCATCCAGGGTAGATTACCTCTTGCCGGGCACCTTATATTTAAGGGGTAATACCAGGAAACGCTTTTTTGATTTCATTCATAAAGAATACCCCGGGATAGAAGACTACCTGAGGGCGCTTTACCGGACAGGCGGCGCAGGCAAGCAGTATAAAGAAGCTATGTATAAAGTTTTGAACCGGTTCAGGGACAAATATAATCTTTCCGGCAGCTACATGAAACCGATGAGAGAGAGGTTGAACCAAACGGGGAATAATTGATTACAAGAAAGTAATATGCTTGCGCCCTGTATGAAAAGCTCGATGAAATTAGCCCCTTCGGAGACATTGAATTTCAATGCAATAAATACTATAATACAGATAGTAAATATATGATTAAACCATTTTTTATATGGGGAGAGTAATGAAAATGCAGAGAAAAGTTAATAAAGTAGTTAAAGGGAAGGAAAAGGTTGATGGCGCCGGTGTTCAACTGATTAGAGTTATCGGCAAACCGGATGTCTATGATTTTGATCCTTTTTTAATGCTGGATGCTTTTGATAGCGATGATCCTGAAACTTACATCAAGGGATTCCCCTGGCATCCTCACCGGGGCATTGAAACAGTTACTTACCTGCTTGAGGGAGAAGTAGACCATGGAGACAGCCTGGGTAATTCTGGTGCGATCAGAAATGGGGATTGCCAGTGGATGACCGCCGGGAGCGGTATTATTCACCAGGAGATGCCGCAGCCTGCTCCGAGAATGCTGGGAACCCAGCTGTGGGTTAACCTGCCTGCAAAGGACAAAATGACCGCTCCTAAATACAGGGATATTGGAAGCTCCGATATGCCGCTTGTTGAAGACGAAAATAGTATAGTGAGGATAATAGCGGGCGAATACAAGGGAACAACAGGGCCTATGGAAGAAATAACTGTCCAGCCGACCTATCTTGATGTAAAAATCAAAGCCGGTGGTTCATTTGATTTCTATACTAACCCGGAAGATACTCTATTTATTTATATCATCCACGGCACCGTACTATTGCCATCAGAAGGCGGCAGGGAACTGCCCGCCAGGCAGGCAGTTCTATTCAATAGTGGAGATCAACTGCAACTAAAGGGCAGCAGTGAAGGTGAAGCGCGCCTGCTGCTATTTTCCGGGAAGCCCCTTGGTGAACCGGTAGAATGGGGCGGTCCGATTGTTATGAATACTAAAGAAGAGCTCAAGCAAGCTTTTAAAGAAATTGATGAAGGCACTTTCATAAAAGAACACCACAGCGATGGGACAATCAGCAGTAAAGCTGTGAATAGTTATTTCTATAATAAATAATTAGCCACTGAGGCTTAATGGAGGTGCTGCAGCTTTGAAAGAGACTACTGAAAACTTGATTGAAAAATTTATTGCTGATTTTTCCAGGACCAGCTCTATCAGCTGGGGCAGGCCCATTTTTGGTTATGCCAGGGCTGATGATCCGCTCTTTGCCAGGCTCAAGGAGATAGTCAGGCCAACTCATGAACTGCCCCAGGATTTTCTTGAAGAAGCCAGGACGGTAATTACTTACTTTCTTCCTTTCGAGGAAGAAGTTGTTAAGAGCAATGAAGAAGGCCATTACAGCTCGAAGCTGTGGGGGATAGCCTATATAGAGACCAATCGCCTGATTAATGAAATAAACAAGTACCTAAAAAGTGAATTGACTAAGATGGGCTTCCGGACTGCTTATGTGCCGGCCACCCATAACTTTGACGAAGAAACGTTGATGAGCGATTGGTCACATCGCAGCGCGGCTTACATCGCCGGGGTAGGCACCTTCGGCCTCAACCATATGTTGATAACCGAAAACGGCTGTTGCGGGCGAATAGGCAGTCTGGTTACCGATCTGGAGGTGGAGCCTACACCGCGCTACAGCAAAGAGTTGTGCCTGTACAGGGCAGATGGATCGTGCGGACGCTGTGTCAAAAAGTGTGTTAACGAAGCCCTGTATTTTGAGGGGCTGGACCGGCACCGCTGTCACAAGATGCTTTTGGAAAACGGGGAAAGGCTGAACGACCTGGAAAGCCTAGCCGATGTTTGCGGCAAATGTATGGTTGGGGTGCCCTGTTC
>CAYXQO010000171.1:0-2119 GCA_964467475.1 uncultured Syntrophomonadaceae bacterium
ACACTAAAAAGGGCCCTTTTTTTGATCTCAATGTCTTTCTGGATGCTTTCCCGGGCAAAAAAGCCAAGGGCTACCGAAAAAGAAAGGATTGCCGGCCAGGAGAAGGTGTTTTCCAGCAAATCGCGCAGCAGCAGCGCTAATAAAACTGTAACTCCCAGGCCCACCAGGAAACTAAAAATATTCCTGCGGGTTTCCATCTGCATTTTTTGTTCACCTCATTAGAATTATCGCTATTGCCATGAGCATCAAGGCTTCTAATACATGTTCTCCACGTTGTAGCCCCTTTCCTCCAGGAGATCGACAATACTGTTATCGCCGACTAAGTGCATCGACCCGACCGTGATAAAATAAGTGTTGCCGGTATCATCGTGCAGCAATTCCTCGATCCGGTCGGTCATCTGCCGGTCACGCTCGTCGGTAAAAGCTACCTGGAACTCTCTTAAAGATTCCGTTTCCGCTTCTTCGATCAATTCCTCTCTGTCTTCCGCGTATGCTTCAATATCGCCTTCGATCCAGTTTTCATAGCTCTCTGCTAATACCTCTTCTGCTTCTTCATACTCTTCAATTGCTTCTTCCAGGTAAGCTACCTGGGACTCATCAGAGAGCTTGCCAAAAGGCGCAAATTGCATTTCTACCGTCTCCAGACCCAGCATCTCCATCCCTTCTTCTTCGGCCTTTTCCATCAAGTATTCCTCAACCCCGAGATCAGGGCTATAACCGGCCTCAAGGATAGCAAGGATAGAGAGTTCAAACGCCACCAGCCACGGCTTGTATTGCATTAAAAGATCCTCATCAAGGCCCGGGCCTTCTACCAGTTCCATGAAATCGTCATAAACATCTGCAGGCAAAACATCGGTAAGCTCGGTGCCATCCTGGTACATCCCTTTTTGGCTCAAGGTTTGCTGCAGCTCTTCGTCCGTTATTTCTTCCATATCCAGTTCCATCCCTAACACATCCGCCTGATCAAAAGCTTCATAGACAGCATCGTGCAGCGGGTACATCTCTTCTACGCCAAAGTGAAGCGAACCAAACAGGTAAAGATCGTTATCACCCTCTTCTACCCGGTAAAAAATACCCTTGGAACCGCTAACCTCTTCTACCGTCTCATCATCTGCCTCTTCGGGGCTTGTTTCTTCTGCGGGGCCGCAGCCCGCTGCAATAAAAAAGATCCAGGAAAATAATACTAACAAGAATAATAGTGCTGATCGTTTCATCATTAATCCCTCCAGCTAAATATAATCTAAGTAGAATCTGTCCATAAAAAGAAAGTGGCACCCGCTGATAAAAAAGGCCCCTCTTTCCTTGCAAACAGCCTGTTAAAGCTTATCATCAGCCGGAGTAGAGAGACAACAGTTTTAATGTAAAAGTTTTGTAAACCTAAAAGCCGGGCTCTATTCGGCACTGCCTTTTTCGATTAGTTCCCTGGTATATTCCATCACCACGTCCCGGTCCCGGGCCAGGTCTTCAGGGGTGACAGTTACTGCAAAGTGGGGTTTCACCCCGGAATCACCGTTAGCTTCGCTGCCCGGTGACTTAAAGCGTTTATGAGAAACCCCGACAGGAAGGTAAGTATTCGGCAGGGCAAACCGGTAAACATCCCCATAGGTGGTCAACAGACCGCCGGTTTCTTCCCCAACCAGGGTGCCCAGGTCATAATGTTTGATTGCTGCAGCAAAAGAAGCCGCGCTGGAAAAAGAGTAGGGGCCGGTGAGCAGGTAAACCTGGCCGTCAAAACGCAAAGGGTTCTCCCCGGGAACTGTTTTTTCGGTAGGCAATTCAAGGACCGTGCCTTCCCGGGGCAGTTCACCGGCGAGCAAGGCCTGCAAGTAGAGGAAAAGGCCCCCGGCGCCGTAGCGGCTTTTGATTTGCTCGCTCATTTTTAGATCAATAGCAGTAAACTGGGTGAAAGGCTCGTCGGTAAGGTATTCTAAAAATGCATCCCCCAACCGCGAGTTACCACCGCCGTTTCCCCGGATATCGATTACCAGGTGAGAAACCTCCTCCTCTTGTAAAAGGTTAAATGTATCTTCGAGAAATACTTCAAATGCTTCTAAGTCGACAAAGGCGCGAAAATCAATGTAGCCTGCATCATATTCCGGCAGCATTTTAAACTCATAAG
>CAYXQO010000172.1:0-2119 GCA_964467475.1 uncultured Syntrophomonadaceae bacterium
CGATGAAGATATGGTAAGGGTTTTCGAAGATGAAGCAATGATAAAAGAAGTAGAGGAATCACGAGGGATCAACATCTTATACGGGCCATATGAAGGAATCTCTACCATCGAGATCGAGTATTCGCCTGTATTTAAAGATGCCGGGGTCTCCGGAGCAGATGAAATAGGAAGCTGGATTATAAACGATCAGGAAGTGGAGTATGTCTATGCAGACAGGCAGGGCAAGGAAGTAATAACAGCATATTTGGACCTGGACGAAGCCGGAATAAACGCAACATATTTTCTAAGTGATGAGTTTACCGAAGAAGACGCCAGGGAATTTACAGCATTCCTGGTAAACGAATTGTATTAGGTAAGCATGAGGTGTTTAAGCAAAGAAATGCGGGTGGCATTATGAAAAAAATCTTAGTTTATCCGCCTGCCTTATTTCTGCTTTTCCTCGCTATTTATCTCAATCCTAAACCAATCTCAATTTAAAATCCTCACTTACAGGCAGCTTATGCAGTAATATGTCCCTATAGTTTTCCCCAATCAGCCAGTGGTTTTCTGGTTATAGTATGCTTAAGTTTAAGGTTGGGGTGGTTGTGTTATAGTGGATGTAGGTTTTTACCCAAAGAAGGAAGATCCGGGGTAAGATTAACCATGATTTGAGGAGGGCTGACATGAGTGCTGTAAAGTCAAAGCAAGTTGAAATCCTGGAGCTTTTGCGGAACCCGGATACGGGGAACCATCTTTTCCCGGAAAACGGGGCCCTGGTCGACGGGGAAGCGGGGGAACGCTTTTTGGTCAGGGAGGGGATCCCGGTGATCCTGCGCAAGGACGATGTTTTCGGGTGGAACCGGAAATCGCAGCGGGGTTACGACCTGGGCAGTTCTTTATATGACCTGCTATACCGGTTCAACTTGATGAACTTGAAAAAATGGCTGGCTGAGATAGCCGAGATCATGGAAGCTAAATCAGGTGACTATATCCTTGAGACATCGGTCGGAACTGGCCAGCAGTTGTTAAACCTGAAAAATCACGGTGTGGAAGGCCACTTTTTCGGCAACGATATTTCTTTCGGTATGCTCAAAAAATGCTTAAAAAACCTTGAAACATGGGATATCGATGCCGGCCTGGTGCAGGGCAATGCCGAGGCGCTGCCTTTTGGCAACGCAATGTTTGATGTTGTGTTTCATGTGGGGGGCTTTAACTTTTTCAATGACAAGGAGAAAGCGATCCGGGAAATGATCCGCGTGGGCAAGCCCGGGGCAAAGATCTACCTGTGTGATGAGTCGATTGAGCTGGCCCAGCCTCCGCGGTGGCTCGCCTGGCTCTTACCGAAACCTAACCCGGAAGTTTATGCGCCACCTTTTAAACATATTCCGGGTGAAATGCTTGAGGTGAAGGATTTTAAAATCATGGACCGGAAATTCTGGATGGTGGCTTTTAAAAAGCCTTCCACCTAAAAGGTTTATGCACTTAAGAAATCGATAATCATTTTTTGTTCATTTGCGGTTAAAGAACTCATATGTCCCCGGTTTTTAAGCAGGTAACTGGTGCAGTTTGGAATCATCGATTCGGCCTGTGGAAGAACCAGCTCTGCCGGGAATAAACAATCTTTTTCCGCTGCCATTACCAGGGCGGGAGCTTTGCACTTTTTCATGTCAGCAGGGTTAACATCAGCGGGCATGCCGGCCTTGATTTTAACATTATCAATACTGGACTTAACTGTTGCAAGCGTATCTTCATCAATATTTTCTTCAGAAATAGCCATCGGCAGAATACATTTGATCAGCCATTTTTCTTTACCGGTTAGCAAGTACATGACCATGGGAAACATCATGCTCATGCTTTTATAGGCCGGGGCATTCTTAATTCCTGATGGAACAAGCAGGACTGCTTTTTCTATTATTTCGGGTGAGACACACATTGTTTTAGCAAGAATGCCCGCACCATATGAAGTGCCAAAACAGGTTAACTTATCATATCCTAGACCTTTTATCACAGCAGTTGCCCATTTCCCGTAATCATAGTTTTTCGGAGACAAGGATACTTCTGCACTTTTACCCGGATGCCCGATCGTATCAACGGCGTAGATGTGAAAATCTTGAAGTAAAAATTTTAATGCCAGCAGATT
>CAYXQO010000173.1:0-2091 GCA_964467475.1 uncultured Syntrophomonadaceae bacterium
AAAGACCTGGGACTTTACTGGCTGGTGCTAAACCAGGCGCCTCTTTAACAGTTGCTGGCCGGCTGAAAGGAGCTCTTATCTTACATGGATAAAAATGATCAACTGCGGATAATAATTGTGGAAGATGTCGCTGCCGATGCGGAGCTGGCTGAAAGGGAACTTAAACAAGGCGGTTTTAATATAGAATCCTGCAGGGTGGATACAAGGGATGCACTCCTGGAGGCCCTGGAAAAGTTTAACCCGGAGCTGGTAATATCTGATTATTCCATGCCGGTATTTGATGGAATGGAAGCCTTGCA
This sequence comes from uncultured Syntrophomonadaceae bacterium, assembly GCA_964467475.1. Classification (GTDB taxonomy): domain Bacteria; phylum Bacillota; class Dethiobacteria; order DTU022; family DTU022; genus B1SED10-74M. The sequence continues at coordinate 300 of CAYXQO010000173.1, forward strand.
AATAACTTTGAAGCATGATCCGAACCTGCCTTTAATCATCCTGACCGGTTCGATGAATGAAGAAACTGCGGTGGAATGCATGAAGGCAGGAGCGGCCGATTACGTGATCAAGGAACATCTTACCCGCCTTCCCTTCGCAGTTAAAGGAGCCCTGGAGCAAAAGCAGGCCCGGTTGGACCGGGCTCAAGCTGAAAAGCATCTTCAACAACGCTTGCAGGAACTTGAAGTGATGTACTCGGTTTCTTCCGCCCTGCGTGCTGCCGCGACCCTGGAAGAAATGCTCCCCTTAATGCTCGATGAAACTCTTAAAGCTTTAGAGGCAGAGGCCGGGTCGATCTGGCTTTATGATACAAAAAGCGGCGAACTGTATTTTGCCATAGCCAGGGGCTGGTTTACCGAACTGGACGATTCCCTTTTGAAACCGGGTGAAGGTATCGGCGGGGCAGTCTTTAGTTCAGGGAAACCCTATATTACAGATGATTTTGCAAGCGATTCCCAGATGAAATTTAAAGATAAAATTCCGGAAGGATGGGGCGGGGCGTGTGTTCCCATACAAGCGGCTTCTGAAACTGTAGGAATTCTTTTTGTTTCGGTCCCGCTGCCCCGGAAAATATCCGCCCAGGAACTTAAAATGCTTAATTCCCTTGCCGAGATGGCCGGGATGGCGGTGCATCGCCTGAGCCTCCATGAGCAAACCGTGCAGCGGTTGAATTACCTGCAAAGCCTGCGCGCCGTAGACCAGGCCATAACTGCCAATTTAGATTTAAGCCTGACCCTGAATACATTACTGGAGCATGTAATTAACCAGCTCAATGTAGATGCCGCCTGTATTTTCTTATTACGACCAAACTTAAATAAACTTGAGTATGCCGCCGGAAGGGGTTTCCGTTCAAATATCATTGAAAAAAACAGTGTTTACCTGGGAGAGTCCTGTGCCGGCCTGGCGGCACTTAACCGGGAGGTGTTCCAGGTAAACGGAGTTGAAGACGCCCCTGACAGAAAATGCGCTGCCATTTTTGAAGCTGAAGGATTTAGCAGCTGTATCAGTGTTCCGTTGATCAGTAAAGAAGAAATAAAAGGGGTCTTAGAAATATTTCTGCACAGGCAACCTCACAAGGATGCCGAATGGCTCAACTTTCTTGAGGCAATGGGTACCCAGGCCGCTATAGCAATTGATAACGCTACCATGTTCAAAGACCTGCAGAAGGCAAACCTGGAGCTGGCCCTTGCCTATGATGCCACCATTGAAGGGTGGGCCAGGGCGCTTGAATTAAGAGATTATGAAACAGAAGGACATACCCGCCGGGTTGCCGAGTTGACCGTGGAAATGGCCCAGGCCATGGGGATGCTAGAACAACAACTGGTCCATATCCGCCGTGGTGCTTTGCTTCATGATATCGGTAAAATGGGGATTCCTGATGCAATCCTGTTTAAACCCGGCAGCCTTACTGATGAAGAGTGGGATGTAATGAAGAAACACCCCAGTATGGCTTATGAAATGCTTTCTTCCATAGACTACCTCAAGCCGGCTTTGAACATTCCTTATTACCACCACGAAAAATATGATGGCACCGGTTACCCGGAAGGCCTCAAAGGAGAGGAAATTCCCCTCGAGGCCCGGATATTCGCCGTAATCGACGTATTCGATGCTCTGACCAGCGACCGGCCGTACCGCTCTGCCTGGAGTAACGAACAGGCCCTGAACTACATTAGCAGCGAAAAGGGAAAACATTTCGATCCCCGGGTAGCGGAACTGTTTTTTGAAAAGATGGTCCACGCTGAATAAATTTTC
>CAYXQO010000174.1:0-2081 GCA_964467475.1 uncultured Syntrophomonadaceae bacterium
AACGACAACCATGCGCCCCTCTCTCAAATCTTCAAGCGCTTCTTCAATGGTGTTAAAAGTCACGTAAGTTCACTCCTTACAGCTAGAGATATCCTTTTTCCTGGAGATAAGAGATGCTGATCCCCTGGTCTTGTTCTTTTTCGCCCTCCATCCGGGCGGCAATTATTTTTTCAACATATTTGCCGATCATGTCCACTTCCAGGTTTATTAGTGATCCATCTTTTTTGAAGCCCAGGGTAGTTTGTCCGGCGGTGAGGGGGATTATCCCGATTGAAAAACCTTTTTCATCCACATCGACCACGGTCAAACTAACCCCGTCTAATGCTACCGAACCCTTGGGAACAATGTAGCGCAGCAGTTCGGGGGAAGTACGGAAAAACAAAATTTCTGCGCCTCCTTGCTGCTGCCTGCCGGAAAGCGTAACCACAGCATCAATGTGACCGCTGACCATGTGACCGCCCAACCGGCTTCCGAGACTCAAAGCACGTTCCAGGTTAACCCGGTGCCCCGTGGTTAATTCTTTTAAGTTTGATTTCTCTAAGGTTTCGGGCATCGCCCAGGCCGTAAAACTGTCTTTCCCCGGTTCGGTTACGGTAAGGCAGGGTCCGTTTACAGCAATACTGTCCCCCTCTTTTAAATCGGCCAGGACTTTTTCAGCGCCGATAACCAGGCCAGCACCTTCCGTGGAACTGCTGATGCGTCGAACTACGCCCAGTTCTTCGATTAAACCTGTAAACAAATACTTCACCATCCACTCTCGGCACCATAGAAAAACGAGTCGGTTTAATTGTATTCCTATCCCGGTACCGCTGAACTCCAATTTAAAATTTCCCGGAGCATTCTTGCTTATTATCCACGTGTTTGCTTCACCGACAATTGCGACCGCTTTACCGGCAATGTCCCCGCACTATCTGAGCAGTAGTTCATTCACCGTTAAAGGAGTAAACTTTCTTCCGGCCCGGTTACTGCATCCTTGCCACCGATTTTTGCTCACTTGTTTTACCGGAAACCGGGTAACCGATCAGCAATAAATCCCGGTCGAATTGCTTCATTTCAATGTCTTCCACCGACCAGGCCCCGGTTAAAGATTCGACACCGCTTCCCGAAAAAGCCGTGGGGCTTTTCTGGCCGCCGATAATCATCGGGGCAATAAAAACAAACAGTTTATCAACCAGGCCGTTTTCGAGCAAGCTGTAATTCAGGTTGCCGCCACCTTCTACCAGGACGACGGATAGTTCGCGTTCAGCCAGTTTTTTCATCAAGGCCTTGACATCGACCCATCCGTCTTTTGATGGCAGGGTCATTATTTCCACCCCTTTTTCTTCGAGAACGCGGCACTTTTCTTCAGGCGCCTCTTCAGTCACAGCCAGGATCGTGTTGGACTGCGATCCGCTTTCGATCACCCGGGCATCGATTGGCAAACGAGCGCTGCTGTCTACAATAACCCGGACCGGGTCTTTGCCCTCGCTGCCTTCCATTCGGGTAGTCAGTCTGGGGTTGTCTTTAAGTACAGTCTGGATGCCGACCATTATAACATCACTGTAGTCACGCAGGCGGTGGACGAACTGGCGCGATTTCTCGCCGGTAATCCACTGTGATTCACCGGTCATGGTCCCGATTTTGCCGTCTAAGCTCATTGCCACCTTGATCCCGGTAAAAGGCAGCCCGGTAGAGATGTACTTGATAAAAGCTTCGTTTAAACGGCGGGCTTTATGCTCCAAGATTCCAGTAGTTACCGTAACCCCGGCTTCCCTGAGTCTGGCGAAACCACGCCCCGAAACCAGGGGATTGGGATCCTCCATTGCCGCTACTACCCTGCTGATACCAGCCTTGATAATAGCTTCCGTGCAGGGGCCGGTTCGACCCTGGTGGGAACAGGGTTCGATATTAACATATAAGGTGCCCCCCCGGGCTTCATCCCCGGCTTTCTTCAAGGCGATTGTCTCAGCATGGGGTTGTCCGACAGCCTGGTGATAACCCGTTCCTACCACTTCCGCATCCTTAACTACTACGGCACCCACCATCGGGTTGGGGCTGGTGCGCCCGCGGCCCTGGCGGGCCAGGTCAAGGGACATCCACAT
>CAYXQO010000175.1:0-2077 GCA_964467475.1 uncultured Syntrophomonadaceae bacterium
AACTCTCTGTTTTAGAGTAAAGCACGCAGAGGAGGTGGTTTAACCATAAGACAAAGCAGCCTCACTAGTTTGTTTTAATCACTAAACTTATTTCGAAAGGAGGGAATTTCGGATATTCGGGCAACCGGATTTCCGAAGAAGAGCATGCATGCACTGTTATTTATTGTTATCGCTTTTATCCTTTACTGGCTGGCATACAAGTTTTACGCCACCTACCTGTCGGAAAAAATCTGGAACCTTGATCCTAACCGGCAAACCCCGTCGTATAAGTATGAAGATGGTTTCGAATTTGTCCCCACCCGTACAGATGTTGTGTTTGGGCACCATTTTGTTTCCGTCACCGGCGCAGCCCCGATTATCGGGCCGATAACCGCCGCAATCTGGGGATGGTTCCCGGCTTTAATCTGGATTGTGCTGGGGACTATATTATTTGGGGCAGTCCATGATCTCGGTAGCCTGGTAACCTCGTTGAGACACGACGGAAGAGGCCTGGCCGACTACCTCAATGATCTGCTCGGCCCTATAGCAACCAGGCTCATGTACCTGGTCGCTTTCTTCTTGTTAGTTTTAGTCGGGGCCGTTTTCATCCACGTTATCGCCGTCCTTCTTGAAGCCTTCCCCCAGGGGGTCTATTCCATATGGGCGGAAATCCCCCTGGCTCTAATAATTGGCATTTTACTCCGTAAAAAATATAAAATCAACATCTACCTTGCTTCAATCATCGCAGTAGCAATAATGTACTTCTTAATCTGGGTCGGCACCCTATATCCGGTTGAAATTGGCTACTGGCCCTGGGTAGTAATCCTCCTGGTTTACATGTTTGCTGCCGGAAGACTTCCGGTATGGGCCCTGGTCCAGCCCAGAGACTTTATTAACGGAATTCAGCTTGTCCTGGCCCTTGTTCTATCTTCAGTGGGAATTATTGCACTTTCCTTTATGGGAGAAGCCACATTGGCCGCTCCTGCTGTAAGAATAGCCCCCGAGGGAGCTCCGCCGATTTGGCCTTTTGTGATGGTTGTCATCGCCTGTGGCGCTATTTCCGGCTTTCACTCCCTGGTGGCCAGCGGCACCACCCCTAAACAGCTGCAGAATGAAAAAGACGCCAAGGCCGTAGGGTACGGTGCAATGGTCACAGAAGGATACCTGGCCGTAATCGCCCTGCTTACCGCCGTAGTCGGCCTGGGAGTGGCCGGTTACCAGGAGTGGTACCCGGCCTGGGGAGTAGCTGCCTGGCCGGTGGTATTCCCGGAAGGCGGAGGAGCTTTCCTGGCTGCTATCGGAATCCCGGTTGTTTTCGGGACAACATTTTTTGCGATTGTGCTAAAGAGCTTTGCCATGACCACCCTGGACTCTTGCATGCGCCTGACAAGAATATGTTTCGCTGAAGGTGCAGACAGATTTAAAATGGGGCGGGTGTGTCAAGAAAGAACCGTTTCCATGCTGCCAGGCTTTATAGTGATAGCATTCCTGTGCTTTACAGAATACCAGATGGAAATGTGGCCGGTATTCGGCGCAGCAAACCAGATATTGGCTGCCCTGGCCTTAATCGCTGCGGCAGTTTTCTTGAAAACGCTTAAAAAACCAACCGTCAGCTACATCATTCCGTTCATTATCATGATCGTAACTTCCATGAGCGCCATGGGCTACAATGTAATTACGGACTATATCCCGGGCGAAAAATGGACCCTGGTAATTATCGGGGCAATCATTTTCTTTGCCGCCTTAGGCATAGTAATCACCGCTTATTCTACCTGGACGAAAAAACAGGAATAACCAAAAGCTGGCTAAATAAACCAAATTGCCGGTTGCAGATAGTTAAAGAAATGCTTTGAAGAAATTAGGGGCTGTGAAGAAAATTCACAGCCCTTATATTATGTTAATGACTATTTATGGCTTTATATAAGACGAAGAAACCCGGTTCAAATGTTTGTTTGCCTCATATTTCCCGGTTAATATCACTGCTGCAGGAGTTGCAGGTTTTCGCCTCCTGTTTTTGAAACGATTTCTGCTTTATTCTGTATCATCTTCTTTATCTGTTTCCATATCTTCTTCCTGCGCATCTTCATCTTCTTCCGCA
>CAYXQO010000176.1:0-2060 GCA_964467475.1 uncultured Syntrophomonadaceae bacterium
AACTCTCTGTTTTAGAGTAAAGCACGCAGAGGAGGTGGTTTAACCATAAGACAAAACAGCTTCACTGGTTTGCTTCAATCACTAAACTTATTTTGAAAGGAGGGAAATTCGGATTTCCGGGCGACCGGATTTTCGAAGAAGAGCATGCATGCACTGTTATTTATTGTTATCGCATTTGTCCTTTACTGGCTGGCATACAAGTTTTATGCCACCTACATCTCGGAAAAAATCTGGAACCTCGATCCCAACCGGCAAACTCCGGCTGTAAAGTACGACGACGGGTTCGAATTCGTCCCCACCCGCAAGGATGTCGTCTTCGGACACCATTTTGTTTCTGTCACCGGTGCAGCGCCGATTATCGGGCCGGTAACTGCTGCAATTTGGGGCTGGTTACCGGCTGTAGTCTGGATTATCCTGGGAACAATTTTTATCGGAGCAGTCCACGATATCGGCGCCCTGGTAACCTCACTAAGACACGACGGAAGAGGACTTGCCGACTTCCTTAAAGACCTGCTTGGCCCGACAGCCACCAAGCTGATGTATGTGGTTGCTTTTTTCCTGCTGGTTCTAGTAATAGCAGTATTTAACCACGTTATTGCCACTCTTCTTGTAGCTTTCCCGCAGGGAGTTTATTCTATCTGGGTTGAAATCCCGCTGGCAATTATCATCGGTTTAATGCTCCGCTATAAGTACAAAATCAACCTTTACGTAGCCACGATTATTTCCGTAGCGATTATGTACGGTTTGATCTGGGTGGGCACCATTTACCCGGTGGAACTCGATTACTGGACCTGGGTCGTTATTTTACTCGTCTATATGTTCATCGCCGCCAGGCTGCCGGTCTGGATGTTGGTACAACCCCGGGACTTTATTAACGGCACCCAGCTTGTAATCGCCCTGGTACTTTCTTCCTTAGGGGTAATTGCCTTGTCTTTCATGGGTGATGCCACCGTGGCTGCACCCGCAATCAGGATAGCACCCGAAGGGGCACCGCCGATCTGGCCTTTCGTAATGATTACCATCGCCTGCGGCGCTATCTCCGGCTTCCACTCCCTGGTGGCCAGCGGCACTACTCCCAAACAGCTGAAAAATGAGAAAGACGCCAAGCTGGTAGGTTACGGTTCAATGCTTACCGAGGGCTACCTGGCCGTGATCGCCCTGCTTACCGCCGTAGTCGGCCTGGGAGTGGCCGGTTACCAGGAGTGGTACCCGGCCTGGGGAGTAGCCGAATGGCCTGCTGTTTTCCCTCAAGGAGGAGCAGCTTTCCTTAGTGCTATAGGGATTCCGGTGATCATCGGAGCGACATTTTTCTCAGTTGTATTAAAAAGCTTTGCCATGACCACCCTGGACTCCTGTATGCGCCTGGCCAGGATCTGTGTAGTGGAAGCTACAGATACCTTCAATGCGCCGGCGATTTTTAAAGATAAAACTGTTTCTATGCTTCCCGGTTTTATAGTCGCTGCTTTCCTCTGTTTCACCGAATACCAGATGGAGCTGTGGCCAATATTCGGCGCTTCCAACCAGATATTGGCCGGCCTGGCCTTAATCGCAGCCGCAGTTTTCTTAAAAACCCTTAAAAAACCGACCACCAGCTACATCATACCATTTATTATAATGATTATTACATCAATGGTAGCCATGGGTTATAACATCATCATGGCTTACATCCCCAACGAACAATGGACCCTGGTAATTATCGGGGCAATCATTTTCTTTGCTGCACTAGGCATAGTACTCACCTCTTATTCCGCGTGGACGAAAAAACAGGAATAACCAAAAACTGGCTAAATAAACCAAATTGCCGCATGCAGATAGTTGAAAAAATGCTTTGAAGAATTCAGGGGCTGTGAACAATAATTCACAGCCCCTATCTTAAATTGACAACTTTTTGCCCTCATGGAATGCTTAAAATTAACCTATTCTCATGAGGTGGTCATGTTATGTTTGAAAAAGAACAACAACTGCAAATTCTTGCTGCTATAGTTCGGTTTCTCATTTATTCTATATCTTCTTTATCTGTTTCCATATCTTCTTCCTGCGCATCTTCATCTTCTTCCGCA
>CAYXQO010000177.1:0-2057 GCA_964467475.1 uncultured Syntrophomonadaceae bacterium
CTCACTTTCAATTCTGAACATTATAATATCATATTTTACAGGTAGATGTAGCTACCGGATAATTTTATGAACTTGTCCCTATCACCGTAGAATTTCCGCGGCGTAGGATTAGATAAATTTCGGGACACAATGAAAATTATTTACGGGAGGCGGTGTCTTCTCTACTGTTACCAATAATGATGATTGCAAGTGTTGCCTGCAAAAAATGGCCGAACTGCGTGCGAAGCGGGAGTTCCCGGAGGAAATGATATATTTTAAATTTGCACTTGAAAAAGGATTTTAACCCGAATTTAATAACCGCAAAATAGGAAGCCAAAAAGTCCTGGGAACACAAGCCAGACTTCTCAGATAAACGTTAATTTCTGATTGTACAAACAGCGGATTCGGCATCACAATAATCTTCATTGTGTCCCGAAATTATCCTAACTACTAACTGTTCCATCGTTCTTTTGAAGTACATAGCTTACCACCTTCGGCTATTTTGCAGCATGCTTGCATTATAGACGATAAATGAGGTTCTGTTAACGATTTGGAATTATTATATAACACCCTCGTTTACTTGGTGTTGCTTGCAAAACCGATAATAAACAAAGGTTTCACACATAATTCTAGATACCAAGAGGGGTCAAACTTCCTGCAAAACCGGATACCCCGGCAGCGGATTCGGCATCAAAAATTTTCATTGTGTCCCGAAATTATGTGTCCCGAAATTATGGTGTCCCGAAATTATGCCGAAAATAGTTGTTCGATCAGATCCTGCATGGTATTATTTCTGTAAAATGTAAAGTGAAACACCAATATTTAAAATGGCAAATTGAGCGGTTTTTTGCCAAAAAGCACAACAGTAACAGACTGGCCGGTTAAACCAGGCATGTTTATTTGGGGAAGCAAATATTATTTCTAAACGGTTAGTGGAAAGTTCACCAATAATTATTAAAGAAGGAAAGGATGGTTAATAGTGAAAATCACTGTATTTAACGGAAGTCCGAGGGGGCGAAAAAGCAATAGCCATCAGATAGCAGAACCGCTGCTGGAAGGGGCTAGGCAGGCAGGAGCAGAGACGGAAGAAGTGTTCCTAATAGAGTATGATATAAAACAATGCCGCGGTTGTTTTGCTTGCTGGGGGCAAACCCCCGGTGAATGCGTTATCAAGGATGATATGGCAGAGTTAATCAACCTGCTCCTTGATTCCGACTATGTTGGTATGGCCACCCCGGTATACGGCATGTTTATGACCGGCCTGCTTAAGAATTTTACTGACCGTTTTTTACCTCTGGCCACTCCACATATCCGAAAAAACGAAGACGGAACTTTTTATCACGAGGGTAGGGTTAAGCGGTTTCCCCAGCAGTTTTTCATTGCCAATTCCGGATTTCCCGGTGAACACAATTTTGATCTGCTAAAACATTTCAATGATATAGCCAAGCAAACGGGCATTGGTATGGTATTAGAGATATACCGCAATTGCGGGGAGGCGCTGCAAACTTCCCGGGAAGAAGATCCCCGGGTATTTCAAAAAATTTGCCAGTTTAAAGATGCGCTAAAAGAAGCCGGACGGGAAATGGTCACAGATGGGCAGGTCAGTCAGAAAACGGTTGATCAACTGCACATGGAGCTAATGAGTGACGAAGAATACATGAACCAGGCAAACCAGTACTGGGACCAGGAGCTTGACGAATAATTTCGGGACACAATGAAGATTATTTGTGAAAATCAATGACTTCAGTTGTTCATGCATGATTCTAAAAGATCTTAAGGATGCGGAGTTATGGCAACTATTGTGAGTTCTTTTCTGCCAGGCCCATAATCCCAAAATACTCTGTAAGCGCCGGGTGTGTTTTGCTGTGCATAGGCTTCAAACACTTTTTCACCATTTGGACCCTTTAAAGACTGATATTCATGTGTTTGTAAAGTAGGATGGCGTAGATTTGTTTCCATCAGCCCAAGAGTTCTCCGGACAGCTTTTAGTACTCTTTTTTTAGAAGGGTCAGATTCTAATTCCTTTAACACCGATTTTCGCGTTGTAAATCCATATAACCCATATAGAACATGATATT
>CAYXQO010000178.1:0-2043 GCA_964467475.1 uncultured Syntrophomonadaceae bacterium
GGTATACATCAACTATCAATTTTTGATATATTATTTTTGTTAGATGATCACTTTCAGGAGGTCTTTATGAGATATCGTCATTTGTTCGGTCCGGTGCCTTCAAGGCGCCTGGGGGCTTCGCTGGGGATAGACCTGGTTCCCTTGAAAACTTGCACCCTTAACTGCATTTATTGCGAATGCGGGGCTACCACCGATTTAACCGTAACAAGAAAAAAGTATGTGCCGCTGGAGGAAGTCCTGGAGGAACTTGATCAATACCTGGAAAATATGCCTCACCTCGATTACATTACCTTTTCCGGATCAGGCGAACCCACTCTTCATACCGGTATTGGGAAAATCATCAACCACCTTAAAAAAAATCATCCGCACTATAAAATCTGCCTTCTAACCAATGGCACCCTTTTTAAAGAGAGGGCAGTGCGCAAGCAGGTGCTGAATGCCGATCTGATTATCCCATCTCTTGACGCCGCTACCGAAAATTGTTTTCAAGAAATCAACCGTCCCCACTCAAACCTGAAATGCGCAGAAATAATCGAGGGACTGGCAAACTTGCGTAATGAATACAGCGGCGAGATCAGGCTGGAAATATTTATTGCCCCGGGTTTTAACGATACAGAAGAAGAATTGGCTGCCTTAAAAGAAGCTGTCGAAATAATTCAACCCGACAGCATCCAACTGGGAACACTTGACCGTCCCGGGACAGAAGATTGGTTGGAACCGGCAGATAGCAGCAAAATGCAGGAAATTTCAAGTTACCTTAACCAGGCGGAGCTGATCGGTAAATTTAAACCGGGTCAAAAAATGCCTTCATATGACGAGTCTCGAGGCCAACAAATTCTGCAACTTCTAAGCAGGAGGCCCTGCACTGTTAAAGACTTGCGAGAGTCTTTGAATTTAAGACCGGCGGAAATACAAAAGTATATTAACCATTTACTCGCCAGGGATAAGATTGAGATGGATAAACAAAAGCGAGGCATTTTCTTAAAGATAAAAAAGAATCACGAAGAGTCGCATTGAACTTTCCGTGATTCTTAAGATCCCCCAAATTTACCCTGAACAGCTGTCAGCTGTTCAGGGCATTGATTATTTCCCGGCAGAAAGCAGGTAGATCTTTGGGAGTGCGGGAAGTAATAACATTGCCGTCGCAGACTACTTCCTGGTCGATAAATTCTGCTCCGGCATTGACCAAATCATCCTTAATTGAAAAAAATGCCGTTACCCGGCGCCCCTTAACTGCCCCTACCGAGGCAAGGATCCAGGGGCCGTGACAGATGGCAGCAATCACCTTTTCACTTTCATAAGCTTCTTTCACAAAATTGATCAGCTCACGCGAGCGGCGCATATAATCCGGGGAGTAGCCTCCGGGGATAATCACAGCATCAAAGGTGCTGCCATCGGCATCTCCGGCTTCCATGTCTGCAGTAGCCGGGAATCCATGCTTGCTCTTATACTCTTTAATTTTTGGCGCAATTGCGGTAACCCTGGCTCCGGCCTCCTGGAAACGGTAATAAGGATACCAAAACTCTGGATCCTCATATTTTTCCTCCAACAAAACTGCGATATGCTTGTTTTCCAGTCCCATAATAATCCAACCTCCTGTTTAAAATTGATTGATCCCAAACCACCCAAAACCGACAGCCAGTTCAAGGACAGCCAAAAGCAGGAACAAAACCAGGCCAACTACCAGTAACCCGCTGAACCAGCCCCGGGGAAGCCAGCTGTCCCTCCCTTTTTTAAACAGGGATTCTGCGCCCGTCCTGCTGTGCAACACACGCAAGCTGAAATATGCAGCTATTGCAGCTATAACCAAAAGGGGTAATAAGCCATATAATGCCCCGGGATCAATTTCGGTTGCGGTCTCCTGTTGCCCAGCTAAATAAAGGTAGGTAATCGCGTAAAAATTATTGAGCATGTGGTAGAGAATGCCTCCCCACAGCGAACCGGTTTTAATTACCACCACTGCGATGACTGCACCGAGCATAAAAGTGCTGACCAGGTTTAAAAATGAACCGTGAAAAAGAGCAAATAAAAGAGAGCTAAGGA
>CAYXQO010000179.1:0-1931 GCA_964467475.1 uncultured Syntrophomonadaceae bacterium
AAAAGCTCTGGACCAGGCTGCTTAAAAGCTACGCTTTAGAGGCGCTAAATACCCGGGGCCGCTCCCTAAAAAAACCTCGCCTAAGCCAAAAGAACTAAAAAAAAGCTCTCGAGGCAAGTGAGCACCTCACTTATCCCTCGGTCAACATGGGCCAGGACCTGCGCTTGACCGGCCCCGGCATCATCGGTGCCGGCCTGATCGTTGAAGAAGAGCTAATTCATTTAAGCATATTCCCCGCCACCGAGGAAGGAAGGCATAACCGAAGCAGTATCGGGACTCCGCAGCAAAGAAGGCGCAGGATGGGCTAAACCAGTGACCGGCCCCCTCTCTAAAGGGGGCCTGATTGGTCAATATTTAAAGCTTAAAATTGAACTGGTGTAGAAGTTGTGAGCACTTCAATTGATCTAAAACAGGATGATTCCCTGGAAGCAGATCAGATTATTCAACTGGGATATCCCCCAACTTTTTATCACATCTTTCCGTTCCGGGCAGGATTTTAGAATTATGGAGAGGAATACCATTCCACAGTCGAAATAAAGTAAGCTTCCTTTCCGGACTCAGAAGAAACTAAAAGCAGTTCTTGATTAATAAGCGTTTAAAAGTAAATTATCTTTAAAGGGGGAGATCAAGTTGAGCGGGCAAGAAACGAGCTTTTCCAATGAAATTCACCAGTTGTTAGTGACCGTTTCCAGGCACCTCTACCTTGACAAAAAAGGGGCCATAACCTACCAGAAAAAACCTTTTGATATCAATATAAACAACTACAGCAAGTCGAACAAGGAACACCTGGTCTATTATGCTTTGCTTGATCATTTCAGCGGTAATTTCATTTTTGACCTTGCTACCACTAAAAGGATGCTGCCCCTGGCAGATTTTTTGCATTTCGCCTGGCGCAGAGATAAGGAAGAAGCGCACTTTTATGGTTTACCGTTAAAGATATCGGTGCCAAAACGTATTTCTTCCCCCGGCCTTTTTGAGGGGTTGCAAAACCTGGGGATTGAACCTTTTCACCCGTCCAGCGGTTTTTCCTCCGGGGTGCATATTATCAAAAAGCTTGAGGAAAATATATTTTACTCAGTATTACACCGCTCGGTCCTGCATTACTTGGGCGCGATAGATAATTATAAAAGGGAAATTTATTGGTACATGCTGGAAATGACCGTAAAGGGAAATTGCATAGCAAATTGGCGTGATAACTTGCCTTCTGCAGGTTTCACTGCAGTTCCCGGCTATGATCAGTTTATAAAAGCCTTTCCTGCTTCTCCGGATGAAAAGGCTGTTTTGCCGCTTGTAGCATCAGGCGAACCGGGGAAGTTGCCGGAACTAAAGCAATTGCCTCGTATTTTAACGGCTCCTGTTGAGAATTTGCCTTTTTCTCAGGATAAACTGGACAAGGCACAGGACTTGATCTTTGAAGCCTGGGAGTGGGGAGGAAATGGTAGAGGGCTGAAGTGGGCTTATGAGGCCTTAGAAATTTCGCCCTTTTGTGTCGATGCTCTTAATTACCTGGCTTTTCGAAGCAGGTACATAGAAGAGCAGCTGTTTCTTTACCGGCGTGCAGTTCAGGTTGGTGAAGCAGCCCTGGGCGAGCTTTTTTTCAAGAAAAATAGCGGTAATTTCTGGAATATAATAGAAACCAGGCCTTATATGCGGGCCCTGGCCGGGCTTGCTGAATGCCTCTGGGATACAGGGCAGAAGGATGAAGCCATAAAAAAATACTGGGAATTGCTCAGGCTTAACCCGGTAGATAACCAGGGTATTCGGTATGTACTGGGGTTCCGTTTGCTGGATGAAAATCGCCAGGATGAATTAGACAGGCTGTTTGAAGAACATGACAGCCAAAAAGAAAGCTCCTGCTTTATGCTTTATAATAAAGCGCTGCATCTTTTTCGCAAGGGCGATACTGAAGCAGAGCGGGTTTTACAACAGGC
>CAYXQO010000180.1:0-1911 GCA_964467475.1 uncultured Syntrophomonadaceae bacterium
GCCCCATAAAATATTTAATCAACGTCTTCTTTCCTGCCTGCCAGGGACCAACAATTATGCAACCTATCCTTAAACCTATCTTTAGTAGGGTCAAAATACAAGAGAATTAAGCTATAATAAATCTAGCAGTAATACTGTAAGGCAAGAATTTTCGTTTTGAAGCCAGGTGCAACGATAAAACCAGGTCTTCTAATAAAAAACTAAAAGGAGCAATGAACATGTATTTTGAGAACAAAGTGGGGAAAGTATATTATGAGGATTATGGCCGGGAGGATGCCCTCCCCATCTTTTTTTCACACGGGATCAACATGAACCATGAAACATTTAAAGCCCAGGCAGAAACCCTGCAGGGAAAATACCGGGTAATTATCTGGGATATGCCCTATCATGGGAACTCTTCACCGATTGACAATAAGCTTCCCTTCTCAGAAACTACGGCAGATTTGATCAGTAACCTGCTCGACCATCTAAAAATTGAAAAGGCAGTTTTAGCGGGACTGTCTCTTGGCAGCTATGTTACCCAAATTGCAGCCTATAAGTACCCGGAAAAAGTAAAAGCTACCATCCACATTGGAGGCAGTTCCTTACATCCCCCGGTTACCTCGTTGATTAAAATAGCAAACCCCCTGATCGGGCTTTTTATTAACCTTTACCCTGAAAGAAAGGTTTTCAAAGCCTTTGCCGAGCACCGCACTCTCAAACCTGAAACCAGGGCTTACCTGGAAAGAATTGCCACCGAAAACGGGAAACAAGTCATGTCTCATTTGACTAAAGAATTAATGAGGGATATGGCCCGCGGGCTTCCCAACCACACAGCCGAACCAAAGCTGTTATGCCACGGGGATCACGAGATCTCAATGGTCCGAAACCAGATGAAAAGGTGGCACAACGATTGCCCGCAGACTCAACTAAAAATAATAGAAGACGCCCACCACATAGCCAACCAGGATAATCCGGAAGCTACAAACAGGGTGTTGTTAGATTTCCTTGCTGGCATCTGATGCGATCATAGGGTGCAAATACAATCAACCATAGTGGGCAGTTTTCAGGACTTTGATTTCCCGCTTGTCCTTGGTTATCTATGCTCTCATCGCCCACACAGCCAGGCTGGAAAAGACAATCGCCAGAGTAAAACTTAACAAAGTCCCGATAATAACGTATTCAGCAACTAATTGAACTTTAGATTCTTCAAAGCGTAGAATAGATTTTGCTGCCACTAAAAATCCTATCCCTAAAGGTTGCCCGATTATAATAAGGATTAAGATCAATAACCTTTCGAGCTGACCAATTAATTTGCCCCCATTTTTTAAACCCTTGGTTGGCATATCGTTTTCTTCAAAAATCTCTTTCATGTATCGTCCAATAAAATGCCCGGAACCAGGTACTACTATACTAAAAGCAGCCAGTGTAATTATTGCCTCGTAGCCAATTCCCGTAAAAGCCATAACCGGCAAAGTAAGCTCTGCAAACAGAACAATCAACAGCAGGCTGGCTAGATGCGCTGCCTGGTCTACCAACATGATCTTTGCAGAATCTGCGCCTCCTGTTTTAACCTGCTTAATATAATCAATTACAATATGAAAAACAAACACCAGCAAAGGAACCTGCCATTCTGTCCAGTTCTGAAGCAATATATAGATTACCAGAGCATGAATGACAGCATGACTGATTAAGTAGAAAGGATTACTCTTTTTATTTACCAGGCTATCAGGTTGAAACAGGAAATCAGCGATAAAATGGGCTGCAAATAATACAGCAATATATTTTTCCATTTAACCCCACCTAACAATATCGCCTCTCAGGGCGAATATTAGCAGTTATCGCCCTGAGAGGCGATACTCTATGTGGTTGAGATATTGGCTGAGGTTGTCCCAACCTGCGCCATTTAATCTTTTGTTTACTGTTGATTGA
>CAYXQO010000181.1:0-1889 GCA_964467475.1 uncultured Syntrophomonadaceae bacterium
TCTAAGTGCTCAGGATACTCTCCCTTTTCCCCGGTATAAAAAGTTTGATCTTTATAAATAAGATTCTTTTTCTTGGCTTCTTCGATCAGCCAGGGGCGAAAATCCGGATGGGCGATAGCGATCAAAGCCATGGCCCTTTCTCGAATATTTTTACCGTGTAAAAAAGCAATCCCGTACTCGGTGACTACGTAATAAAGGTCGCCCCTGGTCAGGGTAACCCCCGCTCCTTCTTTCAGGGCGGGGACAATCCGTGATGCTTTGCCATCCCTGGTGGTCGACTGCATGGCTAAAATATTCTTACCGTAAGGAGCAAGCACGGAACCACGCATAAAATTGGCCTGGCCGCCAATCCCGCTGTAAAATTTACTGCCGATCGATTCGGCCGAAGCCTGGCCGCTTAAGTCAATTTCTAAGGCGCTGTTAATGGCAGTCATGTGTTCATGGTCGGCAATCACCAGGGGACTGTTAGTATAGTCTATTTCTTTAAAAGCTACCGCCGGATTATCATCGATAAAATCGTAGGTTTTCCTGGTGCCCATGCAAAAAGAAGCCACTACCTTCCCCCGGTTTTTTTCTTTCATGGAGTTGTCAGCTATACCTTTTTCAACCAGCTCAACCAGGCCGTCGCCAAGTAGTTCGGTGTGAATGCCCAGGTGGCGTTTATCCTTGAGGCAGGGGAGGATGCCGTCCGGGACACTACCGTAACCGGCCTGGATCGTATCTCCGTCTTCCACTATCCGGGCCACATAATGGCCAATTTTTTCCATTACCTCCCGGTCAACTTCCGGGGGAGAGTACTCCAGAATTTCTTCATCGTAAGCAATTAGGTGATCGAATTCTGAAATGTGAACAAAAGAATCACCGTGGACCCGGGGCATCCGGGAATTGACCTGGGCGATTACCAGGTCGGCATTTTCCACGGCAGCTCTGGTAATGTCCAGGCTAACTCCCAGGCTACAGTAGCCGTGACTGTCCGGTTGGGAAACCTGAACCAGGGCAACGTCAACTGAAATTTGACGGCGCCGGAAAAGCATAGGCACTTCTGAAAGGAAAATAGGGGTATAATCCGCTGCTCCCTCGTTTACCGCCTCACGAGTATGATGGCTGATAAAAAAAGAGTTTGAGCGGAAATTATCCTGCAGCTTTTCATCACTATAAGGAGCCACCCCCAGGGTCCAAACGTGCAAGATTTCCGTATCAAAAAAAGCTTTCGGATTAGATTCGACGTATTCAACCAGCTTCTGCACCAGGTACTGGGGTTCACCACATCCCGTGGAAATGAAGATACGATCACCTGGGCGGATCTTGCAAAAAATATCCTCCAAAGGAGCAAATTTGTCCGGGTACTCTTCGCGTACTTTATCCAGTGTACTTATTGTCAGTCACCTTCCCTTCGCTTCATTTTATCAGCCTCTTCGGCTTATGGCAACTAAATGACTACAAGAGACGATAAAAGTCCATCGAAGCAGGGAAAGGTCTCTGCTAAGTAGAATTTATTATTTAGCGAGTTTCTGTTAATTCGAGTAAGCGCTGAAAAACACCAAACATGATAGGAGGGCTTAACCATGAAGTTGTTCCTGGACACAGCCAACGTAGAGGAAATCAAACAGGCAACGGACTGGGGAGTGATCAGCGGGGTAACCACCAACCCTTCGCTTGCCGCCAAAGAAAATGAAGATTTCAGTAAGATACTGCCTGCCATCTGCAACCTAGTCGACGGACCGATCAGTGCCGAGGTTATTTCCATGGATTACGAAAGCATGGTCAAAGAAGCCCGGGAACTGGCGGGGGTGCACAAAAATGTAGTCATCAAAATTCCGGTGATTCCTGAGGGCTTAAAGGCAGTAAAGACTCTTTCTGCTGAAGGGATTAAGGTTAATGTAACCCTG
>CAYXQO010000182.1:0-1821 GCA_964467475.1 uncultured Syntrophomonadaceae bacterium
CAATGTATTTAGCGGTGAAATAGTGGAGGGAAATGTAGCCATTGAAGAAGGCTTTGTCGCCGCTGTTGGTGATCAGTATACCGGAGGAAAAGATACCATTGATTTAAAGGGCAAATACGTTGCTCCCGGCTTGATCGATGCCCACCTGCACATCGAAAGCACCCTGCTGCTGCCGCCGGAGCTGGGGCGGCTCATTACCGCACACGGCACCACTGCTGTGATTAACGACCCCCACGAGATCGCCAACGTTTTCGGGCCTGACGGGGTTAAACTGATTTTAGAGGCTTCCCGGCATGCAATTTGCGACTTTTTTGCCACCGTGCCTTCTTCTGTGCCTTCCACCGACTTAGAAACAGCCGGCGGGGCAATTGATTCCGGTGAAGTGGCGGAACTGCTCGGCTACCCCGGGGTGATCGGCCTGGGAGAGATGATGAACTATCCCGGCGTGACCGGCGGCGATACCGAAGTGTTAAAGAAAATTATTGCTGCCAACGAAAAGGGCAAGGTGATCGACGGCCACGCCCCTGCAGTTAGCGGTAAGGGACTGCAGGCTTACTTATCCGCCGGGGTAAAAAGCGACCATGAATGCATCACCAAAGAAGAGGCCCGCGAAAAGCTGAGCAGCGGGATGAAAATTATTATCCGCCACGGGTCCGCCACTTCCAGCTTAGAAGAGCTGCTGCCCCTAATTAACCATGCCAACAGCACTTCCTTCATGTTCGGCAGCGACGACCGCGAGGCGGGTGAACTGCTCGAAAAGGGCCACATCAATGAAATTTTGCGCGAAGCTGTAAGCCTAGGCGCAGATCCCCTGTTAATGATCAAAATTGCCACCTTGAATGCTGCCCTACACTACCGTCTTTATGACCGGGGAGCGGTGGCGCCCGGCTACCGGGCCGACCTGGTTGTTTTCGAGGATTTAACCGATTTCCGGGCTGCTTTAGTGATCAAAAACGGGAAAGTGGTTGCCCAAAATGGTAAAGTCCTTGAACCGGCTCCTTCCTATGAACCACCCGCCTGGGCCAAAGATAGCGTGCAACTAAAAAGAACTCTGCAGGCGGAGGATTTTAAATTGCCCGCGCCCGCTGAAGGCAAGATGCCGGTTATCGGGCTGGTTCCGGGCCAGCTGGTGACTGAAAAATTGTTTTTTGAGGTGGAACTGGCAAAAGACGGGAGCGTTGCCGCGGTGCCCGCGCCGGGGGTCAACAAGATTGCCGTTATCGAGCGGCACGGCAAAAACGGCCGCATGGCGGTGGGGCTGATTAAAGGAACCGGCCTGGAAAAGGGGGCGCTTGCTTCAAGCGTGGCCCACGATTCGCACAATTTAGTGGTAACAGGCGCTTCTGAAGAAGCGATGGCTGCGGCGGTTAACGCGCTTTCAGGGCTCGGTGGCGGCTTTATCGCCGTAGACGAGAGCGGTTCAACCATAGCCTCCCTCCCCCTGCCGCTAGCGGGGCTGATGTCGCTTGATTCTGCCGGGGAAGTAGCCACGAAGATGAAAGCAGTGCTTCAGGCGGCCCGCGAGCTGGGCACAACCCTGCCGCAGCCGTTTCTCACTCTGTCATTCATGGCCCTGCCGGTAATCCCTTCCTTGAAGATTACCGACTGCGGGCTGGTTGACGTGGATAACTTTACTTTCCTATAGAAATTTTATGCATGGAGCTGTTCCAAGACCTCGTGAAAACCTTCCAGGCGGGTCAGGGCCTGCCCCCAGGGGAAGCTGTCCCCGTCAATACAGTCGCCGTCGATGGCCAAAAAGGGAATGTCCTTTTCCCGGAATTTTTTCTTCATGGCCATGCTTCCCCCGACCGACTGGCGGCA
>CAYXQO010000183.1:0-1793 GCA_964467475.1 uncultured Syntrophomonadaceae bacterium
GGTTTCTGGAAAATCCGCCAGGATACCGCCTGTTTGAACGAACTCCAATTCACCAGCCGGGACGTTATCCTGGTGAAGCTTAATGACACCTGCCACTTGGATAACCTGGGCAGGGACACCAAAGATTTTTAAGCACTTAGTTACCCGTTCGGGCAAATTATCTTTATTTGCCAGCGAACAGCTCAAAAACCCTTTTAACAGTCTTACCGGTTAAAGTTAGCGCAAAGAGTAGAATACAATCTCGTGGCCAAAACGTCTAATCGGGATCTGGCTAGAGACGCTCAAGGAAAAAGCTGAGCAATAACCTGAGTTTAAATTTTGAACCGGGATCATTATTAGAGAACTGTGGCAATAGTTAACAAAACAAAGGTTGTAGCAGGCAAGGTTAGTTTATACAAGGGAGCCGTACAAAGAGTGGCGAATCCCTTTTATCTGTTCTGCTTCCAGCTCAAAGGTAACATAACTGAGCTCGTTTTCAGTTTGGCCGGCCTGGATGCACCAGGTCCGTCCCAGCTGTTTAGCCCAGATCCCTCCGTTACATCGCGGTGCCTCGTGAATATGGCCATGGATGGTAAGAAGCGGCTGTTTTTCACAGATAAAATCATACACTACCGGGCTGCCCGCTTCATCGCCGCTACCGCACAAATCAAGCCCTAAATAGGCAGGCGGGTCGTGGATCAACCATATGGAATGCTTTAGCTTTCTCACCAGGGCCGCCATCTTCTCCAGGGACTCTTTTACAGAAACTTTTTCTTTTAAATAGGCTTCTAAGTCGGCAATGGTGGTAATTTGATTATCCCTGCTTATTTCTGCCGGTGGCCCGAGCTGAACCGGGTGGACAAAGCAATGCTCTCTGCTCTCCGGGGCCACCCAGTACTTGTAGGCAAAGGGATAATCCCGGATCCAGGGACAACCGCAGAATTCATATCCCATTATCTCTTTTACCCGGTCCGGCAGGTGATGCCACAGGCCTTCTTCGTCGCCCGCTTCCATTTCAGGAATTAACAGCTGGTTATCATCATTGCCCAGGATCAACACCAGCTCGGTACCATATCCTTTGATCACCCGGGCATGTTCTCTTAAACGCGGCCCAAAATCAGCCTGGGCCAGGATCCCTTCATACTTGGGCAGTAAATCGCCGGCAATAAGCACCAGGGCAGGGCTTTCCCGCCGAACTGCTTCTTCTAACATCATCCAGTGCTTTTCTGACTGGTGGACATCGGCTAAAGCCAGCACTTTCATTAAAGAAGCCTCCCCTCAACCGGTATTTTATCATATTAGGGGAAGCAGGGGGACGGGGGTATTGCTTCCTTGGGAAGCAGTTCGCTTGAAGCCTAAAGCCTTAGATGGCGAATGCTTAAGGGCAAGCAAAGCGAAAGCCTGCAACTAAGTCGTCACCCATTGCCCTTAAATGAGCCGGCACCAATCCAAAATGCAGGAATGCTGAGCAGACAAAAAATTTACTGCCCAACCTTGCTGGAGCGATATTTCCTGCTGTGAAGTTTAAAAGGAATAATTATGGTAAAAGGAGAATAATAAAAGGTGGAGGTGCTATTTAACTATGGTAAACGATCGACCCTTTGAAGAAATTGCTGTAGGCGACAAAGCCAATTTTTCCAAGACTATCAGTGAAGCGGACATTTACAGTTTTGCCGGGATCACCGGGGATTTTAACCCGGTCCACGTCAATGAAGAATTTGCCGCCAGGAGCCGCTTTAAAAAGCGGATTGCCCACGGGATGCTGACCGCATCCCTGATTTCAACAGTGCTCGGCACCGACTTACCGGGTGCCA
>CAYXQO010000184.1:0-1758 GCA_964467475.1 uncultured Syntrophomonadaceae bacterium
CCCATTTTTCCTGAACCTTATCAACTATAGCTGCAGAAGGGCCCTTTTGACACCACTTTTTGTATTCCTCCAACATTACCTCTTCCCCTTCTGCAACTGTCTCTACTGTTCCATCAGGCAAGTTTTTAACCCAGCCGGCCAGCCCCAGTTCATGAGCCTTGCGCCTGGCTGCAGCTCTAAAATTGACTCCCTGGACCAAACCATAAATTTTAAGATGAAGTCGTTTCATATCTGTTGCAACTCCTTTCCCTACTGAGGATTGTCCGGTTCGGCCTTGCTTCGTGGAAATGTCATTTTAGTTTTATCAGTTATTAAAGCTATTAATCCGAGGTTGCCTGATTAATTAAATCAGCACTCGTTTCTGCAATCATTTCAGGCATATCTAAATGAAGATAATGGCCTGCCTCTAAAATATATTCCTCTCCCCCAGTAGCTTTCGCGTAATTACTCAAAATATCCTGCCATTTTTCTTCTTCTTCTTCACCGGAGATGAAAGCATGGAAAGGCACTCCAGGTTTCCCCTGTTCCAAAACCTGTTGAGCATTGTCCTGTAACATGTCCGCTTCTTCCCACATATTATCGGTTAAGACTCGCCGGAAAAATATAGTACAGGCAATTTCAATTTCTTCTTCCGTCAGATGCCCTTTTCTTATAGCTTCGAAATTATCGCGGCATACATCAGGCTGCTGCCGCATAAGCCCGCTATTTGCCAGTAAGCTTACTATACGGGGTAGTTCTGGCTCTTCTGCTTGTTCTTGGTATTGTGGGACAAGGGGGTCCAAGCCGATAATCGTGATAATTTCTTCCGGGTAAAGGTTGGCCCAGTAAATTGCCTCTAATCCAGCCATAGAATGGGGAAACAAAACATAAGGGGGGCTTTCTCCTGCGAGTTGTAATGCGGACCGGGTTTCTTCTAAAACAGTATCAATGTCTCTGGGGCTTGCAGTAATGTCGCTCCAGCCATAGCCGGCTCGTTCAACTACCGCAATGCGGTAATCATCTGTTAAGAGGTCGTAAAGTGCTTTAAAGTCATATACCGGTGAGCTGGTGCCAAGCCCCGCCATGAAAACAAGGGTTTGATCGCCTTCACCTAATGAATGAACATGCAAATGATTCCCATCATCATTGACATCAACAAGGGTGCCCGGTGCCGGGTATTTTTCTTTCTCCTGCTCCACTAATTCCCGGTGTTCAAAATAGCTGCTCAACACTACAAACGCTATACCGGCAATTACCAGAAGGGGTATAGCGATCAAGATATACTTCAGTATTTTTTTCATCTGTTATCTCCTCTCTTGTTCTTAATTTACTATCATGGAGGCAGCGGGAAGCTCACGGTAGTATATTTTATCAGTAATGAGGTAAGAATTCCAGTTCCGGGATAATTTCGGGACGGGATAATTTCGGGACACAATGAAATTTTTTATGCTTTATGTTTGAACTATAAAATTAGCTATTGGTGTTAGTCTGAGGAGGCATTTTTGGGTTTGAAGTTTCCTTTCGGGGTTCTCATTTACAAGCTGGAATTCAAGCAAATCTTTCTTTAAGTGCAGCTATGAATGCTTTATTTTACAGAGAAGCACCACTTTGTATACAGCCTGGCTAAGATTAGCATTTAACTCTCTTAATCATGGGCATCAAAAAAAGTAGAAAGAAGCTGATTTCCAAAAAAATTTCATTGTGTCCCGAAATTATTTTTGTGATATAGTAGACGCTATAAAGCAATGTTCGCACTTTTTAACCAGGGGGAGTTGAGGT
>CAYXQO010000185.1:0-1755 GCA_964467475.1 uncultured Syntrophomonadaceae bacterium
TGCTGCGTAGCCCTGCCAGAATCTTACGGCGGCGTGGGAAATACTTCGATGGTAACCGCTTACGGGGTTTTCCACGGGATGAAGGCCGCAGCTAAAAATGTTTTCGGTGAGTCATCGCTTAAAGGCAAGACTGTCGCGCTCCAGGGGCTTGGTAACGTAGGATTTGCCCTGGCCAGGCACCTGCATGAAGAAGGGGCAAAGATTTATGCAGCGGATATAAGTGAAGATTGTATCAACCGGGCGCTTGAAGAGCTGCCGCTTGAAATTGTTCCACCCGATCAAATTTATGATCTCGAGGTGGATATTTTTTCTCCCTGTGCCCTTGGCGGGGTGCTCAACGACCAAACTATTCCCAGGCTCAAATGCAGGCTGGTTGCCGGAGGGGCCAATAATCAACTTGATCAGGATGAAAAACACTGCAATATGCTTGGCGAAAGAGGGATTGCTTATGTCGTGGACTATATTTTAAATGCCGGCGGGGTGATTGCCAATTCCCATCAATTTATCGGTTACATCAAAGAACGGGCCTATAAAGAAGTGCACACTAATATCAGCAGTAACATCCGCAAAGTTTTTGAAATGGCAGATCGGGAAAATATTAGTGTGGTACAGGCGGCCAAAAACCTGGCTGAACACCGCCTGAAGATGGCCGTCAACCGCAAGAAGTGGTATTTCAGGTAACCGGGTTACCGGCACTGGTGATTAACTTAAAGAGTATTTACCAAGGAGGTCTGTGGTGATGAGAGAACTGCTGAAAGTTGATGCTGCCCGACTTGAAGAGTTAAATGATTTTTTAAGTGATCCCAATAACCCCCTGATCAATAACCTAATTAAGATTATCAACAAGTATGGCACCCCTGAGCAAATTAATGCCCGGGCGAAAGAGGCAAAGCAGCTCCCCAACCTGATGCAGCGCTTAAAGAATATGGATTCCCCCTACCTTAAAGACCTTGAATGGCTGATTGAGCAAAGGGATAAAGGGGCTTTTGTTCCTGTTTCCTGGTTTTACCGTGATGTTCTCGGTGACGGGTATGATTTTACGGGAAAGTCTTTTAATGAAAGTAACGCAGTCACCCTGGAAATAAGTGCTCTGCAGTATTTCCCCTGGTTGATCGCTGAAGCCAGGCAGGCCATCGAAAACCGGGAAATTATGCCCGGCCGCTATATCCGGGTTCGCAAAATGCGGGAGCAGGAAAGCGACCAGGGCGATATACTGGCGGTGGCGGCGGCGATGCAAATTGTCGGGGCCAGCTACGTGGAAAGTCTCGATACCAAGGGTACCGACGGGGCTAACGTACACCTGGGCGGTCCGGAAACAATTACCGGTTATTTTACCGGCATCGGCCAGCCAAATGATTATGCCTTGATGTGGGTGGACGAACTGTTATATTACTACACCCAGTACGGTATCGACGAAGTTTTAAACATCAACCCCGGAACGGTGTTTTTAGGCTACATGCTTTACCGGCTCGGGGTGGATATCAAGTTCAAGATATCAGTGTTTATGGGAAATGACAATCCCTATGCAATTTTGTGGACCCTTTTGATGGCTAAATATTTTGCCCGCGATGATAATTCCACCGCGTTGATTGGCTTTAATCTCAGCAACTCCGTGGACAATAAAACTATCCGCTTGAGCTCTGAAATACGCAGGCAGCTTGGGTTGGAAGATAAGGTGCGCATTGAGCATCATATTACAGAAACCTGCAAGAGCATTGTCCGCCAACCGTACAATCGCCTTGATGAACTGGTAGA
>CAYXQO010000186.1:0-1640 GCA_964467475.1 uncultured Syntrophomonadaceae bacterium
CAAATATTGAAGAGTTTTATGGTTGTTGCTTATTTATGCAAAAGTTACGTATTAAACATTTCTAATCCGGTGAGCATGAATTGCTCACCGGCATTTTTTTTGAAGGGAGAGATTGGATTGCAGTTCGATAAACTGACGACGGAAGAGCTGCTTGCCCTGGCGTTGCAGGAAAATGTCAAAGGCGAGGTAGTCAAAGAACTGGTTTTACGGTATGACACACCCCGGGATTTCTACCAGGCTTCCCTGCAGGAGCTGCAGCAGATTAAAGGCATCGGGCCGGTAAAAGCGGCCCGGTTGAAGGCTGTCCTGGAGCTGGGTTACCGGCTGCTGATGGACTATCCCCTCCAAAAGCCTGTGATGATCCACAGTTTGTCTGATGCGTTACACTACCTGGTTCCCCGGATGGAGCTGATGGACAGGGAGCATATCGTGGCTTTCTATCTGAATGCAAAAAACAGGCTTTTGGCCATGGAGACGGTTTTTATCGGTACCGTTGATAGCTCCATCTTCCATCCCCGGGAGCTGTTTAAAGGGGCAGTCAAGCACAGTGCCTCTAAAATTATTGTGGCGCACAACCACCCTTCTGGTGATCCGAGGCCCAGCAGTGAAGACCTGGAGGTGACCCGGCGCCTGGTTGCGGTAGGCGACTTAATGGGCATCAATGTGGTAGATCATCTCATCATTGGGGAGGGTAGCTCTTTTAGCTTGCGTGAACAGGGCTTTATCGTATAAGTCTTGGGGATAATCAGAAAAATCAAGGAAAGGGCCGGCAAAAAGCCGGCCCAATAACAAACACATCGGAGGTTGAACGAAATGGTTGAAGAAAATTTTGCCCTAAAGAACGCTTACCGGGATTATTTGTTGGTGGAGCGGGGCTTGGAAGAAAATACGGTGGCACAGTATTTAACTGAGATGCAAAAGTTCATGCAGTGGTTGCAGGCAGAATACAAGCTGGAGCAAGTGGAGACGGAAAAGGTTACGATTGCCCAGATACGGCGCTATATCTCCTACCTGAAAAATGAGCGTGATAATAAACCGGCGACACGTAACGTCAAGGTTTCCGTGTTGAAAAGCTATTATCAATTCCTGGTGCTTACCGAGTACCTGGAAGAAGAGGACAACCCCGCCCTTTATATTCGAAAGGCCAAGGAAGCAAAGCCTCTGCCGGTCTACCTGACCCTGGAGGAGTCACAGGCGCTTTTGCAGGCTTCGTTGGTTAATACCAGCATGCCCGAGCGGGACTATGCCATGATGCGTTTTTTCCTGACCACAGCGTGTCGGATGGCGGAGTTTTTGGGGTTTGGTCTGGACAATTGGGATCTGGAAGATAACGCTGTCCGGCTGCTGGGCAAGGGGAACAAAGAGCGCATCATTCCGCTCACCAGCAAAACCAGGGCGGCGCTGGAAGAATATATGCAGGTGCGAAAGCCTTATATGGAAAAAGAACGGATCGTGTTTTTGAACGACCGGGGCACGCCGATCAGCGCCAATACAGTGCGCCGGATCTTTAAGAAAATCTGCCGCGATGCCGGGCTTATCAAGCCAGGCCTGTCGCCGATCAAATTAAGGCATACCTGCCTGACCCTGCTCTTAAAAGAGGGAGTGGATTTGGTGGTTTTGAAAGAGATCGCCGGGCATGA
>CAYXQO010000187.1:0-1627 GCA_964467475.1 uncultured Syntrophomonadaceae bacterium
AATGCCTATACCGGCCTGGCCGCAGATAACCCCGAGGAATACCTGGTCCCCTTAGATACTGAAAAGGTGGTCGCCCTGGAGGGACGTTCCAGCACGATCCTGGAATCATCACGTTTCAACCCCTTTACCGATGAAAACGTAGAAAAAGGTTACCCGGAAAAAATTCTGAGTAACCTTGAAAAACTCGGTATTAATGGCATCCTCGGCACGGGAGGTAACGATACCATCTTATCCGCCCTGCGCATGGAAAACCGGGGCTTCCCAACAGTAATGGCCCCGAAGAGCATCGACAACGATGTTTCGGGGACCGATGTGATGCTCGGGTTTCGCACGGCCATCTCGTTCGGTGCCCAGGCCGCCCGCAGCACTGCCGACTCCGCCCGAGCCCACCGGCGCATTTCGCTGGTTGAAGTAATGGGCAGGGAAGCCGGATGGCTGGCCCTTGATATCGGGGTAGCCTCCGGTGCCGATATAATTACCATTCCAGAGCGCCCGGTTAACCTGGAAGAGCTGTGTGAAAAGGTAGGACGGATTTATAAAGAAAACCAGTATGTCAACCTGGTGGTGGCCGAGGGCACCAGCATCCCTTATGACGATCCGGTTATTCTGCGGGCGAAAGAAAAAAGCGACCTGGTTCGCTACTTGATGGAAGAAACCCCTGAGCTTGACGCTTTTGGCAACCCCAAGTTAGGCGGTATTTCCCAAATATTGCGGCGGGTTTTACGAATCGAACTGGGCTTGAAAAAAATCGAGGAAGTGCGCACCACAGATTTAGGCTTTACCCTGCGCGGCCTGGCCCCCTCGGCAGACGACATCATTTTAGGCACCAGGTTCGGGATCAGGGCTGCGGACATTTTGCTCGGAGAAGAACGCTCCGGCTTAATGGTGGGTATCCACGGCCTGGAAATCGCTGAAATTGCTTACGAAGACGCTCTTAAACCGAAAACGGTAAACCGCCCGGACAAGGAACTGGAAGCTCTCGGTGTATTTATTTCTTCCAACCGGCAAGGCAATAACAAGCAATAATTCGACTAAATAGAAATTAAAATAAGTATCTAAAAAAAGTATGATCCTTTATCAAATAATTGACAAGCTCACAGCAATATATTACTATAAGCTTAAGTATTACTTAAAAAAGAGGTATTACTATGAAAAAAATTAGCACCGTAACTAAAAAGGGTCAGGTTACCATTCCTCAGATGGTACGCGAAGAACTGAACATTAGCTACGGCGAAAAAATTGAATTTGTTACAAATGAAAAAGGCGAGGTTGTTTTGAAGCCTGTAAAAACAGATCTGAGCGATATATATGGTGCTTTGCAGGATCGAAAACCAAAAGGATCTCACGAGGATCACCGTAAATTAGCCCAGGAGTGGGTGGCAAAGAAAAAGTTGGAGAAGGAATAAATAATGCACTTCATAGACACAAACATCTTTTTGCGCTTTCTAACCAAAGATGACCCGGAAAAAGCAGAATCCTGCAAAAAGCTATTACAGGAAGCATCTGAAGGCAGAATCAAGCTATTCACTACCGATCTCGTTTTCGCCGAGTTGATCTGGGTCTTGCAGTCACCCAGAACATACAACTTGAGTCCATCAGAAATAAGCAAAATGGTTATCCCTCTTGC
>CAYXQO010000188.1:0-1622 GCA_964467475.1 uncultured Syntrophomonadaceae bacterium
CCGGATCGAGCCCGGTGTAAAACATGCAGGTGGCCAGGGTGCCAGGAGTGGGGTAAAAATCCTGGACCTGCTTGGGAACATGTTCGTATTTCTTAATGAACCGGGCCAGTTCCACTGCCGCTTCAAGGTCGGATCCGGGGTGACTGGACATGAAATAGGGGACGAGGTACTGCTCTTTTCTGAGTTCCCGGTTGATCCGGTTATATTTTTTCTTAAAGTCCAGGTAAACCTTTTTATCCGGTTTTCTCATTTTAGCGAGCACCTTTTGTGAAACATGCTCAGGGGCGATCTTTAATTGCCCGCTGACATGGTGTCGGCAGAGCTCTTGGAAAAAATGTTCATCCCGGTCATAGAGGAGGTAATCGTGGCGGATGCCTGAGCGGATGAATACTTTTTTTACTCCATCCAGGTTGCGCAGCCTGCGCAAAAGCTCTAAGTATTCCGAGTGATCTGCTTTTAAGTTGGGACAGGGTTCGGGATAAAGGCAGAGCCGGTTGGTACAGGGTCCCTGTTTTTCCTGTTTGGCGCAGGGTTTCTGGCGGAAATTTGCTGTCGGCCCGCCGACATCGTGGATAAATCCTTTAAATTCAGGATCGTTTTTTAGCTGTTCGGCTTCCCAGGTGATCGCTTCAATACTCCTTTTCTGTACGGACCGGCCCTGGTGATAATGGAGGGCACAAAAACTGCACCCGCCAAAACAGCCCCGGCTGCTGGTGAGGCTGAACTTGACTTCCGCGATTGCCGGCACCCCTCCCTGGTTGTTATAAACCGGGTGGTAGGTTCTGGCAAAGGGAAGGCGGTAGATCATGTCCAGCTCTTCAGTGCTCATCGGTTCGGCAGGTGGATTTTGGATTACGTAACGGTTTTCGTATGGTTCGGCAAGTATTTTAGCGCTGGCTGCTTCAGTGTGGCGCTGCCTGGTAGCAAAACTTTTGGCGAACAACTCTTTGGTGTTACGAACATCTTTGTATGAAGGTAACACAACCGTATCATCGGGGTTTTCGATAACTTCCGAACAGTAAGCGGTGCCGCGGATATAGGTAAGGTCTGTAATCGAAAGGCCGCTTTGCAGGGCCTCGGCTATTTCAACCACCGGTTTTTCGCCCATCCCGTAAACCAGCAGGTCTGCCCGTGAATCGATTAAGAATGAAGGCCTCAGCCGGTCGTCCCAGTAATCATAGTGGGATAAGCGGCGCAGGCTGGCTTCAATGCCGCCTAAAATTACCGGCACATCCGGGAAAGCTTCCTTTGCTTTTTGCGAGTAAACAAGCGTAGCCCGGTCGGGGCGCTTACCCGTTATTCCCCCCGGCGAATAAGCATCTGCTTTTCTTCTTTTTTTGGCTACAGTATAATGATTTACCATGGAATCGATGTTGCCGCCGGTTACCAGGAAGGCAAGTGAGGGTTTGCCCAGCTTTTTGAATTCCTCTAAATTTCGCCAGTCCGGTTGGGCGATAATCCCCACTCTAAAGCCGTGTGCTTCCAGCAGCCTGGCAATGATCGCCATGCCAAAAGAAGGGTGGTCTACATAGGCGTCCCCGCTGATAATTATGAAATCAGGCTGCTCCCAGCCCTTATTTTTTATTTCTTCCGGGGTAACCGGTAAAATATCAACTTCCACC
>CAYXQO010000189.1:0-1613 GCA_964467475.1 uncultured Syntrophomonadaceae bacterium
AGATTTTCTTTTAACCTGATTCTATTTCCACCATGCATAGCGCTTATCAGCTGTGTTCTAATCCTATCATTGTTCTGTGAGTTTGAAAAGGAGCATTTTGAATTACACTAATTATAACAGTAGTTCACCGGGGGAGGCTCTTATTTTTAAAGCCCTGTGCAAATTTGGCAAGGGTTTTTTGCAATCACGGAAATGTCGATGTGCGCTGAGTTTAAAAAGGGTCATTTCGAGATTCAACTTTTATGGTAGCGGCTTGGCCTCATTTTTCTCTTTTTTACAGCTCTAAAGATCAGGTTGCTTTTTTGAGCCCCGGGTAGACATAGTAGAGCTCGGCCAGGATTACCACGATAATGCCGATAATGGCTATGGCGATTACCACTGGGTACTGCCCGCCAAATTCAGCCGGGCTGATATGTTTACTCAATATCCCGGTGAAAGACCAGATCAGGACCAACCCGTAAGCGAAGTTCCTGAATTTAATCAGCCAGTTTAACCCGATGGCCAGGGCGATAATTAGCAGGACGACCGTCCAGAATTGACTGGCAATTCCGGTCCACCCGATGCTGACAAAGAAGGTGACGAAGTTAGCAATAGTGGCTACGGTAATCCAGCCAAAGTAGACCCCGAAAGGCACCTTGATAAACCCTTTTTCATTGAAACTCAAACTTTCCCCGGAAATGATCGTGGCGATCATGTAAAGGCAGGCGAGCACCACCAGCATCAGGAGCAGTGAGAGCCAGATTACTTCGCTGTGCCAGGCCAGGATCCACAGGCCGTTGGCCACGGAAGAAATCGAAAAATAAATGCCGATTTGCTGAAATAATTCCGTGCGGCTTGCTCCTTTATCGGCCTGAAACAGACCCAGCTGGTACAAGGTGTAGCCTAGTAAGAGCAGGTAAATCAGGCCCCAAATAATAAACGTGTATGTGGCCGGAGCGAAAAGATCAAAGTACATATCGGATACTTCCCCGGTGGTGATTCCACCGATAGGCAGGGCATTGGCCAGCCCATTCATCAGAACCATAAACAGGTAGGTGACTACCACTGCTATCTTGATAAAAAAACCCTGGTTTTTGTTCATTTTTACACCCCTTCATCTAAAATTAGTTGGTAAATACAATTAAATCATACTTACTTTATTTATGCAAAAGATTGCCACAACTGTTAACATAATTTTGGTTTGTTCAGTCCGGTTTGAGCGGCCTTGCCCTTGATAAATTAAATTGAAAAAGCTGCGGAGAACCTCACCTGTCGTATGTCTGGCAAACCGCCCCTGCGGGTTAGTTGCTTTTTTAGGCCCTTAATTCTGAAGTCCTGCGCAAATTTGGCAAGACTTTTTTATGTGATCCCGGAAATGCTGATCTATCCTAGGCCCTTAATCCTGAAGTGCTGCACATTTTTGGCAAGACTTTTTTTTAGCGATCTCAAAAACGCCGATGTACACTGAGCGATGTACACTGAGCAAAGAAAGGGTCATCTCGAAATCCAACTTTTATGGTACCGGCTTGTCCGGGTTAAGTTAGCCTACATCTTGGTGTGCAGCAACAGGTTGACAAAGCGTTCCATCGCTTCTTCCTGGCTTTCTCCTTTTTCCCGGGCTTCTTCCAGGCAGG
>CAYXQO010000190.1:0-1580 GCA_964467475.1 uncultured Syntrophomonadaceae bacterium
CATGAAAATAAGCGCCGGGCATGGGATGGATGATAAGGTCAGCCAGTCCCTTTGCTGTTACGCTAAAATCATGATTTTTAGGCACTTCCGGTTGTTGATATACATCTACGTAACCGTCTCTTCGCCAGGCGATAACTCTTAATCCTCTGCCCGAGACAGGATCATCAAACCACTGAGGTTCAAGCGCTTGATATATCTCATCAGGATCCTTTTCAAAGTTAATGAGAAACAGCTTTTGCATGGGATCGACACTGAGACTGAACGGTGAATATAACATTATGACCACTCCTTAGTCAGATAAAAAGACCCGGCAATCTTTTTTAAATGATTATACTACATCTTCAACAAATAAAACCGATAATTTCGGGACACAATGAAAATTTTTTATCGCAAGAACGGTTCATGTAATCAGAAGTTGCTATTAATCCGGGGAGACTTTCTTATGTTTGCAGGGTTCGTGCAGTCAGCTATTTTGCGGTTTCTAAGTTGCGTAAGGTGCGGAGGCATGCCTGGGACAGCAATTTATTCTATTCTTGGACTTGTTGATAAAAACCGGGGTATTGAGCATTCAATAATTTTCATTGTGTCCCGAAATTTTCTAAAAGGTAAAAACCATCCAATAAGAAAGAAGGTCAGCCATACTTAAGGAAAAACTGCTAGCCCGGCTAACTTAAAGGCCTCAGCCAGTTTTTTATCCCAGCAACCTACCACTATGGTTTCTTTATCTTTCCCGCTTAAATAATCTGAAAGGGTGAGGGCAGAGGCCATATGAATGGCATCAAAACCGCGTAAGCTGTATTTTTCAGCTAACTCGCCAGCCTTAATCATCACTGAATCCGTAAATTCAAGAATGTAGTATGAAGGCCATTCGGATTTAAAATTTGCCAGCGCTTTTTTGTAGGCTTTTTCTATTAAGCAGTCTTCCCGGAAACTTCGGGCAAAAGCAGCACATGCTTCCGGATAGGCTACTTTTGAGGTGGCAACAAGCGCTGCGCTTTCTAGATGCTGATGCACTGTGCTGCTTCCTTCCTCTGCAACATATAGTTTCACTAGAGCACTGGTATCTAAATAACAAATCATCTGCGATCCTCCGCTGCCATTTCTCCCAGAGTTTTTTCCGAGTGCGGTTGGAGAGATACAGGAGTCATACACCCCGGTTTACCGCCAGACCATGAAGCCTTTCCGTCCTCGAGCATCTCGTTCACCTTATCAGGCAGTTGGCTGCTCAAAGGAACTAAGCGGGCAACCGGTTTATTATGGTCTGTGATAGTAACGATTGTACCTGCTTTTACTTTTTTTAAATAGCGACCCAGGTGATTCTTGAATTTTCTCACCCCAACTTTTTCCATGATCACCAAATCCTTTTATAAAGTAATGTAGCTCTATTATAGCTTATTTGTGGCCACAATGCAAAAAAAATTTCGGGACACAATGAAATTTTTTAATCGCAAGAACGGTCCATGTAATTAGATGTTGCTATTAATCCGGGAAGGTTTCCTTGTGCTTACAAGATTCGTGTGGCTACCTATTTACGGCAGTCAAGTTGCGTAAAGTGCGGAGGTATGCCTGGGAAAGCAATT
>CAYXQO010000191.1:0-1579 GCA_964467475.1 uncultured Syntrophomonadaceae bacterium
AAATCAGTGCTTGTATTCAGGCTGACCGAATTATTGCCAATCCTGAGCAGGTGGCTTTTTTCCCGGTGCATGGTAAAAAAAGCATTGATCTTCTTGTTGCGGGCATTTTTCCTTACCTGAAGGATGGCGTTGTAAGTTTTCTCATCAATCATGACCTAACTCCTTTCTCCGGTAATAACATTATCAAAGCGCATGACGGGAATACCGTGGCCTATTTCCATGACCTGATTGGGCTCTCCCTTGCCGCAGTTAGGCACCTGTTCTACAACCCAGGTCGAGTCATCACCCACTGCGCTGAGGTTGGCGTAAAAATCAAGGGTGTGTCCCTGGTAGGTTGGGTTTTTCAGCACCCGGGTCAGCTTCCCTGAGGATATTTCCCAGGCAATTTCGCAGCCGAAGTGGAAATGCTCCCTGTTGCTGCCGATAGACCAGCTCCTGGGGTTTTCCAAAAGAATGCCGTCTTCAGTTTGAGCTATAATATCTTCGAGGCTGCCGTCTTGGCCCGGTGAAATATTTACATTGGTCATCCGGTCTATCGGTGCTTTATAAAAGGCGGTGGAACGGCTTGCCCCGCCACTTTCATCAAATATGTTTTTACCCGCAGTTTGGTTAGCCTCACTGATCATTGCCCGGCTGGTCAGGCAGTTGACCAGGGTCCCTTTATCTATAAGCGGGTAATCTTTTTCAGGGGTGCCTTCATCGTCATAACCGAAGCTGCCGGGGCTGTTTTCGATGGAGCCGTAAGCATTTGCGTTAAGCTTATCTGACCCGTAGCGTAGTTTCCCGATGCTGTCCAGGGTAACAAAACTGCCGCCTGCATAGGAAAGCTCATAACCCAGGATCCTGTCGAGCTCTAAGGGGTGGCCGATAGTTTCATGGACCTGTAAAAATCCCTGCCCGGGCAGCAACACTACCGATCTTTTGCCGTGCTCGATTTCCGGCGCTTTTAACAACCGGGCCAATTCTTCTTTGATGGCTTCTGTTTTTGCAGACCAAAGTTCGGGGTTTGTGACCATTTCCCAGCCGCGGGTGCCGCTGCCGGGGGATTGCAGCCTTTTTGATCGCACCTGCATCTGGCCATCAAGGTCCTGGGCCATTATCCTTGCTTCACAAAAGCAGTTTAAAAGATTTCTTTCGATAAACGAGCCTTCGCTGTTCCAGAACCAGTTTTTCATCCTCTGTAAGTAGATATAAGCAATCCTGCGCTCGATAAAATCAGCATGTAAACTTAAATCTAATTCTTTCAAAAAAGCAAGCTTATCTTGCAAGGAGACCTCGAAGGGGTCAATCTCGACCGGGGAAGAATAGCTGCCCTTTATGCCTTGCCTTCTGCCCATGTCAAGGGGTATATTAACCAGCCTGGATGCAGTTTTCGCATTGGCAAGGGCCCGGGCAAAAGTTTCTTGGACATCACCGGTCCGGCTGGTTGCGGCAAAGCCCCATGAACCACCGTGCAGGACCCTGACCCCGAGGCCGCTTTCATAAGATGCGCTGTTTTCCTCCAGGTTTCCGTCAATAAGAGCAATAGTTTCCGATCCATCTTCAGAGTAGAAACGGGCGTCACAATAACCCGCTCCTT
>CAYXQO010000192.1:0-1549 GCA_964467475.1 uncultured Syntrophomonadaceae bacterium
GAGAACAGGTAGTTTTTTCGACCGATCACGAAAGGTTTGATCGACCTTTCGGCCCGGTTGTTGTCAAGTTCCAGGCGTCCGTCCAGTAAAAAGGTCTGTAGCTTTTCACCTTGTTTAAGGCAATAGTTAATCGCTTTCCCGAAGGAACTTTTAGGCAGTACCCTCGGTCTTTGATAATTGAGCCATTCAAAAAACTTATCCAGCACCGGCCGGCTGCGGATAAGCCGCATCCGGTAGCGATCTTCGGGGGTAAGTTCTTTAAACTCCCGTTCCAGGGAGAAAAGCTGGTTGCAAAAAGCAAGCCCTTCTTTTGCTGCAACGGCAGCATCGCTATTTTCATCAGGCAACGCTTTAAGGGCATCAGTAAATTTTCTTCGAGCATGGGCAAGACAACCAACCAGGGTGACTTCAGGGATACTGTCATAACCACCGTAGCCGTCAACATGTAAATATCCGCTGAAACCGTTTAAAAAAGCGATCGGATGTTTGCTGGCCCGGGTGCTCCGGTAATCATAAAGTATGTTTGCCGGTCTATCCCCACCGTTGCGGTAAAGCCACATGTAAGATTTGCTTGATGCCGGCCTTTCCGGCTCACGCAACACTTGCAAAGGGGCTTCATCAGCATAAAGAACCTTTTCCTGTAAAAGTTGCTCATGCATCAACTCATAAAGGGGTTCCAGCCATCTTTGTGAGCACTGGATTACCCAGTTGGCCATGGTCTGCCGGGAAAGCTCTACACCCTGGCGGGCAAGTGCTTTTTCCTGGCGGTATAAGGGCATGGCATCGGCATACTTTTGAGTCATGATATGTGATACTGCTGAAGGAGAGGCAATGCTTCCCGGCAGTACCGGTGCCGGGGCATTTGCTGTCACTATTGTTGGTGATTCCTCTTCTTTTTCACAGCGGCGGCAACCATAGATGTAGATTACATGCCGGACCTCAGTTGTTTGTGCGGGGATAATTTTTACCTCGCGCCTGATCTCCTGGCTCATTTCATGTAAATCGCCGCTGCAGGTTGTACATATTTGCTCTTCGGGAGAGAGGCGGTATTCAATGGTTTCTACCGGCAAGTCTTTAAGCTGTTCGTCACGTTTACCCTTTTGTTTCCGCCGTTTGTAGGTGATTTCTTCCATGGTCGGCTCAGGGGCAGAAGGTTTTGCTTCCGCTTCTACCTCGTTGAAGAGCTGGGCTTGTTCAGGGCCGATTTGCTCGCTTGATTTTGCGTAGCGGCGGGCTTTATCGAGGCGCAACTGCTCCCTGTACCAGTTCACTTCCGCTCTGAGTTCAGCTTTTTCGTGTTCCAGTACGGTGCATTTTGCTTCCAGTTCTTCAACTCTTTTGGCCGTGTTATCCATAATTATTTATTCGACATCGAAGCCTGAAACCCTTTATTTTTCGGGCTTTTTAAGGATTTTTTTTGCTTTTACAGCACTGTTCTGGCCAGTACTTCCGGGTGTGCCTGGTGCTGGTTAATGGGCAATCCATCCAGAAGCCAGCGCAGCTGACGAAGGCTGATCGCAGCCACTTTCTGGTTGCTATTTTGCGGCCA